>CAWFUE010000058.1:0-22309 GCA_963818905.1 uncultured Acidobacteriaceae bacterium
GCATTTATCGCGTCGGTCCGCTAGCGCGCATAAATGTCGCTGAAGCGATGGGCACGCCGCGTGCCGATGCGGAGCTAATGGAGTTTCGCCAGCGCTTTGGCCGCGTGGCGCATAGCTCATTCCTGTATCACTATGCTCGTTTGATCGAGGTGATGTACGCCCTCGAAGCCCTGCAGGTACTGCTGCAAGAGCCGGACGTGCTCGATACGCATGTCCGCGCCGAGGCTGGAGTCAATTCATTGGAAGGCGTAGGAATGATCGAGGCGCCTCGCGGCACGTTGATTCATCACTACAAAGTTGCCGAGACAGGCGCAATCGTCTGGGCAAACCTCATTGTCGCAACGGGTCACAACAACGTTGCCATCAGCAATGGCGTGCGCCAGGTGAGCGAGCACTTCATTCGAGGCGGCAAGCTGGAAGAAGGTATGCTGAATCGCGTCTCGGCGCTGGTGCGCGCCTACGATCCTTGCCTGAGCTGCTCAACCCACGCGGTTGGCGTGCCCGCGCTGGAGGTCTCGCTGTTGGACCCTAGCGGCGCCCTACTGGACCGCGTGCGCAATTGACTAGAATTCTCACAAGCGTCTGCTTCTAGTCACCTGCACCGCGATCTGGTTCTCAGCGGCTGCCGAAGTGGCAGGCTCATCTTAGGTCTCGCTCACGCCCCAAAACCTCGCAGCCCAGCCACAGAACTTCTTGCGCAGCCTTTGAACAAATTGTTGTAAATTGGCATCTCACCAGCAGACGGGCGATCGTCTCGATGCGGGAGATGCTCGCATCGTACGCCAATCACGAGATTTCGCAGGTAGGGAAACAGTGCTCGCAAGACGTCTCTTTTTTCTTTTGCCGCTGGTGCTGTTGGCATCCTGTTCAAAGCCGCAGCAAGCAGGAGTTCCGGCCGCGTCAGCCAAGCCGGCTGGCAATGGTAACTCGGCCGCTCTGGCCAGGAAGGCAGAACCGGTATCAGCTTCCCGGACTGCGAAAGACAGTTCCGCAGGCTCGCAAACCAAGGTGCTGATGCACAATGTCATCTTGAACGAGCGTCCGGGATTGCAGTTGCGGGTGAGGTGGTTGCGCGCTGAAATGCATCCTGCCCGATCCGGTGGCATTCCGTCCTTTGATGAGCCCAGTTCCTTCGTCCTGAACATACAGGCTGGCGTCATCGCTACCAGCCTGGCCGACATCAGCGGCATCCTCAACGGAGGCCTGCTAAAAGGCTCGCCGCTGGAGAACGTTTCTCTCGCCGCACAAGGCGAGCGCTTGAAGCTGAACGGCACATTACACAAGGGCGTACCGCTCCCTATTGAAATGATCAGCGACGTTTCCGCCTCACCCGAGGGTCGGGTACGTTTGCACATGGTAAAGCTACGAGTGCTGAAACTTCCGGTCAAGGCATTGGTGCGATCGTTTCATGTCAACGTGGCGGACCTGATCGGCGCCCAAGGCGCCACCAACGTTAAGGTCCAAGGCGACGACATATATATCGATCCGGAGCAGATCCTGCCTGCACCGGCCATTCACGGCGATCTCACAGATGTACACATAGGAAGCAAGACTGGCGATCTGATCACCGTCTTTGGAGACGCTCATCCGGAAGTGAAAGAGGTCAAAGAATGGCGAAACTTCATTAGGCTGGAGGGTGGCACGGTCAATCTTGGAAAACTCACAATGGCTCAGGCTGACATTGTTTTGATCGACGCGTCACAGGACGACTGGTTCGACTTCGACCTTACGCGGTATGAGGAGCAACTCGTGAACGGACGGATTCAGATGACCCCGGAGGCGGGGTTACGTATTTTCATGCCGGACATCTCAAAGCTGCCGAGCACGGAAGCGAACCGCCGCATCAATGTGGAATGGATGAAGAACCGCAACCTGCCGCCCCCGCCCGGGTTGCTCCAGTAGTGAGGGGCTGAATGCCGTAACGCTTAATCCCACCCTTGGGGAGTAGGATCGAGGGCAATAAACTGCTACCATAGCTTACGTGCCTGCATCCGTAGTGCGAGAGCGGGACACGAAAGGAATACCAGCAATGCGGTGGATGTTACGTTCCAAGATTCATCAAGCCACAGTTACTGAAGCCGATCTGAAGTATGTTGGCAGTATAACAATCGACGAAGAATTGATGGAGATGGTCGGCCTGCTTCCCGGCGAACGGGTCTTGGTGGTCAGCAACACCAGCGGTGCGCGACTTGAAACCTACACCATTCCTGGCCCACGCGGTTCCGGCGCGATCGGCATGAACGGAGCTGCCGCTCACCTGATCAAGAAAGGTGACGAGATCATCATCATGGGCTTCGAGCTTACCGATCGTCCTCTAGAATCGAAGCAGATCGTGCTGGGGAAGCACAACGAATTCGTTCGCTGGCTGCCGAATGAAACCTACAGCACCCGGCTGACAGAGATGGTGGGACAGTTATAGCTACAGTGGGCGGTCAGTGTGGAAGTATCGCTTGTAGGCCGAAACCCAGTCGGTGGCGAGATCGCGCTGCGCAGTAGCCAGGTTGATCGTGCCATCACAGACCAACTGGCGGAGCCGCATCTCCAGCGCATCTTTTGCCTGAACATTCCATGCCGTCGATGACTCCGGCTCGGGCCAGAGATTGCGAATGTCGTCGGTGCCGCCCAGTTGCGGGCTGATCAGGTAATCCAGTTCGTACTCCTGTGATTGGGCGCGGTCGATTCCATACTCCTGCAACACCTTCTGCTGCGTTGAAGCTGAAAGCAAGCGCGCATCGTCACTATGGCTCACGCGACAAACGTCGCTGGTACTGATGGTTCGCGCATCGCCGGGTGTCAAGGCATGGTCCGGTTCCAGTCTTATGAGTCCGGAGTTGTACGAGTGCGCCGGACGATAGGCAATCGAAGCCGCCAGAATTCCGATCGCAAGTGCCATGCCGGCATAGGCAACGGTTCGCCAGGAGAACGCTCCTTGCAATGACTGCAGCAAACTCCCTTGCCGCGAATCTCTCGCGGATTCAGCCAATCGCACCTTCAGCAGAGCTCGCGGCCCGTTGGCAGGCGGGAGCCGCGGATCCAGCGTGCGACGATGAACGCCCACAAAGCCGGCGATTGTCTCGTCCATTTCCCGCGCCCGGCTGCGGCACTCCCAGCACGAGGCAAGATGACGATTCACTCCTGCAATTTCCCGTAACGATAACTCACCATCGGCAAAGCGCAACAACTCTTCATCGGATAGGTGAAGGTCAGCGCGTTTCATGATTTACCTCCCGTCGGCCCGGCTAAGGCGCGCGATCGAGCGAGCCAGTGACGCCGATATGCCGCCCAGCGACATGCCGAGGACTTCAGCGATCTCCCGATAGCGCAAACCCTCGGCACGCAGGCGGAGGCAGTGCTGGTCCTGTGCCGGGAGAGCTTCGAGCACTGCCAGCAAGCGTGCCTGCCGCTGGCTAAATGTGGCTTGTTCCTCTGGATTGGGGCGCGGATCTAAATGTAAGTTGGCCATCTCCTCGTCCACATTACCCGAACCATTGCAATTCCTGGCTAATCGTCTCAGGGACAGGTTATGGACCACACGGAACAGCCAGCCACGAAGATTGCGCCGGCATCTCCCCTGTTGCAGATGCTGAAAGAGCGCGAGGAAAGCTTCCTGGATGATCTCCTCTCCGTCAGCGCTCGCCAGCCCGAGTGAGAGACCGTAGCGAAGTAACCGTCCGCGAAGCTCATCGAAGAGCGCAATCACCTGCTCTTCCAACTCGGTAGCAACAACGCATTCGCGGCTGCTAGCCGAGGCCAAGGGCAGCGGTATCGTCGAATCGGGGTAATCCTGAATCACGCCCTCCCAAACCTTACTAATTAAATTCCCGTAGCGATTAATTTGTTCAGTCTTTTTCTTGCTTCGATTCTTGAGGATTCACCGCAAGAAATCACCCTGAACAAAAGGCCTGCTAGGGGAATATTCTAACGGAGCCAACAGCGCCGCCGCTCTCAACATACTATCCGGAGCGACCATCACTCTTTTTATGAATCGGATCCGGCGAGACGTATTCGTGCTGCTATTTCTCGCGATGGGGATCGCCGCGTTTGCCCAAAGCTATCGGGGCGAACTCGATCTGACCATCACCGATCCGTCTGGGCTCGGCGTTAAGGCGACGGTACAACTCAACAGCGAGGCCAATCAATATCGGAACACGCTCACCACTACCGACGAAGGAACTGTCGTCATCCCGCGGTTGCCTTATGGTCCGTATCAACTCACGATTAAGCAGCCTGGCTTCGCTCCGTATTCCGAGATCATCCAAATTCGCTCGCCCATACCGGAGAATCGCGTCATCCGCCTGAAGGTTGCGGCCGTGAACGAGTCGGTCACCGTGCAAGCCAAGGGAACATTGCTTGACACCGACCGAGCCGGCTCCGTTAACCAGATCGGCACACAGCAAATTCAAGACCGGCTGACGTCTCTGCCGGGCCGCTCCATCCAGGATCTCGTAGACACCCAGCCGGGATGGCTCTACGAAGGCAATGCGGTTCTGCATCCTCGCGGCTCGGAATATCAGACCCAGTTTGTCGTTGACGGCGTTCCGCTGACCGACAATCGTTCGCCCAGCTTCGGTCCGGAGATCGGCGCCAACGATCTCGATTCCATGACCATCTACACTGCTGGTTTTCCGGCCGAGTACGGTCGCAAGATGGGAGGAGTGGTCGAACTCAACACGCTGCCTGATCCGCAGACCGGATTCCACGGACAGGTTGTGCTCTCCGGCGGCAGCTACGACAGCGCCGGCATTTTTGCGCAGGGCGAATATGCCTGGGGAAAGAACGTGCTGGGTTTCACCGGATCAGGATCGCAAACCGACCACTATCTGAATCCGGTCGTCCCTAACAACTACACCAACACTGGAACCATCGGTGATTTCTCCGTGAACTATCAGCGCGACGTCACGCCCACCGATCGGCTGAACTTTATCGTTCGCTATGAGCTGTCGCGCTACCAGCAACCGAACGAACTCATACAGCAGACGTGGTGCTATGCGCCGGGGCAGACAACGGGTCCGCCTTGCCAGCAGCAGAACGGCAACAATTTCGAGACCATGGCGGTAGCGAACTATCGGCACATTTTTTCGCCGAACGTGGTCGGCGACTTTCACCTGATGGCGCGTAATAATGGCAACGACTTCTACTCCAACGATCTATCGACGCCGATTATTCTGTTCCAACACAACTGGTTCAACGAGCTGTATTTCAAGGGCATGGCGACCATCGACCACGGCCGTAATCAGTGGAAGTTCGGGGTCGAATCGGACAACATGTTCCTGCACGAGAATTTCGACTACAACATCACCGATCCCTCGCAGTTCGATCCGGGAACGGCCCTCGACTTCAGCTTTCCCGGAGCGTATCCCGATCAGGGCGCGCGGCAGGACTTGGAGCAGTCGGCATTTGCGCAGGATTTGATTCGCCTGGGCAACTGGACGATGAATCTCGGTCTCCGCTGGGACCATTACCAGCTGGTGGTTAATAAGCAGGCGGTGGATCCGCGAGTTGCGATCTCGCGCCACTTCCCCAAGCTGGGTTTGCTCGCGCACGTCTCGTACGATCGCATCTTCCAGACGCCCTCGTTCGAGAACCTTCTGCTGTCATCGTCGTTTGAGGTTCACCTCATCAATCCTGATATCGTTCAGCTACCGGTCGTGCCTTCGCAGGGCAACTACTACGAAGCAGGCGTATCGAAGGCATTCGGCAACAACCTGCGCATTGACGTGAATTATTACCTCCGCGACGTGGCCAACTACGCTGACGACGATCAGATCGACAACACGACCATTAGTTTTCCGATCGCGTTCAGAAAGGCCATTATCTATGGCGCGGAAGGAAAAATTGAAGTGCCGACCTGGCACAAGATTTCCGGATTCGCCAGTTACTCATACATGGTCGGCAATGCCTGGAATCCCGTTTCCGGTGGATTGTTCATCGGCGCGGATGCCCAGGCCGCGCTGGCGCAGCTTACCGGTCACTTTCCCGATTCGCAGGACCAGCGCAATACTCTCTTCACGCGCTGGATCTACCATGTCAAACCGCGGTTCTGGGTGGGGGGCGGAGTGCAGTACGGTAGTGGGTTGCCGTTCGATTTCCAGGGTACCGAGCAAGAAGCACTGCAGGAATACGGACCGCAGGTGATCAGCCGCATTAACTTTGCCCGTGGACGAATTGATCCCTCGACACTGCTCAGCGCGTCAGCCGGAATCGACATTTATCAGTCGGACCGCATGAAGGTCCGATGGCAAGTGGATGGGCAGAATCTGAGCAACGTTCTCGACGTGATCGATTTCGGCGGACTGTTCTCGGGTAACGCCATCGGGCCGGGGCGCAGTGCTACCATGCGCCTCACCACTAGCTTCTGACATCAAAGCGATTACGGCGTGTCAAAGAGTCGAAAATACAAGCGCAGCAGCGCTGATCTTTCGTGCGGAGACTTTCCTATTTGCCAGTCGTAAATCTGCCGCTCGGAATCGCGGAGACGCTGGAGGAACTCCTCGTCATCGATGCGGCGCGCAGCCATTAATTCGCGGTGCTTCTGCCGCATATCCCGCCGTTTGCGAAACGCCTCATGCAAGCCGCGAAGGTACGCGCCGAAAGCGCGGTTGCGCATCGCGAACATCATCCACAGACATTGGTAAACGATAATGCGCGGCAAGAGTCGTCGCAGCACCGCTCGCGGATAATCCTTCATGAGCAGATAGATCTGGTTGCGCGTGATGTATTCGACAACCCGAGGATGGAACACATCGCCGAGCGTGGCGCTGCCAACGTGATAGGCGACTGCGTCCGGCGTATAGGCGCCGCTGTAACCCATAAGCTGCACTCGCAAGGCGAGATCCGCATCATCAACGTAGGCGAAAAAATCGGGATCCAGCCCTCCACTCTCGACGAAGGCTGCGCGACGATACAACACAGCCGCGCCACAACCGGTGAGCACCGGCACCGCACAGTCGAACTGCCCGCGATCAGAATCGAGGTTGCCCAGCCGGTAGGACGCCCCTGCCATGAGCATCGCATCTCCCGCTCCGTCCAGGTGAGTACGCTGGGTGGCGCGCCGCAGCTTGCCGGTCGCGAAGCCGAGCTTTGGATCAACGTCGAGAACTGCGATCAGCTTCTCGAGATAATCGGCGGATAACTCCACATCGTTATTGAGCAGCAGGATGTAACGCGATTCCGTGGCTGCAACCGCATGGTTGATGGAGCCGGTTGTGCCTTCATTCGTGGATAGTTCAATCCGACGCGTGTTGCGTGGCAGTGGATCGGGAAGGATTCTCCCCGGCTGCGCTTCGTTTTCGATGACGATGACTTCCCAATCATCGGCCGGGAGAGTTTGCTGTTGAATGAAATCAATGCAGCGGGCGGTGAGATCAGGACGGTGCAGCGACGGAATCGCGATGGCAACGGTCTTCAAGAGGCTCTGCTCGCGATTGTACACAGCACGAAGTGCGCTTCCTAGCAGCGATGGCCCTCAGGGCTAAAGCTGGAATCATTGGCGGCCTTGAGCGGCACGGCTGAGCCATGCCCTTTCAAAACCGATTTAGAGATGGCTGGATGGCTTCTACTGAGTCGAACTAACGGTGCTGCTGCTGCGCTTTTCGGCCGCTGTTTGAAACGCGGAAACTAATTCCTCGTCGATGTTGAAGAGCAGATCATGTGGTCCAGCTTGGTCCGGCAGCCCTCCGACGGCGGAAACAATGGCGGGGCGCCGCAGTAGTTTGGCGCGCCCTAACACGGCTGATGACCAGATCTCCGAATACGGCAGAACTATGTAGTCGCAAGCCGCAATCCAGGTGTCGAAGTCTTCGTTCGTAACAAAGGTTTCCACCAGGCGAATGCTGGCGTGTCCTGCCGCGAGTCTCCGTAGCTCCGCGACGTATTCTCGCGTGTCGGTATCCAGCAAACGTGGCGAGCCGACAACGAAGAGCTCGGCACTCGATAACTGAGCTTCTGTGAAGGCGCGAATAGCGCGATCGAAGCCTTTGTTGCGCTGAATAAAACCGATGCACAAAAACAGCAGCTCGTGGGGCGCGAGGTGGAGCTGTTGGCGCGCGGAAGCTTGCGTGTGCTGGACGAACTGGCGGTAAACGGCACCGTGGTCGCGAAACTCGATGCGCGAGCGGTTCAGTCGTATCCCATAGTGCTGCTCGAAGCGCTCACATTCTTTGCGCGTATGGAAGACGATACGCGGCGCCAGCTTCCACTTCCATTTGTAAATCCAGGCCTGTTTGCCTCGAGCGTAGGGAATTTCGTGGGCAACCACTTCTATCTGGCGCGTTCGCAAGAATAGCAACATGAAGCACAACGTCGTCTGCAGCGTACGCCAACGTTGCTCCGGTAGAAATCCGCTGTCATAAAAAAATTCCCATTGGTACTGGATGACGATCTTGTCGTAGTACGGCAGCAGTTGAAACAAGCGCAGGAGCTTTGCACCGCCACGCAGATCCCATGCAAAATCCACATTACCCTGCTCGTCAGGCGAAACGATGTCGACGACGTGCCCTTCGGAGCGAAGCTGAGCGACGCTCTGCTCGGCATACGCGCCAATACCGCAGCGCTTCGGCGGATAAGTTGAGACCATGAGGTAGCGCACGACAATCCCAGCTTACTACTGCTTCTCGAATGCCAAACATGCGCCGAAGGAGCCACTCGGCTCCGGCGACAAACGAATCAGTCCCAGCGTCAGGAGAATGCTCACATCCGGATATTGGTCATGCCAGCCGCGCTTGTACCAAACATCTATCCAACTCTCTCCCTGTAGAGACTCATCGAAGGACTGCTGAAAAAGCTGAAGAACCTCACCCGGTGGCGGGACCATGTATAGCTGCTCTACGAGTTTCAACCCCGGACGAAACAGCCGTTCTCGCAGCGCAGCCGGATCGTAGCGGCGCTCGAAACCGGCATAGTAAAACGTCTTCTCATTCTCGATGTAGGTTGCATCAGTTGGAACGGTTACTACCACTCGGCCTCCCGGACGCAGGACACGCGCAAATTCGGCCATCGCCCGAATATCACCGTCTCCGGGAATGTGCTCGATCGTTGAGACGGCGGTTACCAAATCGACAGAGCCGTCGGCGAAGCTGAGCCGAGTCGCGTCTTCGCTTTGCACGATAAAGGCATCGCGTCTCCCCAGGCCGAGCGCTTTCATGTAGCTCTTCTGACGCTTCAGGTAGACGCGGTCCGTCTCGGTAGCGTACGTCCTGGCGCGATGCCGCTGATAGAGAAACGTGGGTACAGGCGATGATCCGCTGCCGATATCCACGTACACATTTCCTGGTCCCAAACATGATTCCGCGTTTTTCGCGGCGAATGCGTCCTCAATATTGCGAAACACATCTGTCCGCTGGTTGAGGCGCTTGCAGTGACGATACAACATCCACCAGTACTGCAGCAGGCCTTCACGAAACATGAGCCAGGGTTCCTTTGAGAATCTTGCGAACCGCCTCTGCCGCGTTGGCGGCGATCATCGACCAGGAGTAGCGGTCGACCGCCAGCCTTCTCGCATCCGTCCCAATCCGACTGCATGCGTCTCCGTCATTGAGCAACTGTTCCACGCGAAGGACAAACTCCTCCACAGAGCAGACAATGCAGTCATCAGGGCCAAGCTCCAGTCCCCGAGCGCCCGCTGGAGTCGAGACGACAGGCAGACCCGCTGCGAAATAGTCGAGCATTTTGAGATTAGTGCCGGAACCGGAGAACATAGGATTCAGAGCGATGTCGGCAGCGTGATAAAACGCCACTCGCCTTTCTGCCTCGACAGTTCCTAGCCATACGACATTTTCCGGCGCACGTGATCCATTAGCAGCCTGATATGACTCTTTGACGCTGCCTGCGATGGCGAAAGCGCACTGGGACATTCGCGGTGCAATTGTCTTGACGATGAAGGCCGCAGCTTCAGTATTGGGACCATATCCGCTGCCGATGAAGATCAGCACAGGCTTGTCGATCGGCAGATCCAACTCGCGCCGTGCCCAGTCGCGCTCCACCGGAGTTGCAGGTCGAATAGCTTCAATGTCCACGCCATTCGGAACCCGAACGATCTTCTCACGCCGGATTCCGTAAAGCCTGACAAATTGTTCCGCATCGTCATCCGAGCAAACAAAGATCAGGTCGGCATCGTTGCACAATTTGCTTTCCAACTCGCGAACTTCTTCCACCAGCTTTCTGCCCGTGGAAGAATCGCCCAGAATCTGCTGCTTCACGACGTATTCGCAATTGTGAGCGTCGTAGATCAACTTCTGATTCGGACGGCGCGGCACGTAGGGATAGACCCACGGATGCGAGATCACGATGGCATCCGCAGCGCTCCCGAACTGCCCGGCCATTCGCCGAAATCGCGGTGAGTACTTCAGCAGTTTTGGTATCGTAACGTCAATGGTCGTTTTTCCGCCGGTGGCCCGCCGATATCGGCGGTCGTGTGCGAAATGCGGTTGCGTAAGAGGAGTGACAATCTCGCGAAAGCGCGGCGCCAGCATCTGATCACGATAGGCCGGTCCTGGCCAGTCATACGCGCCAATGTAGGTGATATCGAAGTCCAGCATTGCCATGTGGCGATACAGTTCATGAATGCGGATTCGACCGCCTCCAACGGGCGGATCAAGCACCTGATTGTCCGCGACTAATAACGAAACAACATCAGGATTAGGGGAGGGAATTGCCGCTGCTGACGCTGGTTCTTGCACAATCGATCCTGCCTCGATCAGCCGCCCCACCACATCGTCCCAGGATTGCGGCGGTGCGCTTTGATATGCGTGCTCGCCCATCTCGCGCGCCAGCCCACGGTTTGCCGCCAAAACCTGCATTGCGCCCGCAATCTCCTTCGGATCCGGGTCCACAACAAATCCTGAATGGCCGTTCTGCACCAACCGCGCCGGCTCGCCGGAGTCCTTGCAGACGATGAGAGGCTTGTGGCTCAACATCGCTTCCACCGCGATGTAGCCGAAGTCTTCATCTTTGGGAACGAACAGAACGGCGAGCGCGTTCGCGTAAAGGTCGATCATTTCCGCGTCCGTCACGAACCCCAGGAAACGAACGCGTGGATCGTTGCCTGCCAACCTGCGAAATTCCGCTTCGTCTTCTCCGGAACCCGCGATCAACAACGGAATGTCAGCGGCGGAGTGCTGCATTGCGCGAATCGCCAGATCGACTCGCTTCCACCGATGAAGACGGCCGGGCAGCAGAAAGTACTCTTGCGAGCCGCAATAATGTCCCTCGGTCAGAACCGGTGGATAAATCACGCCGGCATCGAGTCCGTTGTACAGCTTTAGTCTGCGACTGACCTCCTGTCCGATGCTGAAGAGCTGGTGGACACGGGCGAACGCGAGCGCGTCCAGCCGATGAATCGCTTCTTGTTGCCAATGCTTTTCTTTCAGAGCATCGGCAGGCAGCTTGCCATACTCATCATCAAAGCGATCGTAGAAAACCCTGATCTGGTGAAGCAGCCAGCAAACATGATTGGGATGCTGAACTGCATAGGTGGGCGATTTGGTGGAGACAACAAGATCATACTTGTCGAGATCAAGATCGAAGCAGTCGCGGTAAGCCTGCAGAACCGTTTCCCATGTTCTTTCAATCATGGGAACTTGGATCCAGTCGGTATCGAGGGTTCGTTGGAAGGCCCGTACCATCCCGGAAAACAGTCGCTCGGCCCCGAAGAGATGTTCCGGGTCCTGGACCGCAGGAGTTATGATCGCGACTTTCATTGTCTAAGCCGATCGTGTGCGAACAAGCAATTCTGAGTACATAGAATCTGACTAGAATCCATCTGACCATGAACCAGGAAAGTACAACTCGCGTTCCCGCAGGGCTAAAGCCCGCGTTTCCTGGCCTTTTGGCGACACGGCTGAAGCCGCGCCCCTTCAAAACTGATTTATCCTACTTCCTACCAGAAGCTGCTGCCACTCGTTCAAACTCTTCCGCAGTTCGTTGCCACGAAACATCGCCTTGATATTCCACCGTCTTAGCGTGGCCGCTTGCTCCCATCCTCTTACGCAATTCCGAGTCGTCAAGTATCTTTTCGATGGCTGATGCTAGCGGCTCGGCGTTCCCGAACGGAACAACCAAGCCTCCGCCGCTGCTAATGACGAGTTCGCGTGAGACAGCAATATCCGCAGCGATCACCGGTTTGCAGTTAGCCCATGCTTCGATTAAGACCAATCCTAACGATTCCACTCGCGATGGTTGCGCGACGATCGTAGCTGAAGCAAGAAAGTCACGCTTCTCACTGTCGGCAAATGGTGGAAGGTTGAGTAGCCTCGGACAATTGTTTGCGGCGGTAGCAATATAGCCGTCGAAGGTCGACAGACTCGGACCTGCCATAACCAGCCACGCCTTCGATCCTCTCGCCCACAGGATCTTCATCGCTTCGACTAAGGTTTGTGATCCTTTTTCGAAGGCCTTCATTCCCAGATGCAAAACCACCGGACCATCGACCTTGTACTGTTGCCGCAGAAAGTCCGGATTACCTCCGGTCGAGGATTGCAAGTCGATGCCGAATGGAGTGATCGCGAGCCGATCAGAGGACACGCCCAGTTTCTGCAGATAAGTTTGCTCGGGCAGCGTCATGCAAAAGACCCTTTGACAACGCTTTAACAATGCGACCTGATGCGGCTGCAAGTAATGCTGCACGACTTGGTTACTGCCCGGCTCACCCAGGTGAGAACACGGCGTCGCTACAACCGGTATTTGGCGCAACTCGGCTGCACGCAGTCCGGCATACATCAAGCTGTTATAGGGCAGAGGTCCTATGTGAATCAGATCCGCGTCAGTCTCGCGCAACGCTTCAGCCAGTCCGGGAACACGAAATGAAGGCCGCCAGTACTGCGCCTTCCATCGCCAGTGAGGTGTGAGTCCGAGCAAGCGCGTGCAACGGCGGCGCATCGCTTTGTAGCAGATGGGGAAGCGGCGCACCACAACTCCATCAACCGAAATCTGCTCCTCCGAGAAAGTCTTGAATCCCGGCAGCCAGAAGGCTTCGAGATCGTCAGCTACGGTGGTGAAGACGGTTACGCGATGGCCACGAATTACCAGGTATTTCGCGAGTGCCAGCAGCGAATTCTCATACCCGCCGCGGTAAGGGAAGAATCGTGGAAGCACAAGCGCGACATGCATCGCAAGCGCCGCTAATGTGCGGCGAGAACCTCCGGGCTGAGCAGCGTCTTGTACATTGCGATCGATTCGTTCGGTGAACCGTCTATGATAAGAGACCCCTGATCAAGTAAGATCGCGCGATCGCAATGCTCCTCAACCACGCCCATATTGTGGGTCACGAGGAGAATGGTTTTGCCTTCGTGCTTGAATTTTTGAATGCGATCAAAGCACTTTTCCTGGAAGCCCATGTCGCCCACAGCCAGAATCTCATCGAGCACCAGAATCTGGGGGTCGACTTCGGTAGCCACAGCGAAGGCTAACCTCATATACATACCCGACGAATATTGCTTGACCGGAGCATCGATGAACTCACCAATGTCCGCGAAGTCAATGATGCGCTGCTGGCGCTCCAGCATCTGCTGTTTAGAGTAGCCCATGAGCAGACCGTTCAGCAGGATGTTCTCGCGACCGGTGAGTTCATGATGAAATCCAGCGCCCAACTCGATCAACGGCGCCAGACTACCGTTGACCTGCACCGTGCCCGCCGTCGGGCGGTACACGCCGGCGATGATCTTCAGCAGCGTGCTCTTGCCTGATCCGTTGCGCCCGATGAGGGCGAGCATCTGTCCGTGCGAAACCTCGAAAGAAACATTCTTCACTGCTTCGAAATCATGGAAGCTGGCGCTCTTTCGGAAGAACTTCGAGAATAGCTCGCGCAATGTGTCCGGACGCTCATGGATAACCCTGAAGCGCTGGGTTACATTCTCCAGCCGGATTACAGGCGAGTTCGACGACATTCGCAATTCAGACGTAGTAGACAAAGTTGTTCTGGTGTTTCCGGAAAATCGCAAATCCAATCCCTAAGCTAATAAAACCGCACACGAATGACGCCGCAATGGATTGCGGCCGGGGTAGTTGCCCGTAATAAACCGCCAGGCGGAATCCGTTAATTACATAGATGATGGGATTAAGCTTAAACAGCCACTGATACTTTGCCGGGAGCGCATCCAGCGGATAGATGATCGGTGTCACATAGAACCAGGCCGACAACACTACCTGCAAGATATGCGCGACGTCGCGATAGTACACATTCGCGACAGCGAAGAAAAACGTCATGCCCAGGGTGAAGATCGCCAGCGCCAGCATTGGAACCGGCAGATAGATCCAGGTCCAGTAAAACGGATGCCGCAAAATAGGAACCAGAAGCGCCAGCGGGATGAGAGAAAGGAGCAGGTTAATGATGTTGGAAACCAAGGCGGCCATTGGGAAGACCAGCTTGGGGACGGCAACCTTCTTAATCAAATCTCCATTGCTGACGATCGACTCCACGGCGTAAGACAGCGATTGCGCAAAGAATGTCCAGGGCAGCAGCACGCTGAGTAGAAAGATGGCGTAGTGCGGCAAGGCAAATCGCATGATGGTGGAGAACACCAGGGTCAGCACCAGCATCATGAAGGCGGGATTCAGCAGAGCCCACATGAATCCCAGTACCGAGCGCTTGTAGCGAATCTTAAGTTCCTTGATCGCCAGCGCCCAGATCAGCTCGCGGTATCGATAACTATCGCGGATTAATTCCGTCATAAGTGAATTACGCACAGCTTGCAGCTCCGCAAGAGCAGCACTTTTGGCTGAAAGTAAATGTTAAATGATTTTTGCTGCAGGCGCTGAATTGGCATTGATGGCCATTTAACAACGCCCGCCGATTTATGTTCCATCGGCAGGAGCCACTACGTACTTGAAGCCTGCAGACGAGCTTCCCGATGCGACGTGCTATTACAACGTCGGCTCCTGTACGGACGTGACCCGAAAGAGTGTGGCCGTTCCCTAGCGGCCGAATGCGAGGCTTGTGGCGAAAGAATCGAACCGCAGGTCCCGTACCAGGACGGGGACCTGCGGGCTTCAGCAACTCTTACGGCGTAACCTCCCACACATTGCCATCGTACTGATACGAAGGTAACGGACCGTCACGGTTCACGCCGTAGACATTCCCCTGGGGGTCGAGCACCAGTCTCCCGTTGGGGGCGAATCCCGTGCTGTCGTCAAAGTCATACAAGTCGGCATAGCTCCAACCGCCGCTTGAGCGGGTCAGTTTGTACACGTTCCCTAGACCGTCGCTGCCGCCGCCGATGCCGTAAATGTTGCCGGTCGCATCGAAGGTCAGGGCGCCGCCGCCGCCGTCACCGTTGCCGAAGATATACGGCACGGAGAAATTCCACCCACCGCCTTGCTGGGGAGTCAACTCGAAGATCTGGCTATTGCTGCCGACGATCGGCCCCGCCTCGGCTCCCCACAGATTGCCTTCGCTATCGAAAGTCAACGGGCTGGGGAAGGCGCCGTCCGAACCGCCAGTGAAGAGGTGAAGGATGGTCACCTGCCATCCTGAACCGGAGGGCGAGATCTCGAAGACGAAGCCGCAGCCTTCATCGCAAGAATTGTCACCCCCTCGGCCCATAGTTCCGTACAGATTTCCGGCCTGGTCAATAACCAGGTCCGACGCCGGCGAAAGGCCGTCGTTCCCACTCTGAAACGAGTAGATTGTGGTCTTCGTCCAAGTGCCGTTGCTGTTCTGGGTCAGCTCGAAGACAGTGCCGCAACCGGTCTGGCCAATGCAGGACCCTGTGCCACCTTGCGTTGTGGTGCCGTATAGATTGCCAGCCCGGTCGAAGGTAACTTCTGCCTCGGGGAAGGCCCCGTCGGCAAATGAGGCAAAGCTATAAAGAATTGTCGCGTGCCACTGACAGAGCGGAGTGCGACAGGCGGTTGCCGGAGGCTGAAGCTTAAAGACTGTCCCGCAACCACTAAGGCTGCTGCCACCGTAGCACACGCCTGTCCCACCGTAGAAGGTGGTGCCGTAGAGCGCGCCATCCGGGCCGAACACCACCCGAGCTGACGGTTCGGCTCCATCCGGAGCGCCCTGGAACATATAGATAGGCGTCTCTACCCAACCGGATCCCAGGTACGACACTTTAAAGACAACCCCACATCCATACCCCCCGCATTCCGCGATGTTGCCACCGGCCGAGGCTGTGCCGTAAAAGTTTCCAGCCGAGTCCCGTATCAGCCCGCCCATCGGCCCGGCCCCGTCGGCGCCGCCGGTGAATTGGTGCAAGACGCTTAGGGTTTGGGCGTGCGCCCCTGGGGCCGTGGTTGCCAGCAGCATGAAAAGGCCAACTGCCACTGCCAGCTTTGCGATTAGGTGTTTTCCACACAGCTTTGCGCGTGTCATAGCGACTCTCCTTGGTGAATTCAAGGGCCCGCATTTTGGACGCTTTTCTGTTCTTTCGAAGTCGACCCCACATTTTGTTGACGACAAAGCGGCAGCGTGTGTGCGCTTATTCTAATTTTCCTTCGCGTCTGCTGTCCGCTGCTGCACAGCGGGCAGCGGATGCAGTATTAGTTGATAACGGCGGTCGGGCGATTGGTTAGCGTCCTGGAGCGACGTTCAGATCAGCCATGCCGCGCAGCAGGTCGCGCTGTTCCTGAGTGTAGTTGTTCTTGAACTCATCAGAATTCAGCAGCTCATTGCGCGCCGATGGAGGCATGCCTCGCAACCTGCGATAGGCCTGCGAGACTTTGTTTCTCTGATCTTCAGGCAGATTGCGATACTGGTTGAACAGATTGCGCGCCGTCTGCTGCTGCTGCGGCGTCATGTGCTCGAAGGTCTCCATGCGGTTGAGGATTTGAGCTTTCTTCTCCGGAGACTGGCTGTTGAAATTGCGCAGCCTGTCGAGCAGATGATTCTGCCGCTCTGGCGAGAGGCTCTGGAAGCCGGGATCGTGGCGCAATTGCTGTTCCTGCTGATGCGGGGGCAAGGTCATGTATTTGCGCAGCCAGTCGCCGCGATGCGGTCCCGGACCCTGGGGATGAAAAGTGTAGCCACCATTCTGTGAGTTCGAGGGCGCGCTGGGCGCAGACGGCGCGGGACTTTGCCGAGCTGCAGGCGCACTATGACGCTGCCATGGCGGAGACAAAGCGACCGCCGGCATGACGCTCATCACCAGCGCCACGATCAGCGACATGGAATTGGCGAGCCGCACCACGTTTTACTTACTCCGACGACGATTGCCCATCAAGGGCATCGAAATCGGAAAACAGATCGGCATTCTTGTCGAGGTACTGCAAATCTCCTACCGCACTGCCTGGGGCGCTTACGCGAACCACGTTGTCATTATTGGCTAATGTGTTGCTGTCACTGCGGAAGTGTCCCAGTTCCAACAATCCCGCCCCCAATGCGACCAATACAGCAGCGGCCGCTGCCACCACGGGACGTCGCAGCCACGCCAGCCAGCTTTGTGCCGGGGCCGCGGCTTCCTCACGGAAGCGTGCCCGCAATCGAGTGTTGAAATAGGGTGAAGGCTCCGGCGTCTGCCATTCGTCCAGCAGGCTCATCGTCTGCCGCAGCGAAGCCAGTTCACAGGCGCAAGCTGTACAGCTCCGCAGATGCTCCTCCAACTCCGGCGAAACCGTTTCCGGTCCCGCCAGCACAGCATCCATAAATTCCTGACGAAGTTTTTCGCACTTCATAACAGCACCCATTTCCCGCCCACTGCTTATATGAACTCTTTCAGCGTCTCGCGCAGCGTTTCATAGGCCCGGAACAGCAACGACTTGGTGGCCGATTCGCTCAGTTTCAGCACGGCAGCGATCTGCTTGTAGTCCATGTTCTGGTACTTGTGCATTAGCACGGCCAGACGTTGCCGCTCGGGCAGCGCTTCCACGTGGCGCCGAATCGCGGCCAGTCGCTCCCGGCGCAAGATGGTTTGTTCCGCATTCAGTCCGGTATCGGCAACATCGACGGTCATCCCCGTATCCGCATCGGGCTCGTCGATATTGACCGTGTTCTCCGGTCGTTCGTACTTGGTATCACGCGCGTGATTTACTGCCAAATTAGTCGCAATACGATATAACCATGTGGTGAACTTGGCACTCGCGGTATAGTTCTGACGCGACCGGTAAACCCTTAGAAACACCTCCTGCGCGAGCTCCTCCGCCACCGCCTGGTTATGGGTCATGCGATACATGAAGCTGACCATCGGCCGGCGATATTTTTCGACCAGATAATCGAAGGCAGTATCGTCGCCTGAAGCCACGCGCAGCATGACTTCGGCATCGCTCAGCATTTCCAAAACGACAGGTTCAGCCAATTCGCCCCGCGTTGCCGCCAGCGGCGGCACTGCCTGAGTAGCGCCTCCAGCGAGCACGGCCCGATCTAACGCGATGCTGCCCACATCCGAGTTAACCCTCAGGCCACCAGAAAGTTGTGGCGTCGCCGGCCATATCTCCGGCAAGCTGCCGCCGTCTGGTTGGCCCTCAGCGGCAAGCCCGGAATCCTGCTCGGCGCGCCTTGGTTCTTTGCTTGCCATGTGAGGCGTCGGCCAACAGGCACTCGCCGTCATCCGAATCCTGGCCTGCGTGCGTCGATCCCCGAAAATCTGACCGGGCCATGTAGGAAGCTACTGCACCCCGGCCGCTAAAGCAGTATTATGCACGAGAGACAGCAGTATCGGAACATGCAAGCCTATGGATTTGATGCGAAACCCGTTCGCCTGCTCTGCCCTTTGCCTGGGATTGATGATCGGTGTTGCGTGCAATTCTCTCGACGCCTCCGTGCAGCCTCGGATGGTTGTGGTTGCTTTTCCCGCACAACAGCAGCAACAACAGCCAACGGCAGAGGCGCCGGTCGCGAACGCTCCAGAACAGAGCTCACCCGACGGGCAGGGACTCAGCCTCAGCGATCAAGTCACTAAGGATGTGCTGGCGCCCCTGTCTACGGGATTGCAGACTCAGAACATCCAGTTGATCATGTCGATTTTTGACAGCAAGGAGCTTACCAACTACTCCGATCTGCAGGGACAGCTCCGGGCTTTTTTCCACCAGTACGACCAGGTGAACTTTCGCTATCAGGTCCTGCAGGTTACGGCGGACAAGGACCGAGGATCGGCAACCGCTGACTTAGACATGGATGCTCTTCCCTATGAACTAGGGCAAGTGCCCTCGCGACGTACCGTGCAGATGCGCTTTAAGTTAAAGCAGGAGCCTAAGGGTTGGAAAGTGACCAGCTTCAGTCCATCCGGCTTCTTCAATGTGGAATTCAATCCCACCGGCGGGCAATGACACTTCGCCGCGATCTGCTATGAAACGTGACTATCCTGAACGCCCCATCATTGGCGTAGGTGCGGTGATTGTGGAAAGCGGCCGCGTCCTATTGGTGCGGCGCGACACCGAGCCGCTGCGCGGTGAATGGTCACTTCCCGGCGGCATGTTGGAATTAGGCGAGACGCTGCGCGATGGTGTTCGGCGCGAAGCGCTAGAGGAGACCGGCGTTAAAGTCGAGCCCGGCGATGTCCTCGACGTCTTTGACAGCATCTTTACGGACACGCTGGGCAGGACGCAATACCACTACGTGCTGATCGACTATCTTTGCCGCCCCATTTCGGGCGAGGCGCAACCCGGAAGCGATGTAAGCGACGTGCGCTGGGTCAACCAGAACGCTCTACCGGCGATGGGTTTACGTGAATCCGTTGAACAGGTAGTGCGGAAAGGACTTAGCCGGGCCGGGGATAAATGAACGGCTGGCCTCAACGGAGGCTGGCTTCCAGTCTGCACTCGGTCCTTCAGGCTGCCGTCAGACGTATGTGGGGAATTCCGGAGTGAGGAAGATACCTATCAGTGCCAAATTTCTCGGTTGACATCTACCACTGTTAGCGAAGAATATTTTCGTAGAGGACAACGCCATGCGACGGATGGTCTCAGCAGTGGGCCCAATTTTATTCTTAGGTCTGGCTGTAATCGCCGTGGGAGCGCAAGTATCGAATCCCAACGCGGGGTCGACCTCAGAGTCTCCACCAGTTCCCAGCGGCCCTCCTCCCTCGCCTAGAGTTCAGAATCCGCGCGTTCCCAACGAGCCTAAGGCGCCTGACATGGTCTGCTTCGGCTATTATCCGGATTGGAGCGTGCAGTTTGTGAATGGCGAGGCACGGTATCTCGCAGATAACGAACCTGACCAATATTTTCTTGGTGACTTCTATTGGGTACCGGACGAGAACGCTTGGGACTGGCACCGCGCCAATGGGCTAGCGCCGATGAATGGCAGTTACGGCCTTTCGGCCTCGATCGACAAGACTGCCTGCCACGATGACACGCTGAAGGAAACGTTTCCCTACTCGGCGCAGGTCAACCTGCCGCAAGGTGATATTGTGAGCGGGTGCTGCCGCAAGCTGAGGCCGGGCGAAGCGCCGGTGGGCAAGCACGGTGTGCCTCCGCAAGCGCAGAAGCAGGCGCCGTCCTCTGAACTACCGTCGGCGCAGTAAACCGCTAGCGGGATTCGCGCGCGAGCATGATGACTTCATGCTCCTTGTATGTTGCGCGTTCGTACGCGCGATAGCCGCACTTCTCGGCGACCCGAAGCGAAGCTCTATTATCGGGATGAATTAAGCACGCCGTCCGTACCTTGCCGAAATGCTCGTCGCCCCAGGCGATCGCCGCAAGAACCGCCTCGGTTGCATAGCCTTTGCCGTGAAAACCTGACGCCAGGATCCAGCCGGCTTCCGGCGTGTCGCCGAGAGGAGGGTCGACCGGGCGCTTGAAATCGGCGAATCCAACTTCTCCTAGAAAGCGGCCGCTGGCCTTTTCTTCCAGCGCCCAGAAACCGTAGCCCATCAACGCCCAGTGCCCAATGTAACGTAGAATCCGAGCCCAAACTTCTTCGCGAGTTTGCACCTTGCCCGTAGTGTGAAGAACCACGACAGGATCGCCCCACATCGCCGCGCACGCGTCAAGATCGTCGGCTCGATGCCCGCGCAGCAGAAGGCGCTCGGTTTCGAGGACGGGAATTTCCACGACGAAAGGCACAGGTTTTTGCATGGAGCACCTCACGTTGAGCTTTGAGCTAGCTCCGAACTTACGACATCTAGACTACAACCGGCCCGAAGTTCGGGGGCTCGCAGCCAGCGGCTGCAATAGAAAAAGACCCGCAGCGCACTGCGCCAGCGGGTCCTTTCCGGTTAGCTGTTAGGATTGGCCTGAGGCTGTCCACTCTTACGTGGCCCCAGCGGCAGACACCAAAATCAGCTGTCTTGCGAGGATTTAGAGCGGAAGCCCTAAGCCTCAGCCACCTCACTTGGGATACTACAATTACAGTCAGATTTCATATATTTGGATCACCCTCCTTTCCAGTGTCCTTCGAAATTAACACCGCTCCGCGCTGCCGTCAAATTCGGAGTTGATGAATGTTCCTCAAGCGTAACTGCGGCTGCGAGGGCGTCGTAAGAGACGCATTCCGAGCACTGTTGCTCCCAGCAACAAGCCTGCCCCGACGGCGATCTTCTTGAGAATCTCACCCTTGCAGGGTTGCTTCCTTGCACCGCGAATGTGCTCCGGCAGTATGCCGACGCCGATCACGCGACCCATCACGTGTTGCACTCCAGGAATGCTTACCACGGCTTTCAGCTGCCAGGGCGCTATAGCCGGACCCGGATTGCGGAAGACAGTCTGCAATCCCTTATGGGCATTCAACTGCATAAACTGAATCACCCGAGTGGGAAATTCCCGGCGTCTTTGAATGCCGGCCAGCATCTCTTCCGTTACACGCCCCTTGCGCAGTGAGTCAGCCAAAGCATTGGCCGTTGCCACTGCATCCTGGATCGCCAGGTTGATGCCGACACCAAATACCGGCGACATCGCGTGCGCGGCGTCGCCAACGCACAACAAGCCTGGACGATGCCACTGCCGCAGACGATTGATCTGCACCGACAGCAGCTTCACTTGCTCCCACTCGCGTATCTCTTCCACGCGATCGCCCAGATAAGGCGCCATGCTGCGCAGCGTGTCGCGGAATTTCTCCAGCCCCTCTTGCTTGATCTCATCGAACGAGCCTTTGCGGATCACCAGTCCCGCCTGAGAATAATCGCCCCGCGGAATCAGGATAAGCACGCGTCCGTAATTCACGTTGCCCAGCAGCTTTTCGGCATCGCCGCCGCTCCTGCTGATCCGAAACCACAGCACATCAATCGGTACGCCGTATTCGCGTACCTCGAAACCGGCGGCTTCACGTATACACGAATGCCGGCCATCGCACCCGACAATCAAGTCAGCGCGAATCTCCGCCGGGCCTTCCGGAGTGTTCGCTACCACGCCCTGAACTCGACCGTTCTGCTCGATGAGGTCCACGCCCTCGTACTGCATGCGCAGAGAAAACCCGGGAAACTCTTTCGCCTTTCCGGAAAGA
>CAWFUE010000059.1:0-71777 GCA_963818905.1 uncultured Acidobacteriaceae bacterium
GACCGCGGAACTTGCACGATTCCTTGAACAGGCGATCACCAGTCCCGAGGATCCGCTGGTTCGCAACTTTGACCGAGGTGGCGCGTCCTGAGTTTATCGTGCAGCGATGGTCATGGCTAACAAGAGTCGTCACGGAATTGGGACTAGGACCCAATCCAGTGGATCTTTCGTTTGACATCCCATCACGAGGACTTTCGCCTGCGTTCTTCGAATAATCAACTCGCGAGCAACGTGCGAGCCCTAGCCAAAATACCGTCGACCCTGCCGCTCGATACCGTCGGAAGCGGTGGCCGGTGACCGCCGGAAAAACGCTTCGGTTCGAAGACCGAAATCACGCTCCCGGTAAGGGCATCCGGGCGATTGTCGGGCGTTCGGCCGGAGACATCGTTTGTGCTCGACTGGTACCGCCGCCCGATAGCAAGCGGTTTCTAATCGCAAGGAGCCTTTATCACGCATTGGTCACAACGCAGAGCAGTCACCGCTGTCCATTCCGGGTTTTCGTCATTGATCATTTCAGGCTCGGGTCGCTTCCTCATAGCTCCTCAACTCTCTGCGGTTGGCTCGGCGCAGACTAATCACTCGCAGCGTTTCCCCTCGGACGGTGTAGACCAAGGCATGTAGCTGCTGCTCGATGTATCCAATTGCACGAATCCGCTGCTCACCATAGTCGTAGCGATCGTCCTCAAGGTAGAGTGCCGTTTCGAAATCGAAATCCGCTGCCCGTTCAAAGGAAAGTCCGCGCTCGCGGATGTTGCGCTCGTTCTTGGCGGGATCGAATTCGATCTGCAATACTTTATTGTATATACAATTTCATGAAAAGCCAAGGGGCTTACAGGATTGTTTGCCGGCGGAGATTCCGCGCCGCCAACGAACGCCGACGGAGTAATCTCAGATCGCCTCGCCGCTCGAGTTGGCCTGCTCTTTACGTCGGTCACGAAAGAAGGTTTGAAGCAGGTCCATGCAGCGCGCGGCCAGCACGCCTGAGCTGACCTCGACAGTGTGGTTCATCTTGGGGTGGTTCAGCACTTGAAGCATGGAATGGACGGCGCCGGCTTTAGCATCCTCAGCACCGTAGATCAGCCGGCGGATGCGCGCGTGATTGATCGCACCCGCGCACATCGCACAAGGCTCGACCGTAACATACAAATCGCAATCCAGCAGGCGATAGTTGCCGATGGTTTGGCCGGCTTCGCGCAATGCCAGCATTTCGGCATGAGCTGTGGGATCGTTGGCGCTGATTGGACGATTGCATCCCCGGCCCACGACGCGCCCGTCATGGACGACAATCGCGCCTACCGGAACTTCGCCCAACGCGAGCGCCCTCTGCGCCTCGCGCAGAGCTTCCTCCATCCAGAGTTCGTCGGAGTGCATAAGAAGCAATTAGCTGCGAGCTTCGAACTGGGAGCTTCGAACTGGGAGCTTCGAGCTGCGAGCTTGAGGCTTTAGCTTTGGCATTAGCCTTCGAGTTCAAAGGCTAGCTCTCGGAAAAAAGAAAGTTGGGAAACCGCAATCATGCCGCGAAGCAAGGATCAGGCCCTCAAACCAAAAGGCTCGTGGCTCGATGCTAGCGGCTCGCGGCTAATTGCTGCCTTCCCTCAACATAATTCTCTGCACGGCGGTCGCGCGGCCAGTCTCGGCGTTGCAGTCGATCGTTGTCGCACACAAGCGCACGTCGTTCGTAGCTGCTTCAAAGCGCCCAGGCATGTTCGTGAGGAAGCGCTGCAGGATTAATTCCTTCTGCACACCGATGACGCTGTCGTACGGGCCGGTCATTCCGACATCGGTCTGCACCGCCGTTCCTCCAGCGAGCACCTGCTCGTCGGCTGTGGGGACATGCGTGTGCGTGCCGAGCACTGCGGTCACGCGTCCTTCCAGATACCAGCCCAGCGACAGCTTCTCCGATGTCGCCTCTGCATGGATATCGACGACGATCACCTTCGCGGTAATTTGTTTCAACAAACAGTCGGCGGTGCGAAACGGATCATCATTGTTGGCCATAAACACACGGCCTTGCAGGTTGATCACGGCATAGGGAACGCCGCCGCGCGTGCGTCCCTGATACCAGCCGAATCCTGGCGAGCCCGCCGGATAGTTTGCCGGCCGCAACAGCCGCCGCGCCAGCGAGGCCTCATTACCATTGGCCGAGTTCATGTACTCGATGATCTCGCGCTTGTCCCAGATGTGATTTCCGGTGGTGATGACGTCGATGCCAAGTTCGAACAACTCCTCGGCAATCTGCGGCGTGATGCCGAAGCCTCCGGCGGCGTTTTCGCCGTTAGCGATAGTCAGATCGACAGCGTGCTCCTTGCGTAGTTCGGGCAGTCGCTCATGAACGATGGTTCGGCCTGGCCGGCCGAAAATGTCTCCGACGAAGAGTATTCGCAAGGGAATGCGTTCCTTAGGGCGCTAGTTGTTTGATGGTAACACGCGGGTGGAAAGGCGCCGCTGGTGGGCGGGCACCGCTTCCGAGAGCCGCTGAAAAAATCGAAAAGCAGATTCCTCACCGACTAAAGTCGGTTCGGGATGAGATATATAGAGGACTTCCAACGGCGCAGCTGAAGCTGTGCCCCTTCCCAGCAGCGCAGAATCAAGTCCCTCTCACCACCAGCGCTGCCGATCCGCCGACCCATTCGAGATTCTTGTTGTGGTCGACACCCATCATCATGCCGCGTCCCATGCGCACCAGCGGCAGCACCGGTGTCAGCTCGCCGTCTTTTTCCGCGGGGCCGCCGGCGTGCCCGCGGTTGGCGCGACGGAGTGATTGGGGCCAAACAAACATCATGCGAATTTCCATCTGCGTAGGCCCGTGCGGCGTCTCAATCACCGGCTCGAACTGCACGCGCTCCTGAAGGATATAGTTGTGGCGCTGGTCCGCGGGTATCGCCTCAATGTCCAATGGTGTAGGTGCAAACTTGATGCCGACTCCCGCGAACGAGTACAGCGGCTTCAGGAGATAGTTCTCATGGTCCTCCGGAAATGCAGGCAGCTGATCCAGAAACCACGTCTTCGGCACGCAAGGATGCTGCAGGTACGGAATAGAAAATTTACTGATTCGAAAATACCAGTTGGGATGTCCCGCCCATTCGACATCGAGCTCTTCACGCAGATCGAAGGGCAGCGTGATTCCCTTCCGCTCCAGCTCATCGACGATGCAGCGGTTGTAAATGCGCCGCACCTCGATCTCTCGCCCGTTCTTGCGATAGAACAATCGCCGGCCGCGCTTCTCGAGCGACAAGATATCGGCGATCGCAATTCCGAGCTTGCGTTGCGTGACCAGAAAATCCGGCAGCGTCTTTTGATGCTGGGGATCGATCTCCATGAGGATCACGTTCTCCGGATCGTGATCCGCAACAATCAGCTGCCGCATCAACCGCCAATACGAATCATCATCGTGGCCGCTCTGATAAATTTCCAGCCCATCCGACAAACCATACGACTCGACATACTGATGTGCCGACGTGGACTGATATCCATAAAGCGAAGGAAACGCCTGCAGCTCGACCAGCTTCGGTTCTAATTCGCCGCCCTCAGTGCGCACCACGCCGAAATCAACCTGCACGAACATCGGCAGCGGAGATTCGTTGGGCACGTTGTACGCGGGAGGAACAGCCGCGTCGGAGGCGCGGCGATATTCGGAACTATCCACCAGTTGGGAAACCAGTTCGCGCCCGTATTCAGCCATGCGGTCGAGCAGACTTTGGGGAACGAAACACGGTGTCTCGGAGACGCGAAATTCGACGTGCGTACCGCAGGCACGATCCAGACTTTCGAGGAATTGCCGGTACTTCTCGGGCGTGAAGTTGCGGTTGAATTCCTCACGCAGCGCGGGAACCATGGTCAGGCCTCGATGAGGAAACGCCCTTTCTCCATGATTTGCCGGCCATCAACCCAGATATCGAAGTGGGTGCCGACAACGTCAATGTGAGTGGACGAATACCATTTCGCGCCGGTGTGCTCGCCATAAGGATTGCCGAAGGCGATGTGAATTCCGGGAAATTTCTCGTCCTGCAGAATCTGGCCGATCACGTGCGTCAGCTCGATATTGGTGCCGATCGCGAATTCGCCGACCAGATCGCTGTTCTCGTCGGTATGCGTGTAGGCCCAGAACTCCTGTTCCAGCTCTTTGTTCTCGCTGGAAACTTCCGTGATGCGATTGTTCTTCATGCGGATCGTGAGCGGCTGGCGCGCCAGATCCTGATACTTCTCGCAAAGATAGTCGCCGACAACACCGTCGACCACGCAGATACCATTCACTTCACCGGGCGTGGTGAAAACTTCGCCGCCAGGAAGATTGCCCCACTTATCGCGGCTGATGATGCCGCTGGTCTTGATCCAGCGATAATCCGGATTCAGTTTCGCGGTGAAGTCGCTGCCCGCGGGATTGGTCGCGCGAATCTCCTTCGCCTTGGTGACGATGTCGATCACTTTGCGGCTCAGCGCGTCAACCTTGTTGTAGTCCGCACGCATACCTTCCAGCATGATCTGGCGATTGATGTTGACCATGTGCGCATGGCGCATCTTGCGACGATTGACGATATCGGTCATCTGCATGCGCGACTTCAGCTCGTTACGCTGCACCTTGACAGCGAAGATGCTGACGTCGCTGGTTTCCATATCCTCGGCGATCTCGGCAGGCAGCGCGGTCAGCGGACGCGAGGCCAGATCTTCCAGCACGAAAGCCTTGAAT
Organism: uncultured Acidobacteriaceae bacterium; assembly: GCA_963818905.1. Lineage (GTDB taxonomy): Bacteria > Acidobacteriota > Terriglobia > Terriglobales > Acidobacteriaceae > Bog-257. The sequence continues at coordinate 4,688 of CAWFUE010000059.1, forward strand.
GGAGAGCCGACCATTCGCAGCTCTTGCGCAATACTCGCCGCAATCTCGCGGCAAGCGTTGTCGGTGATCAGCGTCACTTTTTCGTTCGGCTGAATGCGAAGGCAGGTGTTGACCGCGTTGTGCGCCCCCGGCAGGAGTTCGGCATCAAATGCGGTTTTTGTGAGATCGGTGAGAACGGGTTGAATCAAGCAGTGTCCTTTCAAATTTTTAGAAACGTCGCTCCGCTGGTGATGACAATCTTCTTCTCCGACAGTCCCCGGCGGGCGACGCAGGCTATCGTCGCGCTGCGGTCTGCTCAAAGACGCCGATCCTGGTTTCCGCGATCATGTAATCCACAACTTTCTTCAGGTCGCCGGTTTCCTCAAACACCTTCAACTGGCGATCAGCGCCCGTCCCCATCTTGAGCATCTCGTGAATGTAATTGATTTCCTCGCGTGAGCCAAGCTCATCCACTACTTCGTCAATCAGGTCGAGATACTCCAGCATCAACTGCCGCAGCGGAACTTCTTCTTCCTTGCCAAAATCGATAAGCTTGCCATCCAATCCATAACGCGAGGCGCGAAACTTGTTCTCCGAAATCAGCGCGCGACCATAAATCCGGTAGCTCTTATTGGATGCATGCAGCCGGTAAAGCATTGCCACAGTCGCCTGGATTAATGCGGCAATCGCCACCGTCTCATCCAGCCGCATAGGTATATCGCACACCCGGACTTCCAGCGTATTGAAGAAGGGATGCGGCCGGATGTCCCACCAAATCTTCTTGCCATTGTCGATGCAGTTGGTCCTTACCAGCAATGCGACAAAGTTCTCATACTCCGACCAGTTGGCAAACGTGTCGGGAATGCCGGTGCGTGGAAAGCGCTCGAAGACTTTGCAGCGATACGATTTGAAGCCGGTATTCATACCCATCCAGAAAGGCGAATTGGTGGAGAGCGCCAGGATGTGCGGCAGAAAATACCGCATCGAATTCATGATGTGGATCGCGGTATTGCGGTCCTCGATGCCGATGTGCACGTGCAGTCCGAACACCAGGTTGGCGCGTGCGATCAGCTGCATGTCTTCGACCACCCGCGCGTAGCGCTCGTCGGGATAAATCTCCTGCAGCTTCCAGTCAGAAAACGGATGCGTGCTTCCCGCCGCCAGCAACATGCCGTGCTCGCTGGCCAGCGTGATCATCTCGCGACGCAGCGACAGAATATTTTCCCGCGCTTCTTTAATGTCCCTGCAAACCCGCGTGCCGACTTCAATGACCGACTGGTGCATCTCCGGCTTGACCGCTTCATGAAGCGCGAGTTTCGCCTTAGGCAGAATTTCCGATCCGATGTGCGAGCGCAGATCCCGCGTCTCCGGATCAATCGTCTGATACTCTTCTTCGATCCCGATGCTAAGGCTTGGCCGGTCCATCGCTTACCCCTTGGTGGTTCGCTTGCGTAATTGTTTAGATGCCGCCTGAAGCATGGCCCCAGGCTGCGAGGGGCTCGGTCCAGGCTCCGAGCTGGTTTTGCCGGCATGGGTCTCGAGCGCATCGGCGCGGGGTGCGGGCGATTTCCCTGCACCCGGCTTGACGGTTTCCGCGGCTTGGCCTCCCAAAAATGCGCTCCAGCGATATTCGGAAACCTTGCCGGTATGCTCTTTGGCCTTGCGCACTGCCAGTTCGGCAACATTGTTGACGATCCAGTCGAAGTTCTCCTGGCCGACCGAATTCACATCCGCGTCCGGCGCAGGATTCATGAAGTCGATGGCATAAGGAATCCCGTCCTCACAGGCGAACTCAACCGTGTTCAAGTCATAGCCGAGGGCGCGGCAAAGAGTTACGCAATCACGCTCCACGCGCTGGATGAGCTTGGGATCGACCGGCGGCGGGTTCTTGACATAGCGCTCATGGAACGGCCGCGACGGATCGTAGTGCATGATGTGCACTTTCTCTTGTCCCACAACGTAGCATCGGAAATATTCCTTGAATTTCACGCCGCGTTGCAACGTCATGCACAGATCGCGCGACTGATCGTAGGCGTTGAAGAATTCCTCCGGCGAGTTCACCTTGTAAACGTCCTTCCATCCGCCGCCGTCAAACGGCTTCAGGAATGCCGGAAATCCCACGTATTCGAAGATGCTGTCCCACGGCATGGGATATTGCAGGTTGCGCATGGAGCGCTCGGTCGTTCCCGGCGGATGTTGCTTGTGCGGAATCAGCACCGTCGGAGGAATCGCCACTCCGAGCTTCTCGCCCAGCGCGTAGTTGAAGAACTTGTCATCGGCGCTCCACCAGAAGGGATTGTTGATCACGATCGTGCCCGACAACGCAGCATTCTTCAGGTAACCGCGATAGAAAGGAATGTCGTGCGAGATACGGTCGACAATCACGTGATACGGCGAAGGCTCGGCCATTCGCACTTCACCAATCGTGGCAAGCTCGGCTCGAATATCCGCCTCGCCCATGGAGTTGATCTTGTCCACCAGCGCGGGCGGAAAGGTGGTCTCCATGCCAAAGATAATTCCAATCTTCTTCACGACAGCTCCTTCATCAGCGACAGGCGCGCCTGCTGGTCAGTTTGTATTTATATCTGGGAAGGCCCGGGAAAGTGCTTCGGGATAATAGCTCTGAATATTGTAGGCGAAGGCTCTGAGTAGAGGAAGCAAAAGTGAAGCGTTTTCGTGCGTTCTGCCGCTCAGAACGGCAAATTTTTCGCGCGGAAGCAGCCTCGACGGAAAGTCCGGCTCAGCTCAAGCAGAAGATTTCCAGTAGCCTATAAGGGACAGCGTCTAGGCCGATTTTCTATATTCGACCGGTGGCGCCTCTGTGACATTCGCCGGTCTTTGATGAAGCGTGTAGAGTTTGGCTCCTTTTTCGCGAGGCCGCTCTCTCCATGCAAGGATAACGAGGGCGAAGAGCGTCAAGGTTGCAATAGTTACGCCCGCAAACAGTGCCATGATCCAAACGCTGGAAACAGGAACACTCGTGAGAGTCATGAAATCCTCCACTAATATCCACGAACCGGCGCCTTGCCATCTTAGATGCAAACATGGAGGGACTTTTACAAGGAGGGTTCCATTTTTTTCAAGCGGGCGTCATGGGCTCGGTTCAAGATACCGGCATCAGCGCAGGTAATCTACCAGCACGGGCGACGAAAAGCGCATTCCGATTTGAATGCCGGCATCGCGCACATCTTGCAGCGCCTTCTCATCCGGTTCGATCAGTGCGGATTCTGCGCGATGCCGCGCCAAGTCATCAATCGTCCAGAACTGCATCGGATAATACTGCGACAAGTTCGTTTCCAGACGCTGGTGCAAATAAGGATCCGGACCAGCCTTCGCCTGCTGGTTGAAATCCGACGGCAGCAGAAGCACGCAATTTTCCGGGTGATCGGAATAATGCTGCGCCTCGAGAAACAGCAGTGGTCCGGAGAAAACAAAATAGCGCTTGCCTTCCAGCGGCAAAGCACTCTCGACCTCTAAGTACGAACGAATTCCAGTAGCTTCTACTTTTTCCGGATGACGAAGCATGGTGAGTTGCTGGCTCACTCCCCAACCTGCCAGCAGCACAAATATTCCTATCGCGACCCGCGACGACTGACGGAAGTGTCGCCACAGCGAGCCAGCAAACGCAACCGCAACGCCCGGAATCACGCCAATGAAATAGCGGCTGTAGAACGCGTTCGTCTTCCACTCCGCAACGACGAATGCCGCAATTGGAATGGCGAGGAATAACCAGCCCACCGCTTCGGCAGATTGCACGCGCTCCGGAACGGTTTCGGTTTCGTCATCGCTACGCTTGCCGGCCCAGACGATCGCAATCCAAACCATGATGAGCGCGAGCAGAAACAGCCCATCAGGAAATAGCTGCGAAAAGATCGCGCGCAGCTCGATGAAGGATGGCCGATTCCAATAGCCTCCTGCGAACTTGTGCGAGAACGACAAGATCAGTGGCGACAGCAGCAACAGCGGAGCAATGGCGCCGACAATCCCGGCGGTCAGCTTGGCCGAAGGCCGATGTCCCGGCTTCCAACGCAGCACGTCCCATAACACATACGGCACAAGACACATGACGAAGTAGTAGTGGAAACAAACTCCTGCGAAAAATGCTGCGCCGAAAAGGAGCGTCGGCCATTTCCTGCCTGCGTCCTCGTACGTCCACGACCAGAATGTCAGCGCTGCCAGCATGAAATAAATCGCGTAGGAGCGCGCTTCGTATCCGTAATAAGGCAGGAAGGAGCAGGTTGCGACGGAGAGTGCGATCAATCCGTGCAGACCATCGGTCAGGCGACGCGTGCAATCGAAGATCAGCCATAGTCCGATCGCGAAGGCAATCGCCGAAGGCACTCGCGCTGCGACGCTGCCTGGGCCGAAGAGGGAATCGAAAATCCTGACCAGCATGTAATACATCGGCGGCAGCGCATCGACGCCGTTCGCAAGCGCTTTCCAAATCGTGGTCCAGTGCGGCAGTTGAGCAATGTGCAGCGTGAACAGCTCGTCGAACCACATCACACGTTGCGCAGCGATCGCAATGCTCGTCGCGAAATAGAAAACCACCAACAATCCCGCGGCTACGAACGTCCAACTGCTGGTGATTGCGCGAGCGCGATTCACAGTCCGTGGCGCGGTGCTGGGCAAGGTTTTGGTCGAAGTCCCCATAGATTGTTTTATGCTTGCAAAGCGCCGGCTTAGCGTGACAGGTCCGCTCAATGCGAGCTCTGGCCTGCGAGTATGACAGGAATTGCTGCGTTCGCCAAAGCCCTGTAACGCATTAGGATATCGATGGCGTGGGCTTTGCTCAATACTCCGCCGAGAGTAGATTCTAGAATCAAAGATATGGGAATTCGAGATGTGGGGTGGTGTCCTAAAGCTGCGTTGCTAAGAAATCTTGCGCTTCGACCTTGGCAACCGCGTCTGCAGCAGTTCCACGAGGGGTTCTGGGCCATCCGTCACATCCAGAGAGACATCTGCAAGCAACTCTCCCTTTGTGTCGGGAGCAGCGTACACGAAGCAGACAAGACAGTTCGGACACAGGCGACGAAGTTCCGGAATGATTGCCTTGCGAACCGAAGGAGGAACGGAATGCCCGATCACTACAGCATCAACCTGTTGCTGAGCCGCAAGACTTGGCGCTTGTTCCGGCGTTTTAGGTGAGACAACAGAAAATCCGGCCATTGCCAGAACGTCGTTTCTGGACAACAGCAGCCGAACATTGCGACTGATCGACAGAACGCGATACATATAGGGTCGCTTACTTATCCAAGTAACTCGCGAACGCCTTAGACGTGATCTGTGATTCCGGCCTGCATTGCTGGCGTTGCTCGAAGACTATTGTATGCGGCAGAAATTATAATACGCAAAATGAAGAGCGCAAGCGGCGTGATTGTGGAAGCCAGGCTTCGCGCGAGAGCAGAAGCGGATCGCACTTCTCTCCCAAGGTAGAATGTCTCTACTCTATGGAGAAGCTCGATGTCATGCCCAGTCAGCAAGGCGCGCGCGTTCCACTCGACACTCCGGCGCAAGCTCCACTCTGGAAGCGAAACTGGGATGTTCTCGCCGTGCTGCTGCTCGTGCTGGCATCGTTTCCCACAGTTTGGCTGGCGCAGCGGACGGTCACGCGCGTTCCCAACCTCGGCCTGATCGACGACAACTGGCATCTCGACAGCACATTCAAAGCGCTGCGCGGCATCTGGATCGGCCGCGATGTCGCCTTCACCCACGGACCGATCTTTCAGTGGCTCTCCTCGATTCCAGCGCACTCGTTGCCGCTGACCTTTGGCGCACTCTACGCGACGTGGAACACGATTCCGATCTGGTGCGCCTTCATCTTTGCCTATCTTGGGTTGCGCCTGCTTTTGCCTGAGCAGCCGCCGTGGAAGCGCTTCGTCCTGCTCCTGTTGCTGGCCGCGTTTTGGGAAACATCGCTGCGCTCCACGTTCCCGCTGCTGCTTTTCGCCGTGTTTTTGCGCGGCTGGTATGCAGTGAAAGCCGGGCGCGTTCGCAGCATCTTCGCCGGAATTGGCGGCGCGATGCTCTGCGCGATCGCCTTCCTGATCGCCGGCGACGTTGGCATCTATGCGACCGCGGCCTGGTTCATCTGCCTCGCGGCGATCGCTTTTGAGACGCGTCGCGAAGTTTTTGCCGGCAAATTGCTCCTCGCGCTGCTGGCGTTTGCCGGCTCTGCCATGGTGCTGGCGATCGCGATCAACTGCTTCATGGCCGCACCGCTCGACTTCAAGTTCTGGCGAGATTCGGTGGAGCAGATCGCGGTCTATCGCTGGGCAACGCCGGCCGCGATGACCGGCGAAGGCACCATCCATTTCTTTGGCGGGCTGCTGATCTGTGCGGCGATCTTTGTCGTGCGCTTCCTGTTGCGACGAAAGCAAGCTGTGGTCGTCACGCGACGCCCAGCCTTTCTGGCCGGTGCATTTATCTTCGGGTTGGCAGTACTGCAGAGCGCGCTGGTCCGCTCCGATATTGGCCACGTAATGATCGGCGAGTTCGCCCTGATTTTCTTCGCCGGCGTTATCTTGTTTTCCTTTGACGGCAAGGCTTCCGCCGCCGGCGCGCTCGTCGCGATTGCGTGTTGCCTGCTGTTTTCGCGTCCGGTCTTCCGGCCGTCGAGCGTACTCCGGCTTTATGGACAATTGCGCCATCCGATGACGGAATGTCCCGCAGGCTACGGCGAATTCGATCAGGCCTGCTTCGTCGAGCCGCTGACGCCGCAGATGCTGACCGCAGGCGCCAACTTCCTCAGCCAGCACAGCGCGTCCAAGGATTCCATCTTCGTCTTTCCTTACCAGACAATGTTCGGCCTCGCCGCTCGCCGTAATGTCGCTGGAGGCCTGATGCAGGCTTACACCGCCAGCGGCCCGTATCTTTCGCGACTGGAGATTTCCGGCCTCGAAGGGAAGGCGATTCCATCCGCGCTGTATCTGCCTGACGAAGACTACAGGCACATGACCGAGGCAGAACGCGAGCGCTGGTCGCACAACTATCTTAGTGTTCCCGTCGATGGCATTCCGAACTTCACGCGCATTCCTGAAGTGTGGTTCTGGATGGTGCGGCATTATCGCGCCGCCGAGCAGTTGAGTCCAGGAGTCGTCGGCCTGCAGCGCGACGATTCGCGCGCGGCGCGGATTGCTCTGGAGGCGCAGTCGCTCGATTTGCCCGCGCAGCGCTATGCCATCAAGGAACGGAGTTCGACCACGGATATCGGCGCGCCGAACTGGCACAGCGGTTTCGATTTCATCCGATTGCGGCTCATGGCTCGTTATCCGGTCTGGTGGAAGCTGCGCAAACCCGAGCGTCTGCAGCTGGAGATCACGCGCGCGGACGGAACGCGCGATTGGCAGTGGTTTGTGCTGCAACCGAATGTCTCGACCGAAGTGTGGTTTTACCCTTGGCAAGGTCCAGATCTGGCGCGATACTTCGATGCCGACGAGAACCAATGGCGCTCGTCGTCGCGTTCCGCGATCACCGGCTTGCGGATCGTCGCCGCTCCTCTAGACTGGGTTTCGCAGCAGCCAGATTCGATCACTATTGAGTCGGCCGACGCGGTGCGTCTCGTCATGTCTCCCCAATCATGAAACGGGGCAAGCTGTCTCGCTTTTGCTCACGGAGTCACAGTGGGCAAGCAAGTCCTTCGGCCACAATATTATACGTGTAAGTCTAGCTGGCACAATAATTTACAAAGAATCCTCTCAGGACACTCCTAAGTTGTTGATTCCACGTGAGGCGGCTTTACCGTAAGTCTTTTATTTAGAGGAACTTGATATCTAACTCCAGTGGACAGAATATTTTACGGGCTGAATTATATACTTGGCAAACCGGAAGAAAAAGCGTAGATTAGAACCCGTAATCGAGGTTCGCCATGCTCAACATCGCTGAAACTCCCGAGTTCCAAGACGCCGACAAAGCACGCGAGTTCCTAGAAGGGCAGCGCTGGCCGAACGGCCCGGTTTGCCCGCATTGCGACTGTAGGGAGGCGTACAAGCTCACGCCTAAGCCGAGCAAGAAAGACAAGCACGTTCGCAATGGCGTGTACAAGTGCAAGGCGTGTGAGCAGCAATTCACGGTCACGGTGAACACGATTTTCGAGGATAGCCACATTCCCCTAAACAAATGGCTGCTGGCTATTCATCTTCTCTGTGCGTCCAAGAAGGGGATGAGCGCCCATCAAATGCACCGCATGTTAGGCGTGACGTACAAGTCTGCGTGGTTTATGGCTCATCGTATTCGCTACATGATGAGCCAGCCATCGTACAAAGCCAAACTGCAAGGCACGATTGAATGCGATGAGACGTATGTCGGCGGAAAGACTCCCGGCAGAGGCGGGGTTGGACGCCCCGATCAGTACAGCAAGAAACAAGCGGTGTTCTCCGTCGTGCAGCGCGATGGAGACGTGCGCTCTTTCCACGTCCAGCGCGTGACCGCGGAGAATCTGATGAGCGTCATGCAGAAGAATCTGCACCCTGAGTGCGTCGTAATGACGGATGGATTCTCTTCTTATGATGGCGTTGGCGCGCGGTTTGCGACGCATCGTATTGTCAATCACAGTACAGGCCAGTACTCCCGCAAGGAAGAAGGGCTGCCAACGATTCACACGAACACCGCAGAAGGTGTGTTCTCCATTCTGAAAAGGGGATTGACAGGCGTGTACCACCAAGTGGGAGAGCATCATCTACATCGTTACCTCTCTGAATTTGATTTCCGCTATAACGCGCGGAAGATCAGCGACACAGACCGCACGTTGCTGGCGATCAGCCAAGCAGGAGGAAAGAGGCTTCAACTCCGGGAATCGTCCGAGTTCCGTACTGGCGTTACGGACAGCGGCAGCTAACACTCTTCGAAGCGCCTAAGCCATTGTCTCGATGGATGTGGCGAAAAATGCGCCAGAAAGGTTAAAAGCCTGCTGGCAGGCAGGCTTGAATCTTGGCGACTGGCGGCGGTATATGAGGCGGTACGGAAGAAGTGTATCATGGGAGTCCGCATCGTGCCGACCTATAAAAAAATCACGTTTATCATCGACGGTTATACGCCTGATACGTTGCCGCTCGGCAGACTTGCGGAGTACATCCGCAACTTTGCGAACCTAGTTGGTCCGAATTCTGAGGTTCGATTCCAGCGGGTCGGGAAGGGTAGCGCTGCACTCATCAATCGAGCGCCACAAGAGGTCGTCCCGGATGTTCGCGCTCGTATTACTGCGGCGCGCGTGGGCAGTGGGCCAAAGGAGGCCATCACTGGGTTTCTAGGCATCAAGAGCCTATTAGTGCAGGATCGGACGACCGGCCGAATCAAGGAGGAACGCCGGAACATCGTCGAATTCCCTAAGCCCGTAGTTCCGCAGTATGGCCCTGTGGTCGAAGAAGGAAGTCTTGAAGGAATCGTAATTCGAATTGGCGGGAAGGACCAAACGATTCACGTTCACCTGAAAGATGGTGAGCGGGTATATACCTGCTACACGAATGATATTTCTAAGGCTAAGGAGATGAGGCCGTACTTGCTTGAGTATGAGAAGCCGATCCGGGTCTCCGGCAAGGGAAAGTGGAACAGGACCCCTATCGGGGCGTGGGAGTTACTAGACTTCAAAATTTCCGATTTTGAGCCGCTAAACAATGACGAACTTCAACAGGTATTGGAGCGCATGCGTCGGATACCTGGAAGCGGCTGGGACAAGATCGACGATCCATTAGCTGAATTAGATAGGATTAGCAAAGGGTCAGACAAGATTAACTAAATGGTCGGATTCGATGCACATTTCGTAATGCTTGCATTGCGCCCCGCAATTCCTGCTTCTGTAGATCACGCCAAAGAGCGGGTTCTAAGTCTCCTGTACGACCTGCAGATGGCGAACGAAAAAATCTTGGTTCCAACCCCGGCCCTCACGGAGTTTTTGGTACATGCAGAAGAGGCAGGTCCGCGTTATCTTGACGAACTTCAGAAGTCATCTAGATTCAAGATTGCAGCTTACGGCGTGAGGGCTGCTGTCGAGGTCGCTGCCGCAATCGAATCTGCCGTTACCAAGAAAGACAAACGTAACGGGACGCGGGACACATGGGCAAAGGTTAACTTCGATAGGCAAATTGCTGGAATCGCCAAAGTCGAAGGATGTCATACCATTTATACGGACGACAAAGGCATAACACATTTCGCCGAGAGCCTTGGCCTAAAAGTCGTCGCGCTCGCAGACCTCAAGCTGCCAGCAAGCAGTGTACCGCCTCCCCTGATACAAGCTATGGAGAGCCATGACGAACAGAAGAAAGCCGCCGCTCAATATCCCCTTGGACTTCAAACAAACAATTCTAGCGGCGCTGGAAACCCCGCCGGAGAGGAAGTCGAAGAAGAAGGCAAAGACGAAGAGGCTTAGAAAGCCAAAGCCCATCGCGAAGGATGGGCTCAGCAAGGGCGGCTCTTAATGTTTTTGGTGGAGCAGACGGGGAACGATCCCGCGACCTCTGCATTCTGTAAGCCGCCCAGAATATCGGTGCAGCGCTCTCCCAACTGAGCTACTGCCCCACTACAAACATGCTAGCACATTAGTCTAAGGTTTGTCAAAGGGATAATTCCGTTTACGGGATATTCGTTGTATAAACCGACTGTTTTCAATAATTTACTTCTCGCGATCAAAGGGGGTGTCGAACCGAGAACCGAGTCCATAATCGGGCTTTGGTGCTCAGTTGATACACTGGAATTCACCGCAAAATGCTCATCATCCCAACGTACAACGAACACGACAACATCGCTGTGCTCGTCAGTCGAATCCGCAAAGCCGCCGGCGCGGAAGCGATCCTTTTCGTCGACGACAACTCGCCCGATGGAACTGCCAACGAGATTCGCCGCATTCAGGCGCAGGATCCCAATGTTCATCTGCTGGCGCGGCCCGGGAAAGGTGGATACGGCTCCGCCTGTCGCGAGGCAATGGCGAAGGTGCTGCAGGAAAATCTGGCTGACTACGTGATCCAGTCCGATGCCGATCTGTCGCATCCGCCGGAATTGTTGCCGCGCATGATCGAGCTGCTCAAGACCAATCCTGTCGTGATCGGCTCGCGCTATGTTTCCGGGGGTGGCGCGGAGAATTGGGACATTCGCCGGCGCTGTCTCAGCTTCGGTGCAAATCTTTATGCGCGACTCTTTACCGGCGTGCCAGTCCACGATATGACCGCGGGATTTGTAGGCTATCAGACGGATGTGCTACGCAAAATCGATCTGGGAGCGATCCGCTCGGAAGGCTACGCGTTCCTGATGGAGATGAAGTTTAACCTGCACCGTCGCGGCGCAACCTTCTGTGAGTTTCCTATCATCTTTCAAGAGCGCGAAGCCGGACATTCGAAGTTCAGCAGAAAAATTTTGTATGAAGGGATGCGGTTTCCGTTAAAAGCTTTAGGAAAAAGACTCGGCGCAGGATGATGCCCACGCTCTACGGATCAGCCGAACTTCGCTCCAGCAAAACCGTTGTTCCATCCTGATATCGCGTTTTCCATCCCGGCGTGTGCATCACCAGATAAGCAACCGGGCTCTCCTGCGCGAACAGAACATAACGAATGTGGTACTTGTCGAATATTCCCAGCGTGTTCTTAATTCCTATCGCATCCAGATAATCGGCAAAGACGCCGTTGTACTCGTAGATGTCGAGGCGCGAGTCGATAAACACCGGAATATTCCTGGCATTCCAGATCAGATATCCGCCCCACAGGCAATCATTGAAAACGCGGCCCTGCGGCTGAAATTGCTGCAGGTAGTTCAAAGCCTTGACGGGATACTGTCGCACCGTCTCCCGCATCAGGTAATCACGCGAAGGCAATCGCCAGATAAAGCCAGCGATGATGAGCAGGATCAGCGCTGCGTTCAGCCATGTCTTGTCGATGTCAGGACGGTACGGCGGAAAGAAATTCAGTTCCCTTGCCATAATCGGTGTCAGCACGATGGCCGCAAGAAATAAGAAGCGGCTATAGGTCAACGCCGCATAGAAGCCGAGCAGCAGGAATCCCAACTCATCCAGACTCCAGCGACGCTTCCGCACCAATGCCAGCACAATCGTTGCCGCCAGCATGGCAAACAGAATCTTGCCGCGGATACTGTGGAAGTCGAGGCTCATCCACTCGTCGACATGATTCACGTTCAGTGTCTGCTTAAAAGCAAAGTTGAATGGATAGAAAACCAGATGGTACGTGTACGGATTCAGGAATAGTGCGGCGACACTCAAACTGCCGACGCTCGTCAGCTTTCGCATCTGGTGTGGCGTCCATCGCGTGGCTTCAATTCGTCCCCACGAGCCCTGCAGTAGTCCCGCACCACAGAAAATTCCAAACAATACCATCCCGATCAACCATGAGCCATGCAGATTGGCCCATAGTGCGAACAGCGGCGGTAATAGCCAGGTGCGATCTTTTCCTTGTTTGAATTCGACAAAGATGAATAGCTCGGCGACCAGACACATCCAGCCGGCCAGCAAAGTTCGCGGGCCGAAGGAAACCGTCGCCAGCCACACCGCAAGCCACGAAGCCAGAAAGGCCGCTTTAACATTCTTCGCGTTGAGATAAGCCAGTCCGAAAACTCCCAGCAGTATCAGTTGAACCTCGGCCAGCATCACGAAATAAATGCCGCGAATACCGAGCCATCGCCAGGCAAAGTAATACGGCAGTTCGCTCAGCCAGGCTTCATTGATCCAGCGCGAGCCGGCCGCGCTGAAAGAATAAAAGTCGTGGTGAACGACGGAGTGAGTTTGTACGAACACCTCGGCATTTCGCAGGTGCCACCAGAGATCGGGATCGGCGATGCTGCCGCTGTCAAAGGCGAAAATCGCGGCTGTCAGCGTCACTCCGAGCAGCACCGGGAAGGAGAAAGTCCTTCTGAACGCTGCAGTACGCCAAGCTGCAACCGGCATGTGCAGCGCGGGAGCTGATATTCCTGCCGCCGTTGTTAACTGTGCCTGCACAGCTTCAGCCTAGCGCCGCTCGAATCACGCGCCTAGCAATATCAACTGCGATTCACAGCAATTCGCAGCGCTTGCGATCCATTCTGAGATGGTGCCGAATAGGAAATGTTGATAGCAGCCACGCGCTCCAGAAATCGCGGGCGCTGCCGATAGGTTTCCTAGGATTGTTTATGGGAGATCGAGTTGGCCGCTGACAGATGGCGATCGCAAGCTGCAGGAACCGGCGGATCGAGCCTGATCGAAACCGCGCTGGTAATGCCGACGCTGGTGCTGATGCTTTGCTTCGCCGTCGATGTCGGCTATTTCTTCATCGTCGCTGCCAATCTGGTGTCGTCCTCGCGCAATGCTGTCTTGTACTCCGGCCAGGGCTTCGTCTCGCCGGCACAGCAACAATTGCCTTCAGCCGGGACTTCAGGTTCGCTCTCCGATACTGCCGGCGCGGCTGGATTGGCCGGCGGCGACATGTCGGGCCTCGCAGGTATGACGACCAAAACCACCGTCGAAGTCTGTTCCAAGGCAATCGGCGTTACTCAGACTTCCAATGGCTACATCACGCATTGCAGTACGTTTCCTTCGGGCTCGTTGAGCTTTACGCCCGACCAGGATCCGGAGTCCAACAATGGCATGCTGACCCAGCGAGTTGACGTGGTCTACACCGTCAGCCCACCTATTCCCATCAATTTTTTTACCTTTACCATGCCGGCTCTGTCGGTGCACTGGTCGGCGGAAATGCGCGCGGTCGATTAATGACCATAACCATTCGCCCGCTTCGCAGCATGGCAAGCAATCGGTCATTGCGACTGGCTGCTGAGGAAACTGGTTCCATGCTGATTGAGTTTTCGCTTTCGGTGTGGACCTTGTTCCTGATGACCTTCCTGATCTTCGAGTTCTGCATGCTGATCTACACCTACAGCGTACTGGGCAACGCCGCGCGGGAAGGCGTTCGTTATGCCATTGCCCACGGCACGGACAGCAGCATGTGCAGCGGACCGAGCAGTGGCTGCGGCGACGGTACTGGCGCCAACGTCACCAACGTAGTCAAAAGCTACTCTGCTCTCTCCTTTCACGACATGACCAACCTGACCGTGACTCCGAGTTGGCCGGATGGAACATCGACACCCTCGAGCCGCGTGATTGTGACTGTGTCCTATCCCTACGTTTCGTATTTGAGCTTGCCAGGATTCATCTCTCCCACCATGAACATCACCGCCGAAGGACGAATCGTTTTTTGACGAGGTATGCCAATGAGATCAGCAAGAAAGAAAGATGGAGCCAACATGCAACGTTCTCCTCGCGACGACGGACAGGCAAGTATTGCGGTTGTCCTGATGTTGAGCTTGTTCCTGCTGGCCGTTCTGGCATTTGCCGTCGACTACACGAACATCTGGTTTCAGCGCCAGCAGGCACAGACCGCGGCCGACGCCGCGTGTGAAGCCGGTGCGATGGACATGTACGCGATGGTCAGTGGAGTGACGTTGCCCAACGCCGGCTTCGTTTCTGGCGTTGGCGGCAACTGCAATTCCTATGGTTCGGGTGGCGCGACCATGTGCTGGTACGCCAACAAGAACGGTTTCAATGGATACAACAACGGCTCGGCTACGGTTTCCTGGACATTTCCGGGTTCGGTGAACGGCGTAACCCGCCGTCTTCTTCCATCACGCAATATCCTTTTCTACAGGTCTCGGTTTCGTTGCCGGTGAAGACTTATTTCAGCACGCTGCTGACCGGCCAGCCAGACGCAGCTGGTTGCCGCCAACTCCACTTGCGGGCTGACCGCAATCATGCAAGGCGCGTCCGATCATGATTCTGCATCCCACCATGTCAGGAGTCGCTGACCTATTCCGGAGGCGCGTCGTTGACCATCGTCGGCGGCCCGCCGCGCAGCATCGTGGTCAACTCCAGCAGCGCGACTGCCGTCTTGTGCGACTCCAGCGGCGTGATCGACACCAGCAAGGTGGTCCGAACTTTACCGGCTCCGACGTGGGCACCTATGGCGGACCGCATACCGCTCCCGGACCCTCGACTGGCTGCAACGGAACCAACGGCAACACCGGATTGAAACCGCCGGCTTCAATGGAGGAACCACCGGCCATTGGGACTGGCCTGCGAGTCCGGTGCCCGATCCGTACTCAACGGTGCCTCGCCGCCTCAGGAATGAAAAACTACACGCCGGGAACGAAGCGTAGCGATACTGGCGGAAGCAACATGACCTATTACAACTTCGCAGCCCCCGAGATGGATGGATGTCCTGATACGGCACCGACCGATTACGGAAGCTACAACGACAACAGCTATTGGACCTGCAATCTTTCCCTATACGGAAGCAAAAGCTGGTATTGCCGCGGCTGCCATGAATACGCTCCCGGATATTATCCCAACGGCATCAGCGAAAACGGCAACGACGTGATCACGTTCTTGCCCGGCGTTTACTACATGGACGGCGATCTCGCCATCGGCGGCAGTGACAGCATACGAATGGCAAAGGCCTGTGCCAATTCGCAAGGTGTGATCAATACCAGCCCGACAACCGGCAACTGCAGTCCTTATACGCAGACCGCCGGTCCCAACGGATCTGGAGGTGGCACTCCGTGGACGTGGCATCAGACTGATGGCGTCATGTTCTACTTTCACGGCAGCGCCAAGCCGGTAATTAGCGGCGCCTCGGGCGCACCTGACTATCCGCGGGTCGACAAAGTTCCGGCCACGGACCTCACATGCAACGGCAGCACTCCTCCCAGTTATCTGAATCTGCCCAGCGCGCTCGACACCAACATCATGCTGGCGGAATGCACTACGCTAGGCACTTATTACGACATTGCAGGCGACACTACCGACACTACCGGCAGCATTCGCGGACTCCTGATGTTTATGGATCACTCCGACACATCGTCGCCGCAGCTGCAAGGCTCCGGAAGTCTGGCTTACACCGGCACGCTGTATTTTCACTCCTCGAGCTATGCCACGATTTTTCAGATTCCCGGCGGCACGACGAATGGAACCCTGATCTGGGGCAACGTTGTCACCGACCAGATGCAGCTCACTGGCAGCGGAGCGCTAAAGATGGCACTGGCGCCATCAGCCACCACATCGATTCTTAAAGTCGGGCTGCTGCAGTAGCAAGGCTAGGAACTTGTTCTTGCCTACAAGGCGCAATTCATCGATTGAAAGGCTGCTCTACGCTCCAACCGCCAACAGCTTTTCTTTTTCCGACTCTGCAACCGCGCTAGCCGCCTTCGAGCCTGCCACAACCGCGGGCGAAGCTTCGGCAGAACTGGCGGTGATCGGGATGCTCGCATTGGGCCGCTTGCGTCTCGGTTTCTTGCGCTCGACTGCAGTTGTTGCGCGTGGCTGTGGCTTTGCCACCTCGATCTTCACGTCTTTGCTGCTTCTGAGCAGTTCGGCGCAAGTGGCCGCCACAAACTTTTCCAGCTGCTCGGGATCAGGTACCGCGCCAACATCGCACGTGAAGCCGAAGTACGCCGTTCCGCTATAGCTGAGGATCGCGCAGTTCAGTCCCATCTCACCGCCAATGGGAACGTACGGATACCAGGACACCATCTTGTGTCCCATCAGGTACAACGGAACCTGCGGGCCGGGAATATTGGTGCAGATGATATTGCAGAGGCTCAGCGGCAGTTGGCTGGCCACCGGTCCAATCGCAGCCCAGATCGGCGTCGGAATCGTAGCGAACAATCCTCCCGCGAAACCGACGAACTCGGCTGCGCGCGAACGCTTCAGTACTTCCGTACGTTCACGGACAAAGGCAAATAGCCTCTGCGGATCGCGAATGTCCAGCGGAATCGTCACCGGAAGAAACGAGATGCGATTGCCCAGGTCGTGAGCGTCTCCGTTACCGCGCACGTTCACTGGAATCATGATGCGGACGGAGCGTCCCTTCACGCGCACGCCGCGCAGCTCCACATAACGCCGCAGAGCCGCCGTCATAATTGTGAGGATGACGTCATTTACGGTGCCGCCACAGTGCTGGCGAACGGTCTGGATGTCGGCCATGGGGATTTCGGTCCAGCCGAACTTCTGCGGCCCGTGACAGACCACGTTGAACGGCAGCCGCTCCGCAGGCGAGGCGAGTTCCGGCATTACGGTCATCAGGTCGGTCAACGGTCCGTTAGGGTTGGCTAACATCTCCTGCGCTATGGTCAGCGCCTCCGAGTGCAGCGTGAGCGCACCTTTCACCGCGTGGAAATACGACTTCAACAAGCTGTCCAGCAATTGCGCGCCGGGATCGCGCGGCGGCGGAACAATCCGCGCCTGTTTCTTGCGCGCCACAGGTTGGGCCACCGGGCTCGGATCCATCAGAACATTCATGACGCCGACGCCTGCTATGCCATCGCACAAACAATGATGGATGCGAGCCACCATGCCGGTGCGATTTCCTTCCAGTCCGCGTACCAGTGTCAGGTCCCACAAAGGCCTTTGCCGATCGAGATGCGTGCTGACAATGCCGGAGGCAATCGCCTTGAGCTGCGTTTCGGTTCCATGCCGCAACGTCACCTGCCGGATGTGATTGCGAATATCGAAGTTGGGATCCGATTGCCAGTGCGGTAGGCCAATGTTGAACGGCGGAAATACCACGTGCTGGCGATAGCGCGGGATCAGCGGGAGTTTCGATTCGACGAAGTCGCGGCAGGCTTTCAGCGGAATCGTACCCTCAAAGATGCTGACGCCCGCAATGCTGAGCGGCTGGCCGGGACGTTCGATATATAAAAATAGCGCGTCGCCCCAGGAGAAAGAATTGTGCGGCTGATCCTCCGGCATGTTGCCCCCTACCAAGTGTTGCAATTGAAACAGTTTCTTCTGCTTCATCATGACGAAACGATGACCGCCTCCGCAGTGACCGCTGACCAAATTGGGCGTGATTCCTGATTCGGGAATCAGGCCGCGCGCGTTCCCGCATCACCGTGCCAATCACTGTTTTTGTGAGATGTTGAACTAGACACATCCCAGGATTTCCATGCCCAGCGCGACGCCCCATTACGATTTCGACTTCGTCGTTATCGGCTCGGGATTCGGTGGCAGTGTCAGCGCTCTTCGGCTCACTGAAAAAGGTTATCGCGTCGCCGTAATGGAGATGGGACGCCGCTGGACGCCGGAGAATCTGCCGCGAACCAGTTGGTCATTGCATCGCTGGTTCTGGCGCCCGAACCTTGCGCTGCGCGGCTTCTTCAGCATGAGATTTTTTCGCCACGTCACCATCCTGCACGGTTGCGCCGTCGGCGGAGGATCGATTACCTACGCCTGCACGCTGCTGCGCCCGCCCGACAAAGTTTGGGACAACGGATCGTGGCAAGGGCTGGCTGACTGGAAGCGCGAGATGCCGCAGCACTATGACACCGCATCGCGCATGCTCGGCGTCATCGAGAACCGAATCCTCGGTCCTGCCGATCGACTGCTCCAGCGAGTTGCCGATGCAGTGGGAGTCGGCAACACCTTCTACCGGACGCACGTCGCCATTTTGCAATCACCCGAAGGCGAGCCTGGCGGCACGACCGTTGCTGATCCGTTTTTTGATGGCGAGGGTCCGGAGCGCACGACCTGCATGGCTTGTGGCGGCTGCATGATGGGCTGCCGTCACGGCGCCAAGAACACCCTCGACATGAACTATTTGTATCTTGCCGAAAAGCGCGGAGCGCAGGTTTTTGCGGAAACGAAAGTCGTCGATGTTCGCCCGCTCGACGGCATCGCCGATGGGAGCAATGGTTACGAGATTCGCACCGTCAACTCGACCGCGCACTTCACTCGCAATCCCCGCCGCTTCACTTGTCGTGGTGTAGTCTTCTCGGCATCGTCATTGGGAACGATGGAGCTGCTGTTCCATCTGAAAGATAAAAAGTCATTGCCGGCGGTCAGCGATCAGCTCGGCAACTATGTGCGCACCAACTCCGAGTCGTTGATTGGCGTGCGCGTGCCCGGCTCGAAACAGGATCTTTCCAAGGGCGTCGCCATCGGCTCGGGCGTTTACATCGATGAGCACACGCACATTGAAGCAGTGCGTTATCCCGAAGGCTCCGACACCATGGGCGCGCTCGCTACCATTCTCACCGGCGGTCATCCCGGTCCCGGACGGGTGGCGCTCTGGATGCGGAATCTCATTGTGGCCCTGCTGCTGCATCCGGTAAAGACCACGCGGCTGCTGCTGCCATTCCACTGGGCGAAGGAATGCGTCATCCTGCTGTGCATGCAGGCCCTGGAAGGTCACATCGACATGCGTTGGGAGCGGCATATCTTCTGGCCGTTTCGCAAATTCCTGGTGAGCCGTGGAAAAAAAGTTCCAACCTTCATTCCCACCGCCAACGAATTTGCCGAGAAGTTTGCGCGCCTGGCGGGCGGGACCGCGATGAGCATGCTGCCGGAAATTCTCTTCAACGTTCCCGGCACGGCACATTGTCTCGGAGGCTGCATCATTGCCGCATCGCCGGACCACGGCGTCGTCGACTATCGCCATCGCGTCTTCGGCTATAAGAACATGTACGTCTGCGATGGCTCGATCGTAGCCGCCAATCTGGGCGTGAATCCCAGTCTGACCATTACGGCGCTAAGCGAGCGTGCAATGAGCTACATTCCTCTCGCCTCTGAAACCGTCTGGAACGATGCAGCGCAGGTGGCACCGCAGACTCCAAACCTGCGACAGGTTTAAGACTTACTGGCGCCGCGCATTCCAGCCCTGACAGGCAGCGCTTCATCCCCGCCACCAAGCCTGTTTGCAAATTTCTCGACACAGATGCCGCCGTCGGCTTTACATCTTTGCTTCTGTCAGTAACAATACTTCTCCAGTTGTAATGTCGGCTGATTGGGGATCACTTTGAAGTTGCGCGGATGGCTCTTGCTGGTGGTGTTCGTGCACGTCCTGCTGCACCCTTGGGTGCATGCTATGGGCACGGTGAAACCAGCCAGCGACCACCTGTCAGTCTCCGACACATCGACCGCTTTGCAGAGCGACCTGAGCTCTGCTGATCGCTGCGAGCTGTGCCGCGTAGGCCATAACGCCAGGGTCAGCCCAAAACTTCCCAAGACCGATCTGCTGAATCCACGCTGGGTTCACATCACCCTGCAAGCGGTCAACTACGCGTCGCTCCAAGCCGATCGCCGGCTGCCCTCGCGAGCTCCTCCAGTCCTTTAATTCATTTCGCATTTGCAAAAATGTTCAGCGCGCTTTTGGTGCGACTGGATGCTGCCGCAGTTGCCTTGTTCCTGGGTGCTCGTCAATTTACTTCAGCCCGGGACGGCCTAGCGAAAAAAATGGAGGAAGGATGTTTCCGAAATCACAACTAGATTCCACAACCACAGGATCCCAAGTCCCGGCCCGCCACTTAGTCTCAATGCTCTTGGTATTGGCCGTTGCCGTGGTACTGTCGCCGCTCTTTGCTCGCGCCCAGACCACCGGCTCCTCGACCTTGAATGGCACGGTAACGGACCCCTCGGGCGCGGTTGTTCCGGGTGCAACGGTCAAAATTCAGAATCCAGTCAGCGAGTTTACTCGCACCACTACAACCGATAGCGCGGGGAAGTTCACCATCCCGAACGTGCCGGTCAATCCCTATCACATGACGGTCAATATGACCGGCTTTGCGCCCTACGTGCAGGACGTCGACGTTCGCTCGACCATTCCAATGAACCTGAAAATCCTTCTTCAGATCTCGGCGAACGCAGAGAACGTCACCGTGCAAGGTGAAGCCGGCGACCTGATCGAGAACGACCCGACCTTCCACACCGATGTCGACCGCAATCTCTTCACTAAGCTCCCGTTGGAAAGCACATCATCGGAGCTTAGCTCTCTGGTCACGTTGGCCTCGCCTGGTGTCGCCGCCGATTCCAACGGACTATTTCACGGCTTGGGCGATCATGCCGAAAACTCATTTTCTTTGGATGGGCAACCGATTACAGATCAGCAGAGCAAGGTTTTTTCCAACCAGATCCCGCTCGATGCCGTACAGTCCATGACCGTGGTTGGTGGAGCTCCGCCCGCCGAGTATGGCGATAAGACCAGCCTCATTATCGATGTGACCACGCGTTCCGGACTTGGCTCAACCACTCCTCACGGCAACATCACCACCTCTTACGGCACGTTTGGCACGGGGAATGTGGATGGTGATTTTTCCTATGGCGGCAAGAATTGGGGAAACTTCATCGCCGTTAGCGGCTTGAACACCGGGCGCTTTCTTGACGGCCCGGAATTCACTGTCATGCACGACCACGGCAACGAAGAAAATATTTTCGATCGGGTGGACTACGTCTTTTCAAACGCGGACACTTTCCACTTGAACTTTCAATTTACCCGCTCGTGGTTCCAGACGCCCAATTCTTTCGACCAGGAATTTCACGACATCAGTGGCGTCATCGCCTTGAATCCTTTGACCGGTGCTCCGCTAGGCCCGACCGATCAGCGCTCGAAGATCCTGACTTTTGACATTGCGCCAACCTGGAGCCACACCATCAGCAACAATGCCATCTTCAATCTCACAGGTTGGACGCGGCGTGACGCCTATAACTACTATCCCAGCAACGATCCCTTCAACGACCTTGGCGCTCCCGATATCCAGCGGGAAACCGTTGCCCAGCAGCGTACCCTTCTGAATGCCGGCGCCCTGGCGAACGTCACCTACACCAAAGGGATCAACAACGTTAAGGCGGGCATTTCCTATGAGCAATGGTTCTTAAACGAGAATGATCAGCTCGGCATCGTCGATCCGACGCTCAATGCCCCTTGCTTGAACGCTACCGGTTCTCCGGTCAACGGATTTACCAATCCATCGCAGTGCGGGCCTGCCGGATATCTGCCGAACACGCCTGCTAACCCAATCGCACCCGGCTCGGCATATATTCCCTACTTCAACCCGGTGCTGTTGCCTTACGATCTCACGCGCGGAGGAACCTTATATCCCTTCGTTGGCCATACCGACGTCAAGGAACTCGCAATGTACGTGCAGGACACGATCAACGTCCGCAGTTGGAGTTTCAACCTGGGCATACGCGGCGATTTTTACAACGGCCTCACCACCGCCAACCAGGCGGAGCCACGCGTCGGCATCGCTTACAATATCGCCAAGACAAATACCGTCCTGCGCGTCTCCTATGCTCGCACCCTGGAGACTCCTTTCAATGAGAATCTGGTGCTTTCCAGCCTGGGATGTAGCAATCCCGTCCTGAATCCGCTCCTGTCCTGCACATCGACCTCGTTGACGAAACTAGCTCCCGGTTATCGCAATGAATTTCACGCCGGTCTCCAGCAAGCAGTTGGAAAGTATCTCGTCATCGATGGCGAATATATCTGGAAGTACACTCACAACGCGTACGACTTCAGCGTGCTGGGAGATACGCCCATCACCTTCCCCATCGAGTGGGCGCGCTCCAAGATTCCGGGCTTTGCCCTGCGCGCCAGCGTGCCCAACTATCACGGATTTAGTGCGCTGGTGGTGATGTCCAGCGTGGCCGCGCGGTTCTTTACTCCGCAAGTGGGCGGAGCCGGAGCGAATCCGCTGGGGCCGATCGGTGTTTTCCGCATCGACCACGACGAGGCTTTCAACCAGACGTCCCACATTCAATATCAGACGCCCTGGAAGCGTGGACCATGGATTGGCTTCAACTGGCGCTTCGACAGCGGACTCGTGGCTGGGCAAACACCATGCTATGGATTAAACCCAGGTAACGACTGTCCGCAGTCGATTATGATCGGCGGC
Organism: uncultured Acidobacteriaceae bacterium; assembly: GCA_963818905.1. Classification (GTDB taxonomy): domain Bacteria; phylum Acidobacteriota; class Terriglobia; order Terriglobales; family Acidobacteriaceae; genus Bog-257. The sequence continues at coordinate 27,293 of CAWFUE010000059.1, forward strand.
ATACCTTCGGTCACCATGACCGATTTCCTCGGAATCCCCCTGACTGCCGATCAGGAATTTCAGGCTGGCTTCACCTGCAATGGCGTGCACGCAACCCCAACCGTACCGCTGCCCTTTATTTGTCCAGCCTCGCAGTTCGGCTCGACCCTGACGCAAGTGCCCTCGCCAGGCACCGAGAACGACGACAAGAATCCGCCCCGCATCGCGCACCGTAGCCTTTTTGATCTCGCGATTGGTGACGACAATCTCTTCAAATCCGGAGACAAGTACAGGTGGAGCGCGCAGCTGACATTCATCAACCTGGCAAACAACTATGCACTCTACAACTGGCTGTCGACCTTTAGCGGCACCCATTATGTGACACCGCGAACCATAACCGGTCAGATCGGATTTCACTTCTAAGGATGTTCTGCGAGTGGCCGTGAGATAGAAGGTGGCGCACCTTCTATCTCGCGTTTGAACCTGAGTCGAATGGTTCATTGGACGTGTGGAGCAAGTTGGCTTCCTCTGTCGATAGCATTCCGCGGCAAGAACAATGCCACTCGAAAGGAGTGGCATGCAGAGGAATCAGTACGATGGCCGGGTACAAAACATCACGCGCTACTTGGACTTCTTTTTGCGCTCGGCCCACCGCTGCTTCATCATCTCAGAGATGCGCTTGCGAGCGGCAGTGCTCATGTGCCGGCGGGGGCGTGAACTGCTGCTGGCACTGCTGCTGCTCGTGCTTCCCGCTGGTCTGCCGCGGCGGCGGCCTCCTGGTCCTTCCAGAGCCGATATCGCTCGATCCAGGCGATCCCGCTCTCGCTTCAGATCACTGAGTATATTCTGAATATCCATGCGTCTCCTTTCAAATCTTCTTTATCAACCCCAACTCAGTGTAACAGTAGTAATAAAATGTTGCAGAGTCTTTAGCTCACAAAAGTATATTTTTTCTGGTAGTGGGACGGACATCTGGCACTTAGGTTAGTAATAGCACCCGTCAATATGGGCCTTTTGGTAGAACGAAGCAGTGGCAGTCCTGCTTCTTAGAGTCCCTGTGTAGTTTTATAGACCTCGCAAGAGAGGAGTTCGTGTTGGCTGACAAAAGCTATCATATGGATCCGCAGCAGTTCCGTGAGTATGGCCGCGCCGCGGTGGACTGGATTGCAGACTATTATGACAAGATTGAAACTCTTCCAGTCCTGTCGCAGGTGCAACCAGGCGAAGTGCGGCAAGGCTTGCCTCCAAAAGCTCCCCAGCAGCCGGAGGATTTCAATGTTATGCTGCGGGACTTATCCGAGATTATCCTTCCCGGTGTAACCCACTGGCAATCGCCTAACTTCTTTGCCTATTTCCCTGCTAATGCATCCGGCCCCGCGATACTAGGGGATCTGCTTTGCTCCGCTCTGGGAGTTCAGGGAATGCTCTGGGCCACCAGCCCCGCTTGTACCGAATTGGAGACTCACGTTTTGGATTGGCTGGTTGCCATGCTTGGGTTGCCGGCTAAGTTCTTATCCAGCAGCAGCGGTGGCGGAGTAATCCAGGATACCGCTTCCAGTTCTTCATTGTGCGCCATGCTCGCGGCCCGGGAGCGAGCCACCAACTACCACAGCAATCGCCGAGGATGCAATGGACGGTTGGCGGCTTATACTTCCAATCAGGCGCACTCCTCTATCGAAAAAGCGGCCATGGTGGCTGGAATAGGAATGGATAACCTGCGCCTCATCGATGTTGACCAACAATTTGCGATGCGGCCCGAGGCTTTGGCCACGCAGATCGCCCAGGATCGCGACGCTGGACTAGTTCCCTTCTTTGTTTCGGCAACAGTCGGGACCACTTCCTCCAATGCACTTGATCCCCTTCCGGCAATCGGCGCCATATGCCGCGAGAATCATCTTTGGTTTCACGTAGACGCGGCCATGTCGGGCACAGCCGCCCTGTGTCCCGAATTTCGTTACATACAAGACGGACTGGAGTTCGCCGACAGTTACACTTTTAATCCCCACAAGTGGATGTTCACTAACTTTGATTGCAACTGCTTTTATGTCGCCGATCGCAAAGCGCTCATCGATACTCTAAGCATCTTGCCGGAGTATCTGCGGAATCAGGCCACTGAATCGGGTGAGGTATTCGACTATCGCGATTGGCACATTCCGCTGGGGCGCCGCTTCCGATCGCTGAAGCTATGGTTCGTAATTCGCTACTACGGCGTCGAAGGACTACAGTTTCACGTGCGCCGCCATGTTGCAATGGCGCAGCAATTTTTGGAATGGGTACGGCAGGACGAGCGTTTCGAAATAGCTGCTCCGGCGCCGCTGAACTTAGTTTGCTTTCGTCATCGCGGAGGCGACAAGCTAAACGAAGAGCTGATGAACCGCCTTAATCGCAGCGGTGAGCTATATCTTACCCATACTCGGCTGGATGGGTCATTCACTTTGCGCTTCTGCGTCGGCCAAACCAATACGACAGAACGCCACGTGCAGCGCGCTTGGAGAAAAATTCAGGAAGAGGCGGCTACGTTGTGACGCACCACATGGGTAGCGGATCAGCTCGGCCTGGGATTGACTATAAGGCGATTGTCATCCTGAGCCATGGCCGCGTTTGCGCGGTGGAGTCGAAGGACCGTATGGTTCCAGAAACAACCTCCCACCGTCCTTGCCTATCCGATTTCCGAGTTTACCGGCACATTCGAGGTAACCAGATAGCGTTTGGCTTTTTCCTGCAGCGAAGAATTAAGCAGCACGCTCTTTCCAGAATCTAAGCTGGCCTGCACTGCAACGCTATCGCACGTCGCCACCATCCTGCCGCTCTCGTCATCGTACATCTGGTGAAGAAAGCGAAAATACTTCTCGCCAACTGCCAGAAATCCGCTCTTGATCTCGACCAGCTCCCCGCCGCGCAACTCCTCCAGGAATTGATAGTTCTGGCGCACGATAGCCACGCGCAGATTCTGCTGCTTCATTGACCCAGGTGTCATTCCGATAGCGTGCAGCAAAAACCACGTCGCCTGATCGAAACGCGACACGTACATACGGGAGTTCATATGACTCGCAAAGTCATACTCCGACGCCAGAACCGCGCCCTTGAAGGTATGCACCCACTCAGCCATGATGGAAACGCCGCCTTTCGTTGAGTCGCTTCTCGCCGTTCGCCTTTCTTTGGTGTGTCATCCCGAGCGGAGCGGAGTCGAGGGCCCTGCTGTTTGAAACCCATGTCATCGGGCTTTATTCCGCCGCCGGATCCGCCGCCTCAGCTGTGATCAAAGATAACGTCGCTCCCGATCCCTGCATTGCGACCCGCTGATGATAAAACCATAGCGCGTGCAGTCCGCCGAGTTCTTCTCCTCCACCAGTGCGCCCCGGACCACCATGCATACACGATGGCAACACAATTCCGTGGCCGGTGTGACTTTCGCGAATCGCCGGATCGACCAGCAGCACGCGGCCGTGCGTGGTACCCAATGCGACTCCAGCTTCCGCAAGAAAAGCCGTATCGCCGCTGAAGACCGAGGCCGCCAACGAACCGCCTCCCCGCCGCGCCAGCGCGAACGCGTCTGCTTTGTCGCGGTAGGAAACGACGGTCGCCACCGGACCGAATACCTCCACCTCGTGGATGACATCGTCATTGCCCTTCTCGCGCGCACGCAGAAGCATGGGAGCCACGAATGCACCACGTTCGAGGTCGGCATCAACAGGAGCAAAATTCTCCGGCTCATAAGCGACGTCTGCCCTGGTGTTCAGCCGCGCGATACCTTCGCCGATCGACTTGCGCTGGGTCATATTGACGACAGGCCCCATGCTGACAAGCGCATGGGACGGATCGCCGACAACCACCATCTTCAGCTGCGCAGAAATAGCGTCGATCGCGGCCTGCTCGTTATAGTCCGGAACCAGCACGCGGCGGATCGCCGTGCACTTCTGTCCCGTCTTCGACGTCATCTCGCGCACCACCTCGCGCGCAAAGAAGCCAAACTCCGGTGAATCGGCTGCAACGTCGGGGCCGAGCAGCGCGGCGTTCAAGCTGTCAGCCTCAATGTTGACGCGAATATTCTGCTTGCGTATACGCGGATGCTGGCGAATCCCTTCTCCAGTATCAGCCGATCCAGTGAAAGCAACCACGTCACCCAACTGAAGATGATCGAGCAGATCGTTCGGCGAGCCGCACAGAATGGACAACGCTCCCGGCGGAAGAAAACCAGCTTCAATCACCGCGCTGACCATCTCTTGCGCCAGCCAGGCTGTCGATGTTGCCGGCTTCGCCAGCACAGGAACTCCCGCCAACAAACTTACCGCGGCCTTTTCCCACAATCCCCACGCCGGAAAGTTAAATGCGTTGATGTGGACGGCGACGCCATCGAGCGGCACGCCAACGTGCAGCCCCTGAAAGTTCTGATCGCGCGCCAAACGAGCGGGGGATCCATCGCGCAACAGGTGCGCATCACCAAGTTTCGCGCCAATTTTGGCGAAGTATTTCAACGTGCCGATCGAACCATCGATGTCGATGATGGCATCGGCTTTGGTGTTGCCGGAATTCTTGCGCGCGATCTCAAACCATTCGTCGCGACACGCGGCAAGCGTGTCGGCAATCTTGCCCAGCATCTCCGCGCGCTTCCCGTAGGTTAGCTTGCGCAGCTCATAACCTCCCACATTGCGGGAGTATTCCAGAGCAGCCTTCAAGTCGAGACCGTTCGAACTTGCCCGGGCGACGATGTCCCCCGTTGTGGGATTCACCAACGCAGCGCCCTGATCGGTTCCCGCCTGCCATTTACCGCCAAGGTAGCTTTGCAGCAGCTTGGCGTCTGATCTCACTCGATTCTCCACTGATGTAGCCATAACTTATGCCATCTCCGATGAGAGGTTGTCTTGATTTTGCTGCAGCGGAGCAACCTGCTCCTCGACCCAGGGCACTATCCATTGCGCGGCCAGCTCTTCCGGCAAAGTACCCGAACTGGCATCGTGCATCAGCATCTCGCCTGCGCGTTTTGCGCCCAGATCGGTAAGAAGTTTGTCGAAGCGTACGCCGCCCTGGCAAAAGGTATCTTTGTAAGTCCGGTCTCCCAGAGCGATCACCCCATAAGTAATGTTGCTCAGGTTCGGTCTTTCAGTTTCCAGGCTATTGAACAATGCCTGAGCGTTGTCCGGCACATCGCCGGCGCCGTAGGTCGAGGTGCAGATGAGAAAAGTGCCGCCGCCCTGAAACACACTCGCGTCCAGCCCATCCATGACTTTGATATTGGCCTGGTGTCCGGCGGTCTCCAACGCCTGCTGGACCTCCTGCGCCACCATTTCAGCGGTGCCGGTCATAGTGCCCACCAGGATTGAGATGTCTACGCCCATCCTGCGATTTCACCCTTAAGCAGCTAAGGCCTCCACCGTTGCCGAGGTTGAGTACGCCTCCAGGCGTACATTTCCACCGCAATTCCAATGCGCTTTGGCGCCTGAAGTATTCTCGCCTTGCCTCAGCGGCGGAAGCCAGTCGTCAATGTCCTATCAGCAAATTGCACTGCTGAAGCAGTGCGTCACCCCATGAAGCTGCTACTTCACACTATTATACGTGCCGAAGCGGAAGTATAATGCATCCTGCGTGGGCCGCAAACGAGACACAATCCATTTGGAGGATAGTGATCCGCCTGAGATTGCATCGGAGTCGGCTGCCCATCAACCGGATCACGACTCCGCCGCGGACTCCGAGTATCTTCGACTTCTCGGCGAACGGGTGCGGGAGACACGGGCCCGTCGTGGCATGACCCGGCGACTGCTGGCGCGCGATTCCGGCGTGTCGGAGCGGTATCTGGCGCAGTTGGAAACTGGTCAGGGAAACATTTCCATTTTGTTGCTGCGGCAGATCGCCAGCGCGCTTGACATCCCGCTCGCAGCGCTCGTGTTGGAGGGGCCAGAGCCGCCGGTTGACCTGGTGCACACTACCGAATTTCTTCGCCGGTTACCCGCGGCTGAATTGGCGGAGGCTCGCCGCTTGCTGGTGCAGCATTTCGGCGGAGTTGATCTCGCTGCGCGCCGCGGACGGATCGCGCTCGTCGGATTGCGTGGCGCCGGCAAATCCACATTAGGCGCGATTCTGGCGGACCATCTCGAGGTGCCATTTCTGGAGCTCGATCGGCTCATCGAACAGGAAAGCGGCGTCACGCTCAGCGCCATATTCGACCTTTACGGGCAGAGTGGATTTCGCCGTCTGGAGCGGCGCTGTCTGGATCAGGTGATCGAACGTTACCCGCGCTTTGTGCTTGCTACCGGCGGCAGCCTGGTCAGCGAGCCGGCGACCTTCGAACGGCTGCTGACTACTTGCTTCACTGTTTGGCTGCGGGCCACGCCGGAGGAGCATATGGAGCGCGTCATCGCGCAGGGCGACATGCGCCCGATGGCCGACAATCGCGAATCCATGTCCGACCTCAAACGTATTCTGCAAGTCCGCGAACCACTGTATCGCAAAGCTGATGTGACCATCGATACCAGCGCATCCAGTGTTGAGGCAAGCCTGGAGATGTTAGACCACGCCGTGGGGAAGACTGAACGGTGAACCTGCTGGTCGGAAAATCTCGAACCGATTCTCCTTGACTTGTTCACAAATTGCGAACAAGCTGGAAAGTGCACGTCATCAGCCGAAAGAGATTGCTGCAGGCGGTAGCGCGGCACGCTGACCTGGCGGTTCCGCTTGACGTGTGGTGTCGCGTGGCGAAAAGAGCGGAATGGAGATCTCTGGCGGAACTGCGCCGGAATTTTCCCTCAGCCGATTCGGTTGGAAAGTACACCGTGTTTAACATCAAAGGGAACATGTATCGCCTGATCGTAGAAGTTAACTACCGCAGTGGCACACTGTTTGTTCGACATGTGCTCACCCACTCCGATTACGGTAAAGGAGGATGGAAATTATGAGCGCGCTGGCGACCAGTACTAACTATGCCGATCTGCTGGCTAAGACGGCTCCCAAGGTCATCCGCAACGAGGCGGAGAACGAACACTATATTCAAATGTTGTACGGGATCGAACAGAAGCGTTCTCTCAGCCGCGAAGAGAAAGAGCTCGCCGATCTACTGACATTATTAATCGAGAACTTTGAGGAAAGGCGTTACAACTTGCCGCGCAGCACACCGGTGCAGACCTTGGAGTTCCTGATGGAGCAGCAAGGTCTCAGGCAGAAGGATCTCGTCAACATCTTTGGGGCGCGAAGCACTGTTTCCCAGGTAATGAGGGGCAAACGCGAGCTTACGAAAACACAGATCGCCCGACTGAGCGAGTATTTCCATGTCTCGCCAGAGATTTTCTTTTAGCTCCAATCTGCATAATACTTCCTGCCCGTTCTCTTCTAAAATGCACTATAATGCATCTTAGCCGTGGGGATTTGACTGCCATCCTGGCGCTGTCCTGAGGAGAGTTCACCTGCATGCCTGACGTGAAAGAAGCGGAGCTCGTCAACTTTGACGTGGCTCCTGGCGAATACCGCCATTGGCGGCTGACCATCGATGGCCGCATTGCGACCCTGGCCATGAACGTCGACGAAGACGCCGCGCTGCGTCCCGGCTACAAGCTCAAGCTCAACTCCTACGATCTCGGTGTCGACATCGAACTGCACAACGTTCTGCAGAGCATCCGCTTTGAGCACCCCGAGGTCGCCTGTGTGGTCCTGACCAGCGCGCGCGAACGCATGTTCTGCGCCGGCGCCAACATCTATATGCTTGGCACCTCCACTCACGCCTGGAAGGTGAACTTCTGCAAGTTCACCAACGAGACGCGCAACGGCATGGAAGATTCCAGTCGTCACGATGGGTTGAAATTTCTGGCGGCGCTCAACGGAACGACCGCAGGCGGCGGATACGAGCTGGCGCTGGCGTGCGATGAGATCGTGCTAATCGACGATCGTTCCAGCGCGGTTAGCTTGCCCGAGGTTCCCTTGCTCGGCGTGCTGCCAGGAACCGGCGGACTCACCCGCGTAGTCGACAAGCGCAAGGTACGGCGCGATCTCGCCGACATGTTCTGCACCAATCCGGACGGCGTGAAGGGTGAGCGCGCCAAAGAATGGGGCCTGGTGGATGACATCGCCGTTCCAGCGAAGTTTCAGGACGTGGTTCGCGCTCGCGCTCAGAGGCTGGCGGGCGATTCCACTCGTCCGGCCGATGCCATGGGAATCAAGCTTACTCCGCTCGATCGCAAGCTTGACGACAACGGTTACCACTACAAGTATGTGGATGTGGCTTTCGACCGCAATGCGCGAACTGCAACCTTGACCGTGCGCGCTCCCGAGGGCGATCAGCCAAGGTCTGTCGCCGAGATTCACGCTGCCGGCGACCAATGGTGGCCTTTGGCGATGGCGCGCGAGTTGGACGATGCGATCCTGATGCTGCGCGTCAACGAGCTTGAGCTTGGCCTGCTTCTCCTGAAGACCTCGGGAGATCCGCAGGCCGTGCTTGCCAGCGACGCGGTGATGCTGAAGCTGCAGAACGACTGGCTGGTGCGGGAGACGATCGGCATGCTGCGTCGCACGCTGGCTCGCCTCGATGTCTCTTCGCGCAGCATGTATGCCATCATCGAGCCGAGCTCTTGTTTCGCGGGCTTATTGTTTGAGCTGGCGCTGGCCGCCGATCGCAGTTACATGCTGGCCCTTCCTGAAGAAGAAGGCGCCGCACCGAAAATTGCAGTCGACGATTTTAATTTTGGCTTATTGCCGGCCATTAACGATCGCAGCCGGCTGCAAACCCGCTTTAGCAGCAATGCCAAAGAAATGGCCGCCGCACTCGAAGCGAAAGGCAGGCTGCTCGGGCCGGAGGAAGCGTTGTCACTTGGCCTGATCACGGTTGCGCCTGACGATCTCGACTGGGAAGACGAGGTGCGAATCGCGATTGAAGAACGCGCCAGCCTGTCGCCGGACGCGCTGACCGGCATGGAAGCCAGCCTGCGATTTCCCGGCGAAGAAACCACGGCGACGAAGGTTTTCGGCCGGTTGTCGGCATGGCAGAACTGGGTATTCATTCGTCCGAACTCGACCGGCGAGCACGGCGCGCTCAAGCTCTTCGGCACGGGATCGAAAGCGAGATTTACGTGGGAGAGGGTATGAAGGTAGAGCGGCGCTTTAGCACCGCGTCCTCGCCTGCCCTCGTACATTGGCGCAGATCTTGATAGAGCACCGATAACGCTGGCCTAAAGGCCGGCTCTACCCGGAACGAATAAACACTTGCGATGGCGCAGCTGAAGCTGTGCCCCTTCGAGGAACATCATGTCAATGAATTATCAGGACCGCATTCCGAACAACGTCGATCTCGGCTCGAATCGCACGCTGCAGCGCGCTCTGGAGCACTGGCAGCCGGAGTTTCTGAACTGGTGGCATGAACTGGGCCCGAACGATTTTCAGGTTGCCGACGTTTATCTGCGCACCGCGACTTCGGTCGATGCCAAAGGCTGGGCCACTTACGGATTCGTGCGCATGCCGGAGTATCGCTGGGGGATTTTTCTTGCCGATCGCAATCCCGATCGCCGCATCGGCTTCGGCGACAACTACGGGCAGGAAGTCTGGCAGCAGATTCCCGGCGAGTATCGCTGCCACGCTGCGGCGGCTGATCGTGACGCAGGGCGACACCGAGCCGGCTTCGGTCGAGCAGCAGCGCATGCTCGGCCACACTGCTCCGTCATTCTACGATCTGCGCAATCTGTTCCAGGTGAATGTCGAGGAGGGTCGTCACCTCTGGGCGATGGTCTATCTGCTGCACGCCTACTTTGGCCGCGACGGACGCGAGGAAGCCGAAGAGTTGCTGGAGCGCCACTCCGGCGACGCCGACAAGCCGCGCATTCTTGGCACTTTCAACGAGCCGATTCGCGACTGGCTCAGCTTCTTCATGTTCACCTACTTCACCGATCGCGACGGCAAGTTCCAGCTGAAGTCGCTGGCCGAGTCGAGCTTCGATCCGCTGGCGCGCACCTGCTCGTTCATGCTGACCGAGGAAGCGCACCACATGTTCGTCGGCGACACCGGCATCAATCGCGTCGTCACGCCGCACGCTCGAGGTCATGAAGGAGTTGAACACCGACGATCCTGAAGCGATCCGCGCAGCCGGCGCGATCGATCTGCCGACGGTGCAGCGCTATCTGAACTTCTGGTTCAGCTCGTCGCTGGATTTGTTTGGATCGGAGAGCTCGTCGAATGCGGCGTCCTATTTCGCGAACGGATTAAAAGGTCGTCCGGACGAGTCGCGTTACGAAGATCACATCGCCGCCGACCAGATCTATACGATGGAGGTTCCTGACGGCAACCTCGGGACGAAGACCGAGCGGATTCCGATGCGCAACGCGATGAACGACGTCACGCGCGGCTCCTACGTCAAAGATTGCGAGATGGGCGTGACAGCGCTGGAACCGGCTGATCGAGAAGGCGGGACATTCTTTCCGCCTGGCGCTGCCGAGCACGCGTTTTCGCCGCAACATCGGAATCTGGGCCGGCGTGCCGACCGATCCCTCGGGCAAGCCGATCACGCAGGAGGAATTCAATGCGCGCATTGGCAACTGGCTGCCGAGCGAAGCCGATCAGCGCTTACATCCTGAGCCTGATGCACGGAGTTTACGAGCACGGCAAGATGGCGGCGTGGATCGCGCCTCCCGATCGCGGCATCAACAACAATCCCGTGGATTACGAGTACGTGAAGTTGCATTAGAGCAGTGGATCGTGATTCGTGGATCGTGGATAGTTCCCTGATGGGCCGGAACCGCAATCGCCCAACGGCGATCTGGGAAAAGCAATTGCTGACTCCCGATTGCTAATTGCTGCTTTTATGAAATCCATTGCCATCATCGGCAGCGGCCCGGCGGGGTGTTACCTCGCCGATCAGTTGCTGCGTGCTGTCCCGGACGCGTCGATCGACATTCTCGAAAAACTTCCTGTGCCTTTCGGGCTTATTCGCTACGGCGTCGCCCCTGACCATCAGAACACGAAGGCGGTGGCGCGCGTGTTCGAGAAAATACTGGCGCGCGAACGAGTCAGCTTCTTGGGCAATGTCGAAGTTGGCCGCGACGTTCGGCTCGACGAAATTTTGTCGCTCTACGATGCAGTTGTGCTGGCAACCGGCGCGTCACGCGACCGGCAGCTCCGAATTCCGGGAGAGGGTTTGCCCGGAGTCGTTGGCTCCGGTGCGTTCGTCGCCTGGTACAACGGGCATCCGCACGCTCAGCCTCCCGCCGCCAACGAGGTGCAATCGGCAGTAGTCATCGGCAATGGCAATGTTGCGAGTGATGTGGCTCGCATTCTCGCCAAGGGCCGCGAAGAACTCACTGGATCCGATCTTTCGCCGCATGTGCTGTCGTGGCTAGTATCACAGCCGCTTCAGAATATTCACGTCGTGGGGCGACGCAGTGCGGCAGAAACCAGGTTCAACGAGCATGAGATCGAGGAGCTGGGCACATTGCAGCGAGCGCGGCCGGTTGTCGATCTACGCGATCTCATCGGCGATAGTCCGGTCGTGAAAACACTTCGCGGTTTTGCCGATGCCGCAGCCCGCGAGACGCCGGTGACGATTCACTTCCATTTCAACCTCACTCCGATTGCGTTCGCAGGCGATAAGAAACTTTGCGAAGTGCAGTTTCGTTCGTCAACCGGCGGCGCTGTCACCTTGCCTGCTCAACTTGCCGTCACTTGTATCGGGTACGAGACGATTCCCTGCTGCTCGGCTGTTCCCGCGAACGGAGTTTTCGCCAATCAGAATGGCAAGGTTGATGAGCGGCTCTACGTCGTGGGATGGGCCAAGCGCGGCCCATCGGGAACAATTCCAACCAATCGAGTGGAAGCGCAGCAGGTGGCACAGAAGATCGCCGGAGAGATTAGCGACGGACAGCGCAGCGGAACTCAAGGATTGCGTGAGCTTCTGGAGAGACGTGGCGTGTGCTTCGTGGATTATGCAGGCTGGCGCCGGATCGATGCAGCAGAGTTGTCGCGGGCCTGCTCCGAACGATGCCGGGAAAAGTTCAGCAGCGTCGACGCGATGCTGGAGGCGATGCGAGAGAGCCAGCTTCGGTCAGCATGAGACCCAGTGACTATCGCGGAAATACCGAGCGTACCTTTTAAGTTGTCATTACGAGCGGATCTGCTTTTTGACCGGTCATCGTAAAGCAGATTCCTAGCGCCCACAGGCGCTCGTAATGACAATTTTCACTATTGCCGGCCCAGCTGTAAGCAATCTGCCTAGAATTGGCTGCGGTTGTTGAAGTCCTGCAGCATCTGCTGCAAATCCTTTTGCTGCTGTTCCATTTGCTGCTTCAGTTTGTCCATCTGAGCCTGAATCTGCGGTGTCCAGTCCTTCATTGAGGATTCCAGCTGCTGCCGCATCTCATCGAAATCTTTCTGCCTGGGCAGTGAGGATTGCACCTGCCGCTTCATGTCGTCAAAATCTTTTTGGCTCGGCATCGCCTGCTGGATCTGCCGCTTCATGGCGTCGAAATCTTCCTGAGTCGGCATGGACTGTTGAATCTGCTGCCGCATCTGCGCAAGCTCTTTTGCACTTGGCTTGCTCGCTTTGGCGAGATCGCGTGCCATCCTGCCGATGTCGTTCTGTTGCGCCTTCATGGATTTTTCCAGGTCGCGGCGCATGTGCTCCAAATCTTTTTCTTCGCTGGAGCCCAACTGCGCAACCATCTCGTCGCGGCGACCAATCTGCGGATCAAACAACGCCATTTCGTCCTGCAGGGGTCGCGCTTCACCATCGAAGTTCAGCCAATTGCCAGGTTCGAGCCGCGAGGTATCGCCCGGCGCCGGAAGGGTCATGGTGACGGTTTGGTCGCGCTTGTCGCGCCAGATGCCAATCGAGATCTTGGGCGATTGCGCGCGCATGCCGCGTTGCCAATCGGCCATGTCGTGCACCATCTCGTTGTTGACTTTCAGGATGATGTCGCCCGCTTTCAGACCAGCAACCGCAGCGGGACTGCCTCCTTCAACCGAACGCACCAGTACACCATGTCCACGGGGCACGCCGAAGAAGTCCGACAGCTGCGGACTGAGACTCTCCACCACCAAGCCGTGACGCACCGACAGTACCGTGAACGATGGAATTTCAAGATCCGGAGGGTAGGCACGCGGCGGAGGCGGAGAGGCAAGAGATGTGACGGCAGCAACGTGCGACATCACGTTCCAGCTACCCAGCGTAACCTTCATCTCCTTGCGCTGTCCGTTACGCATGATGGTGAGCGTGACCGTCTTCTGCGGCGGCGTGGCGTGGATCAGGCCCTGCAGTTGCTCCGGGCTGACCACCTTGGAGCCCTCGAACGCAACCACAACGTCGTTTTCCATCAACCCGGCACGGCATGCGGGACCATCCTGATCGATATAGGTGATGATGGCGCCGGCTGGGTCCTGCAGCTTCAGTGTCGAAGCCAATTGCGGCGTGACCGCAGTGATCTGAACACCCAGATACGAGCCGGAATGCGCCTCCGGCCAGGGTTGACCCGGAACCGGATCAGCCATCGCCGGCAGAATCATCGCGGCGGCGAAGAGAGCGACGAGTGAAACTCTAGTACGTGAAAGCATAACCACCAACCCTGAAATCGATACAAGGATCTAGTGACATCTGCGGAAGGCGATCTGTCCAATCGTAGTACGAATTCGCAGTGCCGGACCACCGCCATCGATGTTGCCTTCTGCAGACATCGATTTCGGACTAAATACCCCGCCCTGCTGCGTAATGTTGAGCACAGGAAAATCCGACAAGATACCCCGTCCGCTCGCCATATCCGAAGTGGCATGCACGGTCACCGGCAGATTGGCCGCGAAACACACAGTCACATCGCCGGAAGCGGTATGCAAAAACGAATCGGTGAAACCGTGATTGCCCAGAAATTCCACGGTGATCGGACCTGCTCCAGTTTCTACTTGCGCGCCACGGCTTAGACGGAACAGCGACACGCTGCCGCCGCCGGTTGTCACCTGCACTGGGCCGGTTGCGCTGGCCAGTCGTACGCTGCCGCCTTCGGTCTCAGCCTGAACTGCGCCTTCTACGTCGCCCAGATACAAGTTGCCTCCGCCGCTCACCACGTGCAGATCGCCAATACATTTCTGCACCTCGATGCTGCCAGCGCCCGTCTGAATCGTGGAAGCACGCGACGAGCCGATATAAACGCGTCCGCCGGCGAGGTTCACCTGCGTTTGGCCGCCAACATTCGACACGCGAACATCCGCCGCACCACTGGTGAGCGTGAGATCGCTGCCCAGGTTGCCGGCTTCCACATTACCTCCGCCGCTGGCGATCTTCACCGGGCCAGCCAGATCGTCCATCTTGATCAGGCCCGCGCCCGTGCTGGCCACAATCATCGCCGCAATCGAACTAAACGTCAGCGAGCCGCCGCGAGTCTGCACCTTCAGCACGCTCAGATCGCGCGGCACCTGGACGATGAACTCCGCGCCGAAACGAAGCAGATTCTTGCTGCTCGCTTTGCCCTCGATCGTATCCGCCTCGCCAACTTTGATCGCCGAAGTGCGCAGCTGTTCGAGCTGCTGTTTCGCAGTCTTCTCATTAGAAGCGTAGGAGCGTTTGCGAATGACATAGGAGATACGGGCCGAATTGCCCTGCACCTGCACCGATCCGAGATCGGTGAAGACGCGCAGCTCGCGCGCCGCAGGCAACGTGCCAGTGATCTCTTCAACCCATGAGTTCCCGTCGCGATAGATGCGGGTCTGCTGAGCGCACACAGGAATCGCAATCGCGAGCAGGACGACACTCGCGCAGAAGCCCAATGAAGCCCTGCTGATAATGCTGCTCTCCGCCAGTGAGTCGTGCTGCTGATTGTGTTCTTCCTTATTGGGGCGATCGGCCATCGTTACTTTGTCTCTGGGTCTGTGAAGTTAATCGAGGTTCGGCATCGAGGCCAACTCTCGTTGCGATTCCGTCCGAATGTAGTCGCTGGGATCTTCCTTTGCCAACTGCTGCAACGCCATACGCACGCTGCTGTCGGCGCGGACCGGTTCCAAGGCCTGCAATGCCTGGGCGCGGACCCCGAGATTGCTGTCGTCCAACAACGCCTCCAGCACGGCATTGCGCACCCGTATGTCCTGCTTAACGTAAGAGCCCAGACCATCGAGCGCCTTCAGGCGAACTCCCGGATTGCTGTCGTAGCGCAGGGCATAGGTGAGCGCCTCGCGCACGCGAGGATCGTCGGGCTTACTGTTTAGCAGACCAACCGAATCGAGCCGCACGCCGGAGTTATTGACGTTGCTCCTGGCAGCGAAGGTCAGCAAGTCTTGAATTTTGGGATCGGTGATGGAACCTTCCACTGATTCCGGCACCAGGCGATCGTAATGGATCTGCACCTGGTTGGAGTTAGGCTCGTGATCGATGGAAGTGATGCCGCTGATGGAAGCTTCCTGAACCGATGAATTCTGCGTAGAGGGATGAGGAGCCTTGCCGCTGAGCGCGCTGTACATGGTTCCCAGCCCGGAACCGAAGCCGACCATCAAGATGACCGCTGCCAGGGCGGGCGAGAAACGAATCTGCCGCAACCATGCTGTGGGATCGAACACCAGCCGGTGATACCAGGCGCGATTCTGCTCGGTGGTCTCGAGCGCTTCCTGCAGCCGCATGCGCGCGGCCGCCAGGAAGCTGGCAGAGGGCTCTTCGACCGGCAAGGCGTTCATCTGGGCCTGAAACTCCTGCTGGGCGGCAAGCTCGGCAGCGCAGTCTTTACAGCGCTGGATGTGCTGTTCCAACTCGTGCCGCGCGTCGTCCGCCAGCTCGTTGTACAGGTATAGGCTGACGTTTTGTTGTACCCAATCACAATTCATGATTGCTACCTCTCACTTCGTTCGCAGAGAGAATCAATAATGAGTAACTCGTAGCTGGTAATTAGCTTTGAATCCGCCGTGACTGAGTCGAACCAATACTGGTCCTCGTCCCATATGGCTTTGGCTAATTACTAGTTACCAGTTACTTCTTCACTTCACATCCTTCAACGCAGCTCGCAGCTTTTGCGTGCCGCGAAACAGCGTGTTCTTAGCCGTCTCTTCCGTAGTATTCAAAATCTCGCCGATGGTGCGCAGCTTCAGCCCCTGGTAATGCTTCATCTCGAAGACCATGCGCTCGCGCGGCGTCAGCTTTGTGAGCGCCTTGGCGATACGCGCGCCAAGTTCACGGCGCATCAGATCGCGCTCGGGACTGGCTCCCGATCGCTGATCGGCAACCTGATCCAGCAAATCGTAGGTCCCGCCTTCGGAGTCCGTCGTAACCGCCGAATCTTCTTTGCGCACTTGACGCTTGCGCAACAGATCAAGGCAGAGATTGGTAACGATGCGATAGATCCAGGTATAGAACGAGCACTCGAAGCGAAAGTTATTGATATTCCGGTAGGCCTTGAGGAACGCTTCCTGATAGATGTCCTGTGCGTCCTGCTCGGAGCGGGTCAGGTGATAGGCAAGCCGGAGGACTGGGCCATCGTATTGGCGCACCAGTTCCTCGAACGCGGCGTGATTGCCGCGCTGTGCTTCCCGGATCAGCTCCGTGTCGTTCATGCGGCTCTGGGCCTGCCCCACCAGACGCCCTCGTTCCGAGGGAATCGATGACGCCGCCTCCCGCCACGCTTCAGGAGGACGCAGCGCCGGGGTTCCCAAAACGCGAGTGGGCGCGGATTGAGGTGCAAGTCCCGGGCCAACCGTCAGGGGAACTGCTACCGCTTCGGCCGGCATGTGGTTTCTACCTAAATAGCAATTGGCAAGCCAATTCTTGTGCCTGCAATTACATAGACGCGTGCAGACAGAAACCGTGAGCGATTATAGAACGCCCCTTTAGTACTACGCAGAAAGAGCCATTGGGGTTGCAAACCTGCCGCTGCAGTGAACTGCCGCCGGATTTAAGGCCATGAGCGATGCATATCAATGCTGGAGAAGGCGCTCCTAGCCGCTTTTGGCCCGGATTATCGGGGAAATCGCTTCAAAATTGACCTGCGAAACTTAGCTAAATATCTTCAGGCGACCAATATGACGCTTACGTCCGGTGCGCTTCGCAGCGATTGCCGGGGACATTCGTCACCGCGGGACGATCGCAAAAATCGCATTTCGCGCTGACCGCAAAGATAGGAGGAGCTCCCGATTTCGCATCGCGGTTCGCGTGTTGTGCGCGCAAGTCCGCGGTCGTAAACAACGCCACGAACGGCGCCGGAGATGCCGCTCGCTCGACATTCGTGCGGCCATCGGACTCTTGCCGATCCACCAGGCACATCACGCCGATAACTTCAAACCCATGCTCGCGCGCAGCTTCAATCGCCTGGATGGTCGACGCCCCGGTGGTGCAGACATCGTCGACAATCACCACACGCGCGGGCTTCTGGCGAAAACCTTCGATTCGCTGACCTGTGCCGTGAGTCTTCTCTGCTTTGCGCACCAGAAATCCGTGAATCGGACTTCCATGTTGCGCACTGATGACGGAGGTCGCAACCACGATGGGATCAGCCCCCAGCGTCAGCCCGCCGATAGCGTCCGCGTGCCAGCCGCGGCTCCGAATTTCATGTAGAACAGTTTGCCCGGTGAGCAACGCGCCCTGGGCATCGAGTGTCGTCAAGCGGCAATCGATGTAGTAATCGCTGGTGCCGCCGCTGGAGAGGGTGAACTGGCCGAGGCGAAACGACTTCTCCGCCAACATCACCAACAGTTGTTCGCGTGCGCTTGCCGCCATACTTTCACGATACCATTCAGCCCGCGACTTTCTCCAGATGGCGGAAGTGATCGGTCGTAATCCACAGCGCGCTGAACAGCGCGAGGTTGTAGCCGCAATGGGTGAGGAAGGAAGCAGCCACGGAATTGGTGCGCACCCGTACCAGAGTAAGAACTACGCCGACCACGAAGATGCTCAGCACCGGCGCCCACGCGTAGCCAAGCTGAGCACCGTGAATCGCGGCGAACGCGGCCGCTGTCAGCAGCACCGCAATGATCAGCCCGAAGGCGCGCCGGAACAGCGGGTAAAGCAGGCCGCGGAAGAACAACTCTTCCAGCAACGGCGCCAGCGTGATCCCGAAGGCCGCCATCAGATAGGCGCTGGTGGCATCATGGAAATAGGTATCCATCGGCAGGGATTTCGGTATGGGCAAATAGCGCGCGAGGCTCTCGACTACCAGCGCCAGCACCACGCCTCCAATGACGAATGCCGGCGCTATCACGCCCGGCCATCTCCAATGAATCGCCGGCCCAAACGGCTGGCGCGAACGCGTGCGCACCATAAGAAAAATGAACAGCAGGACAACCGGGTAAGCGGCTATTTGCGCGCCAATCACAACTACAGCATTGGTCGTCAGATCGGCAAAGCTGGCATGGCGATACTGCGGCAGACTGTGCGCAATGAACAAGGCTCCCAGAGTTGCGATGAAAATCGCCACGACAGTGAAGACCAGGATGGCAACCACATCCCACGCGGACCAGGCTGGAAACGGTTTCTCTGGCGGAGCTGAGATGATTTGCGGCGGAATGCCCGCGCCGTGGTCGTCCACGTTGACGGGCAGAGGCGGAGCTTCGCCCACGTGATCGTCCGCTAGATAAGGCTGAGTGACGGACCCAGGTGACGGAACATGTTCCGGATATTCAGGCAGCGGATCTGGTGGTAGTGACATGGATTTTATTGCTTAGCTCAATCGCTGCTAAGCCACAGTCAAAACGAAACCAACCTTGGCTCGTCCGGTCTTGAAGGGGCACGGCTTCAGCCGTACCGTCGAAGCCCCCCGCAATTCGCCTTCAGGCCCTGAGCGACTGCTCCCCAGTGGCTTGTCTGACGAATCGGCACGCCTGAAGGCGTGCCCCTTCAAAGCGCAGTTTCTCCATTCCCCTTGCTATTGGACGCTGCGGGAAGCAGTTTGGCTAATGTTTGTCCGGTATACGATTTCTTGACACGCGCGACCTGCTCCGGCGTGCCTTGGGCCACAATGCGCCCACCATCCTCGCCGCCCTCCGGACCAAGATCGATGATCCAGTCCGCGTTTCGGATCACATCCATATTGTGCTCGATGATAACGATGCTATTCCCCAAATCGGTGAGCCGGTGCAGTACGTCCAGCAATTTGCTGACATCATCGAAGTGCAATCCCGTGGTCGGCTCATCCAGCAGATAGAGCGTCTTGCCCGTCTGCCGTTTGCTCAGTTCGCGAGCAAGCTTGATGCGCTGCGCCTCACCGCCTGACAACGTAACCGCGGATTGCCCCAGATGAATATAGCCGAGACCAACATCCACAAGGGTCTGCAGCTTCTGCTTGATCTGCGGAATGTTTTCCAGAATCGGCAGCGCATCGGCAACCGGTGTTTCCAATAGATCGGCGATCGAATACCCCTTGTACTTCACCGCCAGCGTCTCATGATTGTAGCGTTTGCCGCCGCAGACCTCGCACAGCACGTAAACATCGGGCAGGAAGTTCATCTCAATGCGGCGTTCACCTTCGCCCTGGCACGCCTCGCAGCGGCCGCCGGCAACGTTGAATGAAAAGCGTCCTGCTTTATAGCCGCGCTCGCGCGATTCCGGCAGCATGGCGTAGAGATCACGAATTGCGGTAAAGACGCCGGTATAGGTTGCGGGATTCGAACGCGGAGTGCGGCCAATCGGCGATTGATCGATCCGAATGACCTTGTCGATGTACTCGGTTCCGGCGATCGACTTGTGCTCGCCTGGTTCCTCGCGCGAGCGATACAGCACCTTCGCTAACGCGCGATAGAGAATGTCGTTGACGAGAGTCGATTTGCCCGATCCTGAAACGCCGGTGACGACGGTCATCACGCCCAGCGGAAAGGTGACATCGAGGTTCTTCAGATTGTTCTCGCGCGCGCCCAGAATCGTAATCGCTTTACCGTTCGGCTGACGCCGCTCGTGACGATCGGTGATGCGCTTCTGTCCGGAAATGTACTGACCGGTGAGCGAGCGCGGCGCAACTTCAATCTGCTCCGGCGTGCCGCTGGCTACGAGCTCTCCGCCATGACGCCCGGCGCCGGGACCAAGATCGATAACGTAATCGGCGCGGCGGATGGTGTCCTCGTCATGCTCAACAACTAACACCGTGTTGCCGAGATCGCGCAGCGATTCCAGCGCCTGCAAGAGGCGATCGTTATCGCGATGATGCAGACCAATCGATGGCTCGTCGAGTACATAGAGCACGCCGCGCAGCTTCGAACCGATCTGCGTCGCCAGCCGAATGCGCTGTCCTTCACCACCACTCAGCGTCGCCGCGGAGCGATTGAGTGAGATGTAGCCCAATCCGACGGCGTTCAGAAATCCCAGGCGCTCGGCAATTTCTTTCAGAATCCGTCCGGCGATGCGCTCCTCACGCTCATTCAGCTTGATCTGCGCTGCAGCCTCGACCGCACGCGAGACCGGCAGCGCAGTGAAATCGGCGATGGACATGCCGTTGACTTTTACCGCCAAACTCTCCGGACGCAGCCGCTTGCCATTGCATGCGGGACAGGTTGTGGCCGACATGTGGTCGAGCAGCCACTCGCGATAACCCTCCGACGAGCTGTCTACCATCGATTGCCGCAGATACGCGAACACGCCAAGAAAGCCGCCGCGCTTGCGTTCGTTCGCATCGGGGCCGTAAAGAATCAGGTTCTGCGTCTTGCGCGGCAGCTGTTCGAATGGCGTTTTGAGATCGAATCCGTAAGCCTGTGCGGCGAGTTGCAGAATGCGAATCAAATATTGCGAAGCCGAGCCCGGACCCAGCCCGCCGTCCAGCAGCGGCTTCGACCAATCGTTGATGACCTTCGCTGGGTCGAAATCGTACTTGCTGCCCAAGCCATTGCACTCGGGACACGCGCCGTACACGCTGTTGAATGAAAACGAGCGCGGCTCCAGCAGCGGAACATTGATGCCGCACTCCGGACACGCCAGCTTTGACGAATACAGCCGCTCGTCGCCGCCGACCACGGCGACCTGCACCAGCCCGTTCGCCTCCTTCATCGCCAGCTCAACCGAAGCAGCCAGGCGTGATTCGATCCCCGGCTTCACGAGCAGACGATCGACCACCAATTCGATGGTGTGATTCTTGCGCTTGTCGAGCTTGATCTCCTCGTCGGCGATATTGCGCAACTCGCCGTCAATACGGGCGCGCGTGAAGCCTTGCTGCGCCAGCTTGTCGAGTTCCTTCTTGAACTCGCCTTTGCGCCCGCGCACGATGGGCGCCATGATCATCACTCGCTCTTCAGGCTTGAGCGCCATGACCTGCTGCACGATCTGCTCCGCTGACTGACGCGAGATTTGTCTACCACATTGGGGGCAGTGCGGAATGCCAATGGAGGAATAAAGTAGGCGCAAATAATCGTAAATCTCGGTGATTGTGCCTACGGTGGAGCGCGGGCTGCGGCTGGTAGTCTTTTGTTCGATAGCAATCGATGGGCTGAGTCCATCGATGCTGTCGACGTCGGGACGCTCCATCTGATCAAGAAATTGGCGCGCGTACGCCGAAAGCGTCTCGACATAGCGGCGCTGCCCCTCGGCATAGATGGTGTCGAAGGCGAGCGACGACTTGCCGGAGCCGCTGAGGCCGGTGATCACGGTCAAAGTATTGCGCGGAATCTCGACGTGGATGTTCTTCAGGTTGTGCTGCCGAGCCCCGCGAACGCTGATGCTGCTGATGGCCATGAAAAGCTTTGCCTATATGTCTCTTGCCGCGGTGGTAGAGCGGCGCCCTTCGGCTGCGCTCAGCCAGGGCTTTAGCGCCGCGTCCGCAACATTCGGCAGGCGCAGCACTCCTATTTGTGGAGTGCTGCGCCTGCCAAACAGTCGTTAATCGCCGCAGACGCTGGCCTGAAGGCCAGCTCTACCCGTTCTCCACTGCTATGAAATGTTCGGCAGGGTGGAAATGCAGCTCTACTCACGTATCTTAGTGGTTAACACCTTAAAGCGTCAATGCGAGGTAAAGTGAGTGCATCACAGTTGGTTGGGCGCGACCAGCATAAAAATCTGGGCGTCAACGTTCCGATGAACCATCCACCGAAGGGCACGGCTCATCGAAAAATTAACTAGCGAACTATGACGACATTCTTCCTCTCGACTCTGCTTCTGCTAACCATCGTTGGCTCATTTGCGCTTGGCATTGCGGCAGGATATTGGGTGATCCGCGGATTTCTGAATCTGTTCGATCCTGCCCGCACCAGAAATAAGCCGACACGCGCGGCCACGCTCGAGCCGATCCCCAGCGGCGATTAACAAGCTGCGCGGACTGCAGTTATTTTCGTCGGGAAGGCCGGGTGGAAAGAATGCCCAGGATCTCCTGCAATCCCTGACGCACTTTCTTAAGCTGGTGGTTAGTATTCTGCTTGGGAAATGGCAAACCGGATTGCTGGCGCGCCGGCTTCGCTTCGTCCTTCAGTTGCTGGCGCGCTCCGGCAATGGTGAAGCCTTCGTCGTACAACAGCTTCTTGATGCGCAGCACATTTTCCACGTCGCGCTGGCGATACATTCGCTGGCCCGTGCTGCTCTTCACCGGCTTCAGCTGCGGGAACTCCGTTTCCCAAAAGCGCAGCACATAGGCCGGCAACTGGCAGAGCTCCGAGACCTCACCAATGCGGAAGTAGAGTTTGTCCGGAATCACCGGGTCGGAAGAGGTGTGCCTCTTGCGACGTGTATTCTTCTGAGCCATTCGATCGAGGGTCTGGCTTCGCAATTTCACGCAAACGCCTACCTAGTTTACGCGGTTTAAAACCTTGTAGCACGAACTACCGAAGGGAACAACCGAACGGGGACATGGTTGGCTACTGAGGCTGGTAGAAGAGCTTTGGCCAGCGCGGGGCCAAGTTGTGGCTCAGGCACGTTTTCCTCTTGTCTAGTTATGATCCGCGGACCGCGGATCAATTCTTGGAGTCTCAACCGGCGCGGAAGTCGCGCACATCTTCGCCCTTCCGCCAAAGCATGGCTGGCGGCTGCCGGCGAAGCGCGGCGAGCTTTTCGTTGATCGCCTCGACATCTGCCTTCGACCAACTCACCGACGAGATCTCAATCTCGCCACTCGGGTCGATGTAGAAAAGCGTGGGAACATTGGTCAGGCCATAGGCATTCGAGACGGCGTAGTTCTTAGGGTCGTCGAGCGCAACCGGAAATGTCACTCCGAATTCCTTCATGAACAGGCGAGTGTCGCGGGCATTGTCCTGCGAGATGCCGAGGAACGTCACATTGACGCCGCGATTGGACTCGTACATACGCTCAAAGAAAGGAAACGCGTATTGGCAGACCGGGCAACTGACTTTGAAAAACGCTAGCAAAACCGGGCCCTTGGTCAACAGTTCACTCAACGATACCGTTCTGCCTTCAATTGTCGGCAGCGAAAACTCTGGCGCGCGGTTGCCCACGGTCAATGTAACCACTGGCTGAAACCTCCGAAAGAATCGTTTTAATGACATATAGATTCGGTCGCTCGTTCCCCGGACTCAAGCCGGCAATCTGCGCAAGATTTTTCGCGCGAGCCCGGTCAGCGGCAATCGTTCCCATTGCTGCGAACTGAACCAGCGTCCGCCGCTTGCTAAGTCATTCGGTTGCTCGAAGACGCTAACGCGGTAATCCGTATCGGTAATGGAATGGCGAAGCCGCAGCAGCGGTTTGTCACCGTTAACCAGCTCGGAAGCGAGCGGTAACTCCCACATGCCTGCCATCAGCGAGCTGTTGGCCGGACGCTGGACGAGCAACACAGAACCAGGCTTCCGTACCAGAGCGTAATAAGCTTCTTTGTCTTTTCTGGCTTTCGGGACCCGCGACGGCTGCACGCCCCGAGTCTTGCAAAATGCACTTAGAGGACACCGCAGGCATTGCGGCGCTTGCGGCGTGCAAACCGTCGCGCCCAACTCCATCATCGCCTGATTGAATTCGCCGGGATGTTCGCGATCGAGCAGGAGCTCAGCTTGCTGCCAGGCGGTCGCAGAGCCTGGTGTGCGCCCAAACAGCCGCTCGAGCACTCGCTCGACATTGCCGTCGACCACGGCGACAGCTTCATCAAATGCAATGCTGGCGATCGCCGCCGCAGTGTACCGGCCGATGCCCGGCAGAGCCGACCATTCTTCTGCCGTTCGCGGGAATTTGCCGCCGCGTTCGCGATCGATCATCCTGGCAGCTTGATGCATTCGCCGCGCGCGATGATAGTAGCCGAGTCCGCTCCACGCAGCCAGCACGGAGGATTGGCGCGCGATTGCTAAAGACTGAACCATGGGAAAGCGGCGCAGGAATCGCGCATAGTGTTGCAACACAGCAGCCACACGCGTCTGCTGCAACATGATCTCGGAGACCCACACTCGATACGGATCGTGATCGCGGCGCCACGGCAGATCGCGCCGATACTTGCTGTACCAGCCCAGGAGGGCGCGGCGCAAGGATTGAACCTTCGCCGGACTCAGTGGGAGTGCGCCTGTGGTCATCGAGAGGGATTGTAACTGCTGAATCTCGATTCCGTTTTGAGGTAGCCGCTAGAGCGAGGCTTTAGGTTTCGGTCTGCCGGCCATGTGGGCGCCGAGGTCTTTCCGCGCCGCGGGTCGCAGACCTAAGAAGACTATGTCGCGAGTCAGTGTCGCCGCTCCGCGGCTCCGTTCATTTACCACTTTACCCGAGCTGGCGCCCCGGGCTCACTGCACTGCCACCGCTGCGCGGGCGCGTCGGCTCGGTGTATTCCAACGGAAAATCTGTATTAGGATGTGGCACAGTCTATCAAGGCCCGCTTTACCCAATCGTCAGGCGCTTTTCTTTTTCAGCAGGATTCCGGCCAGCAAGGCCGCAGCCGCGCCCAGCAGCCACTCGATGCGCCACATCTGAACGGCTTGCCAATCCACCAGCGTTGGAGTTTTGTAAACCATGCCGGTGAGCGCGGCGCTGATCATGCAGATAAGACCCAGGAGGAAGAAGACAAGACTGGGAATGGAGAGCCCGAAGCGTCGGCGAATGCTTCCAACGTCGCTTACCTTCGCAGCTGCATCAGGTATGACCGGAGTCGAAGCTCGCGGGTCGCGCTCGCTACCGCAGATGTGGCAATAGCGCGCACCAGTTGGGTAATCCGTTCCACAGCGCCAACAGGCAGCTCCTGCCGAGGTTGGCAGGACCAGCCGTAAGACTTCGGGGTTCGCAGGCCGCCAGTATTCTTTACTGCTGCTTCCCGACTGTGCCATGGAATTCTCCTATTTCTGATCATGACAACGGCACGTATCCTTCCAAAGCTTTGGCTGATTAAAAACTCAGAGAATCAACAACTTAGCGAGTGGCGCATGAGAGCGGACGGCCGAAGCATAGGCAGAATTTCCTAGGTTCGGGTAAACACTTACGCGACTCTTTGCTCACCAGGCTATCGGCTAGCGCTTTGGCATGGCAATGACCTTGGCTGGCGAAGGCGGCTCGGCATCGCTGTTCCAGTATCGCAAGAGCAGCAGGTCGCTGGAGGTGAAGTCTATGCATTGCGGACGATGGTTACCGCCGGTGAAAACGTACTTGTCGAGCAGCTCATACAGACGCGCAACACTGATGCCTAACAAGGCGGCAGCTTCTAGTTCGCTGTACGAATCTTTCGCCGAACGGTTGAGGTTAGACATAGGGCGCATCGGTGCTCCTTCGGTTAATACCTTTGTAAGGCTTTGGGAGCGGCCGCGATATCAGGTAAACTTCTCATAAACCGGTCGCGATGAAACCTTACCAACGTCTGCTTTTGCTTGGGTGCCTCTGTTTGGGACTAGGGGGAGGACTGCTTTGCCTTAACACCGTCGACGCGAATGGCTCTTGGGTGCCGACCCGGCCAGACAATGATGCCAATACCCGCGAAGGCTTCAACCGCTTCTACAATCTTGAATACGACAAAGCCATCCAGCATTTCGAGGCCGCTCAGAAGGCGCATCCCGACGATCCTTTCGCGGTGAATCACGTGCTGGCAGCGGTTATCTTCAAGGAGCTTTACCGTATCGGCGCACTGGACACCGAGGCCTATGCCGCCGACAACTTCCTCACCAAGAAGCCGCAAGCGCCGCTCGACCCGAACGTCCGCACCCGGGTTATGGAGCTCACATCGCAATCGCTGGCGCTCTCCCAGGCGAAGTTGGACAAGAACCCAAACGATGTCGACGCACTCTACGCCAACGGCGGCGCACGAGCCCTGGAGTCCACGTATATCGGCATCGCGAATCATGCCTGGTTCGCGGCGCTTCGCAATGCAGTCGCCGCGCGCCACGATAATGAGCGAGTGTTGGAACTCGATCCCAACTATGTCGATGCCAAGGTCATCGTAGGCACTCATCTCTACATTGTTGGTTCGCTGAGCTGGCCGGTGAGAGTCACCGCTTCCGTGGCCGGGCTCAGCGGCAATAAGCAAAAGGGGCTGGACGATCTGCGGCAAGCCACTCACAGTCCTCATGTGGAGGTGGCCACCGATGCCAAGATCGTGCTCGCGCTATTTCTGCGCCGGGAGCAGAAGTATGCGGAGGCGTTGCAGGTCGTCAACAGCCTGCAAACGGAATATACCCACAATTTCCTGATGGCGACGGAATACGCGCACCTGTTGAATGCCGCCGGGCATGGACAGGACGCCATCGTCGCTTATCGCAAGGTTCTGGCCGGCTGCCGCGCCAATACCTATAACCAATGCCGGATTGAAGTGCCGGCATTCGGATTGGGCGAAGCGCTACGTGGCCAAAAGGACTACGCCGCCGCCGCCGAATCCTATGATCTGGCCGCCAGCTCCACCCAGGATCCCGACTTCCGCCAGCGCGCAACTTTAGCTGCCGGCCAGATGTACGACCTGCTGCAGAAGCGCGACGCCGCTATGGAGAAATACAAGGCAGTTATCGCCGAGAACTCCACTTCCAACTCGGCCGATCTGGCCCGCCATTACTTGAAGCTGGCTTACAAGAGTCCTTAAGCTGGTCTTCCCGACTATCGCCTCAGTGACGGCTGCGATTCTAGACGTTGATCGAGACCGCGTTAGGCTGCGTGTCGGCCGACACCGTGCTCGATGCCGTCTGCTGGAAGTCCTGCTGCAACGTGCTGTAGAGCGATTGCGCGCTGGACAGATCGCCGGACTGCAGCGCCTGGCCTAACTGGCTGAAGGTCTGGCTGATGGCACTTTGCTGGCTGCTGCTGCCGCCGCGGTGATGATGGTGGTGACCTCCCGAGACGTTTGCGCTTTGCATGTCCTGTTGAATGGTGCTGAAGTCCTGCTGCGCCGCCGACAGGTTGCCGGACTGCAGGTCCTGGGAAAGCTGAGCAAACTCTTGCGCGATGGGATTGCTGCTTTCGGAGGTAGCAGACGAGGCAGTCGTGCTGGACTGCGGCGACAGCGACTGCAAGGTCGCAAAGTCGGATTGCGCGGCCGACAGATTGCCCGATTGCAGGTCCTGCCCTAGCTGTTGGAACTCTTTCTGCATCTGCTGCATCTTGCTCTGAATGCTCTCCATGCTGTCATTCAACAGACCAGTGGTGCTGATACCCGTCACTGACATTGAATCTCCTCTCGTGAGAACTCCTGGTCACCTAGTGTGATCGGCACAATTTGGTTGCGCTTGAGCGCCCGTAATCCCGATTGACTAAGCAAGGGACTGGCCAAAGGTGCCTTCGCTGCAGCACGGCGAAGTAATGCGTGCGGCAAGACTTACCTGCGCAATCCTCGATTCGCTCAGGCGCAAGGGAAGCATTTGGGCAATGCCTGCCCAGGCAGTTAGGCAAAAGCTGCCGATCAGCGCTGTTCGCCGGCAAAGCTTTACAATCGCAGCGTGTATTGGCTCTACACCTTGCTGCTGTTGGTGGCGCTGATCGTCAGCACTCCGTGGTGGCTCGTCGAGATGCTGCGCCACGGGAAATATCGCACCGGCTGGAGCGAGCGACTGGGCGCAGTTCCCAAACGGCTGCTGAAGCAATCCGCTGGGCCGACGATTTGGATTCATGCTGTCTCGGTTGGCGAGGTGCTGGCCATTTCGCGGCTGGCGCAAGAACTGGAACGGGAAGTCCCCGACTGCCGCATCGTGGTGTCGACCACCACCGACACCGGTCAGAAGCTGGCGCGGGAGCTCTTTGGATTCGACAATGTCTTCTACCTGCCGCTGGATTTGCCCTTCGCGGTCCGGCCGTATTGGAACGAACTAAGACCCCAGATGCTGGTGCTGGCGGAGAGCGAGTTCTGGCCGAATCTGCTGCGCTGCGCGAAACTCTCAGGTGCCTCCGTCGCCATTGTCAACGCCCGCGTTTCGGACCGCTCGCTGCCGGGATATCGGCGTTTCCGCAATCTGCTCAGACGCGTGATGCAAGACGTCGACCTGTTCCTGGCGCAGAGCGAGGAGGACGCTCGCCGCTTGGTCGACGTCGGAGCGCCTGCCGAGCGCGTGCAGGTCGGCGGAAATCTGAAGTTCGAAGTAAAGGCGCCGGTGAGATCTGCGATTACGGCGCCCTTCGCAGCGGCAATTCAACGCGAAGAAATAGGCCCCGTAGTCGTGGCGGGAAGCACGCTCGAAGACGAAGAACTTATGCTGCTGAACGCGTTTCGGCAGGTGCAAGCGCAATATCCCAGCGCATTGCTGGTGCTGGCGCCGCGCCATCCCCAGCGCTTCGACGTGGTCGAGTCGCTGCTCACATCGTCAGGTCTGCGCTTTGAGCGGCGCTCAAGATGGAATGAGGAGACGCCGATCGCCGGAAGCGTATTCCTGCTTGACACCATTGGCGAGCTTGCCAGTTTGTACGAGTTCGCCGATCTGGCCTTCATCGGAGGCAGCCTGGTGCCGCGCGGCGGCCACAATGTTCTGGAGGCTGCGCAGTTCGGCAAGGCGATCCTCGTCGGACCGCACACCGAGAACTTCCGCGACACGATCGAAATCTTTCGCCGGGCGGATGCGTTGCGCGTCGTGAGTCCCGAGTCGCTGGCCACAAGCGTGATGGGGCTTTTGCAGGATCAAAATGAAGACGAGAGAGTAGCGCTGGGCCGTCGCGCACTCGAAGTCATGCGTTCCCAGCAGGGCGCAACCGAGAGGACGGTGCATGCGGTGGTCGGCCTGCTCGGGCAGGATGCTCCCGGCGAGATCGTCGCTTCGCAAAGAGAATCTTCGGAGAAGCAAGCGTGAACCCGCTCTCCGCGCTCTATGGCGCGGCCGTCAGCGTACGCAATGAATTGTACGATCGCGGGATATTGCCGGCTCGCAGACTTCGCGGGCCGGTGGTGAGTATCGGCAACATCAACTCGGGCGGCTCAGGAAAAACACCTTTTCTGATTACGCTGGGCGAGTTGCTGAAGCAGCGCGGCGTCAGCTTCGATGTGCTGTCCCGCGGCTACGGACGAGCGAGCAGCGGTGTCGCGCTGGTCGATCCCGCAGGATCGCCTCGCGACTTCGGCGACGAGCCGTTGCTGATCGCGCGCAAATTACAAGTGCCGGTGATCGTGGGCGAAGATCGTTATGCCGCCGGTCAGTCGGCCGAGCAGAAATTTGGTCCGCAACTGCACTTGCTGGACGACGGCTTTCAGCATCGCGGACTGGCACGCAACTTCGATATCGTGCTAGTCACGTCGTCTGACGCGCAGGATACATTTCTTCCTATCGGCCGCCTGCGCGAGTCGGTTGCTTCGCTGACGCGAGCAGACGCTATCGTTCTGGCGAACGATACCGATTGCGAAGGCCTGCCCATTACGCGTCAGCTGATCTGGCGAGTATGGCGCGATATCATCGTTCCGCCGGAAGTGAACGGCGCTTGTCTCGCATTCTGCGGAATCGCGCGGCCGCAAAACTTCTTTCAGCAGCTACGAGCCGCAGGAGTGACTCTGGCCGGCACAAAAAGCTTTCGCGACCATCACGCCTACACCGAAGGCGACGTGCAATGGCTGTTAAATTTGCGCGAACGGCATCAGGCGGCGGCTTTCGTCACGACTGAAAAGGACGCCATCAACTTGCGCTCTTACATGGCTGCTCTCATGCCGTTGCACGTTGTTCCGCTCAAGACGGAATTGGAGAACGCGGAGGTCGCGGTGGATGCGTTGCTCAGTAGAATAGCGCCCGGCCACGGCCATGCATGAGACAATCTAGAGTTGGCCTGCGCCCGGTGAACCGATCCTTTGCACCGGCCGTTCATTTGACTCATGAATAAACATCCCAAAGACACCGACCGTTGGCAGAAGATTGTTCGCAGGTTTTCGGAACTCTCGATTGCGGTGGTGGCCGACTTGGTGGCTGACGAATTTGTCTTTGGTGAGATCGCTCGCGTCTCGCGCGAAGCGCCGGTGCTGATCCTCAAACATCGCGAACGGACCGTCGTCCCCGGCGGCGGCGCCAATGCGGTCATGAACCTGGCGGCCTTGGGAGTCAAGGTGCTGCCGGTCGGAGTGGTCGGCGATGACGAAGCCGGCACTCTGCTGTTGGAAGCGTTCCGCGAGAAGAAGATTTCGACCAGCGGTATTGAGCGGCTGAAAGGCTATACCACCACGACCAAGACACGGATTTTGGCCGGCATGTCGCACACCAGCCGGCAACAGGTAGTGCGTGTCGATCGCGAGCCTGAGCCGCTCAGCGACATGCATCCCGTGCTGATCAAGCTGGTCAATGCAGCGCGGCAATATGCCACTGCGTCGGACGCGCTGCTGCTCTCCGACTACGGTTACGGGGCAGCCACGCCGCGGATGCTGAGCTTCGTGAAATCCAATGGCTGCGTGCAGAACAAGCCGGTCACGGTTGATTCGCGCTATCGCATTCTCGAGTACGAAGGGGCGACGGCGGCGACTCCCAATGAGCCGGAAGTGGAAGAGGCGTTGCGGACCAAAATCGGGCACGACGATCAGAAGCTGTTCTGCGCCGGCGAGCGACTGATGAAGGAGATGGGCCTGGAGTCGCTGGTCATCACGCGCGGGCGTGACGGAATGGTGGCGTTTGAGAAGCAAGCCGAGCCGCTGCCGATTCCGATTTACGGTTCCGATCAGGTGGTGGACGTAACCGGCGCCGGCGATACCGTGATCGCAACCTTTACCGCTGCGCTTGCCGCGGGCGCCGATACGATTTCAGCCGCTCGGCTGGCAAATTTTGCCGGCGGAATCGTGGTGATGAAACGCGGGACGGCGACGGTCTCCGCGAAAGAATTGCTGGCGGCAATTGAATCAGTTTCGAGTTGAAAGGTAGTTTCTAGTTTCTAGTTTCGAGTTTCGAGTTGAAAGTGCGTCTTCATGCAGTTTCGAGTTTCTGGTTTCACCATGGAAGCACGGAAGGCACCGAAAAAAGAAAAACAATTCTGCCTCTTCCGTGCTTCCGTAGCGGCATCTGAAACTTGAAACTTGTGGTGCTACGGTTTGAAACTTGAAACTCGGAACTTTGAAAGAGATGCAGGAGCACGCAAAGATTCTTTCGCGTGACAGCTTGCGCGAGCGCGTTGCGGAATGGCGCCGTGCCGGTCAGCAGATCGTACTGGCTAACGGTTGCTTCGATCTGCTGCACGTCGGCCACATTCGCTATTTGCGCGGCGCCAAGGCGCTGGGCGGGAAATTAATCATAGCCATGAATTCCGATGCCAGCGTGCGGCAGATCAAAGGCGAAGGACGCCCGTTCATGCCGGCCGGGGAACGAGCGGAAATTGTTGCGGCACTGGCTGACGTCGACGCCGTCGTGGTCTTCGACGAACCGGATGTGCGCGCGCTGATCCGCGAGATTCGTCCCGACGTGCAAGCCAAAGGAACCGATTACACTCGCGAGAACGTTCCCGAACGCGAGGAAGTGATTGCCTGCGGCGGCCGGGTTGAGATCGTGGGCGATCCCAAGGACCATTCCACCAGCACGATGCTCGCGCAGTTGCAGACGCGAGCCGAAGGACGCAGTTGAATTGAACGCACCCCCAACCCTGACAACTCGAAGCGAGGCCGCAAAGCAAAACTGGAACTGGAGCCGTATTGCGCGCCGTATCCGAGTACCGCTGGGATTTCTGTTTGCGGCGTTCTACATCTGGCGAGCCAAGCCGACGTGGCCGGCCGTTGCCTGCGGTGCGGCGATAGCAGCATTGGGAATTGCGATTCGCGCGCTGGCATCGGGACATGTACAGAAGAACCGCGAGCTGACCACAACCGGGCCGTACGCACACGTGCGCAATCCTTTGTATCTCGGCTCCATCGTCATCGCCATCGGCTTTGCCATTGCCGCGCGCGACCTCTGGATCGTGATGGTGCTGGTGATCTTCTTCGCCGCGGTATATGTCCCCGTCATTCGCGGCGAAGAGAACTTCCTGCGCAGCCGTTTTCCCGATTACTCCGACTACGCGTCTCGCGTCCCAAGCCTGTTGCCGCGCACGCCGTGGTTCGGCGGAGCGACCGATGGTTTCTCGCGTGAGTTATACTTCCGACATCGCGAGTACAACTCCCTGCTCGGCGCCGCTGCGATATTGGCGGTCCTGATCGCGAAAATCCTCTGGTTTCGCGGGTGAAGGTGACGACCGCTAAGCGCTGTCTTTTTGTACTCATGGTTGCTTTGACCTGTGCTCTCTTGGCGATATGCAGCGCGCCGGCAGAACTATTTTCCCAGGCGCCGCACACCGCCGCGCAGGCGCCAGTCGAATCGAAAATCAGCTCGGCTTCGCGGATCCAGCCGCTGCGATCGGGGTTTCAGTTTCCCTACGGCCAGACGCTTCGGTATGAAGCCGACTGGCGATTCTGGACTGCCGGTTTGGCGACCATGCGCCTCGAGCATTCCGGATCGCAGGATCATATCGCCGCCACCGCGGAGTCCACTGGCGTGGTCGCACTGCTCTACCGGGTGCAGGACCGCTTCAACTCATACTTCGATCCCAAGAGCCTTTGCTCCTACAAGCTCATGAAGCACAGCGAAGAAGGCTCGCATCGCCGCGAGACGACGATCACTTACGACTACAGTCGCGGCAAAGCTGTGCTCGACGAGCGTAGCCTGGCTGATAATCAGCAGAAGCGAGTGGAGAACGATATTCCCGGCTGCGTCACCGATGTTCTCTCCGGAATTCTCTATGTCGGCAGCCTGCCGCTACAAGTCGGGTCAACCTATACATTTCCTCTGAACGACGGGAGCAAGACCGTGACCGTGCAGGCGCACGTCGAGGGAAAAGAGCAGATCAAAACGCCTGCCGGAACATTTCAAACCATGCGGGTCGGGCCGGAAGGCGATTCCGGCACGCTGCTGAAGAACCGCGGCCGCATTTGGATCTGGTATACCGATGACGAACGCCATCTGCCGGTGCAAATGCGAGCCAAGCTATTCTGGGGAACCCTGACCATCTACCTGAGCAGCATCACCAAGTAAGCGCCAAGGCTCGATTCACTGCAATCGGAAGCGCTCTGCTATCAGCCGCTGCAGTCGCGGCTTGTAAAGAATGTCGTAGGCAAACTCCTTGTCGGGGAACAAGGCGAGTGCGGCGCGCTTGGCGTTGGCGGCGAGTTCAGAAGCCTCTTCAATGGTGAGGTCCTGGTCCTGGCCGATGACGGACATTACCATGTTCATCATGATCTGCAGCCGGCGCAGCTTGCGGCGTTCCTCTTCCTGCTCCTGCCGAACGCTGGGCGATTGTGGTACAGCGACTTCTTCCTTGCGTTCCGATAGCCCCATGAAATCCCCTTTGGACAATTGGCGACGAGCTCCTTTCCGGAGCGGCCTCCGGTTTGTTACATTTTGATGTCCGTCGTAGAGCCGCCGTTGCGCATAACCGGCATGGGGCGCATCATACACCGAAATAGTACGATTTCAGACGCAGAAAGCTTGCCCAAAGTGCGATGCACCTGTCTGTAGCATCAAAGATCACTGGAGGAGACATGGCAGAGACCGGCGAAGGACACGAGGAACTGGTGAAAGTGTTCGATACCGATGAAGAGTCGGAAGGCATGGTAGTGCGGGGTTTGCTGGAATCGGCCGGTATCGAGGCCATGATCCAGAATCGCGAAGCGCCCCAGGACATCCTGCCCGGCGTGGGAGGGGTGGTGATCTTGGTTCGCCCCGAACAAGCCGAGGAAGCGCGGGAGACCATCGAGGAATATCGCACCCATCCCACCACCGATGAGGACGAAGCGGTCAGCGAGGAACCGGCGTAGCACTTACCGTGCTTCCGTCCAGATAAAAGGAAACCGCACCGGCGAGGTCCGTGCGGTAGGTCGTGATATGGCCGCCGGCGTAACGCTGCATGACCTCGGGCCGCGGGTGCTTGAAGGAGTTGTAGAAGCCTACCGACACCACCGCGAAGCGCGGCTTCACGGCAGCCAGAAATTCGGGCGTGCTGGAGGTCGCGCTGCCATGATGGCCGACCTTGAGCAGGTCGGCTTGCGGCGATTCGTCGATCAGCAAGTTCTCGATGCGCTTGTGCGCGTCACCCATCAGCAAGACCGACGTTTGGCCATACTGCATATGCAGCACCAGCGACTCGTCATCCACATCGCGCTCGCTCGCATGGAATCCCGGCTGAGGGTTGAGCACGCGAACCTGAACGCCGCCAAATTCGAACGACTGACCTGCCAGGCAGGCTGACTCTTTCACGTGGAACAATTCTGCTTGATCTCTTACCTTCACAAATTCCGGCGCGGGAGAGTTCACGCCGTACCAGAGTTCGCGCGGCTGAAAATTTGCGATGATGCTTCGCATGCCGCCAATGTGATCGCTGTGAGCGTGCGAGATTGCGACCACGTCAAGCCGGCGAATTCCGCGCGACCAAAGATATGGCGAAACCACTTCCTCGCCAACGTCGAAATCCGAGCGCGAATTGCCGGGAATGCCGCCGGAGTCCATCAGTAGCGTCTTTCCGTCAGGCGTAATGAGGAGCAGCGAATCTCCCTGCCCGACGTCGATCGCCGTAACCTCGAAGAGCCCGGGATGCCACTGCGGCTTGGGCGGGAAAACTACAATCCAGACGGCGGCGGCAATGAGTCCAGCTATTCCAATGCTTGCCCATATGCGGCGCCTCGCCAGCAAGAGCGCGATCCCGACGACGACAGCGGCGGCAAGCGAAACCGTTAGCGTCGGAGTTGGGACGCGCACTTCGGCAATTCGCCAATGTCCGATGAAGCGGACGGTTCCGGTCAGAACGTCGAGCGAATAGCCGGCAATCAACGACGGGAAATATGCCAGCCAATGAGCCAGGTAGGAGACAACAACCGCCAGCACCGCGCTTGGCAACAGCACCGAGGCTATCGGGATCATCAGCGCATTTGCCGGCAATGACATGGTCGTGGCGCGATGGAAATACCACGCCATCGGTAGGGCCAGTGCGAGTTGAACAATCACGGAGACGCACAGCAACTGACACACTGCCAGCACCAGACCGACGGTTCGAATCGTCAGGAAGCTGGCGGCGCTACGGCCTATGATCTGCGCCAGCGCGTCGCGCAGTAACCGCATCTCGATGCGAAACGCGGCGGCTCGTGTCGGCGGCGAGAAATCGTACTCCGAAGAATCGATGTTGCGCAGGCCGCTCTGCAATGGATAGATGGTGCGGCGCAGAATCGGCACGGCAATTCCGGCAACCGCAATCACTGAAATAAACGTCAGTTGAAAGCTGGCCTCGAACAGCGTTCGGGGATTTACCAGCAACATTCCCAGCGCGGCAATCCCGAGCGCGTTGAGCCCGGCACGGTCGCGAAACAGCAGTCGCGTCAGCAGATAGATATTGAGCGTGATCGTGGCGCGAACGATGGGCGAGCCGAGATCGGCAACAAAGGCGTATCCCCAGGAAAGCAGGACGGTGAGGATGGTGGCCCAGGTCTCGCCGAATGGAAGTTTGCGCAGTAGCCAGAAGACTGCGAACGCCAGTATGCCGACATTGATGCCTGAGACCACGAGGATGTGATACGTGCCGGTTCGCTGGAAGTCGCTCTTGATGTCGCGTTCCGAAAAACGCGCGGCCGCCGATCAGCGCCGCCTGCATCAACGCCCCGCGTTCTCCCGGCCAAAGCTGCATGATGCGAGCCAGCGCGCTGCGCCGAGCTTTGCTGCGCCACAGACCTATGCGGCTGCCGACGAAGCCGGGAAGCACCTCAACCCGACTGGCATCGGCCGAGCCGGTGAGGCGAATCCCTTGCGAGTTGAGATAGCCTGCCAAATCCATGGCGCCGGGATTCCTGTAGTTGCGCGGCATGCGCAGCTTGGCAGCACAGTGCAGCCGCTCGCCATAGGTGTAGATGTGGAGCGGCGATTCCTCACCACTGTCGCGTGCTGCATCTTCCTCAGCGCGCTTGCTGTAGATGGTCAAACGAATGCCGACCGCAGTGGAGAGCTGATGTTGATCCAGCTGAAGCTGCTCGCTCTCGACATCGACCGACTCCTGCTTGCCGCCGTGCGGACTATCGCGTATCAGACCCTCGCGCATAACACGGGCGGTAATTTCAACTTCGTTTTCTCCTGTCGCGAATGGCTGCAGATTCTCGGCGACGCTTGGTTGCGCTGCATCGCGTGCCTGCAGATAGAAGGCTCCCAGTGGGATGAGTGCGACGAACCAGAGTGCGAATGCGAGTTGAGGCGAGCGACGAATCGCGGTGGTGGCGCTGACGGCTGCAATCAGGAAAGCGATTAACCAGAGATAAGGCGATCGCCAAAGGTAATTGGCGGCGATGATGCCGAGAGAAAATGCCAGGGCGGCAAGGAAGATTGGCTCGCTTCCGCCGCAGTATGGCCTCGCCAGCGGTTGTGGCGGTTTGTCGCTGGCCGGCGACGGCAGCTCAACGGCAGTAATTTCGCGGTCATCGGAGAGTACAGCTGTTGACACGGCTGCCCGCCGAAGTTCCAATCGCGCAGCGCTACCCTCGCGCAGGCGAGGTTACATGCGGTCCAGGTCCTCGGCGCCGATACCGACGTTCCAAGGCCACAGTTCGTATTGCGCGACTCCAGCCCGGACATACGGATCGTTGTCGCGAATACGGTCCAGCATCGCCTGCGCTTCGTTGTCGGCGACGCGCAGCAGCAGAGCGCCACCGTTGCGCGGCACCAGCGGCCCGGACGCAAGCAGCAATCCCTGTTGCTTCAGGCTCTGTAAATACGCGCGGTGGGCGTCGGTATGCTGCTGAACATCTTCAATCGGCTTGCGATAACGAATGATGGCGATCGCGTACATTACGACTCCTTCACGCCAGTTACTGGTGGCGTGCTGTGAACCTGGAATTGTCTGAGGGTCATCGAGCAAGGTGCAGGACTGTTTCCATGTGATATGTCTGCGGAAACAGATCCAAAAGGTGCGCCTGCTCGACCTGATAGCTCGATTCTAGCAGCACCCGCAGATCGCGCGAGAGGGTTGCCGGATCACATGAGACGTACGTCACATGCGAGGCGGACATGCGACCCAACGCAGCCGCAGCCTTCTCGCCCAGTCCGGCGCGCGGCGGATCGAGCACTACGAGATCGGGCGCAAGTTTTGCCGCACGATCTGCAAGAAAGGCTTCCGTGGTGGTGCGAATGCATTTCACGTTGGCCGGAACGTTGCGCCGGAGGTCGGCAAACGAATGTGGCGAAGCTTCCACGGCGAGCACGTGATCGAAATTTCGCGCCATGTGCTGCGTGAACAATCCCGCGCCGGCATAGAGATCGAGCGCGGCGCGGCCAGTGCGGCCGGCAATAACGACTTCCACTAACTTGTCGAGCAGATAGCGATTGGTCTGAAAGAACGATCCGCCGGAGACGCGGTAATCGACTCCCACTCCGTGGTAGAGAAGAGAATCGCTTCCGATCGCCTGCGATGCTTCGGGATGTATCGAGCTGAGCGGGGCAAACTGGCGGGTTTCGTCTTCAACCGAAGACGTAGGGAATACGACCACGCCAACGATCTGCGGCAGAGACTCGTGCAGCGCCGCGGCAAAGGGCTGGACTTCCTTGGCGCTGCTGCCAACCTGAAGGTAAGCTTCAACCAGAAGCTGCGTGTCGTCATGATTGGCGAAAAATTGCAAGCCGTGCAGCGGCTCCGGAGCCACGCGCTCACGGCCAAGCTTCCAGACCGCCGTGATCGCTTCATTGATCAAGGGCGAACTGATCGGACAAGTCTCGACCGGCAGCAGCGCATGCGAATTGTGGCGGAAGTAGCCGAGCGCAAATTGCGGCTGGTGGCGCACGTGCACTCGCGTGCGATTCCGGTAGCTCCAGGGCTCGGAAGAATGCAGGATGATGTCGCGGTCGAATTCGAGCTTGGCGGTGCGGCGCAGAGTCTCGCGCAGGATCTCGGCTTTGTAGCGCAGCTGTGCGCCGTAATCGATATGCTGGTAGTGACAACCGCCGCAGCGGCCGAAGTAAGGACAGCCGGGCTCGACTCTTTCCGCTGAAGCGGTAAGCACGCGCTCAAGCTTGGCTCGAGCGAACCCAGTGCGCCGATCGAGGATTGACGCTTCGACCTTCTCGCCCGGGATCACGAAAGGTACGAAAACTGTTTTGCCGCGGCCATGCTCATCCGCCGGAAGTCGCGCCAGTCCGTCGCCGCCGTAAATGAGTTTGTCGATTTGGAGCTGCAAGAATGATCCTTCCAGTCAGGCGAACCGCAGATCCCTCGGCTCGCAAAAGCGCTCGCTCGGGATGACAAGTTTCACAGTGCGCGCCTTGAGGCTAGTTGCTGATTGCCAGCTGCTGATTGCTAATCGCTACATGTAAAACAAACTCAGCCGCGGGACGTGATACTGCTCCAACAGCCGCTTATGGATATATTGCTTCTGCAACTGTTCGATTTGTGGCGCGGACATCTTGCGGCGATAGGGCGCCAGATCGCGATCGGCCTCGGAGCGAACCTGATAGAGCGCTTCGTCGGGAGTCGCAGCGAGCAGTGCTGCGAAGAGCTTTTCTTCGGCAATCGTAAGCCGGCGCTCCAGATCTTCCATGCGTGCCGGCTCAGCCGGCGAAAGCGACTCGGCCAAAGTTCGCAAACTCGCGGCAGTCTCCCGCGCGAGCATCTGCGCCGAAGCCGGCAGCTGAATCTGATCTAACAGATCGGCGTTGCGCGCCAGATATTCGGCGACGGCAGATTGGTCGAGACCGGTGTCGCCCTTCTGTGGCGCACCAACCGCCGCATCCTTCATTTCTTCCGCCGATGCCAGAACCTCCTGCGCGCAAAAAGCAAGGCCATTCACTTTGCGAGTCTTGCGTGGACGCCGCTCCCATTTGTCGAATGTCTCGTCGATGCCGCGCAGCACCGCCTCCAGGGAAATACCCGCGTCCTTCCAAGTCTCCATCAGCGCCCAGTCGAGCGGCGACAGCAGCAGCAACGTTCCGCGGCGGCGCTGGAAGTGTTCTTCGATTTCGGTGAAGTAGTTGAAGTAATTTTCCACGGGCGACACGCCCACCATCTGACTTGTCATCCCGACCGAGGACTTCTAGTCCGAGCGGAGGGACCTGCGGTTCGTCCGCACTGCAACCGCCTCTTACGAAAAGCAGGCCCCTCGACTGCGCTCGGAATGACAAAGTGAAAAAAAGGACCTGCGAACGGCACGGCTGAAGCTGTGCCCTGATACAGGCGGATGAGCGCCGAACTTTCAACAGTCGGTCAAGACCCGGCTCCCCTGACGCGCCAGAGCTCAGCTCTTTCTTGACGCTGCGCCCGCGCTGTGGCGCGATTCCCGAGTCGTGCCCGTCGCGGCTTCTTTCTGCCGCTTGACTTGCGGCTGGTTGCGTTCGTAAATAATCCGCAGCCCATCCAGCGTCAGCAGGTCATCGATCTCGCGAATGTATTTCGAGCCGCCGCCCATCAGCCCTGCTAGACCACCGGTGGCAACCACGGTCACGTTCCCGCACTCCGCAATCAGCCGCTCGAGAATGCCGTCGATCAAACCTAGATAGCCGTAGTACAGGCCGGACTGAACGCTGCCGACGGTGTTGGTAGCGAGCACGCGCGGCGGCTTGCGCACATCCACGCGCGGCAGGCGAGCGGTGCGCGCGAAGAGCGCGTCGGCCGAAATGCCGATGCCGGGCGTAATCACACCGCCCAGGTATTCGCCCTTCTTCGAGACCACGTCGAAGGTGGTCGCGGTGCCGAAATCCACGACGATGCACGGGCCGCCGAACTTCTCGAACGCCGCGACGCTGTTGACGATGCGATCGGCGCCTACTTCGGCGGGATTGTCGTAATGTACCGGCATGCCGGTCTTGACGCCCGGCTCGATGAACAGCGGCCGCGACTGGAAATAGCGCTCGCAAACTTCGCGCAAGATGGAATCGAGCGGCGGCACAACCGACGAAATGACCGTGCCCTGCACGGACGTGAACTCGAGGCCATTCATCGCAAACAGATTGCGGAAGAGCACGCCGTACTCGTCCACGGTTTGCGTCTTGGTGGTGGAAACGCGCCAGTGCGCGATCAGCGGCCCGTAGTGCGCGCCGGGATCGGCCGACGGCTGCCCTGGAAAACACCGAGCACGGTATTGGTGTTTCCGACATCGAGAACGAGGAGCATGATCTATTTTCCATCGAGGCCGCGCACATTGCCCGACAGCACAGTCCGCAAGCCCGTCCTCGGTGCGCAACAGCAGGAAGCCGCGCTCGTCCAGGCCTTCGGTTACGCCTTCGTAGCCGCCGTCGTCGTCGATACGCACGTGACGAGCGCGCACCAACGAGGAGCGCTGTTCGAAGGTTCGAAGGATTGCCGTGCGCGCGGCGGGATCGCCTTCCGCAAGCTTGCGGTATTCGTTGTCGAGCGATTTTAGCAGAGCCGCGGTGAGCTCAACCCGCGAGAACTCGCGTCCGCTCTCCATGCGCAGCGAAGTCGCAATCGGTTCCAGCTCGCCGGAGAACGACGTGTGATTCACGTTGATGCCGATGCCGATCACGACATAGCGCACGCGCGTTGGCTCGGCATTCATCTCAGTGAGAATGCCGCAGAACTTGCGGCCGCCGAGGAGGCCATCGTTGGGCCAACGCAGATCAGGACGCAGGCCGGTGGTCTGCTCGACCGCGTTGGCCATGGCAATTCCTGTCATCAACGAGAGAAACAACGCATCGACGGGAGCCATCTCCGGACGCAGTACCACGGAACAGTAGATTCCCACCGATTGCGCCGAGTCCCATGTATGACCGCCGCGCCCTCGTCCGGCGGTCTGCTCTTCGGCGAGAAAGACGGCGCCTTCGGGCTCGCCCGCCGCGGCAGCCTGCATGGCGGTTACGTTGGTTGAGCCGATGCGGAAATAGTGATGGATGTGAGAGGCGAAAATCGTGCCGCTCACCAGCGGAGCAAGAATATCGGGCAGCAAA
Source organism: uncultured Acidobacteriaceae bacterium (assembly GCA_963818905.1). GTDB lineage: Bacteria > Acidobacteriota > Terriglobia > Terriglobales > Acidobacteriaceae > Bog-257. The sequence continues at coordinate 68,330 of CAWFUE010000059.1, forward strand.
AGGTCGGGCATGGCGTTCAATTGATATCCCGTGGCGAGATGACCGGTGATTTGCACGCCGAGCTCACGAAGCTGTTGCACCGCGCGCCAGACTTCCGAGCGCGAGGTTCCAAGCTCTTCGGCGACACGCTGTCCGCTGATCACCACCGTCGCGTTCTCGCTCAGCAAGCGCACGATGCGGCTGAGGCGCGCGTCCGTAGAGCCGTCAGAACGGGTCTCGATGCGAGTTGTCGGAGTTCGGGCGATAAGAAGATTATGCGCGAGCGGGCGGGAAATGAACATCCCGCCTTGCCTGCTTACGCGCCCGAGTGATTCCCCGTCATGGCGCCAGCCGGCGGAAGATTGCCATCACCAGCCGGGCCTCGGACCGACGAGCGATCCGCTGCTTCCTGGGTGGGCAAAAAAGCAGATCCCTCCCCGGCCTAAAGGCCTCATCGGGATGACAAATTCGAAGGACTTATAACGGCGCACCTAAGGGTGCGCCCCTTCAAGACCCCCGAAGGCGACTTTTTCGGGCAGCCGATTAAGGCGTGCTCGACCCGATTTTAACTAACGCTCGTTCGAATATGGATCGCACCCGGAATATTGGGCGCAGAGGGACGTTTAACTCAGCCGGCTAGCACTCCTCGTCGGAGGGAACCCAGTAGGGCGAGCGCGTCTTGCAGCGGCTGGCAGCACGCGGCACAGCCGGCTTGCTGGTCGCCTTGAAACGCTCGACGATGGCTTGCTTCATATCCTCCTTTTTGATTTTCGACAGCATATCCGGCGTCATCTCCGGGGCTGCGGGCGCATCTTCAATAACAGTACTTTTCTTCACGGTTCTTCCTCCCAATTCACTTCAGGTCGTGTGTTGGAGCCGCCATCGGTTCCCGGAGCGTGAGCACCGGGCACGGCGACTCGCACACAAGTTCATACGCATGGGGAAACATCAGACGATCCAGCGGGCCATTGGCCCGGTGCACACCCATAACCAACAGGTCGCTGTGACACTCGGCCAGGCTTTGCAGGATCGCGGGAACTACTTGTCCGACTTCGACGCGGGTGGAGTAATCGACGCCCTCGGCTTGGTCGCCCAACAACTCCGCCAGCCGTATTTCAATTCCATGCTTGATTGCGGCTTCGCCGGGGAAGTGTTGGAGGTGCTTTGGGCTCACAACATGCACAAGATTCAACTTGGCCTTGCTCTCACGCGACAGGCCGGCGGCGAAGCGTGCGGCGCGCGTCGAAGCCGTGGTGAAATCGGCCGCAACCAAGATGCTTCGGGGCGCATTGTGCAAGGTGGTGCGGTGTAAATGCGGGCCAAGGGTCAATACCGGAACCTGCGCCCGACGGAAGACGCGCTCGGCGACCGAACCCATCAGCGCCTTGCCTAATCCGCTGCGGCCGTGCGTGCCCAGTACAATCAGATCGATCCGAGTGCGGTGGGCGAATTCCAGTATGGTCTGCGGCACCTCGCCTTCCAGCAGGCACAGGTGGTAATCTTTGCCCTCAACGTAGGAGCGGGTACGCTTCAGCTCGGCTTTCAGATCCTGGAGATCGCGGCCGGCGGCGTCTTTAGCGGCAACGTAGGCATCCGGGCCGGCGAGCAGAAACTCATCGCTGGGAACGACGAAAACGACATAGGCATTCGCCTGATAACTCTTTGCCAGCTGCAAACCGAAATCGAGGGCCGTGTTCGAGTAACGCGAAAAATCTGTCGCGATGAGCACATTCTGAATGCCCACCCTGACTGGTGTGAGCGTCGCTGTGGCCATGTTGCGACCAATCTCCCCACGCGGTGGGGTCGTTTGCAGGAAGCTGTCGCTGGGCCGCGCTTGTCGCGGCGAATAGCGGCCCGGCCCGCTGCCCGGTTCTGCCTTTGCTGGATAGGACGGGCGGTGATCGGGCGCTTCCTTTACCTGATTCTTTTCTAACGCGATCCGCTGAGAATGGATGTGACGGCGGTCAAGTCGAGGGGTGATGCAGTACCTTTCGGGGAAACCGATATCGGGAGGTCAAGAGTGATTCCTGGTTAGCGTCCAACGGAAGACGCGAACCCTTCGGCAAGCTCAGGGCAAGCTCTGGGGCACTGGCAGCGGAGAAAACGGAAACGTTACTGCGGTGGCACGCTCAGATCCTTACAGATCTTGCGAGCCAGATCGTTATTGATTTCGATGTGACGAGGAACTGCGGAAGCCTTCCCGCCGGCGCGGTTCACGTAAATAGAGTGATTGGACCCTTCGCGCAGCAACTCACACCCGTGCCGTTGGAGGTGCCGCACGAGTTCCCGACGTTTCAAGCGCTAACCTTCAGCGGCTCCCGAATAACATCTTTTCCGACCGCAGACTCCTGGGCCAGGGTCCGGTTTGCTTCCAGCACAAGCGCAACCGCTTCATGCAAATTCGCGCGCGCTTCCTCGAGCGTTACGCCTTGGGTATTGGCCCCGGGCAGTTCCTCGACGAAGGCGATGTAACCCTCGGGAACGCGACGGAAAACGGCGGTGAACTGAAATTCCATGAAAGCATCATACGCTTGCCTACTCCCAGGTTAGCGTCCAAAAGAAGGACGCGGACCTGGGGCATCAGGCTATTCACCTGACGTTAACCGCCTCCTATATCTGAGCTCGGGCCAGCCACGCAGAGCCGTAGCCCAAAAGAACACCCCAAGTAGAACGGGTAAAAAACTAAGAGTACCAGCGCCAATCACCTCACCGACCCCAATGGGTATGGATCTTGCCTCCAATGTCAAGTATGTACCCCACGAAGCGATAGCCGCACTATAAAGTCCGGCGATTGTAAGCCAAACGCCCGCCCACAGCCTACGATAGATAGCCAAGATAGACGCTGGCAAGAATGAGAGACAAAGTGTGGCAATTCCGCTTATTTCAATAGAGGCGTGCTCATGGCCAACGGTGAACCAAAGTCCCGGTCCAATGAACACCAGGTACACCAACCCCATGAATATCCCAAACACAGCCATCGCCAACGATAGCCTTGTCTTTAGCTCTGAATTCATCAGTCATCAATGGCAAGTGCCGGGTGCCCCACACATCCCGTCCTTTAGGATGTGTGGAGATAAACTGCAGGGATCGACCGATTGGCTTGGCGACCAGCCATCAGGATCATAACTGATCCCACCGCCCGAGTAGTTGGGACGACGTCCAATTGATCCGTGGTCTCCCACACACTCGAAAATCGCGAATGTGTGGGGCACCCGTATTCTCGGCTGCGGGTTGTGATTCATCCGCGCTCGGCGGCAGAGTGTTCCAGACGGCGCAAGCCATCGGGCTCGCCCATCGCGATGAGATGGTCGCCTTCATGGATAACCTCATCGGGTGAGGGATTGAAGCGCATTCCTGAGCCTTCGCCTTTAATGGCCAGCACGATGACACCCATCTCCTGCCGAATGCGCGAGCCTTCCAGCGTCTGGCCGGCGACCCGCGACCCGCTTTGCACCTGCACCTCTTCGAT
>CAWFUE010000060.1:0-19554 GCA_963818905.1 uncultured Acidobacteriaceae bacterium
ACGGGAGCGCTCCAGGGAGTTACGCTGAGCCTGGGAGCCGCTGATCCCAACACCCCGGTGCTGATCAGCGTCGAACCCGACACCACGCAAGCGACAACTGCCATCGAGAACTTCGTTAATGACTACAACACCGTTGTGGGCTCTATAAACAGCCAGTACGCGCTGAACTCCAGCGGCAATGAAGGCGTGCTGGCGGGCGACAGCATGCTGCAAACCTTGCAGAGCAGCTTGCTGGACATGATCTCCACTGCGATCAGCGGTAGCGGGCAATATACGAATCTGCAATCGCTGGGCATCGAAATGCAAAACGACGGTACCTTGCAGATTGACACCAGCACCCTGAGCAGCGTCCTCAGCAGCGACTATTCCGATGTGCAAAGCTTCTTCCAGGGAACCTCCGGCTGGGGAGAAATCGCCAACACGGAAATGACCCAGTTGACCGACCCCACCAACGGTCCGGTCGCGGCCGATATCAGTGGCTTGAATCAGACGAGCGATGACTTAAGCGACCAGATCAGTGACTTCCAAGCCAACATGACGGAAGTGCAGCAGCAGTTGACGACGCAATACGACAACTTAGACACGTTGCTGATTCAATACCCGTTACAAATGCAAGAGGCAGAGCAACAACTGGCCAGCCTGCCTGACGCTCCCCCGACCAGCAGCACCAGCAGCACTTAGAGCCAATGAAAACCATCATAGATGCGCGGAAGATTTACCAGGACAGTGCGGTGCGCGGCGCCGCTCCGATTGAGTTGGTGGTGATTCTTTACGATGCCGCAATTGAGGACATGCGGAGCGCGCTGGCGGCCATGCAGCAGAGCGACGCCGAGACCCATGCCCACAAAATCGCGCACGCTCTTATAGTGTTGCAGCAGTTGCAGGGCACGCTGGATTTCGAGCGCGGAGGCAGCGCCGCCCGCCAGTTCGAGCAGTTCTACAATCTGCTGCGCGCCAAACTGCTGGAAGCGCAGATGCGTCGCTCGCCGGAGCTGATGCAGCAGCAGATTCGTTACCTGTCGGAGGTTCGAGACTGCTGGATGCAGGCCAAGCGGATCCTGCAACCGGGTCCGGACGTAGCTTCCACGCCGGCCGCAGGCAGCGTTACAGAGGGAGGTCCGAAAAGCGAATGGAGCGCATAGACGAGCGAGCGAATCTGGAGTTGTTGCGGCGGTCTAACGAGCGTTTTGACCGGTTCTTTGCACGCTTTTCCGGCGCGCCCGTGCTGGGAACCGATGAAGAAGTTGCCGCCCTGCTGCAAGTGGAAAGCACGCTGAAATCCGTGGGCGCTCTTTTGGACGGACATTTGCAATGCAGCCAGGCCGTGCCGCTGCGCGACGAGCTGGCCCGCTATCGTGCCAACCTGGTGCGCCTGCACCACGAACTCGACAACATGCAGAACGCCGCGGCCGGTTGCCGCGACCGTTTGCTTGCGCGACAAAAACATCTTCATGCCGCCCAGGCATGGTGTGCCGCCTCCCGCGCGACTACCTGAACCCCGCGCGTCTTGCCTCAAAGCACTGTTCGAGTGCGGACAGACTGTCTCAAATCCGGACGTGAGGCGGCGCGAGATTTCCCTTTGGCCTTCGTAACTTGCTACATCGCAGTAACTTGCGCCCAAAGCACAATGGCCTTTGACGTGTATCTCCACTTTTGGCCCCGAGCTTCCTGTCGTTAACCCCAAATTGTCTAACGGTTCGGTAGCTCTCGCGTCTGAAAGGTTTAGGAGGCAGTATGGAGCGCAGATACCTGGTTGCGGCCCTGGCGGTCATCGCGACCTTCGCGGTGACGTCTCACGGCTTCCGAGAGCTGCAGCACCTCGCAGCGCGCGCTGAACATTCGGGAACGATGGCCCGCTCGCACTGTGCAGCTTCAGCGGCACGCGCGCTGGCGAAGATCAGCACTCATCTGGCTCCTCGCTCTCCGGAAGAAGCGCAATTGCTGGCCGAGATGAATGTTCCGATAGCCGGCATCGACTCAAGCATTGCGCAGCAAGTGGCGCAACGAAACGAGGCAGTCGCACGCTGTGCCAGTGAGCGGGCGATGCGGCAAGCCGAGCAAGTCCGGCGCGAAGCCATCGAAATGCGCCAGCAGATGAGCCTCGCTGCCGAGCGCATCAACGTCCCTCCGATTTCGGTTGATGTGAATCTCCCTGCGGATCTCGATCAGAGAATTCAAGCGCAAGTAGCCGCGATGACCGCCCGAATCCAGGCCAACAGCGAGAAGATGCAGATTGCAGCCGACAACTGGCGTAAGTCCTCAATGCACATCGAGAACATGCCAGTAGTTGAAGTAACGGATGATGGCGGACGCGTCACCACTCACGTTCACGTGCACACCGACGCAAGTTGCAAGACCAGCCGCACCACCCCCGATCAGCGGCAGCCGGAGTGAGGTTGTTCGCGTTTCAACCCCTCCGCTCGGGATGTAGGAATGCCAATCGAAAGCGGTACAGCCGAAGCAGGCTACCGTTTTTCTTTGTCCCGGAAATCGGGTGCCCTGAGCTTGCCGAAGGGTCTCGCGATTTTCGAGACCGGGGTGGGTATCAACCCCGAAACCCGGAGCGATCTGCTGCATCCAACTCGTCTGCAACACGAATCCCCGCGAAAGGCAGGACGAATGTCATCCCTGAGAGAGCGTTTGGATCAATTCAAGGCCGCATTTGAATCGGGAGCTCCGCCTTACCACGCGCCTCGCGAGGCAATCGAGACCATGCATCGTGCGACGGCCGAGCTGGAAGCCTCGGGCTTGGCGAAGAAAGCGCTGAAGGCCGGGGACCGCGCTCCCGAGTTCAACTTGTTCAACCAGGACCACGTCGAGGTGAGCTCCAGCGAGCTTCTTCGACAAGGGCCGCTGGTAGTCGACTTCTTCCGAGGACACTGGTGACCCTACTGCAATATGGAGCTGGAGGCTCTACAGGAAGTTCATTCCGAAATCCGGGCGCAGGGCGCGCAGCTGGTCGCGATAACGCCGGAGCTCGAGCGGTACACTCGCCTCGTCCATCGGAAGTCGAATTTGACGTTCGACATTCTGTCCGATCCGCACCTCAAAACTGCAGAACAGTTCGGGCTGATCTATGTGCTTCCGGACTATCTGCGCGATCTCTACAAAGGCTTTGGCAGCACGCTGGATAAATTCAACGATGAATCCGAATACCGGTTGCCGATGCCGGCACGCTACATCATCGATAGCGGCGGAATCATTCGCGCCGCCGAGGTGAATGCCGACTACACAATTCGCCCCGAGCCCGCGGAAACATTAAAGAAGTTGGCGGAGCTGCAAAAGTCAAAATGAAAATGCAGCAGTGACGTGGGTTGAAAGGGATCGCAGCACGATCTGGGACCAATGCATAAGTCGCTTCGTAACCGGGCGCGACTTCACACACTGCTGAAAACTCGAATCGCAGCGTGGTTTTCGGTTAGTGCGAGCCTTCAGGGACTGTATCGCGAGTGGAAAGCAATTTCTAAGTGGGCTAAGCGTCCCGAATTGCGACGCGACCAGCCGCGCAGCGGCGGGATGGAGTTAGCCCGAGGCGTAAGCCCCGGGTGGCAGTGAAAAAGTTGGAGCCGCGTCAGCGGCGACACCGCTCGCGACATAATCTCTTTTCTTCAGGCCAGCTCTACCCGAAAGCACGCGTCGATCTACTTTTTCAGCAGCATGCGGCGGATCAAGGCTGAATTTCCGGCGCTATACTGGGCAGCGATGCGGTCGCGTCCACTCTTCTGTGCGTTTGTCTGGCTTGCTTTTTTGCTGCCCCTCAGGGCAACGGCGCAAGCTCCGAGTGGCGATCAGACGCCACAAACCGCGAACTCCACTCCTGGAGTCCCCACGTTTTATGCAAACGCACGGCAAGTAATTGTCGAAGCCGAGGTCTGGAAGCCCGTTGACAAGAAACACCCGGATCCGTCCTGGATGCCGCAAGGATCTCCAGATGGAGTCCCTAGTGTGGTTGCAGGGATTCAAAAGCTCATGCCTCCGCCAGCCCGCGGCTTGACCGCGAACGACTTTCGCGTCTTCGACAATGGCGCCGAGCAAAGCATCAACTACTTCAAAGAATCTGATTTTTCTGCTACTGGCACGGGGCAGTGGATTCTCCATCCTACGGCCCATGGTATTTGGGGAGGCTTTCTGCCTGCCGGTCCGGGGATCGGCCAGCTTCCTTCTGCGACCTACTTGATCGGCTATGTCCCTTCAGCGCCGCAGCCCAACGAATGCCGAAGCATCCGCGTCACGGTGCAACGTTATTACGTTCAGACCAATCGGAGTCAGTATTGCATAGGGAAAAAATCCGAAGCGGCACCGACGATTGACACAAAGCTTGAGGGGCGAATGCGGAGCTTCGCAACCTCTGGAACAGAGGGGTCAATTCAGGTTTCCACGAAGGCGTTCGCCTTTTGGTCTTCGGGTGTGCTGTCACTCACCACACCAGTGCAGTCAACCGTTGCGCCCGCGCGTACCACGACTGACTTCACATTTGTCGTCGAAGTACACGATTCCAAGGCACCGGCAAACGTTGAGATTGCTACGAAATTCGTGTTGCCCTACCAATTTTGGAAATTGCCCTGTCCGAAGCGCCACTCGTCCATCTATGTTCTTGGCATGGTATACAACGCAACCAGTGAAGTTGCAAATAAGTTTGATGACGTGTACAGATGCGACATGTTTACCACGCCCATGACGAAGCCCATAGAGAAAGTCCCTGGCGCGATCGTTCTCGTCCAGAGCAGGTTTGATACACAGCTTGAACTACGGCCCGGGGACTATGAGTTGCGTGTTGTCGTGAGTGATGGCAAGAACTTTGGACGTGCACGAGTGCGTTTACGCGTGCAACCCCTCCAAGCCGGCGCTCTTGCGATCAGCGATCTCGTAACAAGCAGGTTTCTCCGCGATTCATCATGGGTACTGCGTGACGCGGGATCGGTTTCGCCCGCTCCGGTGGTTCCAACCCCGCTCGTCAGCAAGAAGGTGCAGTTCTTTCCGGCGGTCGATGCGTCGGTTCCGCGCCATAACCCTCTTTCGCTGTATTTCGAAATCTACGAGCCTTTACTTGATGCGAACAAAGTCGACGTTTCCTACAGCTTGAAAATCGCAAATCTAAAGACAGGTTCTTTGGTGATGAACACAGGGCCGATGAGCGCGGCCGATTGGGTCGTACCGGGAAACGTAGTGGTTCCAATCGGACTGAAGCTCGCAATCGAGAAACTGCCAAAAGGTTCTTACCGGCTCGAAATTCAGGCCTCCGATTCAGCAGGACGCCGGACGGAGTGGCGCCAAGCTAACTTCACGATTCAATGACACCGTCGCCGAGTGCCCCGCCCTTTCGCCCGCCTTTGGCGAAGGGTGGGACAGGTCAACCGCAGATCCTTCGACTCGGACTAGAGTCCTCGCTCAGGATGACAAATCAAAAGGAATCGCGGGACGCTGGGCTGAAGCTCCGCTCTGCCGATTTGTCCGCCGGGTGCCCCACACATTCGCGATTTTCGAATGTGTGAGAGACGAATAATCATCCGACACACGTTCTTGCGGACGCGGAACATGGTGGGAAATGCGTCTACGTCGACCGGCTCCCACTCATTCCAAACGAAGGAATGAGTGGGGCACGCAACGTCGACAAAAGCACGCAGCAGCCGGAATAATTCGCGGCTGCAAGTTGCCGTCGATGCCCCACCGAGCTGATTGCCGGTGGGTTTTCCTCACTGTGTCGGGCTCGCAGCAGTGGACTCTTCTGAGCAGTCCGGATACATCCATCCGCCCTTATGGCCGCCGAGACTCCCGAGCGCAAAAGGATTGGGGACAGCCGCGACCCCGACACCGGCGTGAACGCCCGTCGAGCCACCTGTGGTGGTCGATCGGGTGGAGGTGGACGTTTGGGTCGTACTTGACGTCGACATGCTCCCGGGCGACTGGCTGGCGCTGCTACTGGTTGTCGTCGTGCTGGAGGATTGGGTTTTGGTTGATGAAGATCCGCTGGATGTGCCTCCGCCGACACCAGCCCCGCCGACAGGAACGGGGGTAAGCATGCCGAGAATTCCCATCGTCTTGCTGCCCGAGGTGTGAATCCCAGCGTCGATTCGGCCGGCGCCGCTGGGATAGAACAGCTCAAAGCGCTTGACGCTGATCTCTCCCTCACCGTAGTTAATGTGACAGGTGCCGTTCACCACCTTGCCAGGAAGCATTGCGCCGTTATGCTGTGCTCGGCAAAGGAAGAGGTTATGGCCGTGTTCCCAGCCGGCGCTCAGCGCGGAATCGTAGCCCTTGTTTGCGTTTTTCCACGAGCCCTTCGCATCCACCAAGACCTGGTAGTCGGAGACTTCGACCTCCTTCACGCCATAGGTGATGTGGCAATTACCTGAATCGATCTTGCCGGGATGCATCCCCGCCGAATACGGGGCACGGCAAAGGTAGAGAGGCTTGCCATCTTCTTCGCCCGCCTGCAGCGCAGTGGAGGGAAACGGCTCTGCCGAGTTCGCCGCTACCCATCTGCCTGCGCGGCAAGTGCTGCCGGCATATAGAGCTGGGGTCAGGAGCAGGAGGAAAACAGCTGGCAGGAAGACTGAGCTGAGTCCACTTGAGATTCGTTCGGGCACAGGATCCCTCCGTCGGATTTCTTTGGTCGAAAAATCGACGAATCGCCCTTCGGCGTAGACAGAAAAAGCTCTGCAGTATGCGTGTAGCATACCAAACGAATCGCTTATACGCTGGATTTATCTACGTCTCGAAGAGTGCGAGGCGTGGGGACGCAGCGTCAGTAGCGCGAATAAGGCAGAGGTTGCGCCGCCCGCTGAATCTGGCTGACGTAAACAAAAGCAACCGTTCCGACGTTGGCCTGAGAGCCTCCTCCAGCCAATTTCGGCTTCGCAACGGAAGCGACGCCCATTTATGCACCGCGCATAGCCGCCAGTCGCGCCCTGCGCTCCTGCCATTCCTGGGTGGCGAAGATGCGTGGGCCGACTTCAATCAGCCGCGGCAGCATCTGGAATACGGAGATCGGCGTCCACTTCATGCCCCGGCGAGTGCGATAGCCGCGCCGGTTGAGCTCTTCTGCGATGAACGAGTAGGGGCCGTCCTGGATGGTCAGCTCCATGATGAGGAAGAGGATCTCCTGCTCGATGGGATTGGGCTCCAGTTGCGGCGCGTCTTTGGCCACTTGCAGTCCAAACGGCACTTCTTCGGGCCGCGGCGCAGCTTCCTCCGATTCGGGCAGCTCGCGCTCCCATTCGACGGCGACCAGCTTCCATCCCTGTTCGGCTTGCCGCGCGAGGTCTTCCGGCCGGACGGATCCCGGCGTCTCCTGGCGAATGCGTTCGGTCCTGGCCATGCCACCCTCCTAAAACCGTTGTCAGTTGTCGGTGTCAGCCCTTGGCTCTTAGCCATTAGCTCTTCGCTATTAGCTTCAGGTAGAGCTGACCTTCAGGTCAGCGTCCCAGGCAATTTTTTTGCTCCGAGCCGGCTTCAGCCGGCGGCACCTCGGGGGCTAAAGCCCAGTTCATTTAACACCGCTGGACGCTGGCCTAAAGGCCAGCTCTACCCGTTTTCCAATGCAGCCGCAGGGGCTAAAGCCCCTTTTTATTGCGGCGCTGTTCGGCACGACTAAAGTCGTGCCCTGATACAAAGCCCCGGAACGCTGGCCTAAAGGCCAGCTCTACCCGTTTTCCAATCCAGCCGCAGGGGCTAAAGCCCCCTTTTATTGCGGCGCTGTTCGGCACGACTAAAGTCGTGCCCTGATACAAAGCCCCCGGAACGCTGGCCTAAAGGCCAGCTCTACCCGTTTTTCAATGCAGCCGCAGGGGCTAAAGCCCCCTTTTATTGCGGCGCTGTTCGGCACGACTAAAGTCGTGCCCTGATACAAAGCCCCGGAACGCTGGCCTAAAGGCCAGCTCTACCCGTTTTCCAATCCAGCCGCAGGGGCTAAAGCCCCCTTTTATTGCGGCGCTGTTCGGCACGACTAAAGTCGTGCCCTGATACAAAGCCCCGGAACGCTGGCCTAGGGGCCAGCTCTACCTTTCATCGCTGACAATCTCTACCTATGGATCGTCTCTGACAATCTCTACCCATGCATCTTCTCTGACAACGGGCAACCGACAATGGATAACGGCAACCCACAACCCACAACTGACAACCGACAACTTCTTCACTGCTCCCGCAGAGTCTGCATGGGATCGAGACGCGCCGCGCGATAGGCCGGCACGCTGCTGGCGATCAGCGACACCAGCAGCAACACCGCGCTAACCGCGACGAAGGTCAACGGATCAAATGATTTCACTCCGTACAGCAGCCTTTGCATAAATCGCGTCAGCACCAGTGACGCGACAATGCCGATCGCCAATCCCGCCACGGCCAGCATCATGCCGCGCCGAACGATCAATCCCAGCACGCTCTCTCGCTGCGCGCCCAGCGCCAGCCGCAGACCAATCTCCAGCGTCCGTTGCGCCACCATGTACGACAGCACCGCATACAGGCCTACTGCCGCGAGCAATAGCGCAATCACCGCGAACGACGTGATCAGCACCGTCTGGAAGCGCGGCTGCGACGCCGACAGCGAGAAGTAAGCGTCCATGGTGCGAACGCGATAGAGCGGAATGTTGCTGTCGACCTGATCGAGTTGCGCGCGCAGCGGTCCGACCAGGCTGAGCGGATCGCCATCGGTGCGAATGATGATGCTGGGATCGAGAATCAGCGCCTGCTTCAGCGGCAGGTAGAACTGCGCCGGCATCTGGACGGTCAGGCCTTTGCGCTTTACGTCGCCGACAACACCAATGATCTCGCGCGGCGGATGATTGGTAATGCCGTCGCCCAGGCCCGGCTGGATGTGTTTGCCGATGGGATTCTCGTGGGGAAAATACTTGCGCACGAAGGCCTGGTTGACGACGGCCACGGCCGGCGCTTTGGAATCGTCGGTCGGCAAAAACGTCCGGCCGGCGATTATTGGAATCTCGAGCGTGCGGAAGAAGTCAGGCGTAACCACGCTGCATGGCGCGTCTTCTTCCTCGCCCTTGGCAACCGGGCGCCCTTCAATGGTGAAGCCGAGCGTGATGTTGTGGTTGGTGAGTGGCAGCGGATAGCCGCTCGTGACCGACTTCACTCCCGGCAACGCAGCCAGCCGCGACAACAGCTCATCGTAGAACTGCGCTTTCTTCAAATCGGGATACTGGTTCTCAGGCAAATTGATGCTCGCGGTGAGCAGGTTGTGAGGATTGAATCCCGGATCGACATTCAGCACGCGCACCAGGCTGTGAATCAGCAGCCCGGCTCCTATCAACAACACCAAGCCGATGGCCGTCTCGGCCACCACCAACGCGCTGTTCAGCCGGTTTTGCTTGCGCCCGCTGGTCATGGTGCGCGTGCCCTCGCGCAGGGCCAGAGCCGGATTAAGCCGCGACATGCGCCACGCCGGCAGCACGCCGAAGAGCACGCCGGTCAGAATCGAGATCGCCGCGGCAAACACCAGCACCATGCCATCGACGGAAACCTGATCGAGCCGCGGCAGATCTTGCGGCACGAAGCGCAGCATCGTCTTGAGCAGCAGCACCGAAAGCACAATGCCCAGAGCTCCGCCGCAAAGCGCCAGTACCACCGATTCCACCAGCACCTGCCGCATGATCTCCCAGCGCGTTGCGCCCATGGCCGAACGTACGGCAATTTCCGGACGGCGGCGCGCCGCCCGCGTCAGCATCAGCCCAGCTACGTTGGCGCACGCGATGAGCAGCACAAATACGACGGCCGCGAATAGAACATTCAGCGCCGAACGTGTGCTTCCCACCAGGTCCTCGAGCTGCGGGATCACTATGGCGCCGGCGAATTGCTTGTTGGATTCCGGGTACTGCACCGCTAAGCTTTTCGCGATGACACTCAGGTCGGCGTTGGCCTGCGCCATGCTCATGCCGGGCTTCAGTCGCCCAACCAGATCGACCATGTGCGCGCCGCGTTGCGCGGTGATGGGGTCCTTGTCGGTAGCGTCATCGGCTAGCGAGGTCCACAACTGGGGCGCAGGAGTCTGGATGGGAAATTCGAATCCCTTGGGCATCACGCCGACGACGGTGTAGGTGTTGCGATCAAGCGTGATGTTGCGGCCGACGATGCTGGGGTCGCCGCCGAAGACCGACTGCCAGGTTTCATGGCTGAGCACGGCGACGTGCGTGCCGGGCTTCTCGTCATCGGCGACGAATGTGCGGCCGAGCAGCGGATTGATTCCCAGCACATGGAAGAATCCGGACGAAACCGTCTGCGATTCAATCTGCCGCGGAGTGCCGTTACCGGTTAGCGTGTGATTGTCGCCGTGATAGGAGGCGAGCGACTCGAACGTGTGATTGCGAGCGCGCCAGTCGAAGAAGTCGGGGTAACTGAGGCTGTCGGGAATGCCGGTCGCTCTGATCGAGGTGTGTACCATGCCCACGGACATCAGCCGGTCGGGCTGGGGAAACGGCAGCGGCCGCAGCAGGACCGCGTTAATCAAGCTGAAGATCGCGGTCGTCGCTCCAATGCCCAGCGCCAGCGTGAGCGTCGTGGTCAGGGCAAAGCCGGGATTCTTGCGCAATTGGCGAATCGCAAAGCGCAGGTCCTGCAGCAGGTTCGACATCAAGCTTCTCCGGTAAAGGATTCCGCAGGAGAAACTTACACGTTAGTCACCAACTCAGGCCTTATCCAAGTAGTTGGAAATAGCAGGGATAGATTTCGACGGGAGGGTGCCGATGCGATGCGGCCGTCCACATTCAGCACGGCTTGTCCATGGGCGGACAAAGGCTGCACTTACGGAGGATTGCAAATTCGGTGACACGGCCGCGGCTGGCATCGGCGAGAAGCGGCACAATTGTCATCACACGCGCCTTCCTTTGGCGCATATTCCGCAATCCTCAATAGAACGGCAAGCGTGCCATTCCGATCTCAGATAGATTCGCTTCCTATTCATTCGCCAGACGGGGGCAGGTATCGGCAATCGGCTTGACGGTCCTCACTTCGAACACCGGTTGCTCTCTCACGGTAGAGCCAACGCCCGATATGGTGGTGCTGATTGATTTCACCCCGGTCTTGCCAGTGACTTCGACTTGCTGGCCCACATAGTGAGTGAGCTTGTTTGCTTCATCCACGAGTTGGTGGACTTGACCGGAGCTATCGGTAATTCTGTAATGATTTCCGGTATACCGCAGGCAGCCCTCAAGCGTGGTCCTGCCGGATGTCTTATCGGACGTCTGTGCTGCCGTTAACGCATCCAGCCAACTAGCGGAGATCGCCAAGGCTAAAACTAAGATCGCCGCTTTGCGCACAATTACCTCCCTTTCGAATCCTGCTTCCGCGAGCCTTGCACTTTATTTATCGGCGGCCAGCGGTTCGACCTGGCCGGGCTAGGCAACAACCACTTCTTCAGAATGCGGAATCGCAGCCAGCGTCGCTGTGTTGATATTCAAATGCGCCTGCACCAGCGCCGGCGGCAAATGCGTCAGCCAGTTGTTCAGCGAAACATCCTGATAGAACGGAGCCTTGAACATCTCGAGAAAGATCAGGTCTTCATCGCCGGTGTTCTCGATGTAGTGGGGAAAAGTCTGCTGCACGTAACCTACATCGCCTTTGCGGAAGTCCATGGTGCGAGCGCGGCCGCTGGCGGCGAAGACCGTCATTCGTCCTTTGCCCTTGATGTAGTACTGCCACTCGTCCGCATTCTGATGCCAATGGAGCTCGCGTATTCCGCCGGGATGAACAATGACGTGCGCGGCAGCGACTGTGTTGGACGCCTGGAAAACTTTCGAATCCACAATACGGACTTCACCCCACTTGTTCTTTGCGGTGGGCTGCATTTGCATTAGCCGGAAAGAAAAATTCTCTTTTGAAAGCCCTCCTGTTCCCGCCGCCGCGCGGCGGTCCTGATCCAGTGAAGTCTGGGGCACTTCGGCTTGGAAGATGTACAGCTCGTGGTCCGGAATCCTGGCCAGGGCGGCTTCGTTGACGTTGAGATTTCTGGCCAAAACGTCACGAGGGGTGTGCGCCGTCCAGTCCGTCAGCAGAACCGTGTCGTACTCGGAAAAGGTGCCGTCGTCGAAGACCAGCAGAAACTCGCATCCATCCGGCCCCAGACCTTGAATGGAGTGAGGGTAGCCGGTGGGAAAGAACCACAGATCACCTTCTTTCACGTCATCGACGAATGGCCTGCCGTACTGGTCCAGGCAAGTGATGCGCGCGCTGCCGTAGAGCATGATGGACCACTCGCCGGCCTTGTGCCAATGCAACTCGCGAATGCCACCCGCCGTCAGGCGCATGTTGACGCCGGCAATATCCTTGGCGACAGGAAGATCCTGGATCGTTACCTGGCGCGCCCATCCGCCTTCCTGAGTCCGCTTATGCGCAAGGGTAAACGGATACTGGAACGACTTTACGTTGCCATGATCGGTGATGGGTGGAACTACAGAGTCCGGATTTTGGTCGTGCAGCGCCGGATCGTCGGGTCCGATGGGATTGGTTCCACTGCGATCGTGTTCCGCCTTCTGCGTGTCCTGCGCACTTTGCGCAGCGGCATTCAATGCCATCGCGCCCAGCGCTACCGTTCCAACTTCCAGAAATCGCCGCCGGGAAAATGGTCCTTTTTGTTCCTCAATCATTTTGGCCTCGCAGGCGGGGCTTTTTGCTTCGGCAGCGAATCTTCTAGGCTGAGCCGCGAGCCGCTCCACCTTAACCATAAATGGAGGCAGTTTGAGGCTCTAATGATGCCCGCCGGCTTTCGGCCGGAGCTTTTCTATTTTGGCGTCCTCCCTGTCAGAATATGCTCTGAATAGGGGCCCATTTGCTCCGCTTCTTTCGCGGCTGTTAAACTCGATTGTTTCGACAGACCTTGTTCTTCCATCCATATACATATGGCAAACAGAACTGATATCGCTATTGTCAACGGCGCCCGCACGCCCATGGGGCGGTACTGCGGGAAGCTACGGGATTTCACGGCTCAGGAACTTGGCGCGATTGCCGCGGTCGAGGCGATGAAGCGCTCCGGCGTCGAGCCGGACCAGATTGATCACGCCGTATTCGGCAACGCGCAGCAGACCTCGGGCGATGCTATTTACGGTGCGCGTCACGTCGCGCTCAAAGCGGGAGTGCCAATCGAAGTGCCCGCGCTCACCGTCAATCGCCTGTGCGGATCGGGCATGCAGTCAGTGGTGACGGCGGCGCAGATGATCCAGCTGGGCGAGGCCACAACCGTGCTGGCGGGCGGGATGGAATCCATGTCGCAGGCGCCGCATGTGATTCGCGGCATGCGCTGGGGCGTTGGCCTGGGCGAAGGCAAGCTGGAAGATTCCCTGATGGTCGCGCTGCTCGACAGCTATTGCAATCTCTACATGGCCAACACGGCTGAGCTCTACGGCGAGCAGCAAGGCATCACACGCGAGATGCAGGATGAGTTCGCGCTGCGCTCGCAGCAGACCGCCGATGGCGGCATACAAAGCCGGACGCTTGCAGGAAGAGCTGACGCCAGTCGCGTTGCGCAATCGTCGTGGCGAGCCGACCGGCGAGATGTTTACCGAAGACGACCATCGCCGTCCCGAGACCACGATGGACAGCCTGCGCAAGCTGAAGCCGGCGTTCGGCAAGAACGGAACCGTCACCGCCGGCAACGCCAGCGGAATTGTCGACGGTGGCGCGGCGGTCGTAGTCATGCCGCTGGATGAAGCGGAGAAGCGCAATCTCAAGCCGCTGGGCAGGATCGTGAGCTGGGGAATTGCGGGCGTCGATCCGAAGATTATGGGATCGGGACCGGTGCCGGCCACGCACATCGCGCTCAAGAAAGCCGAGCTCACGCTGGACGACATCGACTTGATTGAACTGAACGAAGCCTTCGCGGCGCAGGCGCTGGCGGTAGAAAAAGAACTGGGTCTCGACCGCGAGAAACTCAACGTCAATGGCGGAGCGATCGCGCTGGGCCATCCGCTGGGCGCGACCGGTACGCGACTGCTGGTCACGTTGCTGTACGAACTGCGCCGCCGCAAAGCGAAGTATGGATTGTCGACCGCGTGCATCGGCGGCGGGCAGGGCATTGCGGTAATTGTGGAGAATCTGCAGCGGTAGGTGAGAGCCGCTTTCGCCATTGGCCACTCGCTCTTCGCCGGAATGGGCGCCGCGACGAGAAAAGGCTTGCGTTTCTGACTCTACTTCGGACGCCGGGCCCTCCGCCGAAAAGCGAATGGCGAAAGGCGAACAGCGTATTTATGCGTGTCTTCAGCGGTGCGGTTCTCGGATACCTGCTCTTCGAGCTATTGTGGTTCGCGGTGTTTCGCGTCACCAACACCGATCCGCATGCCCCGGCCAGCATTAGCTTTCAGTTGGGAGCAACTATATTTGGAATATTGTTCGCGCTGGTGGCAGGACATCTCGCCGGCTTCATCGGCGGGCGGCCACACTTCATTGCCGCGAAGATCGTGGGAGTATTGATCGGGTTGACTGCCATCGTGGTCATGATCCGCAAAGGCGCGGCGTGGCCACAGGTAACAGCGTTGCTCTTAATGGCGCCGACAGCAGTGGCCGGCGGCTGGACTTACGTACTGCAACAGCGCGCCAAGACCGGCGGCGATACGCAATGACAAGCGAAGAACGCAAACTGCATCAACTGATTTATCAACTGGAGTCGGCCTGGAATGCCGGCGACGGCGACGCCTTTGCCGGGCTATTCGCCGAAGATGCTGACGTCATCCACATTCTTGGCGGATATTATTCGGGGCACAACGCGATCAGAGCCGGGCATCGCATGATCTTCGGGACGATCTACAAAGGCAGCACCATCCACTACAGCGTGGAAAAGATCAAGTTTCTGCGGCCGGAGATAGCGATTGTCTTTCTGCGGCAACATTTGGAGTTGGCCGAAGGCGCGCCCGTGGAGGAGCTGGACGCTCGGCCGACCATCGTCGCCGAAAAGATCGATGACAAGTGGCGCATCGTCGCGCTGCAGAATACAAGGATCAGCGAAGTGGGAGCACCAAAAACGTGAGCTAGCTGAGGCGCTCGCGACTATAGCGCTGATGATTCGAGTACGGCCTCGTATCAGGGCATGGCTTTAGCCATGCCGCACGCAGCGTAAAATGAATTGGGCTTTAGCCCCTGCTCATGTCGGCTCCTGTTCGTAACTCCAGCCCGAAAGACATCGTTCGTCCATCACGCACATTTTTCATCACCGCGAAGACGAGCATGGGCCGGGCGCTGTTGCAATCGGAATGCAATGCGATGTTGTTTGTTGACGTCCTGCGGTCCTATGTTGCCGCGAAAGAAATTCAAAGTGCACGATTTCGTCGTCATGCCCGACCACGTGCACGTATTGCTTACGGTCGATGGCGACATGTCCATTGAGAAAGCCGTGCAATTCATTAAAGGTGGATTTTCGTACCGCCTCAAGAAAGAGCATGGATATAACGGTGAAGTTTGGCAACGAGGTTTCTCGGAAGTACGCGTGAACGATCGCGAGAGCTTCTTGCGGCACAAGGCATACATTGCACAAAATCCGGTGAATCGCGGACTGGTCGAGTCGCCGGAGGAATTTCCGCATTGCTTTACCTATTTGGCGAAGCGAAAGGCGGCAGGGGCTAAAGCCCACGAGATTAATAATGCTTGCGGCACGGCTGAAGCCGTGCCCTGATACGAAGCTCCGTTTGGCGAGTTCCAGGACCGTAGGTTAAAGGATAGTTAGGTTCGTATCAGGGCACGAGTTTACTGGTGCCGATTGAGGTTTAGTCTGATCCGAGCCGCTTTAGCGGCGGCACTTGTGTTACCCGTGGGCGTGACCCGCGGTACGCGAGAGCGGGACGAGGCGGTTGGTTGTGATAGGGGTCCTTCGACTCCCCGCCCGCCGACTCGCGAAAGACGCGAGTCGAAAAGCACTGCCTGCGCTTCGCTCCGCTCGGGATGACAAGTCGATAGAATCTTTATTGGCGCAGCTGAAGCTGCGCCTCTTCAAAGGAAAGCACGCACACATGAACATCAAGAAAGTTGGAGTACTGGGTTGTGGACTAATGGGCTCGGGCATCGCGCAGGTCGCGGCCACGGCAGGTTTCGACGTCGTCTCGCTCGAGCAGGAGCAGAAATTCCTCGACAAAGGATTCGCCGGCATCGACAAATCATTGACGCGTCTGGTGGAGCGCGGTCCAGCCAAGGGCGGCCTCACGCCGGAACAGAAATCGGAAGCGCAGTCGCGCATGAAGGGCACGCTCAACATGCAGGACCTGGCCGACTGCGACATCGTCATTGAAGCCATCATCGAGAACGTCGCCGAGAAGCGCAGGACCTACGCGGAGCTCGATGCCATTGTCAAGAAGGACGCGATCTTCGCCACCAACACCTCGTCCATTTCGGTTACCGAGCTGATGACCGCGACCAAGCGCCCCGAGCGCTTCATCGGCCTGCACTTCTTCAATCCCGTGCCCATGATGAAGCTGGTGGAAGTGGTGAAGACCATCGCCACCGCGCCCGAGGTGTACGATGCCGCAGTCGAGTTTGGCACCCGTCTCGGCAAGGTTCCGGTGCGCACCAGCGACAAGACCGGCTTCATCGTCAACCGGCTGCTCGTGCCGTATCTGCTCGACGCGATTCGCGCGTATGAGGAGGGCGTCGGCTCCATCACCGACATCGATGAAGCCATGAAGCTAGGCTGCGGATACCCGATGGGACCGTTCACGCTGCTCGATTTCGTCGGGCTCGACACGACGTATTACATCACCCACGTCATGTACGACGAGTTCAAGCAGGAGCGCTTCGCCTCGCCGTCGCTGCTCAAGCGGCTGGTGCTGGCCGGATGGTACGGCCGCAAGTCGGGCAAGGGATTCTACGACTACGCCGACCCCAACAAGCCGGTGCCGGGAAGGTTCGTGTAGCGGTTCCGAATCGGGAGGATTTTGCCGCTAGAATGGCACGTTAATGCCATAAAATTTTGGCGTAGCCGGACTGCTCAGATTTGGTGCATCCCGACGATTGGCATGATTGCCGGCAATTGCGGTTACAGGGCGATTTAAGCGAGGTTAACCCCGCCGGTGTCCCGTAAAAGCTGTTTTCGGATATTCGGTGCGCTATACGGCAAATTGTGCAAGAGTTTGCAATATTCGCTTTCGTCGACCTGTGGATCGCATAGCATTTAAGTGACTATCGCCCATGAACGCCGAATGCGTGTCGATGAAGATGATCCCATGACCCACCGAAAGCCTGACGTCGGCGACGACCTTTGCCAGGTTCTGGTGGAAACGTACGCCGTCAACGAGCGGATGAATCAGATCGTCCTGCAGAATCTCGACCCCGCTGCCTGGCGCGCCAAACTGCCGGGAAGTAAGGGACGAACCATCGCCGCCATCGTCGCGCACGTCCATAATATGCGTCGCAAATGGCTAAGGCTGTCCGCGCCGCATATCAAGCTTCCGGCCGCACTCGACCACGCTCGCTGCACCCAGAAGCAGGCCCAGGCCGCTCTGCTGGAAAGCGCCGCGCGCTGCTCCGAGATGCTTGCGGAGGCGCTGTCGAAACCGGATGGCCGGGTGCAAACTTTTCGGCGCGACGGTTGGGCGAAACCGTGGCCCGCAGGCGCAACCACGCTGCCCTACATGCTTGCGCACGACGCGCATCATCGCGGCCAAGTATGTATGCTGGCTCATCAACTCGGATTCCCGCTGCCAGCAAAGGCCATGTCCGGGATCTGGGTTTGGGAAAAACTGTGGAAGGAGTGCGGCTTCACCCATCCGCGGTGAGCGCGGACGGAGGGTTGTGCCGCCGCTGCGCGGTTCTACTGTATTCTCGCAGTTATCCGCGGCTCACGCCCACGGCTAGCTCAAATGTCGCCCCTCGGGCTCATCGTATGCTGATCAATCGCACATCGACGAAGCGGTCTCTGATTATCGCACTGGTGATCGCCGCGGCTGCGCGATTCTCGTTCGCCCAGATTTATTCTTGTCGCGCGGACGTCTTCATGCCGGACGGCTACAGCGACAAGACAATGGTATGGTCCCCTGATCACAAGAATTATGTTCTGCTTTCCAGTAAACCGGAGCACGCTGATGCTGACGAAGGCACTCATACAATTTCGATTTATGCTGGTACAAGACTGCTTGAGTCATTCGTTCCCCAGAATCTGACTGGCGCTACCTTTGTAAAATGGTCGCCGGATTCCAAGGCTTTTTATGTGATGTGGAGCAAGGGCGGCGCCATCGGACGCTACGACATTCGTGCGTTTGCCGTCGAGAAAGACCGAGCGGTTGAGTCGCCCGCTCCGCAGGTCGCTGCCGAGGATTTCGCGAAACATCATTACTGCCAGGCGCGTGGCAATAATCTGTATGCTGTGCGTTGGCTAAAAGGGTCGGCACTCCTGGAGATGCGACCCGAAGTTTATCCGACAGGTGATTGCCCAGACGCTGGATTAAGTGCGGATTATTTGGTAAGCACTGCGACGGGCAAGATCGTTAAGAGAGGCACGGTCAAAGAATTCACGCCGTTTGCCGATGGCTGTCCCTCGGATATCTTCCCTTCCGCCTTAGCTACTCAGAGTCAAATAGACAAATATAGGGAATCGCAAAAACCATGACCGACTTCCAGAACATTAAGCTCGACAAGAAAAATCACATTGCCTACGTCACCATCGACCGTCCCAAGGTTCTCAACGCGCTCAACATGGCGACCATGCAGGAGCTGAAGCAGGCGTTCGCGTCCATCAAGGATGATGCCGACATTCGCGTGGCCATCCTCACCGGAGCGGGCGAGAAGGCTTTCGTTGCCGGCGCCGACATCGGCGAGCTGTCGCAGCACACGCCCGTCTCGGCCAAGGAGTACACGCATCAGGGACAGGCGATCATCGATGCCATCGAGAATCTGGGCAAGCCGACGATCGCCTGCATCAACGGCTTCGCGCTCGGCGGCGGCTGCGAGCTCGCTATGGCCTGCACCATGCGTCTGGCCAGTGACAACGCCAAGCTGGGACAGCCCGAGGTGAAGCTCGGCCTCATTCCAGGCTACGGCGGCACGCAGCGGCTGCCGCGCCTGGTAGGGAAGGGAATTGCCCAGCAGCTGGTGCTGACCGGCGAGATGATCTCGGCGCAGGAGGCGCATCGCATCGGCTTGGTGAACGAAGTTGTCGCCGCGGCCGAGCTGATCCCGCGCGCCGAAGCTATCGCTAACAAGATCATCGCCAACGCTCCGCTGGCGGTGCAGTACGCAATGGAAGCGGTCAACCATGGCTACGATTTGACGCTGGCCGACGGCCTGTATCTCGAAGCGACGCTCTTCGGCGTCTGCTGCTCGACTGAAGACAAGAATGAAGGCACGAAGGCGTTTCTGGAAAAGCGGCAGGCGCAGTTTAAAGGGAGGTAGTTTCCGTTGCGCAAGGTTAGTGGTGATAACGCCTGTTCTCGCCGCTTGCGGCGGATGATGTTTGGAACCCAGGTCTCGAACAGCGCGAGACCTAGGCACCCGAATACAAGTACCGTTGTTAACTACTGAGCCAGATAGCGTGCGGCGACAAAGCTGCCTTCGAAGCTCGACCCGGAGGCCGATCCGGTATTGCCTACAGCGACGATCTTGCCGTCGCTCTGCAACAGTACCGTATTGATAAACGACAAC
>CAWFUE010000061.1:0-83742 GCA_963818905.1 uncultured Acidobacteriaceae bacterium
GCGTGGCCGAGACGTTCGCCGCTTTGCTGGCGAGCTGGTGGGTGATCTACCGTAGCGGAATCTTCTAAAGCAGTTCGGTATAGTATGGCTTCGGACGATGATTGGCGAAGTCACTCGCGCTGCATCAGCCCCCAGCGGCCCAACCACCACGTTGATTTACGACGATTGGTATCCGGCGATCCGTGCCTCGGCGATCTCCGGCAAGCGAATGGCAAAGGCCATGCTGCTCGGCATACCGCTGGTGCTGGGACGCACCGCCGGCGGATACTACTTCGCAATGCGTGATTCCTGTCCTCATCGCGGCATTCCGCTATCCTATGGATGGTTCGACGGACAGCTGGTGACCTGCAAATATCACGGTTGGGCCTTTGAGCCGGTTTCAGGACAATGTCGCGAGATACCCTCGCTCACTTCGCGGGATTCGCTGGATCCGTGCAAAATCCATTCCGCCGCATTTCCCTGCGAAGAACGCGATGGGCACGTGTGGGTATATGTCCCACAAAGCGGGAGAGGACGAGTTTCCAGCCGCGAGGACGATCTGCCTCCCGTTCCCGAAGTGCCGAAGTTCAGTGGGCGCTTTCATTCCGCATATCTCACCGCCGACCTGCCCTGCAACATCGATCATGGCATCATCGGACTGATGGATCCGGCTCATGGGCCGTTCGTGCATCAGGCGTGGTGGTGGCGTTCACGCGCCAGCATCCACGAAAAGGAAAAACATTTCGAGCCGATTGACGGTGGCTTCCGCATGACCGCGCACCAGCCCTCGGCAAACAGCGCTCCTTACAAGCTACTCGGCGTGTATGGCCAGCCGATCACGACGACCATCGACTTCGTGTTGCCAAACCGGCGCTACGAGATCATCCGCTGCGGCGAAAGGTGGTTTGCCAGTCTCACCACGGTGACGCCGACGGTCGATAACAATTGCCGCATCGATGTTTGTGCGGCGTGGAACGTATTCCTTAACGTGCCGTTTCTGACGCCCATCGCGAAGTTCTTTGGACGCCGTTTTGTGCGCCAGGATCAGCTCACCATGATCCAGCAGGCGGAGGGCCTGAAGCATAATCCCAGCCTCATGTTGATCGACGATGCCGACCGGCCGGCGAAGTGGTACTTCGAATTGAAACAGGCGCGACTGGAATCGCAGGCAACCGGCAAACCCATGCGCCATCCCCTGAACGGCCCGGTGACGCTGCATTGGAGAAGTTAGCGGCGATGAGGAATGCAGTGCAGCTTTCCTGGAAAGTGCGCTCGCAGCTTCGCATTTTTGGCATCGCGCTACTGCTGGGAGCGGCGGTTGGAATTTTCGTCCTCTATCCCACAAACGATTTCGTCTATTTCTACGAATATCAGCCGGGAAACTCGACGGCCGCGAATTTCGCGGCGGCACAACTGCATCGATCGTTAACTGGTCAGACTCCGGAGAAAACTACTTTCTATGCGATTGTGGGCATGATTCTGAGCGTCGGGGGCGCCAGCTTGTACTCGACCATGCAGCGGCGCTCGCAACGCATCGAGCAGTTGAGCGCCGCTCTGGAAAGCGATCTGCAGACTTTAATCGCCCGTGGCGAAAGCGCGCAGCTGGAATTCAAATCATCGTTCCGCTGGGACCTGCGTGAGAACAAGGTAAATCGCGCGCTGGAAGCAGTCGTACTAAAGACATTGGCCGGCTACATGAACGGCGACGGCGGGACGCTGCTGATCGGCGTGGGCGACGATGGCAGCGTCGCCGGTCTCGATCACGATTACAAAACGCTGAAGAAACCTGACCGCGACGGCTTCGAGCAGGCGCTGATGACAGCGGTCGCAACGAAGATGGGCGCTGACGCCTGCCGGTCTATACAAATTGTCTTCCACACGTTGGCAGGCAAAGAGGTTTGCCGCGTGATGGTCGCCCCGATGAGCCGCCCAGTTTACGTCAGAGATGGCGATGCTCCCAGGCTATACGTGCGCACGGGCGTGCTTACGCGAGAACTCAACGTGCAGGAAGCGGTTGATTACACATCTTCGAGATGGTCGAAGTAAGGAAGATTTTGCCGGGCGCGGATTCAAGGCACGGTTGTGTTGCAGGCGGTGATCGGCAAAGATGGAACGGTACAGAATCTTCGCGTGATCACTGGCCACCCTATGCTGACCGAAGCCGCCATCGCAGCAGTGCGGCAGTGGTTGTACCGGCCGTATTACCTGAATGGAGAGGCCGTGGAAGTTGATACGCAGATTAATGTGAACTTCACACTGGCGAATGAATAGCTGGATTGCGCCACAGACTGTTCCCCTTCGAGGATCGTTTGTCCGTCTTTGTCGACCGCAGGTTGCTGAGCACCCCCACAGTGTGCGAAAGTGAGAACTTCTTGCATGGCAACGCGAAAAAGGCGGTGCTGGTGGGCAACGTCACCCTACGCGTGAGATATCGCATTCGGTATGACTGCAAAACGTGAAACCACCGCGCGGCAATCGAGGTCACCAGAGATGGGCAATAAGGTTAAGACAAGATCGTTTGAAGAAACCGTCGCCTGGTTTCGCGACCATGGATTCGACGTAATGGAAGCGCCGGGCGCCAGCCATCATGTATTTCTAAAGAAGTATCAATGTTCGGCCGCGATCGAGCGCGCACCTGATGGCAGCGCGAAGATCTTCGCCTACCCCGGTTACCTCATCAATGGTGAAATTTCTAAGCTTGTCGACTACGGCTACCAAAAAGTGTTGAAGACCAGCAAGGGTGTGTATCCCGCGACCGCCGAGCACCTCAAGGCATTGCACGAGTTTTCCGAAGAGCTGAAGGAAGGCCTCGGTGGCATCAGTCTTTATAACGAGAGCCTGGGTACCGTAAGCGAGTCCTACATGTACGACCGTGTACGGGATCGCGATCTTCCGCAAACCGAGCGTCCACGACGTCCCTGGCAGCAGGCGGTGGTTGGCAAGCGTCCGGCCTGAATCGCGTTCGCGATGTGTTACTGCCTGCTTGGGTTGTAACCGCTCGACTACAAATACTTCTTCCCGCCTGCAAACCCTCGCTGCGATTTAACTATCAAAGGTACCTAGGACGGATTAAGTTCTGTCCGCCGGTTTCAATGGAGGAAACAAGGTCTATGAAACGAATTGGAATTTTCGTCGGATTGTTGATGCTTGGCGCGTGTATGGTTTGGGCGCAGGACAACAATGCAACTTCCAGCAGCACTACAACCACAAACGATAACGCAGCTACCACGGCTAATTCGAACCAGACTGACACAGCACAGAACAACACCTCAACCCAGAGCGTAGACCAGTCCCGCAACAACGCTGCAACTCAGGAAGAGAACGCGGCTGACTCCGAAAAAGCCGCGGCAAAGGACGCCGGAACCAAGGCGGATTCCGAGCATGATAAGGCCATGGCCCGGATAGACGACGCGGCCAAAGACCTGAACCAGCTTCTGGCTGCGGGCGACAAAGGCATTCCGGATGAGGTATTCACCAAAGCCAAATGCGTAGCAGTCGTTCCCTCGATGATTAAAGGCGGCTTTATCTTCGGCGCCGAGCACGGTCGAGGCGTAGCTTCTTGCCGTCTGCCCAATGGCGGTTGGAGCGCGCCGGCGTTCTTTGTCGTGACCGGTGGCACCTGGGGCGCACAGATTGGCGCGGAAGGTGTGGATTTGACCATGCTGATCATGAACGATAACGGCATGAATCAACTGCTGGCGGCCAAGTTCAAGCTTGGTGGCTCGGCAGGCGTTGCGGCCGGTCCGGTTGGCCGACAAGCTTCTGCTGATACCAGTTGGAAGATGAATGCGGAGGTCCTCACCTATTCGCGTGCGCGCGGATTGTTTGCCGGCGCTACTTTGAACGGCGCGGTCATCAAGGCTGACGAGAGTGGTATGCAGGGTTATTACGGACGCTCGGTCGGCTTCCGCCCGGTGCTTACGGGTCAGGTGAAGGATCCGAACGGCAAGCGCGATGTGTTTGTTGCCGCACTGGAAAAGAACCGTGCCGAGGTCAATGCAGCGGCTCACTAATCCACAGTAACCTGGCTGGCCGGGACAGATCTTCCCGGCCGCTTTATCGCTGAGCAGAGAAACCAGACGTAGAATTTCCAAGCGTGAATTCAGCCGGCAGGAAGGCGGTGAGCAGGGGCTCGCCGCTTTTTGTTTGCGCCCAACGGAGCGCCAAGCTCGAGCCTCGGCCGTTCTGGCGGCATCCGCGGCGGGCAGCTACGGACTGTGTCGTTACAGGTCTGACGTGGCCCTTTAGCTGAACAACGCCATTACCGCACTCTGCTAAACTCGATGCTTGTCGCTCGATAGGATCTGGCATGTACACCTCTGCTCCTGAATCTGAACTTGAGTCTTCGAGTCTCGCCACTCCGGTTATCGATTTGCGCAGCGACACCGTTACCAAGCCTTCACCCGAGATGCGACGCGCCATGTTCGAAGCCGAGGTCGGTGACGATGTCTATGCCGAAGACCCAACCATCAATCGGCTGGAGAAGCGGGCAGCGGAGATTTTTGGACGCGAGGCGGCACTGTTCGTCCCCAGCGGCACTATGGGCAATCAGATCGCGATCAAGCTGCACACCCACCACGGCCAGGAAGTCATCTGCGAGGAGCGTGGGCACGTCTTCAACTACGAGATGGCGATGATGGCGCACTTCTCGGGCGTGGTGCCGCGGACAGTTTGGGCCGAGAACGGCATTCTTACCTGGGAGCACGTCAACTCGAAGCTCAAGACCAAGAGCTATCACGCGGCGAAGACTGGTATGGTTTCGCTGGAGAATACACACAACATGGCTGGCGGAACTGTGACCCCGCCGCAAGTTTTTGACGAGGTCTGCGATAACGTGCACGCCGCCGGATTGCCGGTGCATCTCGATGGTGCGCGCATTTTCAACGCCTCTGTTGCGCTGGGAATCCCGGTCGTACAGCTCACGGCCAAAGCCGATACGGTGATGTTTTGCTTATCGAAGGGCTTGGGCGCGCCGGTGGGTTCGCTGCTGGTGGGAACCGCGGAGATGATGGATCGCGGCCGCATCTATCGCAAGGCGCTGGGCGGCGGCATGCGGCAGGCGGGAATTCTGGCGGCCGCAGGCTTGATCGCCTTGGAGGATGGGCCGCAGAAGCTGGCGCGAGATCATGCCAATGCCAAGTTTCTTGCCGAGGGGTTAGCGCGAATTCCCGGCATCAAAATCGACCCAGCCAGAGTTCAGACCAACATTCTGATCTGCGATGTATCTGCAACAGGTATGAGCTCGGCTGATCTATCCCGGAAACTTGCCCAACGACACGTCCTCGCGAATGGAGTTGGCCCACAGCTTATGCGCTTTGTTACGCACCTCGATGTCAATCGTGAACAATGCGCGGAGGCGTTGGCGATCCTGGATTCGATCCGTGCCGGGAGGGCTTGAGTTTGGCCGATGTCACGACGCTTCCCAATGGTTCGGGTGCTCTCCCCCTTACAATGGACGTCGGGATAGCATCGATTTCTGATCTGCTTCATTCTCATGAGGGTAAGAAATGAATTTGCAAGACAACCGGCTGACCTGGCTCGGGCACGCGACGTTTCGCATTCAGACAAGTGACGGGAAAATCGTCTATATCGATCCCTGGCTGAGCAATCCACTCTGTCCTGAGGACGAAAAAGATGTGAAGAAGTGCGACGTAATGCTGTGTACGCACGGTCACGGCGACCACATTGGGGACGCGGTGCGCGTGGCGAAGCAGTGCGATCCGATGGTCGTCGGCATCTTCGAGCTTTGCGCCTGGATGCAGAAAAAGGGCGCCAAGCAGACTTCGCCCATGAATAAGGGCGGAACGCAAACCGTTGCCGGCATCAAGATTACCATGGTGCACGCCGATCACTCATGCGGTATTGAGGACGACGACGGCAGCATGATTTACGGCGGCGAGGCTTGTGGTTACGTGCTTGAGCTGCCCGGCGGAGTGAGGCTGTACCACGCCGGTGATACCGCGGTTTTCGGCGACATGCAGATCATCCACGAACTCTACGTACCGGAGATTGCGCTGCTGCCCATCGGCGATCACTTCACCATGGGACCGCGCGAAGCGGCGTATGCCTGCAAGCTGCTCCAGCCAAAGACGGTCATCCCCATGCATTTCGGAACATTTCCGCTGTTGACAGGACGGCCGGGCGAACTGAAGAAACTAGTCGGTCCCGGCGGACCAGAGATCGTTGAGATGAAACCGGGACAAACGCTGTGAGCAGCAGTCAGCGCTCAGCAGTCAGTACAAGCTGCAGGTCAGCAGGCTGATTACTGAGTGCTGATTGCTGACTGCTGATTGCTGAGTGCTGAGTGCTTCTTATGACTAGTTTCACTGATGAACGTGTAGAGAAATACCTTTACGCCATGCTTCCGGCGCGTGAGCCGGTGCTGCAGGAAATGGAGCGCCAGGCGAAGGAGCGCGACATTCCCATCGTTGGTCCTGCGGTCGGGCGCTTGCTGTATCAATACGCAAAGCTGATCAACGCGAAAACCGTGTTTGAAATGGGATCGGCGATCGGCTACTCCACCATCTGGTGGGCGAAGGCCATCGGCGAAGGCGGCAAGGTCCACTATTCCGATGGCAGTCGCAAGAATGCCGACGAGGCTCGGCGCTATTTCGATCAGGCCGGCGTGACCGATCGCATCGAAGTTCACGTTGGCGATGCCCTGGAGCTACTTTCGGAACGCAAAGAACAGTTCGACATTCTCTTCTGCGACGTCGACAAGCACGATTATCCGCGCGTCTTCAACATGGCGGCAGCGCGGGTTCGCAAGGGCGGATTGTTCGTGACTGACAACGCGCTCTGGAGCGGGCGCGTCGCTTATGCAGCCGGTAACCCTGACTTGCCGAAGCCGCAGCCGGACAAACTAACCGAAGGCGTAGTCGAACTGAACCGTCTGCTGTACTCGTCGCCCGATTGGTTCACGACAATCATCCCACTGCGTGACGGAGTCGCAGTGGCGATGAGGGTGTAGCTATTTGAGGAACTTGAAGGTGGACACCGGGACGTTGATCGCCTTCTTTACCGAAGCCTTATCGAAGCTTTTCGTGGGCGGGTCAGTGTCTTGTCCGTCAATTCCAGTGATCGTCGTAGCCAGGTCATAACACCTCCCGTCGTGCAGTATCCGAAAGACTTTCACCGTGTCCCAATGTCCCAAGGCGGCTCCGGTTGTCTCTGTCACAAAGAACTTTACATTGTGGATTGTCTTGACCTTCCATTTTTCCGGACTGGAAGGCGCACCGGGCATGGCAAGGCATGATGCCTGGTCGTTCTTCTCGCCTAAATCGGCAACCGTGAACGAAGCCCCTCCGAACGTCGTTTTCTCTTCAGCCTCGCCCGCTCGGTATCCGATGCAGACGAGTATCTTTGGCTGGTTGATACCACCGTTAGAACATAATGGTATATAGCCTTCGCACGAGTCTTGAGGTTCCCACATGCTTGGCTCGTCCGAGTTCTCACGACAGAGAACAAGACTGCTCGAGTAATCAACTTGGAAGACTCCGTCGGGGCTAACGAAAGTCTTGATTGATGGATTGTTGCTGCTTCGCGACTGAGCACACGCGTTGTTGGCTACGAAGAACACGAATAACGCCAGAGCCGGCCCAATTTTCCGCATGGCCACGAAGCCTCTGAAACGCGATTCTACACAGCACAGCGTGTCCACATATAATTCGCAGCATGGATCAGTTTCAGGCCGACATTCTCGCCATCGCCGCACATCGTGACGATGTCGAGCAGACCTGCGGCGGCACGCTGCTGAAGATGGCCGAGCGAGGTTATCGCACTGCCGTCCTCGATCTTACACAGGGCGAGATGGGTACGCGCGGCACGGTTGAGGATCGCGCTCGCGAAGCTGACGAAGCGGCCCGCATCCTGAAGGTCGGCTGGCGGCAGGCGCTCGATATTCCTGACGGTCGCGTCGAGAACACCTACGAAAATCGGCTGAAGGTTGCGGGCGTGATCCGCCAGTTGCGCCCGCGTGTGCTGATCCTGCCCTACTGGCAAGCTCGCCATCCCGATCACGCCACCGCATCGCCGCTCGGATACGAAGCTGCTTTTCTTGCGGGACTGGCCAAGCTTGATCTCGGCGCTCAGCCGCATCGGCCCTTCAAGATCCTCTATGCCAGTTTGTATGCCGATGTTCGCCCGACCTTTGTTGTGGACATATCCGCACAATTCGACACGCGCTTCGCCGCGCTGATGGCCTACCGCTCGCAATATGAAGATCAAGCCAGCGGTAGCGGACTGTTCCCCAGACAAGCTGAAATCCGCGAGCGCATCGCGACGATGGCCGGCTTCTACGGTCTGCTGGCGGGAGTCCGATACGCCGAACCGTTTGTGCAGAAGGAAGTGGGGCTGGTGGAGGATTTGATGGCGTTGCCGCTGCAGTCGATTTAGCTGTTTGGAACGCGCCGAGGTGCAATTGTTCCAGCAATGGTAGACGGGTGTATTGATGGCTCTAAACATAAAGAATCCTGAGACTTACAAGCTTGCAAAAGAGCTGGCAAGGCTGACTGGCGAGAACATGACCGAGACGATCACGCAGGCATTACGCGAGCGCCTGGCTCGCCTGCACCGTCAGCGTGGCGAGAGGTTAGCGGATCGCCTGGAGCGAATTGCCAAGGATTGCTCTGCGCATCTCAAGGAACCCTACCGCTCCATAGATCATGGGACCTGCTCTACGACGAGAAGGGACTGCCACGATGATTCTCGATACTTCGGCCCTGCTGGCTATTCTGCGCTCTGAACCGGAGGAGCGGCGCTTTATTGAAGCGATTGAAGAATCTGCCGGCCCCCGCATGTCCGCGGTCAATTTCGTGGAAGCAGCGGTTGTGATTGACAGCAGCAGCGGTCATCCTGCGAGGTTAAACTTTGGTGATTGCTTCGCTTACGCCCTGGCCAAAGAAACTGCCGAACCGCTGCTTTTCAAAGGCAACGAGTTCCCGCACACGGACGTAACTCCCGCGGCTTGGTAACGTTCCGCAGGGGTCTCCCAGACGCTAACGCCTCACTTCTTTCTCTCCACCAGGAAGTGCGCAATCTCGCGGAGAGTCGCAGCGTTCTCGCCAAAGATATCCAGCGCCGCGGAAGCTGCGGCGACCAACTCATCCGCCTTCTTCAGCGAGGCGTCGACGCCAAATAACGCCGGATATGTCGCCTTTTCCTCAGCGGTGTCTTTGCCGGCAGTTTTGCCGAGTTGTTCTGAACTTTGAGTGACGTCGAGAACGTCATCCACAATCTGGAACGCCAGCCCGATGTTCTGGCCGAACTCGCGCAGGCTCTGAATCTGCGATTCGCTCGCTCCAGCGTAGATGCCACCAGTCACCACACTGGCAGTCAGCAGAGCGCCCGTCTTCGAGCGATGAATGTACTCGAGCGTCGCTGCGTCCGGGCGGGTGTGCTCGGCCTCCAGATCCATCACCTGCCCGCCGATCATGCCTCCGATTGTTCCGGTGGCATGTGCAATTTCGGCAATAATGGCGACGCGCCCCTCCGCCGGACACTGCAGCTTCGCCAATACCTCGTAGGCATAGGTCTGCAAGGCATCACCGGCCAGGATCGCCGTTGCTTCGCCAAAAGCTTTGTGACAGGTGGGACGGCCGCGACGTAGGTCGTCATTGTCGAGCGCGGGCAGATCGTCGTGAATGAGCGAATAGGTGTGGAGCATTTCCAGCGCGGCGGCCAAGTCTTCGATGCCGGGCGGAACGCATCGCTCAATCGTCAGTGCCGCTTCCATGCACAGGATGGGACGCAGACGCTTGCCACCGGCAAAGACGCTGTGCCGCATCGCCTGGTGGATCGACGGCGGATATTGATCGGCAGCCGGAAGCAGGCGCTCCAGCGCGCGGTCGGTGGTGATTCGGCCTTGTTCGAGAGTTTCCTTGAGCATCAAGAGGGCAGTATAACAATCGCAGATATCCGATACTTTGCCGCGACATCAGTTCAGACCGAGGATCGCCAGGAATTGGTAAAATCGTTGCCGCTGAGCATCGCGGGGGTAGCGCGTCAGTCCGAAATGGGGATGCGCGCCGTTCGTGCACGGCGCAATCGGCGCGCCTCGCTGCGCAAAAGAAGCTTGCTGGGATGACAACTCAAGTTCTTGGAGATTGCTTATGAAATCAGCAGGAATTGCTTTTCTCACGGCTGCCCTAGGAGTATCCATGGCGATCGCACAGGATGGATCGTTCAAGCAGGATCTGAAAGACGCGGGCAATGCGACCAAGGCGGCCGGCAAGGACATTGGCAACGCGACCAAAACTGGCGCGGAGAAAACCGGTCAAGCGACCAAGACCGCGGCCGAGAAAACGGCTCACGCCACGAAAAACACGACCGAGAAAGTCGTACACGGCAGCGCTTCCAAGACCGAAGAAGGCGCGCAAAAGGTAAAAGACAAGACGGCCCAGCAGTAGAGCAGAACCACACCACCTCCGCCACAACCAACCGCCAAGCAGGACATGAAGAACGCGGGCACCGATACGAAGGATGCGGCGAAAGATGTCGGCCATGCAACGAAGAAGACGACGAAAAAGGTCGTAAACAAGGGCGCCACCAAAACCGAGGAAGGCTCACAGAAAGTAAAAGACAAGGCCGCTCCGCAGCAGTAGCGCAACGGTTCCCACAATGCTGCGTCTGGAAATTCGGGCTCGGCGCGCCTGTGCGCCATGTCCGCCTGCCTTGTGACGTACGCCACAGACTCGATGTACATACCCTTCGCAGAATCGAGTAGTGGAGGGTATCCGTGTACGACATTGTGGAAGCACGCCCGTTGGCGCGCGGTATCAAACTGTTTGTCATCAAAGCGCCCCGCATTGCCCGCAAGCAGAAACCGGGCCAGTTCGTCATCGTACGGCTGGATGATTGCGGTGAGCGCATCCCGCTAACCATCGCCGACGCCGACGCTGAAGCCGGCACCGTAACCATCGTCGTGCAGGCGATCGGCAAAACCACCATGCTGCTCAACATGCTGGAGACGGGCGACAAAATCCTCGACGTGGTCGGTCCGCTTGGCAAGCCTTCGGAGATCGAGAATTTCGGGACTGCGGTCGTCGTCAGCGGCAGCGTTGGGACCGCAATGGCCTATCCCACAGCTCGCGAGCTGAAGCGTGCAGGCAACAAAGTCATCTCGATTGTCGGCGCCCGCAGCAAGGAGCTGATGGTGCTGGAAGATGAAGTACGCGAGGTCAGCGACGAGACCTACGTGGTCACCGATGATGGTAGTTATGGCGATAAGGGCCTGGTCACCGACAAGCTGAAAGAGGTGATGGCGGCCAAGAAGCTGGATTACGTATTGGCCTGCGGCCCGGTACCGATGATGCGCGCCGTCGCCAATATGACGGGACCGGAGAAGATCAAGACCATCGTCAGCCTGAACTCGATCATGGTGGATGGCACCGGAATGTGTGGTGGATGCCGTGTGCTGGTCAACAACAGCAGCCAGTTCGCCTGTGTGGACGGCCCGGAGTTCGACGCGACTCAGGTCAACTTCGATGTCCTGACGCAACGAAACAACATGTATCGCGAGCAGGAGCGGACTAGCATCGAGCGGCTGCAGGCCGATCCACAGGCCGAGTTGGACAGGCTGCGCCGCAGGAATCACAAACAGGAATGCGCACTTGACGCGGTAGGGGTGACCAATGAGTGATGCGACGCAAACGAAAGTGAGCCACAACCCGCTGCCTAACAAGGAGCGTTCCAAACTGCCACGGCAGCGTGTACCCGAACAGGAGCCGCAAATCCGCGCGCACAACTTTCAGGAAGTGAATCTGGGATTCCCTCCCGAGCAGGCGAGGCAGGAATCGTTGCGCTGCATCGAATGCCCCAAGCCAGGATGCATCTTGAAGTGTCCTGTCTCGGTGGATGTCAAAACTGTGATCGATCTCATTTTGGCAGGTGATTATCTCGGCGCGGCTGCCAAGGTGCGCGAAGATAATGCACTGCCCGCGATCACTGGCCGAGTTTGTCCGGTGGAAGATCAATGCGAATCCGGTTGTGTGTTGGGCAAGAAGGGTGAGCCGGTTGGGATCGCCTACCTGGAACGTTTTGTAGCCGACTGGGAGCGCGAGACCGGCAAGTTTGGACTGCCAAAATCTGCGCCGCCTAGCGGGAAGAAGGTTGGTCTTATCGGCAGCGGACCTGCGTCTTTGGCCTGTGCCGGCGACCTTATTCAAATGGGACATCAAGTGCACGTCTTTGAGGCGCTGCACGAACTTGGCGGCGTGCTGGTGTATGGCATTCCGGAATTCCGCCTTCCAAAAGAAATTGTGCGCCACGAAATCGATGTGCTGCGCCGCCGCGGAGTGGAGTTTGAAACCAACGTTGTCGTCGGCAAGACGGTCACCATCGACGAGTTGATGCAGGACGAAGGCTTCGACGCCATGTTCATCGCTACCGGCGCCGGTCTTCCGCGCTTCTTAAACGTCCCGGGCGAGCACCTCAACGGGGTTTATTCCGCGAATGAGTTTCTCACCCGCGTGAACCTGATGCGCGCTTATCGCTTCCCCGAATTCGATGAGCCGATTTATCCTTGCAAGGATCGCGACGTGATCGTGGTGGGCGGGGGCAACACCGCTATGGACGCGGTCCGCAGCGCGCTGAGACTGGGCGCGAAGAGCGCCAGCATTTACTATCGCCGCACGGAAGTCGAGATGCCCGCGCGTGTGGAAGAAGTCCATCACGCTAAGGACGAAGGCGTGCATTTCGAAATGCTGGTAAATCCGGTTGAGTTTATCGGCGACGAAAAGGGAAATTTGACCGCGGTTAAGTGCATACGCCAGGAACTGGGCGAGCCCGATGACTCCGGCCGGCGCAGTCCGGTGCCGATCAAAGGTTCGGAGTTCGTCGTCCCATGCAACGTAGCGATCATTGCCGCGGGCACGTCGGCGAATCCGCTGATCCAGTCGACCACTCCGGGGTTAGCGACTACCAAGCGCGGCTACATCTCGGCCAATGATGATCTGGCGACCTCGAAGCCCGGGGTTTTTGCCGGAGGCGATATCGTGACCGGTGGCGCCACAGTGATTCTCGCGATGGGAGCCGGCCGAAAGGCGGCGAAGTCGATCGACGCGTATCTGAAGGGGCTGGTACAAATCGCGAATTGAACGTCGATCCAAATTACCTGCCGCCCTGGAACTGTTGTCCTGGGCGGCTTTTTCGCGCAGTGACCGGGGGTTGGAACAGCCAATCACTGGCGATCCGGGTGCCCCATCCATCCCATCGTTTGGGATGGGCGGAAGATATGACGTGCCCCGATCAGTCCTCCGCTCTGGACCTGATTGCCTTGATCTTGACTGCGTCGCCGGAGCCCTTCCAGCAATATGCCTTTGCAACTGGAAAGCCTCGCACCCAGACAATCTCGCCGGGGGCCGCATGTCTCACGGATTTCGAGACATGTGCGAGTGCGCCGGGTGCTCCACTCATTCCGTCGTTTTGAAGATTTGGGAGAAATGCCACCGGCCACGTGCTCCGCTGCTCCGCGGGAATGTGTTTCTCCGCGAACAGGCGCTTCAGCTTCTCTTCCGAGCGGCTATGCTCTGGCCAAAAGCGGTCGCCTGGACGCCAGTTGCGGACGGTCAATTCCGGACCGAGCCGTTCCGCGCTGAGCAACTCTTCCGACGCCAGCTCGCGCGCGAATTGTTCACGCACGATCTCCGCTCGGATCGTCATCTTGAGTTCCAGGAGCTGAATTTCTCCCGGGACTGGGAGAACGTACTCATAAGTCAGAGCAGGTTGTGGCGCAGGCACGCACACTTGCAGCCACGCTCCTGATCGCGCAACAATCTGCCCGCCGGGAAGCTCAGCTCGCGTCATCTCGCCCAGCGCGCAACGGCGCAGCTTTTCGATGTGCTCGAAGTCGAGCGTCAGCCCCTGCTGTTCGGCGAACCGCTTGAGCAGGCGCCGCTGTAAGGCAATCGGCAGCTGCGCAAACCCCTCCAGGCTAAGGCGGCCGGCGGGATCTGCTCTTTCCCGCAGTACCTGCCGCTGCCAATACTCTTCTTCCCCACGCGCCACCTCGGCAACGTCGCTCAGAATCTGGCGAATCCTTGGGTTGTACTCGCGCTCCAGCAGCGGCAGAAGTTCATGCCGCACGCGATTCCGCAGAAATCTGCGATCGAGATTGGTTTCGTCTTCGCGCCAACTTTGACTGAGGGATTGTAGGTAGCTCTCGATTTCCTCGCGGGAAACGCACAGCAGCGGGCGAACGATGCGAACATTCTTCTCACCGCCTACAGCCATAGATGGAAAAATACCCGCCAGCCCCTTGGTTCCAGCCCCGCGCAGAAACTTCTGCAGAACAGTCTCAGCCTGATCATCACAGGTATGGGCCGTCGCAACGCAGTCAAGCCTCTGCTCCTCGGCGAGTTGAGCGAACCAGCGATAGCGCAGCTCCCGCCCAGCCGCCTCGATGCTCAACTTGTAAGCGATGGCATGATTACGAACGTTGGCAGATTCGGCGAAGAACTCCAACCCATGTTCCTTGGCCAGCTCCGACACGAACAGCTCGTCGGCTACTGAATCGTCGCCACGCAACTCATGATTGAAGTGCGCCGCTACCAGCACAATTCCCAGCTCGTCGCGCAGCTCTACCAGCACGCGTAAAAGCGCAACCGAATCCGCTCCGCCGGACACCGCAACAGCAACGCGGTCGCCCGCCCGCATCAGCTTCTGTTCGCGGATGTATTGCAGCACCTTCTCGCGCACGGGGTAATACTATCGCGATCTCTTCCTCGTTTCTGAATCTGACCTGAGAAATGCCGAGCTTTCACCAGCAGCCGTGACTCAACGTGTGCTGGGACAGCCTGTGTTCCGCTGCCTTGAACTTAGTCCGCGCAGCTTTCATTTCTTCAACTCTCGCCGCGTAATGCGGATCGTTCCTTGGCGTGAGCTTCACTTCGTCTTTGCAAACCAGCCACTCGGCCAAGAGCTTTGAAGTCTCGGAATGAAGACGCGACCGTTCCTCGCACTCTGGCGTTGTGTGCATTGTGACCTTGCGTCCATCACCCAACTTCATCCGGCCACCTCGACGTTCCCGCCCTTAAATGACTTGCTGCTTTCTCTGCGCCCCTGT
This sequence comes from uncultured Acidobacteriaceae bacterium, assembly GCA_963818905.1. Taxonomy (GTDB): domain Bacteria; phylum Acidobacteriota; class Terriglobia; order Terriglobales; family Acidobacteriaceae; genus Bog-257. The sequence goes on from CAWFUE010000061.1 coordinate 15,041, forward strand.
GTCTTTGTGGTGAAAAGGGTCTTTCCGGGTTACTTCGACAACGCGCCCAGCGCCGCGCGGAAGATCGCATCGAAGTTTTCGCGTCCTGCAGCCTGCACCGCGCGTTCGACGGCCTTCTCCGCCATCGCGCGCTGATATCCGAGATTGGTCAACGCCGAGATCACGTCCTCTTCAACGGCGGAATGCGTTACCGCCGATTGCGGCGTGCCGAAACTCTCCAGCTTGTCACGCAGCTCGACGCACATACGCTCGGCGGTCTTGCGGCCGATGCCGGGAATCTTCGTCAGCCTCGCGAAATCGTTGCTGCGGATCGCGCCCACCATGTCGGCCGTCGCCATGCCGCTCAGGGTCTTGATCGCCAGCGACGGCCCGATGCCGCTCACCGTGATCAGCTTCTCGAACAGCTGCTTCTCTTCGGCGCGCAGAAATCCATAAAGTGCCAGCGCGTCCTCGCGCACATGCGTGTGAATGTGCAGCGCGACCTCGGCACCCACAGCGGGCAAATCGGAAAATGTCGGGATGGTAATGACGACGTCGTAGCCGACGCCGCCGGCCTCAACGATGGCCTGGTTGGGATGCTTCGAGATTAAACGGCCGCGAAGGTGAGCAATCATCGAAAAGCAGTTGCCAGTTGTCAGTTGTCAGTGTTGTTAGTGCGTTGTATCACCATACTCGTGGCCGTTGCCACCTGTGCAAGGAACGCAGCGATCCCGGCCCTTTGACTCTCCTGCCCTCATCAACGAGCTGAGCGATACGGTCGTTGTGGACTTCGCACCAAAGACTGATGTCCGAACTGAATCTGGCGCGATCAGCTCAAATTCCGGGGTGGTGATTCCGGGATCTTCCAGGAACGCATCGAGACTGCAGAGCTGCCGACCCGCATCACTGAAGAACATGGTTGGCGTGTGCCAAGGCGAGTGCCCGCCTGAGCTCTCCAGGCTAAATACAAAATAAGCACCATCCGGAGTCCACGCGGCTCTCACCACACCATAGCCGTGCTCGCCGTCCGCCGAAGAAAAATCGGCAGAACAAAGCTTCGGGCCCTCTTTCGTGTAGAAGTCGACCCGGCTTTCGTAGCTCTCAAAACCGGCCAGGTTATCGACAGGCACGACAACAATACGCTTGTTATCTGGCGAGCGATACTCCTTGGAGACCGACGTGGGTTTTGTCTGTGAGAAGACTGAGCAGGTGAGCGCAACTACGAGAGCGCAAATCGACGTAAGCCGCGCCATAAGGCAGCATTCTAGAATGCGGTTCTCAAGCTGTCACTGACAACCGGCAACTGACAACTGCCTTACTGCCTTCTCCTCCGGTGCACGACGAACTCGAATCCCGGATTCGCTGGGAAAAGTTCATTGATCTTCCGCAGGCGTTCGCCGAGGGCATCGGGCGCCAGCAGCGGATAGTCGCGCTCGCGCAGGTCCTGGTAATCCACATCGAGATACAGCGACAGCATGTAGACCGCGATCGCATCCGCAAAGACCGCCAGCAGGTATTCGTGCTTCGCTTTTTCCGCCTCGGGACCGCTGGTGGTCGCGACTTTGCGTAGCTCATAGGCATCAAGCGAAGTCTCACCGCGCACACGGCTCTCCACCTGCTTCCATACCAGATCGGCGAATTCCTGCGAGACGCCCACGCGATCGACGAAATTGTGCCCCACGTTGATGAAGAACTCGAAGGCAATGGCGAAGCTGTCTTCCATCAGTCGCGTCGAGATGAAGACGCATTGCGAGTCGCCCAAGGTCTGGTTGCGATGGCAGACCGCGCTATCGGAGAGTTGCACGTCATAGCGATCGGCGATCATGGTCTCGTCGCCCATATTCAGCGTGAGCGGGACAAAGTAGTAGGCCTTGCGATTCAGCGCCGCCGCAATCGTGCGCGGCACCGCATTCACCATGCGCTCCAGATCGGCAATGCCGGCGGTCACTTCTCCCATCACCGAATAGCAAATGCCGTTCGCCGCTTGGGTTACCGGCGCCATTCGCACGACTTCGGCTGGAGTTCGGGTCACAGCTTGTGAGGTTGAGGACATGAAAGATCGATTGTAACGCAATGGCAACAGCCAGAGCGCACGGGGCATGCGGCCGAATCGTAAGGATGAATCCGCCTGAGAACCTTTGTGCTTGCCACAACAACATATCGGTTTCCAGCGATTCTGTGCTATATCTTGCTGACCAAAGCCTCACGTTCGCGCAGGGAAGGAGTCAAGGTGCCAGCCATCCCTGATGTCAGGTTCGGCAATTCTCAAGCCGCGTCCCCGCTCGCGGTGCTGGCGCGAAAATCCCGCCATGCCGCGGCCGCTTGCGTACTGCTGACAATGCTCCTCTGCGCCCAGGTCTTGGCGGCCCAAGTCCTCTCGCCTCCGCCTCAGATGGCCCCAACCGCCGAAGCCCTGGAGATGCTGCACGACTGCGGCAAGCAGATCTCGCACAGCGCCTCTGAAACTTCCGCGAGAATTCTCGAAGCGCAGAAGCAGCTCGTCTATGGTCTGCTTAAAGGCGGCTATGCCAATCAATCGGGTGGCGGAGGCGGTTATGGCCGGAATGGCGGCTACAACCGTAGCGGTGGATACCAGCACGGCGGTGACTGGTTGCCGACGCCGCCTCCCAAGGATTACGTTGCCGACCTGCAGCACGAAGGCCGCTGGTGTCTTGAAGTGGCACATATCCTCAACACCGATTCCGCCAGGAAGGAAAGCGCCCAGCAGGTGCTGGCCAGCATTGCCAATGATCTTGAAATCAAGATGAAGGACTGCAAGGACTGGGGTGCGGGCCGCCTCGTCGTCGTCATCGCCAATACCGTCAAGAATGGGCAGCCCGATCCTGGTTGGACAGTGATGTACAAGTGGGTGTCGGTGAGCGGCCTGAATTCGATGGATCTGGCGTTCCCCCAGATCAGCACCCCCACATCGAAAGGAGTGCCTCCCGGAGTCTACGCAGTCTATGCCACCAAGCAGGTGGGCAACAACACGGTGAAAACGCCGCCCATTACGGTTTCGGCATTCCAGAATCAGAAAGTGAAATGCGAGATTCCAGTGCCGTGACTTCGCCCCCTGCCAAATCCGAGCCGCATGAGCCGGCGCATTTCGCTGCCTTCGCGCAGTTCTTCAAAGCGTACATGGGAACGGCTTCCGTGGTTACGGCGTCGCTGCCCATTCCAGTTGCCGCGCTCCACCTGATTCCTACGTATGCCGCGCAGGAGAAGTTTCTCTCCACCTACACCTCGCTGTTTTGCTTCCTCATGCTGGGTTATTTGTTTTACATCCGACATTGGCTGGGAAGACTGATGTTCTTTACGCGCTCCGACGGACATGTCAGATTTCGCACCTTCGTCGCGTTTATTCCGCTGTTGCTCATCCTGACCTCGCTCTCACTGGTCGCCGGCTACCATCACTTTCTGACGGAGTCTTTGCTGGTGTTCACCCAGCAAGGCGTGATGAACAGCACCGCCGACATTCTTAAAACCGTCGACTACCGCGAGATTCCCGATAGCCTGCAACTGACGGTGTGCTATCTCGGCATGTTCCTCACCGCCGAATCAGCCTTCATCCTCATGGCTCTCCGCGAATACCTGCAGGACGTGCTCAAGATTCAGGACGCCTCGCTGATTCGCGTGCCGCGGACGCGAGGTAAAAAAGAAGAGCTTGTTCCCGGCTCAGTTAAGGAAGTTGAGCAGATGCGGCCGGCCAGCGGCGGCTCGGCCTAACTGCCAGCTTCGTGCTGCCCAAGGTGTCCCGTCCAAAGCTTCTTTGTTGCGCAGGAGTTGTGTCTTCGCACCGTCGACACAGCCCTTGCGGCGGTACAATGGTTGGCAATGTCGTACCCGGAAATCGCGCCAGTCCGTCAGCGTTCCAAGCCGTCCATCGCCTTCACTTCGACGGTGCGCGTGCTGTTCACCACGCTGCTGTTCACCGCTGGAGGCATGGGCGCAGGCCTGTTCCTGGGTATCGTCGGAACCGTGCTTTATGGCATCATAACTGGTAACAAGGTTGACATGACCGGCGCTTACAAACACGTCGCCATCCCCGTCGCAATTCTCCTCGGTTCCGTCGGGCTGATTGGATCAGCGGTGCTGGAAGTCCGCGCCCGCCGAACACGAACATCGCTGTAACACCCAGGCCTTTCGCCCTCCCCCATTAGTAACCAAAATGGACAGACGTACAGGGATCCTGTACGCTTATTTTGGAGAGTTCACGATTATGCCCGTTGAAACCACATACACCAGCTTACGCGAGAGGCTAGCGTCCGTATTGGATCAAGTGGCCAATGATCACGAGGTCGTTATCGTCCACCGCCGAGGCGCCAAGGATGTAGCCCTCATTCCTGCGGATGAACTGGCCGGATTGCTGGAGACAGCACATTTATTGCGCTCCCCGCGAAACGCGCAGCGTTTGATGACGGCGCTTGACAACGTTCGCAAAGGCAAAGGAAAAAAGATGTCCGTCGAGCAGCTGCGACGCGAGGTCGGGCTTGACACAACGCGCTGAACGGGAAGCAATCCTTGCACCCGAGTTTGTGGACGATCTCATTCACTGGGTAAGAACGGATCGAAAAGCCGCTCTACGCGTATTGGAGCTCGTGAATGCCATCTTACGAGACCCGTTTGAGGGTATTGGCAAACCCGAGCCACTAAAATTCGGATTCGCAGATTGCTGGTCTCGGCGGATCACCCAGGAACATCGGCTGGTTTACAGGGTACTGGAGAATCGTGTCGAGTTTCTCCAAGCTCGTTATCATTACTAACGCGACAAGGCAAGAAATCGGACACTATTATGGCTGAAATCATTCACGTGAAATTGCCCGACGGCAGCGTCAAAGACGTGCCGCGCGGGACCTCCGCACTCGATATCGCCAAGAGCATCAGCCCGCGCCTGGCTGACGCTGCGCTGGCCGCGCAGATCAAGCCACTGTCTTCAAACGGCCGTGGCGGCAACGGTCATCATCCGCCTGCTTCCCAAGGTGGCGAAGCTAGCGGAGCGGCCGCTCCCGCCTCGGCTCATGCTCCTTCCGTTGACGGCCCGCGCCTCGTCGATCTCGCGCGTCCGCTTGAGCAGGATTCCGAGCTGCGCATCCTGACCGATCGTGATCCCGAGGCGCTCGAGGTGTATCGCCATTCGTCGGCGCACTTGATGGCCGCTGCTGTGCTCGAACTTTTTCCCGAGACCAAGCTCGGCCACGGACCGGCGACCGACTCCGGATTCTTTTATGACTTCTATCGCGAGAAGCCGTTCACGCCCGAAGACCTCGAAGCCATCGAGAAGAAGATGCAGGAGCTGGTGAAGCAGGACCTGCCTTACGCGCGCGAGTTTTTGCCGCGACAGGAGGGCCTGGAGCGATTCAAGTCGGAAGGCGACTTCATGAAGTGCCACTTCATCGAGCAGTTCACCGCGCCCGATGAAAAAATCTCTATCTACAAGACCGGTAAGTTCACCGACTTCTGCCGCGGTCCGCACATCCCGTCCACTGGGCGCATCAAGGCGTTCAAGCTGCTGAACATTGCGGGCGCCTACTGGCTTGGCGACGAGAAAAACCCGCAGCTACAGCGCATCTATGGCACCTCGTTCTTCTCGAAAAAGGATCTCGACGATTACCTGCGCAAGCTGGAAGAAGCCAAGAAGCGCGATCATCGCGTGCTGGGTAAGCAGCTCGACCTGTTCTCCATTCAGGAGCTCGCGGGGCCCGGCCTGATCTTCTGGCATCCCAAGGGCGGGCTCATCCGCAAAGAAATCGAAGACTATATGCGCGAGGAGTACCTGAAGCGCGGGTACTCGCTGGTCTACACGCCGCACGTGGCGCGCGTCGATCTGTGGAAGACCTCGGGCCACGAAGGCTATTACGCACAGAACATGTTCGTCCCGATGGAACTGGACGACGCCGACTATCGCATGAAGCCGATGAACTGTCCGTTCCACATCCTCATATATAAAGATTCGCTGAAGTCGTATCGCGACCTGCCGGTGCGGCTGGGCGAGCTCGGCACCGTCTATCGCTACGAGCGTTCTGGCGTGATGCACGGCCTGCTGCGCGTGCGCGGCTTCACTCAGGATGACGCGCACATCTTCTGCACTCCGGAGCAGATCGAAGACGAAATCAGCGGCTGTATGGATTTCGCGCTGTCCGTGCTGCACACTTTCGGCTTCGAGCAGTATCAGGTGGAGCTCTCGACTTGGGACCCGAACGATCACGCGACCTTCATCGGCAGCGACGAGCAATGGCAGTTGGCGGAAAACTCTCTGAAGAATGTCCTTGAGCGCCGCGGCATTCCATACAAACTGATTCCCGGCGAAGCGGCCTTCTACGGGCCGAAGATCGACATCAAGCTAGTGGACGCCATCGGCCGGTTATGGCAGCTGTCGACCGTACAATTCGACTTCAATTTGCCGGAACGCTTCGAGTTGGAGTACGTCGGCGAGGACGGCAAGCGCCATCAGCCGCTGATGGTGCATCGCGCGTTGTATGGGTCGATCGAGCGCTTCTTCGGCGTGCTGATCGAGCATTACGCCGGAGCGTTTCCTGTTTGGCTGTCGCCGGTGCAGGTCGTCGTTGTGCCGATTGGCGAGAAACATCATGGGTACGCGAACGAAGTCGGCGAAAAGCTCAAAGCCGCCGGCGTGCGCGTGCATATCGATTTGCGAAACGAGAAAATGAACGCCAAGATCCGCGAGCACGCTCTGCAGAAAGTGCCATTCCAGCTCGTGGTCGGCGACAAAGAGATGGAGTCCGGCGAGGTGAACGTCCGTGTCCGCGGCCAGGAAAAAGCGGAAGGATCGGTGAAGGTGGAGGCGTTCGTGGAGCGCGTGAAGGGGCTCATCGAGAGTAAGAGTCCTACCTTGTAGGACTACCATTTCGTAGGACTCGACTGCAACAGTGCCGCCGACCGCTCTAGGCTGCGGTAATCTTTGATTTCTCCTGCGGCTGTGTCGCCGCTACATTGGCGGTTGCCGCGGTCTTGGGACGCGGATGGTCAACTGCATTAGCGAAGACGTTCAGCAATACGGTGATCAATGCAAGAAATCCGGTCAGGACGAAACCTCCGTCCCAATCAGGCTCACGCAGATGGTAGTCGTACCCAGCGGTGATTCCGCAGATCACGGTGATACCGAAGAACGTGTAGTAGACGTAGTGCAGCAACCATACGCCCCACGAGCAAGGGCGGACAGACAGGAAAATTCGCCCGAGGATTGTTCGTGAGGCGCGTTGTTCGGCTCGCGCCGCAGCCACACCGGCCGGGGAAACCGAGAACGCCACCTCTTCCACCTTATGCACTACGGCTCCCTGCAACGACTGCAGACAGCTGGATGGCAACTTTGTGACCACGCCACCCGCATCGGCCGACCGCTGCACCTTGTCGGCAAATTCCAGCAAGTCGCCGGCTTCTTTCATCAACCGCTTCGACTTTCCCTGGGCGTCGCGGGTATCTACCCACTGTTTGATTCGAGACCCAATGACGCCGGCAACGGGCCCCAAAATGGCTCCGGCGATTGCGGCGGTGGTGTTATCGAGAGACATTGCGCACCTGAGGAGCTTAGTTTAGGTGGCATTATCCCTTGAGCATTTTACGAACACAATCGAATTCTGCTCAGGCAGGTCTCTGCGCGACCTGCTACCTCTCGACTAGGATGGTACTCGTACAGCCGAATGCCTGAGCGCCCTTCCCATCCCACCGCCGTCTCCCACACCACCGCCGTTCTCCTGATTGGGTCCACAGCGGTCATCTGGGGATTCGGCTTTCCCATGACGCGCTTTGGGCTAGAGGGCGGCATCTCGGTCGGCGCGCTGATGAGCTTGCGCTTTCTGCTGGCTGGAGTGGTGATGTTCATCATCATCCGCGCCAAGGGCATTCCACTTGTGCGGCGTGGGCTCGTGGACGGCTTTTGGCTGGGGCTGATCCTCGCCGTCATCTTCTGGTCGCAGACCGATGGCATGCGTTTCACGACGACGGCGAAATCCGGCTTCATCACCGGACTCTACGTCCTGTTCACGCCGTTGCTCGCGGTCGTCATCGGGCAGCGCATTAAGCTGACAACCGCGATCGGCGCCGTCATCGCGACGTTTGGACTTTACCTTCTGGTCCATCTGCCTGGCGGATGGTGGTCAGGATGGAACCGCGGCGATCTCGAAACCCTGGTTTGCGCCTTTGTTTGCGCCGTCCACCTGATCCTGATGGGTAAGTTCGCGCGCCGCACGGACGCCTGGCTGCTGGCTGGAACCCAGGTCATCGTTGGCGGCGTGGTGTCGCTTATCGTGACTGCGTTCTTTCCCTCCCCGTTCGGCTTCCAGAATCTGGCGGAGACGTTGCCGCAAGTCAAGGTCTTTGGTCCGACCATCTATCTCGCGCTGTTCTCCACCGTCTTCGCGTTCTGGGGACAAGCGGTGGCGCAAACCCGGCTTGGTCCGGCGGAAGCTGCCGTGCTGTTCTGCATCGAGCCGGTCACGGCGGCGCTGCTCAGCGTCTTCTGGCTGAAGGAGCCAATGTCGGCGCAGCAGGCATTCGGCGGGGCGCTGATCGTAGTCGCCATGATCGTCTCCGAGGCGCTGCCCTACATGTTCCGGGCAATTACCGTGCCCGACACGTGGCCATAGCGTCATTGCTCGCATTTCATCAATCGATTGCCGTACCATTCATCTAGCGGGCTCAGCGCGACAGTCTGCACCGGCGCATGCCTGCGCATCTAATTATTCAATCGTAGCGAGAGAACATCATGAGCCAGACCACTGCAACTATCCGCAGTTATGGATTTTTCCTGAACGGAAATTGGAGCACGCATGGACGCGAAGCAGTTGTGAACTCGCCCTACGACCACAGCGTAGTTGGGGTGGTGAGCGAGGCCGGTCGCGACGACATCGAGACCGCAATCGAGGCAGCGGTTCAGGCCTTCGCCCAAACCCGCCGCATGACCTCGCAGCAGCGCGCGACCGTGCTGCATGAGATTGCCAACACCATAACAGACCGGCACGAGGAGTTTGCCCGCACCATCTGCCAGGAGGCCGCCAAGCCCATCAAGACCGCACGCATCGAAGTCGACCGGGCAATCAACACCTTTCGCATTGCAGCCGAGGAGAGCACGCGGATTTACGGCGAATACATTCCGCTGGACACGCTGGAATCCGCCGCGGGGCGCTGGGGTCTGTTGCGGCGCTTTCCGCTGGGGCCGATCTTCGCCATTACACCGTTCAATTTTCCTTTGAACCTCGTGGCCCACAAGGTCGCACCGGCCATTGCAGCCGGATGCCCCATCATTCTGAAACCGGCGCCGCAGACGCCGATCTCGTCTCTGATGCTCGCCGAGATTGTCGACAACACGGCGTGGCCCGACGGCGCATTTGCGGTGATGCCGATGTCGAATGATGATGCCGGAATTCTCGTCGCCGACGATCGCATTAAACTGCTGACTTTCACCGGCAGCGCCGCCGTGGGATGGCAATTGAAGAATCGCGCTGGAAAAAAGCGCGTAACGCTGGAGCTCGGCGGCAATGCTGGCGTCATCGTGCACAGCGATGCCGATCTGCACTACGCCGTCCAGCGCTGCATCGCCGGCGGATTCTCTTACGGCGGACAGACCTGCATTTCGGTGCAGCGAATTCTGGTGCACCAGGCGGTCTTCGAAAAGTTCACCGAGCAACTGGTGCAAGGCGTCCGCAAGCTGAAGTGCGGCGATCCGGCAGCGGAGACAACGGATGTCCCACCGCTGATCCGCGAGCAGGACGCGGTGCGCGTGGTCGAATGGATTCACGAAGCCGTGCAAGCCGGAGCCAAGCTGCTGTGCGGCGGCATGCGTAAGGGTTCGATGGTCGAACCGGCAGTGCTCACGGGCACCGCGCCGAACATGCGTATCAATTGCGCCGAGATCTTTGGACCTGTAGTGACGGTCGAGCCCTACGAGACCTTCGAAGAAGCGCTGACCAGCATCAATAGCTCGATTTACGGATTACAGGCGGGGTTGATGACGCGCGATGCTGTGCTCATCCAGAATGCATTCGATGAACTGGAGGTTGGGAGTCTCATCGTGGGCGACGTTCCAACTTTCCGCGTCGACCAGATGCCGTACGGAGGAGTGAAAGATTCCGGCCTCGGACGCGAAGGTTTGCGCTATTCGATCGAAGACATGACCGAGCGCAAGTTGCTGGTGATGGCTCTGCGGTGACGGCTAGCGATAGCCTTAGACCCATTCATCTCAACGTGGAAGATCGAATGAGACATAGTACATGTGCCGTTCCGGCGTTGGCTTAAAAACTTTGTAAATTAAGCACTTGATGGTTAAGCTGCGTGGAATGAGGACCTTACGGGTACTTCGCGTTTAAGTTCTGGTTGATGAGAAGTTTGCGGAAAGAGTGAGGTGTCACGAGCTTGCAGGACACGGTTTCCGCGGATTGTGGACTTCCTGCAACCCCGTCCTAGCCAAACTATGGCTAGAACGGGACAGCCGGTCGCTGCGCTCGGGTTGGCAGAACGCGTCACGCTTGGGAATAACGCGAAGACGTCGATGGAGGCGATTTGCGTTCGCATTGTCCCGCGTGGCTTGGAAGCAGGCTTGCAAATTTGTACAAGTCGAATGCACCGTTCTGATTAGCCACGGGTTACAATCGTTAGTGGTCCGGAATTTGTAAATCCGGCAGGACAGGGCCGCATCTAACCGTATAGGACGCGGGACACGTGTCTGCCCCTTTGGACAGGAGTATTAAGTGAATTCGACGGTCAAGACGGTCGTGTTCTGGCTCGTAATCGTTCTCTCCGGCGTGCTGCTGTGGCAGGTCGTGAAGGGCGCGAACTCGGGCGCGAAGGAACGCGACATCACGTTCTCGGAGTTTCTCTCCAATGTGGACCAGGGCAACGTCAGTGAAGTCACGATGATTGGCCAGGAGGTCCGCGGCAAATTCAAGAACGACAAGGCGAGCTTCCATACCATCGCACCCGCCAGCTATCCCGACATGATCAAGGAGCTGCGCGACAAGGGCGTAAACATTACGGTGAAAGACGCGCAGGGCGGAGGCTGGCCAACCTGGTTGCTGAATCTGGCGCCGTTTGTCTTGCTCGGCGCGCTGTGGTTCATCATGATCCGCCAGATGCAGACGGGCGGAAATAAGGCGCTGTCGTTCGGCAAGAGCCGCGCGCGCCTGCTCTCCATGCAGCAGAAGAAGGTGACGTTCAAAGACGTTGCGGGCGTGGATGAAGCCAAGGAAGAGCTGAAGGAGATCATCGAATTCTTGCGCGAGGCGCAGAAGTTCCAGAAGCTGGGCGGACGCATCCCGAAAGGCGTGCTGCTGGTTGGACCTCCCGGAACCGGTAAGACTTTGCTGGCCCGCGCTGTTGCCGGCGAAGCCAACGTGCCGTTCTTCAGCATCTCCGGCTCCGACTTCGTCGAGATGTTCGTCGGCGTGGGCGCCAGCCGCGTTCGCGATCTGTTCGAGCAGGGCAAGAAGAATGCTCCCTGCATTATCTTCATCGACGAAATCGACGCAGTCGGCCGTCATCGTGGAGCGGGCCTCGGCGGCGGACACGATGAGCGCGAGCAGACGCTGAACCAGTTACTCGTCGAGATGGACGGCTTCGAATCGAACGAAGGCGTGATCCTGATTGCCGCGACCAATCGTCCTGACGTGCTTGATCCGGCATTGCTGCGGCCCGGGCGTTTCGATCGCCGCGTGGTAGTCTCGCGTCCTGACGTGCGTGGCCGTGAAGAGATTCTGCGTGTTCACACCCGCAAGATTCCCATCAGCGATGATGTCGATCTTGGCGTATTGGCTCGCGGAACACCGGGATTCTCCGGCGCCGATCTTGCCAATATGGTGAACGAAGCGGCGCTGAGTGCGGCGCGTCAGAATCGCAAGACAGTGCTGATGTGGGACTTCGAGCAGGCTAAGGACAAGGTGTTGATGGGTGCCGAGCGCAAGTCAATGCTGCTCTCGGACGAAGAGAAGAAGGTGACCGCGTATCACGAGGCTGGCCACGCGCTGGTCGCTGCAATGCGTGAGCACGCTGATCCGCTGCACAAGGTGACGATCATCCCGCGCGGCATGGCGCTGGGTGTCACGATGCAGCTGCCCATCGACGACAAGCACACTTACACGCGCGACTACCTGGAGACCCGGCTGGCGATCATGATGGGCGGTCGGGTTGCCGAGGAACTGTTCCTCAACACCATGACCACGGGCGCGGGCAACGACATTGAGCAGGCGTCCGACTTGGCGCGCAAGATGGTTTGCGAATTCGGCATGTCGTCGCTGGGACCGATCACATTTGGCAAGAAGGAAGAGCAAATCTTCCTGGGCCGCGAGATCAGCCAGCATCGCGACTTCAGCGAAGAGACGGCGATGAAGATCGACGGCGAAGTTCGCCGCTTCGTCGACGACGGTTACAACTCAGCACGACATATTCTGGAGACCAACCGGCCGGTGTTGGAGAAGATCGCCATGGCGCTGCTGGAGCGCGAAGTGATCGACGCCAACGACATCCAGCTGCTGATCGAAGGCAAGGAACTGCCGGTGCGAGTGAATCCTAATGCTCCGCCGCCTGCCAAGGAAGATGTGCAGCAGGTGCTGAAGCCGGCTCCCGGACAGCAGCCGAACGTCGCACCGGAGCGGCCGGCGCAGGCGTAAAAAGCTGTCAGCCGTCAGCTCTCAGCCATCGGCTCAAACAGATTTGGCGGCCCAAGCGGCCGCCCAACGTTTTTACAAGGTTCTTCTCGGAGCGAAATAACAGACCAAGCTATTGAAATCTGCGCTCACCTAAGCTCAGCGCTCGCGATTCCCAGCGTCGGTGAGGTTTGCTGTTTGACCAGCACAGTCAGCGTCTTCCGTCCTCGAAGCAAGCAACTGTACCAAGGAAATCGGGTTTGTAGGCGCGAATGAGCTCTCCCGACTGCGCGTCGTAAAGCACGTACGCGTAAGAATCTTTAGGATCGTCGGCTTCTCCCTCATAGACAACGAGCAGGCGATTGCCGGAAGTCCATATGCCGCTGGCCACATCGGTTTCGAATGGCTCCTGCAACTTCATCTCGCGAAGAATACGCCCCGCTTGGGTAACGACCGCGACTTTGGCGTGATCGCTACCCATCAGGATGTAGATGTTGCCGTCATCGCCGAGCGTGACGTCTTGGGCGTGGAGAATCGCGTCATCGGTGTCATCGCTTTCTGCGTTGGCTGTCGAGACGGTGACCAGCTTGCCGGAATCGCGGTGCAGATGACGCTCGAGCTTGGCATCAGCATTGAAAATGCCGATCAACGGACTCTCGGAAACATCGCCGTTATTGCCTTCGTCCAGCGTGACGCCTGAAGCGAAAAAGTTCCCGCTGGGCAGCGGAAGGAGTGTGGACGGAATGAACTCCTGCGTGAATGCTGTTTGAGAGCGCAGAGCGCCATCGGAATCGAAGCGTACATAGCGGATGTCGCTCGATGTGGCTTGCTGGTTGGCTTCCGGCTCCGCGGTGCGAACAATCTCGTGCAGCGATCCATCATTGTCAGCGGCGAAGAGAAAAGTGTGGGTGTCGCCGTTTGTTCCTGGCAAGCGATCGAGAGAAATTGTCTGCGTAGTGCCATCTTGCTCGATGCTGGCGAGCGTGGCAGAAAACGCCCAATCCGCAGTGGAATAGCGAAGATAGATCGTTCCCAAACTATCGCATTGAGGTGTTCCTAGAATGACTGAAGCGGGAACCTGCGTGGATCGCGGCTCGCCCGACAATGTGAGCGAAGCCAAAGGTTCAGTGACCTGAGCGTTCAGGACAATAAGCGAGACGAGGCACATCCACGTGAGAAAAGCTAACCGTACCGCAGCGCGCATGCTTTGACTCCGACTGGGCACACGCAGAGGGATCTGTGGCCTTGCTGGCCACAAACAAACCTTACCCAGGCGTCGGCGTCAGCAGCCCTGCTCCTCGGCGAGACCGCGAAGGGCGATACCACAACAGAAGCAGACTGCGCTGCGCGGGTTGTCAGCAGTGCGGGGCGTGGATTGAGGCAAAAAACAGGGGCGGCCCCGGCGGCCGCCCAAAATTTTGTAAGGACGCATCAAGCTTTGCGTCTTAGCTCTGCCGGGAAAACCTGGGAACTCATTTGCTCGTCGGCTGTCGCTTCTGGGAGCGGGATCACGGGAGAGTTGGCGACTCAGTAAGCGAACCTGGCGCTCTAAAAGAGGTCCTGCGAAGCAGGACCTCGGAAGAGCTTTCATTCTTGCACGGCACGCTAAGGTTACTTCCCGTTGATGCTGCGGGGGGTTCCAACGCCGGTACACTGATCATAGCCTACACCAGCATTGTGGCCGCTGCCGTTCGATCCTGTGGTCACATCATAGTAACCTTGGTTGAGGTTATATAGGACATGTCCAAAGAGCCCAGCATAGATCAGGTTGTTCTCTTCATTGGTATAGAATCCGCCTGTGTTCGGCACCTGACCTAGCTGGTTCTTGGCGTGGTTGATGATTCCAGCCAAGGACGGCGAGGCCACGCTGGTGCCGCCCACAATTAGAAAGCCGCCGTACCCATAGGTATCGTAGACATAAACACCGCTGTTGGGGTCAGCATCAAAAGCGATGTCAGGAGTCTGCCGCGCGGTCTCTCCAAACTGGGGATACTGGTAGACCGCCCACGGCCCCATCCCATTAGTGATGCTTGGCGGATTCTGCCAGAGTTCATACTGACTGACGCCGCCGCCCGATCCGGACCAGCAGCTCTCACTCATGAAGTTGCCACTGGAGTCGCGGTTCACCGTGGTGCCTCCGGCGGAGACCACCCAGGGTGACGAACTGGGATACTGAGCGCCCCATCCAGAGTCGCCCGCAGAAGCAAAATAGACGGTTCTTGTTGGCCAGTAGCGATAGAAAACGTCATCGTTCGCGCCAACCTCACCGGCAAACTCTGCGCCACCCCAACTGTTGGACACATCGCCGCCGCCGTAATGACTAGCCTCGTAGCCGGCCACTTGCTCAGCAAATAGCAGGTCCGCGAAGCTACTGCTGCAGGCTTCGACCAGAACGACCTTCGCCGCAGGAGCCATCGCGTGCGCCCACTGGATGTCCAGATCCTCTTCCAGTCCCCAGCCGGTATCGCCAGGCGGCGTGCCACTGCAACTGGCCGTCATGCCGTTCAAAGTTCCGAAACTGGTATTGGCATAGACCTTCTTGAAACTTGCCACAGCCAGCCCGAAGTTGCTCGAGAAATACGCCAGATCGGAGGCTGCGTTCGGGTTGTCATAAGCGTCCACAAGTACGACCGCGCCCCAGCCTCCAATGGGATGGTTGGTGCCGCCGGTTGCCGGATTGCATCCCGCATAGACTGGCCCGACGTTGTAAACGCAACCCAACGATGCCGGAGTCTCGGCGAAAGTGTCGTCCGGATTGACCGACGACAATGGGCGATTCTGCGGGACAAAGATCAACACGTTGGTATGAGCGCGTATGCCGGCATCCTCGGGACGCATGATGCTGCTCTCCGGCGTGATCACCGTACCCGACCGCCGGTAGATCTGTGGCTGAGGCGCCTGACCTGGCGCGATTTCCGCTTGAGCCGGAGTTGCGCCTTCTTCTGTAGTGCTCGCTTCCTGAGCAAGCAGCACTGCGGAGGTTCCGAAGGCAAATGATAGAATCACCGAAAATACAACGAACCGCATCCTGGTCATAACTTTCCTTTTCGTTGGAGTTTGAGTTATCTCGGGCCCTGCCGCTCGAACTCTCTAGAGTTCATCGTCGAGGACGGCTAAAATCTTGAGGCACATGGGCTGCCAAAGGTCGGGCGATCGCTGCACGGCAATAAAGCCCACGGTTTGAGGAAAAAGCAGCTGTTGCAAGCTGCACCCCTGAGACTGTTCCCTCTCTTAACTATCCACTGAGATAGCGTCGGCATCCACTTCGGATACACTCAGCCTGCCGACGCCCGCAATTCAGCTTGTCCTGGGTCGAGGAGATTCTGTCCTCATTCCTCGGAGAAAGCAAGATAATTTTGAATTGGAACGGGCGAGATAAAGAGTCGCGTCTCCGGAATTTGTCGCCGTTCGCGGGATTGCCACGAATCGACTTATGGAATCACGTTTCAGTCCATGTGAGGTTGATAGTCTGCATTGAAGATGAAAGCTACGTTCCTAATATCTGACTCAATTTGGTGGTGTGGAACAGATCTTTGACACGGTCCGTAAGGTTGATGAATTCCAGACTGCAGTAAGCCGCGGATGCTGCGGAGATCTTAAGCCCAACCAAAGTACCCAGGCCGGAGCTGTCGATGAACGTGATATCGCTCAAGTCAAGCACGATGCGACGGACCTTGGGAATCATCGGCTTTACCAACTGCTTCAACTCGTCCGCGGTCTCGCGGACCACCCTGCCGTGACACTTTATAGTTGCGGTATCGCCCGACATTTCTACCTCATAGCTGAAGAGCGGTGATGATGCCGTTCCCATGGTTGCCTCCTGAAAACTGGTCGAGCTTCGATCGTTGCTGGCGGAAAAGATTTGCCGCTACCCTGCTCCATTATCTTGTACCGATCATTGTAGTGGAATCGTTTTCCTTCGCAACATAATGATGAAAAGGCCGGCTCCTGAGAGAAACCAGGAGTTCGTGGCATATGCGGAGTCTGCCCCAAGGTTGCCTCTGGGTCGTTTGCCGAATTGTCTTTATCCGCGGATCACCTAAGCAAACCCATTCCGTGGAATTGCCGTCCCATAGTCAGACACGCATAAAGCAGAGACATCCTATCGCGTGTGGACAAAGGAGCGAGATATGAAGACTTTGATAACTGCCTGCCTGGCCTTAGCTTTATCTGTTCCCGTGATGGCGTTCGCGCAGAATACTCAACAGGAAAACCAGCAGGACCAGAAGGAAATGCAGCAGCAAGCCAATCAAGCCGCGCAGGTGAATGAGACCGGCCAAACCACCGACCCCGAGCACCATATGATGGGGATGGTCCAGGACAATGGAAAGAGACTCGTCAGCGGCAACACAAGTTATCTGGTTGGCAATCCGCATGCGTTGAAGAATTACAACAACCAGAATGTCGAAGTGAAGTTTGTATTTGACACTTCAAGGAACACCATCCATATCCAGTCTGTGAAGCCGGCATCCGGACAGTAATCTGGAAAACGCCTTCACCAGACTTTAGAAACGGCAGAGGTACGCCTGAGGTGTGCTCCACCGGATCTGAATTCTGAGAATGCTTGCTGATGTTGCTCCTGTCGCTGCGGCGGCAGGAGCTTGTTTTCTTGAGGTAGTCAGAATCTGCTGTGCGCCTGCGCAGCCGAAGGAGATGCCGACGCACGCGCGCTATCGGCTACAGAGATGAGCAGAAGGGTGGCATCGTCAGTAAACTTGCCCGCTGCGTGCTTTTGAACTTCTCGCATGATCTGGGTATAGCGCTGCGGCAGGGTTTCGTCCTCCCGACCATCGATCAGCCCCGCCAGTCGCTCGTGGCCAAACTCCTCTCCGCCATCATTCGCGGCTTCACTGACACCATCGGTGTACAACAAGAGACGGTCGCCGGGGTCGAGCACGAGCCGTCGCGAACTGAATCCCGCGTCCAGCATGAAGCCCAGCACCGGACGTGTGGGTTCCAGCGACTCGACGCTGCCGTCATGCCGTCGCAGAATCGGCGGACAGTGGCCGGCATTCACGAAGTGCAGCGCCCGTGTCCGCAGATCAAGTACGCCGTAGAAGATGGTGACATAATGCCCTTCGCCGAGTTGGTTACGGAGAGTAATTTCCACCTGTGCCAGGATGATCTCGGGGCTGTTGCTTGACGAAGACAACGTGCTGACGGAGGCATAGAGCATCGCCGCGATCAGCGCACCCGGCGTGCCCTTGCCGGAAACATCGGCCACACAGAAGTGAAGCATGTCAGGTACGGGTAGCCAGACTCCGAAATAATCGCCGCCCACGACGCCGGCAGGAATGCTGTCGCCGAATAGCTCGATTCCTTGCGCTACAATGTGCCGCTGAGGCACGATGCGCGTCTGCAATTGCTGCGCGTCGTGGCGTTCATATTCGGAGACACGCTGCGTGGAGCGGACCTCCTCCGCTCGCCGGATCAACGATTGCACCTTCTCCAGAAGCGCGTCGTTGCGCCATGGCTTCTCGATGAAGTCGGAGGCGCCGTGCTTCATGGCGCTCACCGCCAGATCGACATTGCCCCACGCCGTAAGGGCGATGATTGGCAGCGTGGCATCAAGTTCGCGCAGGTGCTGAATCAACTGCAGTCCCTCGATACCCGAGGTGCTATCGCGCTGGTAATTCATGTCGAGAAGGGCAATTTCGGGCGGGTTTTTCTGCGCCGCTTCGAGCGCCTCACCGGGCGAAGCGCAGAGCACGACCTCATAGCCATGACCGCGCAGCAGCATCGCCAGCGCCTCGCGAACGTGCTCCTGGTCTTCGGCGATGAGAACAGTGGAATTGTCGGCTAGAGCATTCATGACGATTCTCAAGTCTTGATGTAGCAGACCGAGTGCCAACCGGGATTGTTGGCTATGTCGTTAGAAACACGAAGGCTTAGCGCTTACCTCTCGGAACACTCGCCCACAATCGCGAATGCCTCGTCCGGAAATGGACAGTGCAACTGGACGGAACTGCTGCCGCGATCACACACGGTAGGCAATCGCCTCGGTAAACGGCGTGAGTACCTCACCTCGGCGAAGGAATGGCATGGAAGACTTCGCCACGCTATCCGGCTCGGCTGCTGGCCCCCATTCTGTTCCACGCGGCAGATCTGATGATCTCCGGCCGCCTGCGGAAGATTCGCCAATGCGAGGGCGGCTCGTGCGGTTGGCTCTTCTTGGACCGCTCGCAGGCGAGACGCCGACGCTGGTGCAGCATGGCCGACTGCGGCAATCGCGACAAGGTCCGACGTTACTACCACCGCGAGAAGGCGACAGGCACGTGACGGCCGTAAGTTGAGGCTGCGGCCTGCGTCGGCGCTGATATTAGAGTGATGGTGATTGACCCTCGGATAACGCTTTCACCAGATATGCCGCGACCTGTCATTTCTCAATTACGCCGCAACCCATGTAAAATCAGAAGTTCGTTCCTCGAGCCGCGTGTTCCGCGGGAGCTCCGTCACAGTTCACTGACGATGGCGCGCTCTTGCCAACATAGTTTCGCGGACGTCCGACTGGCGCCGGCGACTGCGGCTGTCCCAAGCGATCCAAAGTAAGGAGCTTTTACGTAATGGCGATTCCAGCCACCCAGCTGCGTCCGGGCATGGTGATCAAGCACAACAACGATCTGCATTCGGTCTTCAGCGTCGAGCACCGCACTCCGGGTAACCTGCGAGCTTTCATCCAGGCTAAGCTGCGCAATCTGCGCACCGGCGCCATGTTCGAGCACCGCTTCCGCTCCGGCGACGCCATCGAGAAGATCACCGTTGACGAGGTGCAGATGGAGTTTCTCTACGCCGACGGCGACGACTATTACTTCATGAACACCGAGAACTACGAGCAGCTGCATCTCGGCAAGGACATTCTGGGAGACGCAGTAGATTACCTGATCGCAAACCTTGCCATTAAAGTGGAGTTTTTCGACGGCAAACCTGTCGGTGTCGAGCTGCCGCAGACCGTTGAACTTACCGTAGTAGAAACTGAGCCGGGATTGAAATCCGCGACCGCCAGCAGCGTTACTAAACCGGCGAAAACCGAGACTGGGCTGGTCGTGCAGGTGCCCCCATTCATCAATGAAGGCGAAAAAATCCGGGTTGACACGTCCGAGGGCGCCTATCTCTCGCGGGCTTAACTTCCTCGCTTCTATTGACAAAACATCCCTTTGTCACCGATAGTTGTATGCTCCATCAGCAGCGACGAGAAGGCCTCGCTATAAGGTAACTTCACGGCCGGCAAGAGCTGCTCGGTCCCCTTGAAATTCGGCCAAACGGAAGGAAATAGTACTGAGCGCTAGGATGCGAAAAATGAAAAATCTGGTTAAAAAAGCCGTACCTTATCTGCTAATGTCCACCATCGTGATCTTGTCAGCCATGCCTATGTGGGCGGCAAGTGACGAAGAGACCTTGCGCAATGCTGCCACAGTTTTACAGGCGATGCTTGCAAGCAAAGATGTTCCACATAGCGTACTCGCCAAGGCGGATTGCATCATCATTCTGCCCAGCGTCAAGAAGTTCGCCGTCGGCATCGGCGGAACCGGCGGTCGCGGCCCGATGAGTTGCCGCGAGGGCGCGGACTTTAGCGGCAAATGGTCACCCCCCGCAATGTACAGCATTGGCGGCGCCAGTGCCGGTTTGCAGCTCGGCGGCACAGCCAGCGATATCGTTCTCCTTCTCATGACCAAGTCGGCTGTCGACAAGGTACTGACCAGCAAAGTTAAGATAGGCACCGACGCGACGGCAGCGGCCGGTCCAGGAGCCTCGGCAGGGATGTCGGGCGGAGCTGACATTTTGACTTATTCCCGGACTTCGGGACTTTTTGCCGGCGTGTCCCTCAACGGCGCATCTCTGGATCCCGCTAGTGACGCTAACAAGCGTCTCTACGGAAAACAGGTCAGCGCACAGGAGATTGTGAGCGGCCAAGTCAAGGCTACGCCTGCCGGCGCGGAGTTGGTTCAGTTGCTCGACAGCAAGGCCGGAAAACATACCGACTAAGAAATCGAGCCCTCAAACTGGTTTTTGTTGACCAGTTTCACCATCTGCTTTACGCTTCACCCGCCCGATCTGAGTGAGGCGGTTGGCTACGTGCCAGCCGCCTATCGCTCACAACGCTCCACGCGTGCCCTCCGTATGGCTGACCTGGAAACCCGCCGCTACGTTGTGTCCGGACGCGTACAAGGCGTTGGCTTTCGCTGGTTTGTGGAACGCGAGGCGGCGCAGATCGCGGTCACCGGATGGGTACGCAACTGCTCGAACGGCGATGTTGAGGTGATGGCCACCGGCACTCCCGAGCAGCTCACGCTGCTGCGCCAGAAGCTGCAGCAGGGCCCGCGAGCCGCCCGTGTCGATCACGTCAGTGAATCCAAGGCGCAGCTGCTGGAGGCGCCGTCATTCCGCATCGAAGGAGTCTGGTAAATTCATGCAGCCGCAAGCGCCGCAAAACTGCGACGATCTCAAGAAGCTGATCCGCGAAGTGCCCGACTTTCCCAAGCCGGGGATTCTTTTCTACGACATCACCACCCTGCTGAAGGACCGGGTCGGCTTCGCTCGCCTCATCAATGCGCTTACGGAACATTACGTCGAGGACAAGGTCGATCTGGTGCTGGGCATCGAAGCGCGGGGATTTATTTTTGGTCCGGCGCTTGCCTATCGCCTGAATGCGGGCTTTGTTCCCGTGCGCAAACCTAAGAAGCTACCGGCCGAAGTGCTGCAGTGGAAGTACGACCTGGAATACGGCCAGGACACGCTGGAAATCCACAAAGATGCGATCCAGCGCGGCCAGCGCATCATCATCTGCGACGATCTTCTCGCGACCGGCGGCACCGCGAAAGCCACCGCTGACATGGTCAAGCAACTCGGCGGCCACATCTGCGGCATGGGATTCGTAGTGGAGCTCGACGGCCTCAAAGGCCGCGACAAGCTGAAGGACTACGACGTCTTCTCGCTGCTGCACTACGAGATGTAACCTTCCGAACTTGTGGCAGTACGGGACAACGCCAGAGCTCGCCGCCGTCAGCTTAAGATTTCCACGTAATCCCACAATGTGGGACTGGAGCTGGCACTAGCCACCAGCCACTGGCAACTGCTTCACGGCGTGATCTCGAAGACGACGCCCGCACTATCCGACCCACCTCCGGAGGCCGTGGTATAGAGGTTGCCGCTGGCGTCGAGAACGACGTTGCCATAAGGAATTTCCCCGTCTCCGCCGGTAAAGCCCGTCTGCGTCCAGTGACCGCTCTGTTCAGTTAGCCGGAAAACCTCGGGCGGTCCGAAGGACAACGTTCCATAGAGGTTGCCGGCTGGATCCATGGTTACCCGGGCAAAAGAGCCCTCGTAAACATTGTTAAAGTCGTAGAGCGTGTGAAGCGTCCAACCGCCGTTGGAGGGTGACAGCTCATAAACTGCCGGGACGCCATCAGGCGAGCTAACAGGACTGGCGCCGTAGAGATTGCCCACCGAGTCGAAGATCAGCCCGCCGGCGAGAAAGCCGTAAAGATTGCCAATGGTGGTTTCCACCCAGCCGCCTGCGGAGGGCGATAGCTCGTAGACGACTCCGCTGCCATTAGTGCCGTAAAGATTTCCGGAGCGGTCCAGGACGACGCCTGCGTAGGGACTTGTGCCGTCCGTCCCGTTCTGGAAGCTATAAAGAACCGTCTCTGCCCAGCTGCCGTTGGAAGGCGATAGCTCATAGACGACGCCACAACCATAACCGTCATTGCAACTGGTGTTGCCGCCGCTAGGAGTTGTTCCATAAATGTTGCCTGCCTGATCGAAGTTTAGATCGCCATAGGTTGGAGCGTCGCCATCGCTGCCGCCGGTGAAAGAATAGAGCACCGTCTCCGTCCACGGGCAAAGTACGGCTTTGCAGACTGTCGGAGGCGGTTGCAGCCTGAAAACCTCGCCGTGACCGGACGCGCCTCCCTCGCTAGTTGTGCCGTAGAGATTGCCGTCCGGGCCGATGATTACCCTGGCCTCCGGATACTGCCCGTCAGGACCGCTAAAGGCGTAGAGAACAGTGAAAGTCCAGCCGGAACCTTTGTGTTCCAGCTTGAACACGGTACCGCAGCCTTGGTGGTAACACGCGTTGAGGTTTCCTCCCTCGGAGGCTGTGCCGTACAGATTTCCGGCCCGATCCATGCTTAAGCCGGCAACCGGATATCCTCCGTCCGATTCTCGCGTGAAGTTGTGCAGTGTAGTGTAAGTTTGGGCCTGCACTTCGATGGCGGCAACCATCATCAAGACAGCAATCGCCATTGCCGCGGCGGCCATCCACCGACGCAGTCCGCTGATTTCATTCCTGTTTTGCTGTGAGCGTGCCATGAGAGTCTCCTCCTCATTTATCCGGTCTTTGTTCGTAGGGACCCGAATTATGTCAGAAGATGTCGCAGTTCGAGCTGCGAACTCTGGCGCTCTATGAGACGGAGATGACTGAGCCACGGCCACCGGTCCGCTTTGGTGGGCGACAGTTTAGCATGCGTGGCTCCCCAGTGACCAGCGGAATGGGCTCAGCGCGAATTTACCAGATGGTTTTCAAGAAAGGGCAGTTCAGCATTCGCTGATCGGCGGTGACCAGCGGCAGGTTTTCGGCGCGCGCCGTTGCGGCAATGGTTCGGTCAGCGGGGTCGTTGGAAAATCGCCGGAAAATGCGCGGTCAACGCAGCGATCTCACGAGTAATGGGTAGGACATTGATCCCGGTTGCCATTCTCTCAATCGTGTTTTCCGGTGTGCTTTGGATACTCAGTCTGCCGCGTCGGATCAGGGTTTGCTTGGGGTGGGAGTCGAAGAGGTTGTGCGGCTCTGAAGATACCCGCTCCGCAACGCCACTCACGCACCTTTACGGAAAAACAAAACGGCCGGAGCAGATGCTCCGGCCGCAAATTTCTAGCCACTGGCCACTGGCCGCTATTTCGTTATCTTTTCGCCAATCGACTTTGCCTGGGTGAAGAGCAGCAGGTAATCCGGGCCGCCGGCCTTGGAATCCGTTCCCGACATGTTGAAGCCGCCGAAGGGATGCGCGCCGACCATCGCTCCCGTACATTTGCGATTGATGTACAAATTGCCGACGTGGAACTGTTCCTTGGCTGCGGCAATCTTGTCGTCGGATGTCGTATACACCGCGCCCGTCAAGCCGAACTCGGTGTTATTGGCAATCTGCAACGCGTGCTCGAAGTTGCGCGATTTGATCACCGCCAGCACCGGGCCGAAGATCTCCTGTTGCGAGATCGTGCCCATGGGATCGACATCGGCCACGACCGTCGGCCGGATAAAGTAACCTTCGCCGGCTTCGGTCGCATGCTGGCCGCCGGTGATCAGCCGTCCGCCTTCGGCAACTCCCTTTTCGACATACCCGAGAATTGACTTCATCGACTTCTCGTTAACCACCGGACCCATGTCCGGGTTCAGCGTGGGATCGCCGACCGTGATCTTCTCCACGCACTCCTTCAGCCGCTGCAGGAACTTATCGTAGACACGCTCGTCGATAATCGCGCGTGAACAGGCCGAGCACTTCTGGCCGCTGAATCCAAATGCGGAGACAGCAACGCCTTCAACCGCTGAATCCAGATCGGCATCGGCGTCGACGATGATCGAATCCTTGCCGCCCATTTCCAGGATGGTGCGCTTGATCCAGATCTGGCCGGGCTGTTGCACCGCGGCTCGCTGATTGATGTGGAGGCCGACTTCCTTCGACCCGGTAAACGCGATGTAGCGGGTCTTGGGATGCTCGACGACGGCATTGCCGAAGCTGTTGCCATGGCCGGGACAGAAGTTCACCACGCCGTCTGGCAGGCCGGCTTCTTCCAGGATCTCGAAGAATTTCGCCGCGATGGCCGGCGAGTCGCCGGAAGGTTTCAGGATCACGGCATTGCCACACACAACCGACGCCAGGGTCATGCCGCCCATGATGGCGCCGGGGAAGTTCCACGGCGGAATCACCGCGCCCACGCCGAGCGGAATGTAGCGCAGCCAGTCGCGCTCGCCGGGCAACTGCACCGGCGGTTCGGACTTGGACAGCCGCAGCGCTTCCAGCGCATAGAAATCCGTAAAGTCGATCAGTTCGGCGATATCGCCGTCGGCCTCGGGCCAGTTCTTGCCGACCTCGAAGACCATCCATGCCATCAGCTCAAATTTGCGCTCGCGCAGCAGATGGCTGACGCGGAACAGCAGGTTGGTGCGCTCCTCGATTGAGCTGTACCTCCAGCTCTCAAAGGCCTTCAGCGCGGCCTGCATTGCGGGCTCGACTTCAGCAGCTCCGGCAGTCGAGAAAGTTCCTACCACTTCCGACGGCTTCGACGGGTTCAGCGACTGGCTCTTCTCGGCAGTTTTGACGCGCCGGCCGCCGATGACCAGGTCGTACTCACGGCCGAGTTCATTGCGAACCTTTTCGATCGCCGAACGCATACGGCGGGTGTTTTCCGGATTGCTCCAGTCGATTGAGGGCTCGTTCTTAAACTGGGTTGGAATGCGGGCATTGTTGACGGTCGCGGAGACGCGCGTTCCTTCGCGCGCAGGAGTCGTTGTTGTAGCCATAAGTGCGTCCTCTCGGTTGGGCGAAATAGGGGTGATTCTATGTAGATGCGGGACACAGCGAGCCGATGCGGAGACCCGCCAAACCCTCTATTTTACGCCTCTCCGCGCAGCGGTTGCAGGGGACGGCCTGCGGGCGCCACGACCTTCGCAGTTCGCTTCGGAGCGTCGGGTGACTTCGCATCCTTCGCGTAATCCCGCGTTAGAAGGTGACGCGTAATCCGAGCTGCGCTGCAAACGGAATTCCCACGGTCGTTCCTGGACCGAAGAAATCGCCCAGCGCGCCCTCAGGTATCTCAAGCTCGCCCAAGCTGGTGATGGGCTTGGTTATGGTGCAGCTTGGGTTGACGCAAACACTGGTGACGTTGGTGATACCTGTGACCGGATTGGGCACCATCTGCGCCGCCGGCACGGGAAGCTGCACGACATTGACCGCGTAGTTCGCCCCGGGATTGTTACGGTTGAAGAGATTGAAGAACTCGATGAAGGGCAGGATCGTCCAACGCTCGTTGGGTTTGAACGGACGCGTAACCCGCAGATCCGTCTGGATGTAAGGCGTGCCGCGGAATTCGTCGAGACTGGTGTACACCCCATTTACATAAATGCGGCCGGTGTTGTCCGCATTGGTGATGGTGATGGGGCGGGCGCTCTCGAACTGATTGAGAGTGGTTATCTGAAATCCACCAGGAATGTTCACCGTGCCGGCCAGAACAAAGCGGCTCGTAACGTTTTCGCCAGATGGTCCGTAGTCTCCAGGTCCGAAAGCGTCCAGCTGCCCGTTCGGCAGTTTGCAGACGCCGTCGACATAATCAAACAATTCGCCCAGGAGACAGCCCCATGTGTCCGCTCTGGAAAGCGTGTAGTTCGCCACCAGACTGAAGCGCTTCATATTGCCCGCAAGATGCAGCATCATCGCATTGTACTTGGAGCGGTTATCAGACTCGAACACGTTGACATTGGGCACGACATTCGCCTGGTCCGTGGCGTAGTTTGGATCCGATGTGGGAATGAGTGGAGTGAACAGGTTGGTGCCGCTCGTATAGGGAAAGGCGCGGTATCCGTGAACGCCGTCCTCATAGACATAATCCGCGCTCATCAGCCATTGACTGTTGAAAGCGTGCTGCACTCCGCCGGTAACCTGAAGGGAGTAGGGCGTTTTGTAGGGCGATCCAACGACATTTCCCGTGACCCCGCTGCCGCCGGTCAGGCAGCCGGAGCCGGTAAGCGCATAAGTGCCCGGGCCTCCAGTCAGGGCACACGTTCCTACGGTGTAGTTTGAGTTGTTGACAGCCTGGAATGCAGTCGCCCATCCGTTCTGTGCCAGATCTTCGTAGTACATGCCAATGCCGGCGCGAATTACCGTGTTCTCGCTGCTGCCGGGGGACCAAGCGATCCCCAGACGAGGGGCGAACTGCGCGTGGTCATCGTGCGGCAGGCTGGTCACAACCGGAATCTGCAACGCCTGCATCGTTATGTACGCGGCGTTGTCCGCTTCACTTCGGCCCGAAGCTTCGAATAGCCCCCAAGTCGATTGCCAACGCAAGCCATAGTTGATCGTGAGATTGCGCGTGGCTTTCCAGGAATCCTCGGCGTAGAGCGCAAGACGCTGAACGTTCTGCGTAAAGCTGGCGTCGCTGGCAGGAGTGTAAGTGCAAGTTGAGCCGTCCGAAGCGGTGAAGTTGACACACTGTGGGTTGAAGGTTCCGAAGACACCGGGGTTCTGTATGTAATAGGTCGGGTTATTCACGTAGTCGGCAAGAGTCTCGGCCGTGCCCGGAAAAGCCCCGCTCAGCACCGGTTCGTGAATGAAGTCGACTCCGAACTTGAGCGAATGGGCATTCATAATGTGGCTCAGGTCGTAGCGGAACTGGTATTTCTGTTGATCGCGCAGGTCGGGGAAAAAAGTAATGGGAGTAGCGAATTGGTTGTCGCCAAAGGTTTCGAAACCGGAAATGGTAAGCGCTGTGGAACTGAAGGGGAAGGCCAGCGCGAAGCCCAGATTCGAATTCCGAGTCTGCGTGAGATGCAATAAGCTGGCGTCGAGGACCAGATTGCCAACCGTGTTGGTGCTGAAGGTATAGGTATTGCTGAGCGCCACATTCCAGTAATTGTTGTGCGTAAGCAGACCAGTTGACGGCAATGTTCCCTGCTCTACCAGATCGTTGTTGGTGACATAGCTGTCTTCCGAGGCACGCAGGAACCAACTGGATTTTGTCGATTGTGCCCAGTCAAACCGCACCGAACCGATGTAATCGCGAAAGGGAATCGGAACAAAGGGAGGAGTGGCGATCGAGGGAGCGCCGGTGATTAATCCCATTGAGGCCAGTTGTGAGAGCGCATTAAATTGCGTCATGCTGGCGGGACTGTAGGCGATGCTCGCATCCTCGTGCACGGCCTCGAATGAGGTGAAGAACCAAACCTTGTTTTTTATGATGGGGCCGCCGATCGTGCCCACATAGTTGTCGCGGGAAAACGGCTGCTTGGGATTGTGCACGCAAACGCCATTCGTGCATGTTTCGGCCGGATTCTCAATTGGGAAGCGGGCGTTGAGGGCGGCGGCGCGCACATAGACAGCCAGGTCGCCGTGCCAATCGTTGGTCCCGTGCTTAGTGGTGATCACGACGGACCCGCCAGTCGTCCATCCGGTGTCCGCCTCTGTATTCGAGGTGCGCACGGCAAATTCCTGGAGGCCGTCGGGCGAGAAATTTTGCAGAAATCCGCCGATCCAGTCATCGGAGTTGTCGGCACCGTCAACCGACAGTTCGTTGTTCAAGCCCGAGCTTCCGCCAGTGGAGACGGCGGTGATGCGCGCCTTGGTCGGATCGGAAGGCTCGACAGGCTCGGTTCCGGGCACGAGATAAGCGATGTTGGCGAAGCTGCGTGCCGGGAGCGGCATACTTTCCAAGTCTTTGCTGCCAACTACGCCGCCACGTACTGCGCTCGAGGTGTCAACGGATTCTACGGTGATCGAGGAAGGGTTTCCCTGTACATTGACCGTCTCGTGTGCGGCTGCGGGTTTGAGCGTGATCAGGATGTCGCGTACCACACTGACTGCAACGGGTACCTCCGATGTGGCCTCCGCGAAGCCTTTGGCCGTAACCGTTACGTGATAGGGACCGGGCAGAAGGCCGTCAATGCGAAATCCTCCCTGATCGTTTGCCCTAGTCGAGCGGGTGATGGAGGATCCTGTTCCTCTTAGCTGGATTGCGATATGGGCGCCTGCCACTCGCGCGCCGCTCGCGTCCTGCACCTCTCCGCGAAGCGAGCCGGTAGAAGTTTGCGCTCGAATCGCTAGTGGAAGAAGCAGGAAGGCGATTGTCAGCAGGAGCCTACTGCTGACGGCATGAAAGCGTCCGGAAGCTGACGGCATGAGGTGAATTCTCCGAGCCGGCGGTACCAAGGCGCCAGGCATTTTGACAACGAACCAAAACGCTACTCCGCCGAAATGCCTACTACCATTACTAGTAGCAAAATGTTTGTAAAACCGGTGCCCCACCTGCCGATTGGGTTCACAGCCAGTAGTGACACGCCTCACAGCCCGCTTGTGCGTTCACAGCCATACTGAATCCAAGGTTTCCCTCGTTAATCCGGAGTCGCTCCAGGAGACACTTTCGACAAAGCAGAGAAACCGAGAGAAGGAAGTATGTCTGAAAACGCCGTACCTCTCAGCTCAGAACGAATCGCTTATCTGGATAGCCTAGTCAGCCAGGCCAAGACCGCTGCTGCCGCATTCTCCCAGTACACGCAAGAGGACGTTGACCGCATCGTGAAACCGATGGTCATTGCGGGATTGGAGAAGGCACAACACCTCGCTCGTCTGGCAATTGAGGAAACCAAAATTGGCGTCATGGAAGACAAGGCCATCAAGAACATGGTTGCCACAGAGTTTGTCTACAACTATGTCAAGGATAAGCGTACGGTTGGCATCATCCGCGAGGATACGGAACGCGGCCTGATCGAGCTGGCTGAACCTATCGGTATCATCTTCTCACTGACTCCAATTACGAATCCCACATCGACCGTTCTCTTCAAATGCATCATGGCGATCAAGACGCGCAATGCCGTGATCTTCAGCCCGCATCCCAACTCGTGGCGTTGCTGCTCAGAGGCAGTGAAGATCATGTACGAAACCGCCGTCAAGTATGGCGCGCCCGCCGGCGTCTTCAGTTGCCTGGAATCGCACACCTTGCAGGACAACGCCTACCTGATGCACCACCCGGACATTGGCCTGATCGATGCCACCGGCGGTCCCGGTGCAGTGAAGGCCGCTTACAGCTCCGGCAAGCCCGCGCTCGGTGTCGGTCCCGGCAACACGCCGGTATATCTGGAAAAGACCGCCGATCTGGACATGGCCGTCGTCGACATCATTACTTCGAAGACCTTCGACAACGGAACCATCTGCGCCTCGGAGCAGACGGTGGTGATGGATGATGAAATCTATGATCGCGGGTTGAAGAAATTTGCCGATCTTGGCACGCACATCTGCAATGACAAAGAAGCCGCGCTGCTGGCCCGTACGGTTATTGATCCCACGACTGGATTCATGCAGCCGATGGCCATCGGTCAGAAGGCCATTGATATCGCACGCTTCGCCGGCATCAAGGTCAAGCCCGATACTAAGCTGCTCATCGCGCCGATTCACGGCGTCGGTCGTGAACATCCGTTGTCGGTGGAAAAGCTCTTTCCCGTGCTCGCGGTCTATCGTGCGGCTTCCACCGAGGAAGCGCTGAACATTTGCGTGCAGGTGAATCGGCTCGGAGGTCTCGGTCACACCGCCGTCATCTTCTCCAACAACGACGAGATCGTTCGCAGCTTCGGAGAGATGATGAATGCCGGACGAATCATCGTGAATTCCCCGGGATCGATCGGCGCGCTGGGCGGCGTCTACAACGACATGGTACCGACATTTTCCTTTGGCTGCGGCACTGGCGGCGGCAACAGCACTACCGACAACGTTAACGTGTATCACTACCTGAACATCAAGCGCATGGCGCGAAGGACACAGGCGCATATGTGGTTCCGAGTTCCCAACCAGATCTACTTCAACATGCACGCGGTGGAAAACCTGCGCAACTTCCCCTCGCGCTCGACCCTCATCATCACCAACCCGGCGTTGGAGCAGATTGGCCTGGTGGACATCGTTCAGCGTGCCATTGCGCCGCAGACACAGGTGCGGGTGACCATCATTCCCGATGCTGAGCCCGACATCAAGATCATCGCGCAAGGAGTGGAGGCGCTGAATTTCTACAAAGCCGACCAGATCATCGCGCTCGGAGGCGGCTCTGTCATCGACGCGGCGAAGATCATGAAGCTGAAGTACGAGTCACCGCAGGCCGATTTGAAAGAACTGGCGGCGCCGTTCCTGGACATCCGCAAGCGCGTTGTACAGTACCCAACCGAGAAGACCAATCACTCGCGCCTGATCGCCATCTCGACCACCAGCGGCACCGGCAGCGAGGTCACACCTTTTGCCGTCATGACCGACAAAGAGCGCGGGATCAAGGTGACGCTCGCCGATTACTCGCTCACTCCCGATGTGGCGATCGTCGATCCGCAGTTCGTCATGTCAATGCCGAAGGGGCTTACGGTCGACACCGGCATCGATTGCCTGACTCACGCGCTGGAAGCCGGCGTTTCGATTTACGCTTCGGCTTTCACCGATTCCAATGCCATGCAGGCCGTGCGGCTGGTATTCAAGTATCTGCCCGAAGCCTACGACAATCCTGGCGATGAGGAAGCACGCACCATGATGCACAATGCCGCCTGCATCGCGGCGATTGCGTTCTCCAATGCGTCGGTCGGCGTGAACCACGCGCTGGCCCATGCCTTCGGAGCGCGTTTCGGCGTAGCTCACGGACGAGCGAATGCCTTGATGCTGCCGCACGTCATCGCCTACAACGCGTCGGTGCCGACAAAGTTCATGCCATCGCCAAACCAGCGCGCGTACGTGGCGCATAAGAAATACGCCATCATCGCCGATTTGCTCGGCCTGGGCGGGCACACGGTCGAGGAGAAAGTGCAGAACCTTGTCAGCGCGACAGAGCAACTGCTCGACCGGCTTGGCGTGCCACGCTCCATCGCCGATCTCGGCATCTCGAAGGAAGAATTCGAGCGCGCCCTGCCTGACATGACCAGGAACGCCTTTGACGATCCTTCCTGGCGCACGAATCCCCGCATGCCACTGATCAGCGAATTGACCGAGCTTTACTGGAAGGCGTTCAAAGGCCGTAGTGCACCGAGAGAGCAACTGGCAACCACGCAGTCGAAGGTCGAGGTGTGCGTATGAGTGCTGCGCCGCCAGTAAGTTTTGTGATGGACGAAGAGCACGTTGCCGAAGGACTGCAAGACGTGCGGCAACAGCTGCAGAGCACCGAGGGCGAGGTTCTGCTGGACTTCTTCTTTGTGCAACAGATCGATTCCCAGGCGCTTCGGGAATTGGAAGAGCTGGCTGCCGCTGCCGAACTAAAGAACGTGAAGGTCGTGCTGCGCGGCATCGACATCGAAGTTCGTAAAACGCTGGAGCTGGCCCAGCTGGTCACGCGATTCTCGTTTGTGGATTAGCGCAGAGCGGCGTGACAACATCGCGACCTGCCAGATCCGGCGCACACCATAGGACTCGAATGCGCGGTCCGCGCTGATGCTGGGGATATTCAACGCCTAGGCTTGCGCCACGAGCACGTCTTTGAACACGCTCTAAGGTTTACTTACCGATGCAGAAGGAGCTGAAGATCAGGTTCAGGATGTCGTCCGCCGTGGTCGCGCCGGTGATATCGTCCAGGGGACGCAGCGCGCTGTAAAGGTCGAGCAGAATCATCTCATGAGGAATTTTCTGCGACACAGCGGACGCGGCACGATCAAGAGCAGTAATTGCCTCGGTCACCAAACGCTTCTGGCGAACATTGGTCAGCAACCCACTCTCACGTTGTGCGCCGCCATCGCCACCACTCATTTGCAGAATGCGGGAGCGCAGTTCGTCAATGCCGGCGC
Organism: uncultured Acidobacteriaceae bacterium; assembly: GCA_963818905.1. Taxonomy (GTDB): domain Bacteria; phylum Acidobacteriota; class Terriglobia; order Terriglobales; family Acidobacteriaceae; genus Bog-257. Next base: position 47,114 of record CAWFUE010000061.1, read on the forward strand.
CGGTTAACGCCGACGCGGAGACCTGAGGATGATTGTCGATATCGGGAGGCGCCCCGATTGCCAAGTCGATCTTGTTCCACACGACAATCGCGTGACGATTCGCGATAAGTTCCATCAGCCGCTCGTCCTGCTGAATTTCATCGCTGGTAAGCGGATGCTCCGCACCACGTGAAGCGTCGCGAACCACCAGCACGATATCTGCATCAGCCAGCGCCTCAATCGATTTGCGAACGCCGATGCTTTCGGCTTCGTCAAGCGCAGTGCGAATCCCGGCGGTATCGACTAATCTCACGGGAATTCCGCCAATCGCCACGGTCTCACTCACCAGGTCTCGCGTTGTCCCAGGAGTCGCCGTAACGATTGCGCGATCCCGCTCCACCAGATGGTTGAACAAACTCGATTTGCCGACGTTGGGGCGGCCCACAATGGCCAGTGTAAATCCCTCGTGCACGACCTTGCCGAAGGCAAAGCTGGCGAGCAGTTCCTCGAGCGGCGCATCAACCTCGGCAATGCGCGACAGAATCCCCTGGTCGGCAATGATCGACACATCGTCTTCGGCAAAATCGACGCCGGCCTCCATGGTGGCGATCAGCTCAAGCAGGTTTTGCTTGATCGGCTGCAGCCGCTTAGATAGCGCGCCGTCCAATTGCCGCGCGGCCACTTGCGCCTGGTAGAGCGTCTGCGAATCGATAAGATCGCGAACTGCTTCGGCTTGCGTCAGGTCGATGCGGCCGTTGAGAAACGCGCGCAGGGTGAACTCGCCTGGCTCTGCCAAGCGTGCGCCAGCGGCAATCGACATCTCCACCACATGACGCAGCACCACCGGCGAGCCATGACAGGAGATCTCAACAACATCATCGGTGGTGTAGGAACGCGGCTTGGCGAAGAAAGTGGCGACTACCTCGTCGATACGCTCGCCGCTTGCAGGGTCAATCAGTTCGCCGAAATGAGCTCGTCCCGCTTCGAGATCCTGATCCAGTGCCAGCCGCAGGACCGGACGCGCGATCTCACGCGCTTGTGGACCCGACAGCCGCACCACCCCGATGCCGCCGCGTCCCGGCGGAGTGGCAATGGCGACGATGGTGTCATCGAGATGCATGTTAGAGATTATTCACCACGGAGAACACGGAGAGCACTCAGAAATCCTGTTGGTGAACGGTGGCGGGAACTTTATTGATCGTATCGCTTCCAGCCGTTCGGCAGTTGCGACGCTCGCACGATGAACAAAGGAATTTTTTCTTTAACACAAGCTGCGATCACTTGTTCGAGAAAGTCCTTTTCTGATTGGGAGTAAGCATCTGGATGGGTGGTCACGATCCACACGCCGTTCTCTTGCACAGATTTACTCTGCTTCTCCACGAACGCGAGAAACTCGTTCACCGTCTGAAGTGTTGTGGAACGAGCATCCGGTGTGAGGTAGCTGGTGGCAGTTACCGTCAGGCCCCATTTGTTGCCGCTCAGTGCCGCAACTCCCTTCGGCAGCAGGTGCATAGAAATTCCCTTGGAACGCTCTGGAGTTGCAGCAATTGCCAGCGTTGTCAGCAGCACAACCACACCAGAGATAAGGACCGACCGCCTCATTTTCTCGCCGTGCTCTCTGTGTTCTCTGCGGTGAACTATCTTCTCCGCGACATTGGTGCCGCGGGCGGCTTGCCCTTGTAGTCCTTGGGATAGACCACGACATGGCGCTGAGCAGCTTCGCCGGCGCTTTCGGTGCGCAAATCGTCGAGATCGCGCATTGCCAAGTGCAAGATGCGGCGCTCGCGTGAGGACATCGGAGCGAACGCGTAAGGCACGCCAGTCTCGCGCACGCGTTGCGCGGCGACGTTGGCCGCCAGCCCCAATTCCTGCAAGCGCGCCGAGCGAAAATTCTGGCAATCGAAGCTGATCTTCTCATGCTCGTCAGGAGCGAGGCGCAGCATCTCCAGCGCGATGTGCTCGAAGGCGCGCAGCAACTCCCCGCCGTTTTCCAGGACGAGCGGGCTGTCTGCTCCAGAAAGCTCCACCAGTATTTCCGGTCGCTCCCACTCGCGCTCGGCGCCAACCACAGGATCGACCGTGATCTTGTAGCGCAGGCGGAAATCGCCCGTAGCGAACGTGGTATTCAGAAATTCGCTGATCTTTTTGGCGGCGGCGATTTTGTCAGGTATCGGCATGTTTGCAGTTTCGAGTTTCAAGTTTCCAGTTTCGAGTTTCCAGTCGGGGATGCAGCGCGTCGTCCAAGACTTGAAACCTGAAACGGGAAACTTGAAGCTGCTATTTACCCGCCTTCTTGCGGGCGCGTTTTTCCATCTCCGCACGCATCTCGCGGCCCAGGTGCGACTGGTTGATGAAGTATTGCTGAATCATCAAAATAATATTTCCCACAATCCAGTAAACGCTCAGTCCTGATGGCAGATTGAAGCTGAACCAGCCGATCATCAGCGGCATCATCAACGTCATCATCTGCTGCTGCTTGGGATCCATGCCCGCGCTGGGCGTCATCTTTTGCATGAGATAGGTGCTGACGACGATCAGCACCGGCATAATGTACAGCTTGTCGGGCGCCGAAAGGTCGTGCAGCCAAAGGAACGGTTGCTGGCGCAGTTCGATGGCATTCGCCAGCATGGAGTAGAACGCGAACAGGAACGGCATCTGGATCACCAGCGGCAAACAGCCGCCGGCGGGATTCACGCCTTCGCGCTTGTAAAGCTCGCTGATCTCGGCGTTCATCTCCTGGCGCTTGGGATCGCGCATCGGATACTTCTTGTAGCGCTCCTGAATCGCCTTCATCTGCGGCTGCAACTTCTGCATCTTCAGCGCCGACTTGGTGCTGGTGATGCGCAGCGGCAACAACGTCAGGTTGATGATGACGGTCAAGATGACGATGCACACACCCCAATTGCTGGCGATGTGATCGTGCGTCCATTTCAGCCACAGGAAAAGCGGCCGGGCAATGATGCTGAAGAAGCCGAAGTCCACGACGTCGCGCAGATCGGGACCGTCCATCTGTCCCGGAGCGGTGTTGGAGCGTACCGTCTCCAGGATATGCAGCGCCTTCGGTCCGACGAAGAGCCGCTCTTTAGTAACGCCGCTGGTATCACCGACGGCGGCACCAAGAACGTCATAGTGGACTACTTCGTTGGGGTTGGGATGCTTCGGATCCTTGGGCAGCGCGATGGAGCCGTGGAAGGTGACCATCTCCGCTTTGTCCGGATTGTCCGGCAGGAAGATGGCGGCAAAAAACTCGTCCTGCGGCCCCGCCCAGTTAAACGGCCCGCGTAGGGTGTTTCCGCCGCTGACCTTTTTGGCCGCCAGTCGCTCCACTTTGCCGTCGGCCATGTAATCAATTTTTTGCGACGCGTAAGAAGCGGCGGTAGCTTCGTCGCCCAGGGCCGCAGGCCACATTGGATATGCCTGCACTGCCCGCCCAGCTTGTGTAACGGTAGTTTCTATGGAGATGACGTACGTGTCGCCGAAGACGAAACTCTTGCGCACAGTGACATCGCCGGCGGCGTACTCGTAGTTCAATTCGCCGGGAGCGGCGAGGCTGCCGCTGGCGCTGGGCACGTACAAGGCGGAGTTGATCTGGTTGCGCAGGTTTTCGTCGTAGGTATAGAGGCTGAGCGGAAGGCCGAACTTGGCGGCAGCCTCTTTGTTGACCAGATCCAACGGCTGGCCTTCGTCATCCTTGTACTTCTTCAGCACCCACGATTTCACCAGCGCGCCGCGATTGGTGAAGACAATTCGATAGAACTCGTTCTCGACGGTGGTATCCACTTCGTTGTTCGCGGACTTGGTCACAACCGTCTGCTTCGGCGGGCTCGCGCTGGATGGACTGACCGGCTGCGTCGCCGTGGATGAACTCGCGGACTGGGTTGGCGCCTGGTTCGCCGCGGTGGTCTGCGGTGCAGGCGTGGGATTGCTCGGTGGCTGAGTCGCGGGATTCTTCTTGAAGAGAAAAACCTGGCTGAGGATGATCAGCGCCAGCGTGACGGCGAACACCATCAGCATGCGCTTGTCGCCGCCGGGCTCTTGTTGTGGATTGCGATATTCAGCCAAGGGTCAGTTTCCGTTCACACGAGGGTGGAAGCGCCGGGCCCTTCGGCTCCGCTCAGGGCAGGCTTGTAGCCCGGCGAGATCAAACCCTTTGAGAGTTAGCTTCAGCCCCGTTGACCAGGGCTGAAGCCCGCATCCTATAAACGCTTTTCGGCATGGCTGAAGCCGTGCCCTTCCACCGGCGCATTGCGCGACACGACACCATTCGGCACCGGGTCATACCCCGCCCGTGCGAGCGGATGGCAGCGCAGCAACCTTCCGGCGGCCATTACCGTTCCCCGCAACACTCCGTGACGCTCGACCGCTTCCATTGCGTATTCCGAGCAGGTCGGCACGAAGCGGCAAGAGTGCGGCAACGCCGGCGAAACGAAGCGCTTATACGTTTTCAAAACGAATTGCACAACTTGCTTCATTTTGTTTCCGCCACTCGTGCGCGTTGAGCCGCCAGGCGCATTCCCCGCGCGACCTCGCTGACCAAATCCGCAAACGGCAGGGTCAGCACGCTCTTGCGCGGATTAAAAATCACATCCACCGGACCGTCACAGGCCGACGGTGACACGCGCACCGCTGCTCGCATGCGCCGCTTGATGCGGTTGCGTTCCACCGCCCCGCCCAGCACCTTGCCGACCGTAAATCCCACGCGCGGCTTACCCTCAAGTGCAGCTTCATTTAGGCGCCGCAGGAAAAACACGGTCATATTCCCTGTGAACTGCCGCCGCCCGTTCTGATACACCCGCTGAAAATCCGCATGTTTCAGCAAGCGCTTTGACTTGGGAAACTTGCTGCTGGCGGAGTTGTTACCGGACATTCAGCGCTCGCCACCACCGGCTACATTCTGACTGCGGCCAGCCCAGCGGCGACCCCTACAATTCCATCGGAAAGCTGCGATAGCGCAGGACTTTTGTACTGTGGCTTACTCGCGGAAGCCAGGCTTCACCGAGACGCGCTTGCGTCCCTTGGCGCGCCGGCGCGACAGCACCGCCCGGCCGCTCTTGGTCTTCATGCGAGAACGAAATCCGTGCGTCTTTGAGCGGCGACGACGGTTGGGTTGGAATGTGCGCTTCGGCATGCGAAAACGGCGCTCCTCACTAACACAAGGTTGAATTGAGCAAACAAAAAGTATAACGGGCAGCGTGGTCGGCTGGCAACTCAGGCGCGATGCGACTGAGGCTTGGCAGAGTGTTGGAAGCGAATCGCGCCGATACTGCAGCCTGTTCTGGCGTGCTTTATCGGCGCTGACCTTGTGAGCCGTTACTTAAATATCACAGTCGCACGCCTGGCAAGAATCCAGACGCGCTACTCGATCTCCTCTGCTCAATGCGCGGCGTTGGCCATAGCCGCATCGACAGCTTTGTGCGCCTGGTCGATGTGGCCCAGGATTCGCGTCTGAAGAGCTTGCGCCTGGGGATCGGTTTCCGCTTGAGACACATCGGAGTGGGCCTTCTCCAGCAGCGTCTTTGCCTTGTGGAAGCGGCCGCTCTGCGGCAGACTAGCATCGACCGGCGGATGCCAATTGATGTCCTTGCCGTCGTCGATCGAGGCCTTCTTCAGCTCGACGATCGCGTCATTGATTTCGTGGAGAGCGTGCGCGGAGTCGGCATCGACTTTTTGGTTAGGAGTTGTCTTGTCCAGGTAGGAGCGGGCCATGCGCAGATCGGAGAGCGCGTGCAGGAATTCGGGATGCTTGGCTGCTTGAGCGGACATGGTGGCCGGCAAGCCGAGAATGCCTGCAAAACAGACCAGCAGGAGCTGTGGAACCGTAAACCGTAGGGTAAATAGCCTTTTCATGCGTTCTCCTCTAACGAGTATTGTTTGCCGTTGTGACTGGGCCCTCTGCCGGATATCTCCGGACCAAAACTCCAAATTTTGGCAATGACAACTTTTATGGCCTAGGGATTAAGTGGCAGGATGAACCTGAGTGTAGCGAAAAGAGGTTGAATGTCAAATATTTTTTGCAGGATTTCGACGGGACGGACCAGCCTCGCTCGCGCGCAGCCTTCTCAATTGGTCATCGAGACTGTGTCCCAAGCAGCAAGAGAATTTGCGTCAGATAAAGCGCTCGAAAGCCGGGCGAGCCAACTGCGCAGCGGCGAGATGCGGTTAGGCGTGGGCGTTAGCCCAAGCTCCAGGGCGGAGGGGAGCGACGGAGCGGCGACACAGGGTCCCGATATAGTCTCTACCGCTATTGGATTCTGATCAGTTCGACATCGAAGACCAGCATGCCGTATGGCGGTTTTGTGCCTTGATAGGCGAGCTTCTCGGGAATCCAGAAGCGCGCCTTCTCGCCTTCGACCATAAGCTGGATGCCTTCTGTCCATCCGGGAATGACGCGGTTGAGGGCAAATGTTGACGGCGCGCCGCGGGTCAGCGAGCTATCGAACATCTTGCCATCGGTGGTCCAGCCGGTGTAGTTCACGGTAACAGTATCGGCCCAGGTGGGATGGTGCCTGCCGTCGCCCGGCTGTAGCACCTGATATGCCAGACCGCCCTTGGTCTTGATCGCGTCGGCGGGCGGCGTCTTTACGTCAGCCGGAGCGCGAGTCGGGAGGCCAACCAGCGTCACATCGAAGACGAGCGTCCCCCGAGGTTTGTTCTCCTGGCCTTTGTAAGCGAGAGACTCGGGAATCCACATGCGGCGGCTCTCGCCCACGACCATCAATTCAACGCCTTCGGCAAAGCCGGGAATCAGGCGCTTGACCTGAATCGTGACCGGGCGGCCGCGCTCGACTGAGCTGTCGATCATCCTGCCGCTGGAGTTCCAAGCCGTGTAGTCGACGGTGACGACCTCATCCTTGCCGGGACGAATGTCGCCGGTGCCGGGCTTCAGCACCTCCGTCTCGAGTCCTGACTTGCTCTTGATCGCATCCGCCGGCGGCGCGGTCAAATCGGATGGTACGGGAATTTGCAATGGCAATGTCTGAGCGAAAGATGCGAGTGTGGCGAGTAGAAAGAACGTAACGCCTCGGAGGATGGCCATGCCTTCATTCTACCCGCGATATTACGAAACCAGATTGAAGGCCTGGTCGGACCTAGTGGTGCACCTATTTCTAATGCTCTGCCAGCAATAAAGCGAGTTGTCCCGCTTGTCGAAGGTTGCAGAACCCACTATCCTGTTACTCATCCGTTGCCGCGCGCCGAAGCGCGTGTCCTAATCAAGGAGCATTCCTATGTCTCGGTTCTGTGCTTTTCAGCCAAAGATCGCCGGCTTTATCACCGTGGCATTGCTGCTGACCTGCGCGGGCTTCGCGCAGAACTACGTTGCTCCGAGCCATCCTGTCGTTGGCTCGCCCAATACAGTTACCGCCAACGCACCCGTGCCTCGGCCTTCTACCACGCCGTGCACCGTGACATTGTTCAGTAATTTCGATTTCGACGATTTCAATCCCCGCCCCTTCAACTACACGCCTCCGGCGAACTGTCCGGGCCCGTGGGCCGCGGTAGTTTTTGAAGCCGACTGGTCGGTCGATGCCGGCGTGCAATACGATCGCACGACCAATATCTGGCTTGGCGGCAATGTGATCTTCTTTGGCACGACGGCTGAGCCTTCGCAGAACTTCGTGCGCACCTGGCACACGGAAAGCAACCTGACCGAACTTAGCCCGCTGTTCACCATTCCGCAGCAAGGTACAGCCATTCTCTTCAATCTGGTAAACAATCAATACACCAGCCATTACCACGGAACCGCGTATCTGCAGTTTTATCCTCTGGCGCACGGGCAGAATCCGCCGCCCACGGCGAATGTTGTATTGCCGCTGTCGGCTGGGCCAACCGGCGGAACGGTTGCGCTGAATACGCCCACCGACCAGCTCACGGCAACCTTCACCTTGCCGACAAATGTCGAGCGCGCTTATCTTGACGTCTTCGCCCAAGGCCAGCAGGACGACGAGTTCTGGTACACCTGCGCTCCCACCGATGTTGCTGGGGAGCTTGACAGCTGTCCCAACACCGCTTTCCGCGAGGCTGAAGTGAGCATCGATGGAACACCGGCGGGCGTCGCGCCGATCTACCCGTGGATTTTCACCGGCGGGATTGATCCCTTCCTGTGGCAACCCATTCCCGGCGTGCACACGCTTAATTTCGAGCCTTACCGCGTGGACCTGACTCCCTTTGCGGGAGTACTGAGCAATGGTCAACCGCACACGGTCGCGGTTAGCGTGTACAACGCGGATCAATATTTCTCCGCGACGGCGAACCTGCTCCTGTATCAGGATCTGGGTTCGACGCAAGTGACCGGTGGAGTCACTACCAACACCATCGGCCAGCCTGATCCGGTAGTGCGCGAGCACATCACGAATAACGGTACGTATGCCTATGGCACGGTGTCGGTCGAGTCGAATCGCGGCTTCACGGTTGAGGGTAACGTGCAAACTTCGCACGGGAATGTCGACACCAAAGTCGTTCAGAGCATCGACTTCAACAACTACCAACAGTATTACGTCAAACTGGACGGCACTGTCGACGACCAGAGTATCCAGCAGCTCACTACCATCTCTTCCTCCACCACCACCCGCGATGGCAGCAACGAGACGAAAACCAGCACCCAGTTCTCGTGGCCTCTCAATGTGGCATACACCTTTAACCTGAATTCCAACCAATCCTTCCAGCAGAACACCCGGATCTACCAGGGATTCAGCAAGGATGTTCTGGTGAAGCTGAACGGCCATACAGCCTACTCGAGCAACTTTTCCGACGCGGTTTCGCCAACCGATAACCTGTACGTAGATCCTTCCGGCAACGCTCACCCGTCGCACCAGACGAATTCTGAGACCTATCAGTATTCCAATTCCGATGGTGCTTGCTGGAATGAGACGCTGCGCGCGTCAGCGGGAAATCTGGTGCGAGATCAGGGAGGCAACTGCGGTCGAGGGCGTCGATAGGCAAAGCGAGCGCTACCCACGGTCCGCATAGCGTGCGGTAACTAGAGAAGTGGTTGTTGGGGCTGCGATGGTCATTCGAAAAACGACCACTGCAGCCCCAGATTTATTCTGAGCGTCCGTTACGCCGGCCTGAAGACCCAGACTCTGCAGGTTGCCGAAAAAGTCAAATTTTGAGTGGCTTTGAAGGGGCGCAGCTCTAGCCGTTACAGGCCTATATTTTTGGTCATCACGAGGAGGCCTCCAGGCCGACGAGGGATCTGCTGTCTCGAATCTTTCAGCGGGCATCACAGGCCCACTCTTGCAGCCATTCCCGAAAAGACCCAAGACGAACTCAATTGGGACGAATCCGATTGCAGCCGGTGTCCCCATTGCTGATACTGGCTTTTGATCCACAGGAGAAGAAAATGGCAGTCGAGCTCGATCATGGTCACAATACGGAAAGCCAGCCTGCTATTCATCATCACGATTGCGGAAACCTCTTCGGATGCGGCGAGGAGAACGGCATTGGCGTGTTTCGCGAAGACATCAAAGACGCCGCCGTCTCCAAGCGCGTTGCCGATCGGTTGCTGCACATGGATGAAATCCACGAGGAGCGGCTCGACAGTTATCTGACCGAGCGTGGCCGCTCGCGTCGGCTGTTGCTGCGCGCCAGCAGTTTCATGGGGGCGCTGGCAACCGTCGGGCCCTGGTTCAGCAAGCTGGCATATTCAGCGGATACTTGGGACGGCGGCAGCGCAGCAGGGCCGCCAAAGAACGATGAAGGTCACGTTCACGTCGTTGAGAGCAATGACAAGACCGTCCGCCTGGGCGTCTTCGACACCACGCTCGAACCAATTCTGAAGGTTGATTCCGGCGATACCATCAGCTTTACCAACACCTGGACGCATTTCCTGAACAAGATGCAGCCGGGAGTTCCAATCGAAGTGCTGGCGAAGATTCGCGTCGACAATCCGGGCAAGGGACCGCACTCGATCATCGGACCTATTTACGTCAACGGCGCCGAACCCGGAGACGTACTGGAAGTGCGCTACAAGCGCATTCAGCCGCTGGATTGGGGCGGCGTGTTCAACAACCCGGGTTCGCTGGGCACAGGTTTGCTGGCCAAGGACTATCCCCAGGGTCAGGTGAAGTATATGAAGCTTGACCTCACGAAGATGACGGCCGCGTTCAATCCCAACATTCACGTGCCGCTGAAGCCCTTCCAGGGCACTCTGGGTCTCGCGCCGCCAGACGGCTTCTATCCTCCATTGAGCCCCGGAGTGACCAACTCCGTTCCTCCCGGACCTCATGCCGGCAATGTCGATCTAAGCGAGATGGCCGAAGGCTCGACCATGTTCATACCGGTGTGGAAGCCCGGCGCGCTGATCTTTACTGGCGATTCCCACGCCGTGCAGGGCGACGGCGAAATCTGTCTCACCGCATTGGAAACCGGCATGAAGGAGCTGCGCATCCAGGTCATTCTGCATAAGCAGAAGAATTTTGCGTGGCCGGTCGCAGAGACGCCCACCCACTGGATCCCGATGGCCATGGACAAAGATCTGAATGTGGCTATGACTCTGGCGGCGCGCAATGCGATCGAATTCCTTGCCGCGCGCGCCGATCTCGCCAAGCTTGACGCCTACGCACTATGCAGTATCGGCGTGAGCTTCCGAGTGACACAGGTGGTAGACATCACGCGGGGAGTACACGCGATGATCCCCAAAAACCTGTTCGCGCCGCAGCTGCGTAAACAGATCACGGTAGTCTAGGAGTGGGTCAGTTATCCTGTTTCCGCGTAGTGCTGGCCTCGGAGACTGTGTCGCCGTCGGCAATGCAATTCTCTGGCGGGACGGCAGGTTCGAGATCGCACCACGCCAGCCGCGCAGCGGCGGTCACGAAGCTAGGCGGGGCGTCAGCCCCCGCCCAAGTGGAAGAAAGGTCGAGCCGCAGAGCGGCGACACCACTCGCGAGACAGCTCCCTCAGCTCCGCGTTCCGAGAATTTCTTCTTCTCTTGAAAAGGATCAGTCCTCTAGGGGCACGAAACGCCTGCCCTGCGGTTAGTCGAAGCGCGCCGAACTACTCTTTCTCCCAATGCTGCGTGGTGAACTGCTTGGGATCGAAGATCGCGGGATCCAGCTTGGGATTCACCTGAATGTCCGAGTACTCTTCGCTGAACACCTCTTTTCCTTCAACGTACATCTCCACGCCCGCCGCAACCCATCCCGGCGACGTCTTTCTATAATCCACAAACCGAGTGTCGGCGATCTTGGTGCTGTCGTGCCGATCCGGCTGGATAATTCGCACAAACAGCAAGCGCTTCTTCTCAATCCAGAACTGCTTCGACTTCAAATCGCCCTTTTCGGCGCCGACCACGTAGACCGGCTCGCCCTGCCAGGTGTCCTCGCGCAACTTGCTGAGATCGAAACCCTGTGCTTTTACCTGGTCGATCGTCGTCTCCACCGGCTGGCGATAGACGTCGAATCCCAGCACCAGCAGCATGTGGACGAACGGCTGAGTAGCAACCACTTTGCCTGCGCGAAACTGGGTGATGGTACCGTCGGCGAAGATGATGCCATTGTTGTCGCTCGCTGGGCCGATGTCGATGCGCAGCTTGCCAGGCAGCATCAGCGCTTCATGCCAGATTTCGCTCGAAGTCGTCCCGTGGGGCTTGTGCGTGATGCTCTTTTGCGTGAAGGTCAGCGTTTCGTACCAGTTCCCCTGATAACGGTCGTGCATCGCCGACAGCAAGGCTTCGCCATTGCGAATTTCCTGCGCGCCCGCCTGTGCGGTGATTGCCAGGAGAAAGATGGCAGGCAGCGCCAGCCGCATGGAAAATTTCATAAACTCGTCTCCCCAGTGTGAATCCCTACGGTATCGAGAACAGCTTCCACCCGTCGGCCTCGAGATTGAATACGACATCGATCAGGTTCTGGTTCGGGCATTTCTTGTTTGTGATCCTTGCCACCAGGATGGCTTGCCGCACACCGTTGCGGGTCATCTCAGAAGCGGCTGTCCGGACCTTTTCAGAATGCGTCAGCAGCTCGCGATAGGAGCAGACGACCGCGCTGTTTTCGAGGTTAATCGCTGCCTGAATGCAGGACGAATCGAAGAGCCTGCAATACAGTCCGCGATGAGACTGGAACTGCTGTTCAACCTCGTCCCGAGTGGCACGCTGCGCGTCGGGACCCAGATTTACGCCGTTTTTCGAAATATAGGACAGTACTTTCTGCGCGTTTCCTTCACGAATCGCCGCGAAGAAATCATGTTGCAGAGCGCTCGCCGATGCTGCCTGATCTGAATTGCCGGGTTTGGCGGCAGGCTGGGCGTTGGCCAACCGGCAAAGGATCAGCAGCGCCAAGACGATCACTGCACCAAGATGACGGGGCCCGAAAGTGCCATTCATCTCGATCCGGCCGCCCCGCCTTTTTTCTTACGAGTAAGACCGGTTCGCTCTATCTTACTAGTAAGATTTATACCAATTTTCTTACTGGTAAGATTTTTCTTAACCGGCTTCCTGACAGGCTTCGCGGACCCGGTCTTTTGTGCCGCTGATTGTTTCCCGTTCAGCTCCTGCTGGCGCTTCTTCGGCAGTCGCTCCCATACCAGCCGGTAAGACTCCGCGATCAGTTCGCGCAGTTCGGAATCCGGCAGCGTATTGAGCTGTTCCAGCGAAACCCACTGTGCGCGTGCCATATACGGCGCAGGACGAACCCCCGGCCGCTCACATAGGTCGGCGAAATTTTCCGGACTGCACTTGAACGACAGTCGTACCGGCGCCGGCTCCAGCGGCGTCACCAGAAATAGCTTGCCATCCACTTTGAAGCACAGGTCGTAGCCCCATTGCACATTCTCAGTGGCGTGCGGAAACCGCAAGCAATAGCTGCGAATCGCTTCGATGTCCATAGCTTAGCTTTGTTCCGGCGCTTGCGCGTCATGCGCTACTTCGAATACACCACGAAATCCGCGCCGCTCCATATTGCGCTGGGAGCCGCTGCCGGGATTCCTGCTCATCGCAGTCTACTGCAGTTTCGCACCGGCAAGAGAAGCATGTGCTAACTTCTTGCCATGAATCTCAGTGAACCCAAATTATCGCTCGCCGGACGGGTCGCGCTGATCACCGGAGGATCGCGCGGCATTGGCGAGGCTGCAGTGCGGCTGTTCGTGGCTGCCGGCGCGCGCGTGGTCTTCAATTATCGAGGCGGAAAAAAGGAAGCCGAGCAGATCGCGAAAGATTGCGGCAGCGACCTGTGCGTGCCCTTGCATGCCGATCTCACCGGTACTGCCGCAGCCGAGGCGCTGGTGCATACCGCGGTCGAACGTTTCGGCTCGCTCGATGCCTTGGTCGTCAATCACGGTATCTGGCCGCCCGACGACACCAGCATCGACAGGATGACGAATGAGCAGTGGCATAACACTATCGCCACCAACCTGGACAGCGCGTTCGGATTGGTGAAGCACTCGGTCGCGCAGATGAAGCGCCAGGGACGCGGCGGCAACGTCGTGCTGATCAGTTCCACGGCCGGTCAGCGCGGCGAAGCCGGTCACTGCGATTACGCGGCAACCAAGGGCGCCCTTATCAGCATGACCAAAGGACTTTCCACCGAGCTCGCGCCCTATGGCATTCGCGTCAATTGCGTTGCCCCGGGCTGGGTAGCGACGCCGATGACCGCTTCAACCCTCAGCGATCCCGCGCTGCAAAAGAAGGTTCACTCCACAATTCCGCTGGGGCGCGTCGGCACGCCGGAGGAGATTGCCGCGCCGATTCTGTTCCTGTGCACCGCGCATGCCGGTTTCATCACCGGCGAGGTTTTCAACGTAAACGGGGGCGCGGTGCTGGTCGGCTGATAAGGAGGTCGCGCCGCTGTCGCGCCGTTAACAGCTATGATGTCCGGGTACATGGCCGATAATGGGAACGCGGAGGCCAGGGAATTGAGCCGGCAAAATGAACTCGACCACCCGGTCAAGTCGAACCGGGGTTGGTTGCTTCTACTCTCCCTGGTGTCACTGATCCTGATCCATCCACTTCTCGATCATCAGCGTCTGTCTTCGGAGCTGATCCTCGGTTCGCTGGCGTTCCTCCCGTTAATCGTTGCGGCGGTCAAGCTGTCTCACAAAAGAGTGCTGTTCTGGGTGTTCAACTCTTTATTCGTAAGCGGCGGTACGTTCCTGATTGCAGGCGTCGTTCTCGGCAGCCACATTCTTCTTGCCATCCATTGGGCTGTCCTGACCCTTTTGTTTGCCCTGGCAATTTTCGGTCTGTTCCGCTATGTGCGATTTGCTTCGGCGATTACTGCCGATCACCTTTTCACTGCTGCCAGCATCTATCTGCTTCTGGCATCCATGTGGTTCACGCTTTATAGGGTCATCGAGACGATTCAGCCGGCCTCTTTCCAACAGACCACAACCGGTGGGCCTCACCCTCCGCCTGATCTTTTGTACTTCAGTCTTGCCACTTTAACTACGCTGGGCTACGGAGACATTGTGCCCGTCGGGGGTGAAGCTCGCATGCTTGCTGCACTGGAGGCGGTAGTGGGAGTCTTATACGTCGCGATCACTGTCGCTCTCCTCGTGAGCAGTTATAGACGGCCCGAGCAGTGAGAACGGAGCGGTCAAAATCGGCTGCCGGCAAGGAACGAGATCAGGTCTCTGGCAGCCATCGCCGACCCCCATTCCCCAAAACTGTGCGGCATCCACAGAGACGCTCAGGATCCTCAGAGCCTGGCCGTCGTTGACTGCCGTTCAAAGCGAACCTAGCATGAGTCGAGGGAGTGTTTTGTGATCGGTCAGACGCTCGGCCATTGCCGTGTCGTGGCGAGGATTGGCGAAGGAGGGATGGGCGTTGTCTATCGCGCGTATGACGAGGTGTTGCACCGCGATGTGGCCTTAAAGGTCGTCAAGAAGGACGCCGGGCTGGACGCATCGGCCAGCCAGAGTCTGCTGCAGGAAGCTCGTGCTTCTTCTGCTCTCGCTCATCCCAACATCTGCACCATCCACGAAGTTGGCGAGACTGACGGCGAACTCTATATCGTCATGGAACTGGTCGAGGGCAAGTCCCTGCGCGACATGATCGCCGATGCCGGGCTGCCGCCGGAATCAGTCCTGCGCTATGGCGTGCAGATTGCCAGCGCACTGGTTCGCGCTCACGACCGCGGCATCCTGCATCGCGACCTCAAGACAGCGAACATTGTTATCACTCCCGAAGGTCTGGTCAAAGTCCTGGATTTCGGATTAGCCAAACAGATAAGCAGCGGGACAGCGGAGAACCCGACGCGGTCCTTTGCGGCCCTGCAGGATGCATCCAGCGTTAGCGGTACCCTGTCGTACATGGCGCCCGAAGTTCTGCGTGGCGATGCCGCCGACTACCGCGGCGATTTATGGTCGCTGGGAGTGGTTCTCTATGAAGCCGCTTCCGGACGCTTGCCTTTCGAAGGACGCACTGGATTCGAGATCAGCTCGGCCATCCTGCGCGAAGTTCCAAACCCACTTGGCCCTCCTGTTCCCCCCGGACTTTGGGCTGTTATTCAACGCTGCCTGGCCAAGGAACCGGCGCAGCGTTATCAACGCGCGGGTGAAGTTCAGGCAGCTCTGGAAGCAGTTCAGTCCGGCGCGATCGTTTCCCCTGTTGACAGTCCCGACGTTTCTCCACCCAGGATCACGATGTTGCACAGCGTGCACCACGCTCATGTCAAGAAGGGTGATTTTCTCTTGTTGGTGGGAACGACAAAGGGAGCGTTCATTCTTCGCTCCAACGCCCGGCGGAGCCGCTGGGACGTTGGCGGTCCCTATTTCCATGGGCATAACGTTTACGCCATGGCCTACGATGACCGCAGTGGTCAACACCGTATCTGGGCTTCGACCCAAAGCTATTGGGGCACTCTGTTGCGGTCCAGCGATGATTTCGGGAAGAGCTGGACGAATCCGCAGCAAGCCAATATTCGATTTCCCGCCGATACCGGCGTTTCCTTAAAGAACATCTGGCAGGTAGCCCTCGGTCGCCCTGAAGAACCCAACGTCCTTTATTGCGGGGTAGAACCGGCGGCGCTGTTCGAAAGCCCGGATGCCGGCGAGACCTGGTCTCTAGTGCGAGGTCTGTTCGATCATCCGCATCGTCCCCGCTGGATGACGGCGAATGGTGGTTTAGCCTTGCACACGATTTTGCTCGACCCCGGGAACCCGCAACGCATGTACGTGGCAATTTCGGCCGGCGGAGTTTACCGCACCGATAACGGCGGACGTACATGGACAGCGCAAAATCGGGGCGTGCGGGCTATGTTCATGCCCAACAAATATCCCGAGTTCGGACAATGCGTGCACAAGATCGCGATGCATCCCGATCGCCCCGAGCGCCTCTTCCTGCAAAATCATTGGGGACTCTATCGCAGTGATAATTGCGCTGAAAGCTGGACTGACATCGCCAACGGAGTGCCTTCGGATTTTGGCTTTGCCTTGCTGGTTCACCCCAGAAATCCTGACTGCGTGTACATCATTCCGGTTGAGTCGGACGAGTTTCGCTGCACCTGCGACGGCCGTTTGCGCGTGTATCGTACCCGCAACGCCGGCGTCTCATGGGAGCCGCTCATGCGCGGCTTGCCGCAGAAAGGCGCTTACGAAACTGTCCTGCGTGATGCCATCGCCGCGGATTCCCGCGAGCCACTCGGAATCTACTTCGGCACGCGCAGCGGACAGATCTTCGCCTCGACCGATGAAGGAAGGACGTGGCAAAGAATCCTGGAAGGACTTCCCTCGGTGGTCTGTCTGCGCAGTGCAATCGTCGAAGACACCTCCGGCGACGTAAGGTCAGGATTGCCTAAGTTCGGACCGGCGCCTTCCAGGACAGCCAAATCACGGTCGGCGAATAAGTCGCGTCGAGCGAAGAGGTGATTCATGCCGGTCACGTTTCACATTCCGGGCGCCTTGCGCCAATTTACCGCCGGACAAAGCACAGTCAAGGTCGAACAATCGCCCTCCACGGTAGGCGATGCCTTGTCGCTGCTTTGGACTCTCTACCCGGGTGTGCGCGATCGCATTGCAACCGAGCAGGGCCAGGTTCGCCAACACATCAATATTTTTGTCGGTGACGAAAACATCCGCTATACAGGTGGACTTGCCACTCCTGTCTCGGACGGATCCGAGATTTCGATTGTCCCCGCCGTCAGTGGAGGCTGCGCCAAACCCGAACCGTTCGGTCGCCCGGGGGTCGCCGACGACCCGCCAGGAATTACTTTTGGCTTCCTGAAAGCAGCCTCTGGCGAGTCAGTACGCGAACCCCTGAACCTCGGTCACGCCGGAGTCAGGACCGTCCACGAACCCGGTGCGAGCGCTGGGGTGCAGCGCAATGTGCACCGGTACCACGTTTCCATCTGAGAAACTGAATCCGTTCAGTATTTCCTGCAGGTTCCCGTGGATGTCGTAGACGTAGATCGTGCTGCCGCTGGGCGCCGAGCTTGAATTCGGCTGCGCAATCAGGAACAGCTTATTGACGGAATCAAACTCGACATCGGCGCCGCTGTAGAACTGCTGCTCACCGGAATTGGGTAGCACGACGGTGAATCCAGTTTCAGTGCTGAGGTTGTAAAACTCCACGCTGGCGTCATCTTCGGTCGTGCTGCACGCAATGCCGTCCGCTGAATCAATGGCCAGCCCGTTCACGAAGCCAAATCCGATCCCGACAAACTCGGTGAACGTGCCGTGCGTAAGATCGACCACCGCGAAAACCGGTAAGCGGCCGAACGCTCCGGTGCCCCCGCCCAGCAGCGCCTCATTGGTAGCGCTGTCGTAGGCCATCGCCGGAGGAACGCTGCCGAAGTTAGTGGAGTCCGTGATCATGACGATGGGACCGAAGGTATTGGCGGCAACGTTGGAGCTGAATACATACGGCGTGAATTGGTCGCTGTTGTCGTAGGCGAACACGGCGACGTTCGGCACTCCCTGGCTGCGGCTCACTCCCGCGGGCATGATGATGTGCTGCGGTCCAATGGGCGGCGTCCAGACCCCGTTAAAACGATTCCCGCTGAGAGGATTCAAGGTTCCGAATGTGCGGCTGGTGACGAACTCCCCAGTAACGTGCTCATGTTGCACCAGCCCGACGCTGCTGCCAACCACGCCCATGGTGATGAAATTATCCTGGGCGTTTGATGGCTGATTGAGCTCAACCACGTTGAGGATGCGGCCGCTCGCCTGGTCAAAGGTTTCCACCGCCGCCAGCACCAGCCCGTTGGGGAACTGCTTGGCCTCGCTCAGCAATCCTTCGGTACCATTCTGATCGATATCGAAGCCAAAGATTTGCCCGCCAAACTGGCTGTGAACAATGATTCCGTTGGGTCCGGCGGCTGGGTTCGCTCGGAATTCGACGGCCTGCGCGAAGGCCACTGCGCTGGAGAAAGCCAGCGCGATTAAACAAGATAAGAAGCACTTGGCAATGGCGGAGGATCGCGGGAATTTCTCTTGAGCACAGACCGACTTTTCACTGGCGCTGACTGCTGTCGACTGCAGGAACTTCGAGACTTTTATCGTGTGACGCATTCTCATTGTCTCCCTCGGGTAGCGTTCCGGGAATATGCCCGCCGGTACGGGATCGAATCTGTAAATGCTAGGTCAGGTAGGCGTTGCACCTTGTCACCGGTTCGTCAAAGATTTGTAAACCCTTTGGTTTGGCAGTACGTCAGATCGGATTTGTTTAATTTTATAAATATAAAATTAAGTATTTCAATTTTATTCTTGACATAATTTATTTCAATAAACATAATCTTGTTCGAACCGAGATATCGACATGGCTTCCCAAACCTCTTGTCCGCAATGCAGTCAGCCCTTCAAGATCACCCGCATGGCGTGTCCGAACTGCAACGTCGTCATGGAAGGGCAGATCGAACTGCCGACTTTGGCGCAACTTTCCCTGGAGGATCAGGCGTTCGTGATGGCCTTTGTCCGTCATCACGGCTCGATCAAGAAGATGGAGAGTCTGTTCGACATCAGCTACCCGACAGTCAAGAATCGGCTGAATGCGATTGCGGCGGCGCTCGACAAGACCATACAGGCGCCGTCACCGCGCGCCTACGTGCTGGAGCAGCTTTCGCGCGGCCAGATCACGGTTGAGGAAGCCCTGGAGAAGCTCGGCTGAAATCGGAAAAGGAGAGAATCGTCATGTCTGCTGAAACCAGAAAAGTGCTGGAGATGATGGCTGAGGGAAAGATCACCGCCGCCGACGCCGAGCGACTGTTGGACAAGTTGGCCGCCGCACCGGAAGCCAATGTCAACAACGGCGGCAACGGCAATGAAACGAATGGAACCGTGCCTGGCGCTGTTCGTAACGCGTCTGGCACCGCTCACAAGAAGTTTTTGCGGGTGCAGGTGGAGCGACCCGGAGGCGACGACGTTAATGTCCGCGTGCCTCTTAACTTTGTGCGCTCGGGAGTGAAGCTGGTTGGAATTCTTCCGCCCAAAGTCATCGAGAAGTTGCGGCAAGAAGGGATCGATCCGAAACTTATTACCGACTTTACCCAGCAAGCCAAGGAGTCGCTGGATGTGCTGGACGACTTGCACGTCGATATGGAAACCAGGTCGGGCAAGCGGGTTCGTGTCTTCGCCGAATAGGGAGACGCCTTTTGACAAGCAGGGCTCTAGAGCCCGCTAGGCGGCAATGTGCCGCCGAACGATCCACGTCGGCAGGTATCGGCAGTCTAGATCAGTTTCTCCTATATCGTCTCGGCTGCATCCTTCTAGCTGGCTAGCTGGCGAGGAGCGAAAGGCGTAAAGCGAATAGCGATCTTAGAACCACCCCAACCAAGTGCATTTGCGATATGCTCTTCGCATCCGGTTGTGGGGAGAAGACGCAATGAAACACCTTGCCGCTGCAATCCTGATGCTGCTCGCCGTCGTACCCGCTCTTTCGGGTCAAGCCAGTCAGTCGGCCACGCCTGTCGCCAATCCGGTTGTCACCGCTGTCCGGCAGATGGAAGGACGATTCGCGAAGAATCTTACCGGCGCAGCCGATGAAATGCCGGCTGACAAGTACACCTACCGTCCAACGCCCGAGCAACTCACCTTTGCGCACCTGATTGTGCACAGCACAGAGTCCAATAATGCTTTGTGCGCGGCGGTTGCCGGTGAGAAACCAAGCGAGCTGAAGCTTAGCGAGACCGATTCCAAGGATACGCTGAGCAAGGCGCTGAAGGATTCCTTCGCCTATTGCGAACAGGTGCTCGCCAAAGCTGACGACAGCACCTTAGGGCAGACCTTCACTCTTGGCAGCCAGACCGGAACGCGCGCATCGGCTTTGATACGGCTTGTGGCCGGTTGGTCCGATCATTACAGCGCGGCGGCGATGTATCTACGACTGAACAACCTGCTGCCGCCCAGCGCCAAGAAGCCTTAGGGACGATGTCATCTTGCTACACGGTGGAAGCGCCGGGCTTCAGCCTGGCGAAATCCCTGCAATCGATTGATGGCTTCAGCCGCGGCAAGAACCAGGGCTATAGCCTGTTCCATATCCAGTCTTACGGCACGGCTGAACAGGCTGCTGAACAAGCCGGAGAACCAGGTCCCTCGCGGGCTGAAGCCCCCTCGTGATGACAAAAATTAACGGGCTTGTACGCGGACCTGGGTCGCTCTACCCGATCACGGCGAGATCCGGAGTTTTTCAGCGGGCCTGTGTCCTTCCCCTGAACCCTTCGCTTTAAAGCGGACAACGAATCCAATTTATTCCGGCTTCACCACAATCAGCTCAAAGCTGCCCGGCACCATTTCCGGTCGCTGGCCGGGAGCCACCGGTTTGTCCTCGCGCTGGGCTGTCACCAGGTAAGCGATATCGTTCTCCTTGTCGAGCGCCATGGTCCGCGCGCCGCGAACTGTGGGGAGATTCTGCGTGACCGTGTACCTGTCGGGACTGTCCTCGTGAATGATGGTCAGAACGCCCTCACCGCAGGACATAAACACCTGCTGGGTCTTTGGATTGAAACGGCCGGCATCGACCCCTTCGCCGATGGGAACAGTCGTCACCACTTTGCCGGAATCGGAATTGACGACAGCCATCATTTTGTTGTGGCATCCGGAGAACAGTCGATGATGCTCCACGTCGAATGCCAGCGCACTCGGCTCTTCACAGGGAGCTATGGACCAGGTGTTCAGCACCGACAGTTTACTGACGTCAACTTCCGCGATCTGACTTTTGTCTTCGATGTTGACGTACAGTTTGCCCTTGCCATCGGTGGCAGGAAACTCCGGCTTGCCGCCCAAAGCAATCGTGCCGACGACCTTTCCGGTCGCGCCATCCACCGCAGTTGAATCCTGGCTGCGTGCGTTAAAGGTGAAAACGCGCTTGGAAAACGGGTCGTAGAGGATCGCGTCAGGTCGCTCGCCCACTTTGACACTGTCGAGCTTCTTAAGCGTCTTAAGATCAAAGACCGTGACGGTGTTGTCGCCGCCGTTGCTGACAAATCCTCGATTGAGCTCTGGCGCCAGGGCGACACCGTGGATCGCCGACAGGTCAGGAATGTCACCGGTGACCTTCAGCGTCTTCGTGTCCACCGCCATCACGTGGCTGCCGCGCGTGATGAACAGGCGCTGGCTGTTCTGGTCGTACGTCAGGTAATCCCAGAAGCCCTCGCCACCAAGTTTGACGCGATCAGTGACCTTGAATTGCTGCTGCGCAAATACCGGCACAGCGGCGGCAAAAAATATGCTCAGGAGAAGGATGCCTGAAATGCGTTCCACAATAACTCCTTTTGCTCGAGCTGTGC
Source organism: uncultured Acidobacteriaceae bacterium (assembly GCA_963818905.1). Classification (GTDB taxonomy): domain Bacteria; phylum Acidobacteriota; class Terriglobia; order Terriglobales; family Acidobacteriaceae; genus Bog-257. The sequence goes on from CAWFUE010000061.1 coordinate 68,743, forward strand.
AGTAATCCGGAGCGCCAAGCCCCCGAGCTAAACACCTTAATCCCGTCGGTGCAGCCCACTTGGGTCAGACGGCGCTAACAACGGGACGTTTGCATCACTACAAACGCTCCGAAAGCAGTAAAATAACTGGAAGATAAATCTACAATAGCCCAGGTGACCCCCAAGCAGGTTAGAACGCGCCTGACCAGGTATTAGATGAAGAGACTTCCGCTGCTTTTCTTGACTATAGTTTTCGCCGCTCCGCTTCTTCTGGCACAGACACAGCCTGTCAGTCAGCCGGTAAATTCTGTCGGTCAGCCGGCCGGTAACGACACGGTTGTGGAAGAGATTATCGCCCGTGTCAACAATAGCATCGTAACCCGGGCCGATCTGCGCAAAGCGCGCGAGCAGTTGTATAGCGAGGCACGTCAGCAGCCGGATTCCGCCGCCGCCGAGCAACAAGCCAAGGAGCATGAGAAGGACCTGCTGCGCGACCTCATTGACCAGCAGTTGCTGCTGCAGAAGGCATCTGATCTGGGCATCTCGGCCGACACTGATCTGGTGAAGCGGCTCGACGATTTGCGCAAGCAGATGAACGCCGATTCCATGGAAGATCTGGAGAAGGCGGCGCAGGCGCAGGGAATCTCGTTCGAGGATTTCAAGCAGAACATGAAGAACAACATCCTGACCCAAAAGGTGATTGGTCAGGAAGTCGGCGGCCACATCACCGTTACGAACCAGGAAATTCAGCAATACTACGACCAGCACAAGGCCGACATGGAACGGCCGGAGGAAGTTCGCCTCAGCGAGATCCTTGTCTCCACCCAGCCTAAAGATGCAGTGAAGACAGAAAACGGCCAGACGGCGCTACCGGAAGCCCCGAGTCCCGAAGTCGTTGCGCAGGCTCAAGCCAAGGCCAATCAGATTTATGACATGCTGAAAAAGGGCGGCAACTTCGATGACCTGGCGAAGAAATACTCCAACGGCCCAACTTCTGCGTTGGGCGGCGATCTTGAATACTTCAAACGGGGTACGTTGTCGAAGGATCTGGAGTCGAAGGTCTTCGATCTGAAGGCCGGGCAGTACACCGAGCCGATCCGAACGAACCAGGGATTTGTCATCCTGAAAGTCACCGAGCACCAGATGTCTGGCGTGCCTCCGCTGAAGGATGTCGAGAACCAGATTCAGGAACAGATTTACGTGACCAAGATGCAGCCGGCCTTGCGCGAATATCTGACCAAGCTGCGCGAGGATGCCTACATCGACATCAAACCCGGCTACCTCGATACGGGCGCCAGCCCCAATGAAACCAAGCCTGTTTACACCACCGCGAGCGCCCAGAACTCCGACGCAAAGCCCAAGAAAAAGAAGAAGCTGGGATTGTTCTAGCTGCGAGCTAGGAGCCGCCCGCACGCAGCAGCTACTAACTGCAAGTTGATCAAGTCCCTCAGAGATGGCACGAAATCCTTGCGGTGATCAGCTCGTGGCTGATGGCTACTACTGGCTAGCGGCAAGTCCTGCTGATACCATAAGCGCTCAGCGTGCATCGTGCGGCAGCGTTGCTACCCCATAGGCCCCGAATGAAGGAATTCTACATCTGCGATTGCGCCAAGGTGGAGAACCAGACCATCACCTCGTTCTTTGTTGTCGCCGTCAAACAGGTGAAGACCAAGAAGAGCGGTGAGCTGTATTTGTCTTTGGTGCTGGCGGACCGCAGCGGGCAACTTCAGGCCAACATGTGGGACAACGTCAACGACGCGATCTCCGGTTTCGAGCAGGACGACTTCGTCAAAGCTAAAGGTGTCGTTCACAAGTACAACGGACGCTGGCAACTCACACTGCACAAAGTTCGCAAGCTGGGTGACTCAGAAATCGATTACGCAGACTATCTGCCCAAGACGCCGAAAGACGTGGAACAGCTTTGGCAGACTCTCTGCAGTTTTGTTGACAGCTTCGAAAATCCCTGGCTGAAGTCGCTGCTGAAAAAGTTCTGCGCCGATGAGGCGTTGGTCGCAGCCTACAAGAACGCGCCGGCGGCGAAGACACTGCACCATGCCTTTGTGGGAGGCCTTCTCGATCATGTGGTGTCGCTGCTTACGGTCTGCGATCTGGCAGCTCGCAACTATCCTCAGGTGAACCGCGATCTATTGTTGAGCGGTGCTTTCCTCCACGATATTGGCAAATTGCATGAGCTGACCTACCAGCGCTCCATCGCTTACACCACCAAGGGACAGCTTCTTGGACACATGATCATCGAGCTGGAAATGCTGCATGAGAAGATCGCGCACGTGCCCGGATTTCCAGATGAGCTGAAGGTTCTGTTGGAACACCTCATCATCAGCCATCATGGTGAGTACGAGTTTGGCTCGCCCAAGCTGCCGATGTTTCCCGAAGCTCTGATGCTGCACTATCTCGACGATCTCGACTCCAAGATGGAAAGCATGCGGGCGCAGTTCGAACGCGAGGCCGAGTTGGAAACTGCCTGGACCAGCTACAATCCGTCGCTCGCCCGCCCTCTGCTGAACACCAGAAAATTTCTCGAGAAGGGGCTGAGCAACTCGCGAGTTGTAGAAGTCCCGAAGCCGGCTGCGGCTGTGGCGAACCCCGCATCCCGACCTGTCACCGCAGAGGAACATTCCGTCAAATCGCCCAGCGATGGCGATGCAACCGCCGAGCAGCCGGAAACCGTTGAAGCCGCTGCTGGTGATGGGAATTCCGCAACTCCAACATTGGAAGCGTTGCAGCGCAAGTTCGAGTCGCACAAAGTTACCCCTGTGGCGAATAAGAGCCACTAGCTCTTCATGCTTGATTTCACGCGATTCGGCTGGATTTCATTCGACTGCTACGGCACTTTGATCGACTGGGAATCCGGCATTCTTGGCTACTTAGGGCCCCTGCTGCAAAGCAAAGGCTGCGCTATGACCGACGCGCAGATACTCAGCTTGTATTCGGAGTTCGAACCTCGGGAGCAGTCGGGCGTATACCGCACGTATCGCGAAGTTTTGGCCAGCGTAGTGCGGGACTTCGCGCGCGAACTCCAGTTCGATGTCACACAAGCCGAAGCGGAAGGACTGGCGGCTTCGATTCGCGATTGGGGACCTTTCGCCGACGCTGTGGCAGGATTGCTACGCCTGCATTCTCGTTACAAGCTCGCAATTCTCTCCAACATTGACGACGATCTCTTTGCCGACTCCGCGCGCAAGCTGCACGTACCGTTCGATTGTGTTGTCACGGCGCAGCAGGTACGCGGCTATAAACCTTCTCTGGGAAATTTCGAGACGCTGTTGCAGCGGCTTGCAGTCCCACGCGATCGCCTTCTGCACGTTGCCGAGAGTCTGTTCCACGATGTAGGACCCACGAACTCGCTTGGAATGGCGACGGTTTGGGTCAATCGAAGGCAGGCGAAGTCCGCTGCAGCCAGTAAATTCAGCCCCGTACAACCGGATGTGGAAGTACCGACAATCGACCGATTGGCCGAGCTCGCAGGTTGCTAAGAAAGCGTGAAGCCGCGACACGCGCCTGGCGGCGCCGGCTGAAAACCGACTCGGCTAGAGAAGGGGTTCGTACTAACGCAGGCCTGAAGGTCGGCACCATCCGACAGAGCAACACCTAAACTGCATTAACCTCAGAGGCTGCCTCTTGGCTGGCGGTAAGAGCCATCTTGCCGCCCTCGGCGGTCACCCGGCTGGCAAGAAATCGCTGGACTGCCCTGCGTAGCAAGTCCAGTTCTCGCTGTAGCCGCTCCACAGCCGCGGCCATGCTGCCTCGCTCTCCATTTCGGGCCTGCTCGTTGAGCGCCTCCGCCGCATAGTACGCCCCGCTTCCGCAAATCGCGCCCGCTGATGTCTTCATTTTGCAGGCTGCTCGGGATACGGCAGCATTGTCGCCTTTCTCCAGGGCTCGCGAAATCATCGGCGGCAGCACGTCGCAGTCCTGCAGGAATAATTCGCATAATTCATCAACCATCGGCTCGTCGCCGGCATTGCGCTCCAAAGCGCGGGCGATGTCCAGCACTTCCGGATCAGCCACAGCACCTATCGACGCCAGATAGTTTGGCGTATGCGAGCTGTATTGATAGATCACCTGCAGCAGCTCCTGCTTTTGTACGGGCTTGGCGACGTAGGCGTCCATACCGGCTTCCAGACAGCGTTCGCGATCGCCCTTCATGGCGTGCGCGGTCAAGGCAATGATAGGCACATGCTGGCGAGTCTCCTGCTCGTGATTACGAATGCGGCGGGTCGCATCCAGGCCATCCATTACCGGCATCTGCACGTCCATCAGGATCAAATCGAAATCGCGCTCATTGCTGACGGCAACCGCTGCCTCGCCGTCCTCCACCATCGTGACGGTGTGACCCTCCTTCTCGAGCAAGCGAACCAGTAAGCGCTGATTGACGCGATTATCTTCTGCGGCCAAAATGCGCAGACGATTGTGCCGGCCATTCTCCCAACGCTCGCCCTCCTGCACGGGCGCGGCGAAAGCGTCTTTGTTTTGCAACACGCGCACGATCACATTAAGCAGTTCCAACCGCCGAATCGGCTTGACGACGTAGGCGGAGACGCCGAGTTGCCGGCAACGGCTAATGTCGTCGGAACGCATCCCCAGGCTCAACATCAGGATTGTCGCTCCCACTAATTTCGGATGGCGCTTGATGCATTCCGCCAGTTCGAATCCGTCCATCTCCGGCATGGTGCCATCGATGAGCACCAGCCGGTACGGGTTGTTGCAGGTAGCAGCCGCCTCCATCGCCGACAAGCCGCGCATCGCACTCTCCACCGAATCCGGCTTCATTCCCCATTGGCTGAGCATTGCCGTCAGGATTTTTCGCTGAGTGAGATTGTCGTCCACAATCAGAGTCGTGACTCCCTTCACGCATTCGGGAATGGCCAGGCTATTCGGCGATCCGGCGGGTAACGGTACAACCACGTGGAACTCGCTGCCATGCTCCGGCTCGCTGTCCACCCAGATTTCGCCGCCCATCAGGCGTACCAGTCGAGAGGTAATCGCCAGGCCGAGGCCGGTTCCGCCATAACGCCTGCCATACGAGGACTGGGCTTGCGAGAATGCCTCGAAGATGAGCTGCTGCTTTTCGGGAGGTATACCGATGCCAGTGTCGCGCACCACAATGTGGACCATGTCCGGTCCGCGCTCGGGGGCGCTGTCCAGCGTCACCACGACTTCTCCTTCATTGGTGAACTTGATGGAATTGGCAACAAGGTTTAACAGAATTTGCCGCAAACGGTGGGCGTCGCCGATCAGAAGATCGGGTAGCGAGGGCCGAATGTCGTAGACCAGCTCCAATCCCTTTTGGTGAGCGCGAATCGCGATACCCTTAAGTATTGACCCCACAACTTCGTGAATATCAAACTCGAAGGAATCTAACTCCAGGCGTCCAACTTCAATCTTTGAGAAGTCGAGGATGTCGTTGATGATCGATAACAACGACTCGGCCGACAGTTTTACGGTCGACAGATACTCGCGTTGCTCAGGAGTCAGATTGGTCTCCAGCGCCAGCTCGGTCATGCCGATTACACCATTCATTGGCGTGCGGATTTCATGGCTCATATTGGCCAGAAATTCACTCTTGATGCGATTGGCGATCTCGGCTTCCTGCTTCGCTTTCTCCAGCTGCTGGTTGATCTCCTTGCGTCGCACCAGTTCCTTCTCCAGCTCCAGCTGGCTGTCGTGCAATTCGCTCTCGCGCCGCTCGATCTCCGTGAGCATGGTGTTGAATCCGCTGCCCAGTTGCGCGATTTCGTCGCCTCCGAGGACGGGAATCCGGACCGTGTAGTCTCGTTCTCGCGTCACCTTTGCCATACTCCGCGCCAGTTCCGACAGTGGCTGCCAGATCTTGCGTTTCATCAGCGTGCCCGAAACGAACCCGACTCCGAGAGACAGGAGAAAGAGAATGGCAGCCGTGATGAGCAGACCCCGCCGCCGCTGTTGCAGCTCTCCCTGGTCGGAGACCAGGTAGAGCGAGCCGACAGGATTCCCGCCTAAATAGACAGGACGAAACTGTGCCAGGTAGTCTGTCCTGGTTAGAGAATTGCTGGAGGAACGGTCGGGACAAGAGACATCACTGTTCGGCCGTTGATAGCTCCCGAGCAATGTTCCCGATAGCTGGTAGAGACAACCGGCCACGACTGCCGGCTCGGCGCGTAGCGTCGAGACCGCTATTCTGGCATGCTCCTGATTGGCGTCGCGCAATGCGAGGGCTGAGCTGCGCGCCAATAGCTCCGCCCATTGCGAAAGACGACTTTGCAGCGCGTGGCGGGACTGGATGTGATCGAAGATCAGGAATGCGGACGCCATTGTGCTCAGCGCCAGGATGCCGGCGAGAAAGCTGGCGATGGTTATCTTCTTCCCGAGACCGCAGCGGCAGGTCGGGAGACTGCCGAAGCTAATCACAGATCATCTCCCGGGGCAGTATGCCGCCACGCTCGCAATCCGACTCTGGGCGCAAGCCAGCGCGACGGTTTCGCGCCGATAAGGGGCCATCCGCTCACATTAACCTGATATCGGCCAAATCAGGACTTTCTAAAGCCTGGGCCGAACCCCTGAGCTTCGCAGCCGAATCTTAGTCACTTTCACTCAACTTTCAACGCTGGATGTTTAACGCTGTTATAATCAGTCTTATTCATGAGACGAAAGCGTCTGATTCGCTCTACTACCGTTCTTTGCGTTCGTCGGGATGGAAAGGTCGTGATGGCTGGAGACGGCCAAGTCACGCTCGGCGAAGGTGTCATCAAGCACTCAGCCCGCAAGATTCGCAGGCTCTATCAGGACAAAATTCTCGCCGGATTCGCTGGTTCCACCGCCGACGCATTTTCCCTCTTCGCTCGATTCGAGTCGAAGTTAGAGCAATATCACGGCAATCTGGGACGCGCCGCTGTCGAGTTGGCCAAAGACTGGCGCACTGACAAAATGCTGCGCTCGCTCGAAGCGCTACTCCTGGTAGCCGACCAGAACCAGACATTTCTGATCAGCGGTCAAGGCGATGTGATTGAGCCGGACTCGGGTATTGCTGCTATCGGCAGCGGAGGCCCGTACGCAACCGCCGCCGCGACTGCCCTGTTCGAGCATACGGAACTGACACCGCGCGCTATCGTCGAAGAAGCGATGAAGATCGCGGGACGAATTTGTATTTACACCAACGACCAGGTCACGATCGAGGAGTTGTAGAACAGTTGTCAGTGAGCCCGACGACATGCGATTGCAGATTAAAGATTCAGTATTGAACGCGATAGCCGACGATTACGAGAATATCGAGACGATCCTGGAAACCGTGCAGAAGTTTGATAGTCCAGCCGCGACAGTGCACCAGGTCTCTGAGACGCTTCACGATCTTATTCAGGACGGTCTAGCGCAGGCGTATGACCTTTCACCTGGGGTGCCACACGCTACGAAGGCGGATTTCAGCTCAAACAGAATTGACGAGCTGTGGTTCTACGTCACACCGGAAGGCAAGAAGTTTGTTCAGGAATTGAACCGGCAGGCGAAGTGAGACAGTTCGGCTGAACGGCAAGGGGCAAGGGTGATGCGAAAGCGATCCGAGTGCTTTCAGGGACGCCACAAGCGCGAATCGCCGTTTGCGCCAGTAGAGACGAACCGCAGATCCCTCGACTCCGCTGCGCTCCGCTCGGGATGACAATCATGAGACGCCGACGTCCGAACTAACAACTGACAACCGACGAGTGACAACTGGCAACTGACAACTGACAACCGACAACGAGGTTCACTTTGGCCATTTATCTTCCCGCAACCGCTGATGAAGAACACGTCGCCCTCGACGAGCTCACCCCGCGCGAGATCGTGCGCGAGCTCGACAAGTACGTCGTCGGGCAAAATCAGGCGAAGCGCGCGGTAGCGATCGCGCTGCGCAATCGTATGCGCCGCCAGAAGCTTTCCGCCGAGCTTGCCGAAGAAGTCATTCCCAAGAACATCATCATGATCGGACCCACTGGCGTGGGCAAAACCGAGATCGCCCGCCGGCTGGCGAAGCTGGCCAACTCTCCCTTCATGAAGGTCGAAGCGTCGAAGTTTACCGAAGTCGGGTATGTGGGACGCGACGTGGAATCGATGATTCGCGATCTGGTCGAGATCGCCATCGACATGGTCCGCGAGGAGAAGCTGGAAGATGTCGCCGACAAGGCCGAGATGAACGCTGAAGAGCGTCTGCTCGACTTGCTGCTTCCTTCCATGCCCGCGCAAGTTCCGCCCAAGCCTGCTCATTCCAATGATCAGCAGCAGATCGGTTTCAACATCAATAGCGAGCCGATCCTCGCTGGCGAGCCTGGGTCGCGCACCCGCGAGAAATTTCGCCAGCAACTACGCGAAGGCAAGCTCGACGAGCGGATCGTGGAGCTCGATGTGCGCGAGAAATCGATGCCTGCATTCGAGATCATCTCGAACCAGGGCGTCGAGGAGATGGACGTCAATATCAAGGACATGCTGCCCAACATCTTCGGCCAGCGCACCAAAAAGCGGAAGATGAAGGTCAGTGAAGCCTTCGAATACCTCATTCAAGAAGAAGAGCAGCGGCTGGTCGACATGGACCAGGTAACGCGCATCGCTGTGGAGCGCGTGGAGAATTCGGGCATCATTTTCCTCGACGAGATCGACAAGATCGCCGGCCGTGAAGGCGGGCACGGGCCTGACGTTTCGCGCGAGGGCGTGCAGCGCGACATCCTGCCCATCGTCGAAGGCACCACGGTCAACACACGCTACGGCATGGTGCGCACCGATCACATTTTGTTTATTGCCGCCGGGGCGTTTCACGTCTCCAAGCCCAGCGACCTGATCCCCGAACTGCAAGGCCGCTTCCCGATTCGCGTGGAGCTGCAATCGCTGACGGTCGGAGACTTCATCAAGATCCTCACCGAGCCGAAGTCGTCGCTCACCAAGCAATACATCGCGCTGCTCGACACCGAAGGCCTGAAGCTGGAGTTCACTCCCGAGGCACTGGAAGAAGTTGCCAACTTCGCCTTCAAGGTCAACGAGGGCACGGAAAACATCGGCGCGCGCCGTCTTCACACCATCATGGAAAAGGTGCTCGATGAAATCAGCTTCGAGGCTCCCGACATGAAGGAGAAGCACGTGCTGGTCGATGCCGAATACGTGCGCAAGACGCTCGTCGATATCGTTAAGGATCAGGATCTGTCGCGCTACATTCTCTGAGGTGAAAAACGAGGCACAGATTTCTCTGTGCCTCGATCTCCCATCTCTGCGGCATTTCCGTGCGGCGTTGATTGATTACGCCTGGTTGCGATCGCTCCATGGATCCAGCACCACCTTGATGCATTTCTCCTGCTTTTTCAGGAAGGTGTCGTATCCCTCCGGCGCATCCTGCAGCGCCAGGCGATGGCTAATGATCACGCTGGGATCGATATCGCCCTTCTGGATATGATCCAGCAGCTTCGGCATGTATTTGTGCATGTTGGTCTGGCCCATGCGGAAGGTCAGGCCTTTGCCGAATGCCGCGCCCATGGGGAAGTTGTCGAGGAAGCCCCCATAGACTCCAGGAATCGACACCACGCCGCCTTTGCGGCAGGACTGAATACATTGCCGCAGCGCAAACGGCCGATCGAAGCTGATCCCGAGCATTTGCTTGGCTCGATCGCTGTACCAGTCGATGCCATGGCCATGTGCCTCCATCCCGACCGCGTCGATGCACGCGTCGGGCCCGCGTCCGCCGGTCATCTCCTTCAACGTTTCGATCAGATCGGGAGTTTGCGAGTAGTCGACCACTTCCGCGCCCGCGTCCTGCGCCAGGCGTAGCCGCTCGGGAATGCGATCGATCGCGATCACCTTACCTGCTCCCAACAAGAACGCGCTGCGGATTGAGAACTGCCCGACGGGACCGCAACCCCAAACCGCAACTACGCTACCATCCTTGATCTCGCAGTTCTCCGCGGCCATGTAGCCGGTCGGGAAAATGTCGCTCAGGAACAGCACCTGGTCGTCCTTCAAATCACTTTCAATCTTCAGCGGACCGACGTCGGCGAAAGGCACACGCGCATATTGCGCCTGACCGCCGGCGTATCCACCGTAGATGTGGGAATAGCCAAACAACCCGGAGCCGGAGTAGCCGTACAGCGCCTCCGCCAATCGCGCGTTGGGATTGCTGTTGTCGCAGAGCGACCAGAGCTGCTGTTTGCAGTAGAAGCAATTGCCGCACGCAATGGTGAACGGCACAACCACGCGGTCGCCAACCTTCCGCTTCTTTACTTCGGGACCGACTTCGACGATTTCGCCCATGAATTCGTGGCCGAGAATATCTCCCTGCTCCATAGTCGGGATGTAGCCGTCGTAGAGATGCAGATCGGAGCCGCAGATCGCGGTGCGCGTGATCTTCACGATGCAATCGTGAGGATTGAGAATGACGGGATCGGGAACGTTCTCTACTCGGACATCATGTTTGCCATACCAGCACAAAGCTTTCATCGCGCACCTCCCTGGGTTCCGTTGAATTGAGGTTGGAGTTTCGCCGGCTGCACCTGCTGCGGACCTTTGCGCACTCGCTGCGTGGCTTCCGGTTCCTTCATGGAGTGCATAGCGCGAACCACAGACGACCTGGGTCCTTTAGGCTGGCCAACCACGGTCGGAATTTCGCCGGTTTCCATCAGTGCTTTGAAGCGGCGAAGATCCTCGCGAACCTGCTGCTCGGGTTCACGGCCGAACATCTTCGCAAATGCAGCTCCCAACTTGCCGCCCGGGTTGTGATAAGTGAGAGCTACCGTTACTTCGGTTCCTGAGCCGTTGGGCGCGGGCCGAAACTCGACTGAGCCTTGGTTGCCGATCGCTGAACCGGGTAAGGAGCGCCACACCAGATATTCGCCAGGGCGCTCATCGATCAGCTCCGCATCCCACTCGACAGGAACGCCCATCGGACCCTCGGCGACCCAGTGCGAATGACGGTTGTCTTTGGTGGTCACGCTCTTCAGGTATTTCATGAAGCGTGGAAGATTTTCGAAATTATGCCAATAGTTGTAAAGCTCTTCGGGAGAACGATCGATGGTGAAGGTCTTCTGAACGTGAATGGTAGTGTTGAACTGCGTCTGCGTCTTGCGGCGCGCTCCGGCGACAGCTCCATAGGCTCCGACTGCGGCCAGGGCCGCGCCGCTGAGTGATTTGCGGGAAAGGCCGTAAATGGCAAGTGCTCCACCACCCACGATTGCTGCCCACGGTGCGACGGCTTGCGTGCGCGAGTTGCCGGAGCGATGTCCGGTAGCTCGTGAAGAATAGTGATTCATTAGCTGCCTCGCTGATTGGAATGATTATTTATGGTGGGATGCAGCGGGCAAGTGAGGGTTTGCGTGTGAGTACGTGGAAAGCGCGCTCACCAGGACTAAGGTTACTTACAAGAATGGCCGAGGAATTCCTCGGCCATTTGATTGATTAGCAGAAACGAAACTGTGCCGCCAACAATAAGTGGTCCTCGGCTAGTTCGGTTGTTTCGGAGTCGCATTTCATAGCGCCGTTTCCACTCGAGAGCTCGTGCAGTGCGGACTCGTTCATCCACACGCTCTTGAGTGGCATTCGAGGATCACCTGTCTTGATCCATACGCGGCAGAGCTGGGGGTAAACGGCAGTCAGGTTCTTGATGCGATCGGTGTAGAGCATGGCTCCTCCTTTCGAAGCGCATCGAGTTCTATGCGCCAAGGGCATTTACGCGCGAATGCGCGGCCAGTGGAGGAGTGGCCTGGATTTTCAGGATTCACTCGCCCGGTTCACGTCACACTCCGTGACCAGGCAAGCAATGCAGCGATCAGGCGAGCAAAGCTGGACGGTACGCGGAGCCGAAAGTTCGAGTCCTCCGGCTACTCGGAGGCTCAGTCTGGTTATCGCATGTCATAACAAACGCCAAAGTCATTGGCTTCATTAATATAGACGCCCTTAAGCTATTTTTGATTCCAAAACTGGACGAAAAAGCGATAGCTATTTTGCAGCGCCAGGGCTTTGCGTCTGTCGGGGGCTGTTCTCGGTATCCCCGGTCCACCAGAAGAGACGCTGCTGTGCGTTAGATCACTCTCTAGCGTGATCGATTTTTTCCGACCATACGACCCGAGAGCTTAAACTGAAGGGTAATTACCTGTGAGGACTCATGACCACTATCGCTGCGAAGCCGTCCTTTAGCAGTTCGCTAAAAGCTGATCCTTCATCCGACGTTTACCGCTCCGAGAGTCATCCTCTCGACTCGTTGTTTCTGCCCAAGACCGTTGCCGTGATTGGCGCCTCCGAGCGTGCCGGCAGTGTGGGGCGCTCCGTTCTATGGAACCTGCTGAGCAGCCCGTTTGGCGGCACGGTTTTCCCGGTCAATGCCAAGCGTCCCAGCGTGCTGGGCATTAAGGCCTATCCCAGCGTCCGCGATCTGCCCGACAAGGTCGATCTGGTGGTGGTTACCACGCCCGCCGATACGGTTCCCGACCTGATCGCAGAATCGGTTGAAGTCGGCATTCCTTCCGGCATCGTCATTTCGGCCGGCTTTAAGGAATTTGGCGAGCACGGCAAAGAGCTGGAGCGGAGGATCTCAGAGATTATTCGCGGCAAGATGCGGCTGATCGGGCCGAATTGCCTGGGCGTGATGAACCCGATTCGCGGGCTGAACGCAACCTTCGCGCACAGCGTTGCGCGACCGGGCAATGTGGCTTTTATCAGTCAAAGCGGCGCGCTGTGCACGGCGGTGCTGGATTGGAGCCTGCGGGAGAATGTCGGCTTCAGCGCGTTTGTTTCTATCGGCTCGATGCTCGACGTGAACTGGGGCGACCTGGTGGATTACTTCGGCAGCGACTCACGCACGCAAAGCATTGTGATCTACATGGAGTCGATCGGCGACGCGCGCTCTTTCCTCTCTGCTGCACGCGAAGTCTCGCTGACGAAGCCGGTCATCGTCATCAAGGCTGGACGTACCGCGGCGGCGGCGAAAGCTGCAGCATCGCACACCGGAGCACTCACCGGCAGCGACGAAGTGCTGGATGCGGCCTTCCGCCGCACGGGTGTGCTGCGCGTCAACAGTATTGCCGACATCTTCTTCATGTCGGATGTGCTGGCCAAGCAGCCGCGGCCACGCGGCAAGCGCCTGTGCATTGTGACCAACGCGGGTGGTCCGGGCGTGCTGGCTACCGATGCGCTGGTTGCCGGCGGCGGCGAACTGGCTGAACTTTCAGCCGAGACCATGAAGGCGTTCGACGAGATCCTGCCGCCGCAATGGAGCCACAACAATCCCGTCGACATTCTGGGTGATGCCGAACCCGAGCGTTATGCGAAATCGCTGGAGATTGCGGCCAAAGATCCCAGCATCGACGGAATGCTTGTGGTGCTGACGCCGCAAGACATGACCAATCCGACGCAAATCGCCGAGAAGCTGAAGCCTTACGCGAAGGGTCTGGGCAAGCCGCTGCTGGCTAGTTGGATGGGCGGCGCCGAAGTTGCAGCGGGCGAGCAGATCCTGAATCAAGCCGGCATTCCGACCTTCCAATTCCCCGACAGTGCAGTCCGGGCATTCAATTACATGTGGCGTTACGCCTATAACCTGAAAGGTATTTACGAGACTCCGGTGATCCCGCAGCATCCCGATGCCGCCGTGCAGCGCGGCATTGCCGAGCGGATCATTCGTGACGTGCGTCAATCGGGCCGCACCATCCTCACCGAATATGAATCGAAGCAGCTGCTGAAAGCCTACGACATTCCGACCGTCGAGACGCGAGTTGCCATAACGGAGGACGAAGCGCTGCAGGCTGCGGAGGAAATCGGCTATCCCATCGTGCTGAAGCTGTACTCGCTCACCATTACCCACAAGACCGATGTTGGAGGAGTGCAGCTCAACCTGCGCGATGCCAACGCAGTGAAGTCGGCGTTCCAAACCATCAAGCAGGCAGTTAGCGAAAAAGCCGGCGCCGAGCACTTCCAGGGCGTCACGGTTCAGCCCATGGTGAAGCTTGACGGCTATGAGCTGATCATCGGCAGCAGCCTCGATTCGCAGTTTGGCCCGGTCATCCTCTTCGGCACAGGCGGTCAGCTGGTGGAAGTATTTAAAGATCGCGCGCTGGCGCTGCCTCCGCTGAATTCGACGCTCGCGTTGCGGATGATGGAACAGACCAACATCTTCAACGCGCTGAAGGGCGTGCGCGGTCGCAAGCCGATTGATCTGGCTGCACTGGAAGAGCTCCTGGTGCGCTTCAGCCAGCTGGTGGTGGAGCAGCCGTGGATCAAGGAGATCGATATCAACCCGCTACTCGCTTCGCCGGAGCGGCTGCTGGCGCTGGACGCACGCGTGGTGGTGCATGGGCCGGAGATGACGGAAGAGAGCCTGCCGAAGCCGGCCGTTCGTCCTTATCCCATCCACATGGTCAGCGATTGGACGATGAAGGACGGGAAATCCGTGACCATCCGCCCGATCCGTCCCGAGGACGAGCCGGCGATGATCCAGTTCCACCAGGCGCTCTCGGAGCGCAGCGTTTACCTGCGGTGGTTCCAGCCGCTGAAGCTGACGCAGCGCACGGCGCACGAGCGGCTCACACGCGCGTGCTTCATCGATTATGACCGCGAAATGGCCCTCATCGCCGAGCGACCGAATGCCGCCGGTGAGTCAGAGATTTTGGCCGTCGGACGCATGAGCCGGCTGCATGGCCGCAACGAAGCCGAACTGGCTGCAGTTGCGATCGATGTTGCGCAGCACAAAGGGCTGGGAACGGAGCTGTATCGCCGGCTGATCCAGCTGGCTCGCGAGGAGAAGCTGAGCAAACTTACCTCGAATATGCTGCCGGAAAATCGCGAGATGCGGGCGCTCTGTACCAAGCTTGGCTTCCAGATGTTCGCCAGTCTGGAGGACAATATGATTTGCGCAGAGTTGGATCTATAGGCCCGCTGTAGCCAGCGGAATTGAAGGCTGATGGCTTACGGTGCCGTCCTATTGGCGGCTTATCTGGCGGGTTGTTGCTGATCGGAGCACCCGGCTCAGACCCAGACCGCCAGTGCGATGCTGGATTTGAACGGTTTCACAATCCAAGCGACCAGAGCAGA
>CAWFUE010000062.1:0-96462 GCA_963818905.1 uncultured Acidobacteriaceae bacterium
TCGACGTACGCGATATTGAAGCAATGATGATATCGTCTGGCTCTCTCTTTCTCGATCTCAGAGATCTCCATGAAGGCACGGCGGTTGGCCAGGCTAGTGAGCGGGTCCTGACGCGACAGCTCGCGTTCCTTGGTGAGGGATGCTTCGAGTTGTTGCCGCGCCAGTTCCAACTGGGCTTCTTTATGCTTGATTTCACCGATGTCCCGAGCGATGGTGGACATGAACTCCAATTCCCCATCGCTATTGCGATGACTCATGATGATTTGGGATACTGGCAGCTCTTCGCCGCTGTGATATTGGAATACGCTCTCGCCTCTCCAGACTCCGTACTGAATCGCAGTCTGCACGGCACCTAAAATCGTTTGCTCTACCTCCCTGGGCGGGTAGGTGCCTTCGACCCGCAGGCCCTCGATCGATTGGCCGTCGCTCCAGCCGCGCAATCTCCGCAGTGCGCGGTTGGCATAAAGAACCGTGCCATCGGGCCGAGCCGTACCAACGAAATCTGATGTTTCTTCCAGAAGCGCGAGTAACCGGACTTTGGTTTCTTCCAGCCGTCTTCTCTCGGTAATGTCGCGCGTGATCTTACTAAACCCTCGCAGGTTGCCGGCGTCGTCCCGCAGCGCGGTAATCAAGACACTGGCGAAGAATCGGCTTCCGTCCTTGCGCACCCGCCAGCCCTCTTTTTCGAAGCTCCCCTTCTCGGTCGCAATCCTAAGGGCGGTTTCGGCGCGCTTCCCTTGAACATCTGCAGGAGTGTAAAAAATCGAGAGATGCTGGCCCATGATCTCGTCTGCCGCATAACCCTTAATGCGTTCCGCCCCGGCGTTCCAGCTCGCGACACGGCCCTCACAATCCAGCATGAAGATCGCGTAGTCCCGCACGGACTCGACGGTCAGCCGAAAGCATTCTTCACTTTGAACGAGAGCATCCTCCGAGCGCTTGCGTTCGGTGATGTCGTGAATGACAAGAACTGCGCCGTACAGCTTGCCCGCGCTATCTTTCACGGGGCGCGAGTTGCAAGAAAGCCACCTTTCCTCGCCCTGCCCGGGAGGGCGCCCGAATATTTCAACATTGTCGCAACTCTCTCCCCGCAAGGCTCTTCCCAAGGGAAGTTCTTCAGTCCGGAACAGGGTTTTCTTGTCGGGGTGGTAGATACCAAAAACCTCGGCTCTTTTTTCCGGCTCGGCGTTTTGCGGACCGCAGCCTAGAAACTTCCTCGCAGCGAAATTGAAGAGGAAATGTTCATATGTTTCGTTGGCGCAGATTACGCCGTCTCCCATGCTGTCCAGAATCGCATTCAGAAGATTGTTGGACCGTTCTAGTTCCGCAGTCCGTTCCTGAACTCGCACTTCAAGTTGTTGCCTGGATTCCTCCAAGGCTTGCCGGGCGCGCTTGTAGTCGTCGATATCGGTGCTGGTCCCAAACCACTTGATGATTTTTCCAGCAGCGTCGCGCATGGGAACTCCGCGGCCGAGATGCCAACGATAGGCTCCGTCCGACGCGCGTTTCAGGCGAAACTCGATCTCGTAACAGATGCCCGTTGCCACGGTGCGACGCCACACCTCAACAACGCTTTGCGCGTCATCGGGATGGATTACAGCAAGGCTGCCCCAGCCCTCACTCTGGGTGAGAGTCAATCCGGTGTAATCGATCCAACGCTGGTTGCAGTAGTCGAGCCCGCCGTCAGGGCGGGCGGTATAAACGATCTCGGGCACCGAATTGGCTAGTTGCTGGAATTTCGCTTCATTCTCTTTGGAGCTCTGGTAAGACTGAAAGCGCTCCGCATCAAGCCGGTTGAGTAGTCTGCTGTGCAACCAAATGAGAATCAGGAAGACGACCACAATGGCTGAAGTGAAGATGGCCAGCCCGAAAGCAGTGCTGTAATCTCCGCGAACCTGGCCTTGCCATCTCAACCATCCCAGCGCGACTGGAACCAGCACCGCCCCCGGGAGCAGGCGTCGAGCGAGCACTCCCCCCAGGTGCTCACTGGTGACCGTCGCCATCAATCCCGCCTTTGCAGTCAAACAGAGCGCGCCCAGAGAAAGAATCAGGAGGGTAAGGCTGGTGTGGATGGCGATGGTGGCGTAAAAAGCATTGTCAACGTAGTTCCGGATGCCATAGAGGTAGCCGATGAGGTTGAGAAAGCAAAGACTGCCAACGGCGATTGCCAGCAACTGGCTCGGCAGCACGCCTCGGCGCTGCTTGACGAACAGCAGGGCACATCCCAGCAAAACGAGGTTGATGGTCGTCGCGATGGACAATCTTCCTGGCGGGTTCGTGGAAACCGCCGCCCAAGCGTAATCACGGATCAGGAGTTCGTCGATATGAAGGTTCCAATGCGTGACATGTTCAACCGCGGTTAGAGCCCCGATCAGGGTGGTCATTCCGGCGAAGATCACAGCAAGCCGCCGCGCTCGCCGCCCTAAATCAGGGCGTCCATTCAGCCAGAGTGCAGCGCCAAGGAACGTTATGCCCAGGGCTGTGTTCACCTTCATGTATTGCGGGCCGGGCAAGATCGTCCGCAGGAAGGAGAGGTTGCCAATCCATCCCCCGAAGAACACCAGAAGACCGACACCGATAGCCGTCAGGGCAGCCAGTGAAGAAGCCAAATGCAGGCGGGCAAGCAGACGTTGGCGATCGCTCCGCTCGGCTCCTGGACTAGAGGGCATTCGACGGAACCAGCGCAGGATCGCGTAAGCGAGAGCAAGACTGGACAGCAAGTTAGAAGGCCATTAGAGATAAGGCGAATCTCTGTGGGCTGGCTGCAAGTGCAGGTCCATGGGATTAAGTGGCGGAAATGTTCTCTCACCGACGTCATCGAGCGTGCGGCGTCGAGGTCGGGCGAGGCTGAAGAAAGCGAAGATCAGAGCGCTCTGCATTAACGCCTTGCTCCGTCCAGATGGGACAGAGGCAACAGTTCCGCGCATTCATCAAGACCCGGCAAGATTCGGGCGCGATCCTAGGGCAACCGGTCTCGCAGCTTGCCGAAGTGCAGGTCTTTGCATTCGGGGCAAATTCCATGGCTGAACTCCGCCTCCGAGCGCTCGCGGATA
Source organism: uncultured Acidobacteriaceae bacterium (assembly GCA_963818905.1). Classification (GTDB taxonomy): domain Bacteria; phylum Acidobacteriota; class Terriglobia; order Terriglobales; family Acidobacteriaceae; genus Bog-257. The sequence continues at coordinate 3,054 of CAWFUE010000062.1, forward strand.
TAGAGTTCGAACTGGTGCCACTGTCCTTTATCGTCGCGGATTCGTTTGCAATATGCGCAAGTGGGGAGGATGCCTTCCAGCCTCTTCACTTCCTGGAGGGCATGGCGCAGTTCGTTGATCAACTGCTCTCGTTCCGTTTCCATCCGTTTGCGCTTGCTGATGTCGCGCAAGATCGACAGGCCGTAGGTCCGCCCGTCGATCTCAATGAGGTGAACGCTGATTTCCATCGGGATCGGGCGGTTGCCTTTCGCTAGCAGGATCCTTTCCAGGTGATTTGAACCCTTAGATTGCAGGATGGTAAATACCTCTTGCGTGCCGGCGTCGTTATGCGGTGCTTGCAGATCAAGAGGGCCGAGCCGCAGAAGTTCATCGCGGGTGTACCCAAAGTAGTAGCACGCCATGTCGTTGACCTTTTCAAACGTGCCAGGTACTCCAGAATCGGAGAGCGGATAAAGCGTGATTGCTTCGCCCATTCGCTCAAACAACAAGCGGTAAAGGGCTTCGCTGCTGCGCAGGGCTCGAGTGAGCTTCTTTCGTTCTTCCAACAGGGCGGCAAATGGAAGAGTTGTGGCGAGCGCGGCTGCGATGTACACCTGCAAAAAAGTGATCCGATTGGGAAGGCTATGATCAGCAATGAGCATCAAGGGCCCATGGTTCTCGACCGTGAAGGTTACGGCGATGCCGGCAACGACGGAAACGCCGACGGCGGCGCCGGAGAATCCCAACTCGAGAACGAACAGCAATAGAAGCGGGAAAGCAAGGAACAGCAAGGCATACGAATCCAGCGAAAAGGTGAGTATCGTGGCCAGGGCAAGCAGGCTCAACGGCGCCAGACACCGAATCAACCTCCAGCCGCTGAAAGTCTGCGGAAGGTTCCTTTGCTGTAATGCCCACACACAGGGAGTGACCGTGGCGATTCCCAACGCATCGGCAACAAACCAGGAATAGAAATTATGGAGCCATCCCGGTCCGGGGGGGAACGACGAAACGCAAAGAACTGCGAGAGCGGCAGAAACCAGCGGCGCCAGGACAACTCCAAACAGCACGAAATTGAAGAGCGTTCTGCGACGTTGCAGGTCGAAGGGGTGGGCACAGAGCTTCCACAAAACGGCCGCGGCGATAAGAATCTCGATGGTATCGCAGAGGGGTAAGCCGGCCGTCAACAAAGGCTTCTCACCGGTCAGAAAGTTCGCGGCGATGGTGGCCGCAAATCCGCATAGCAGATAGCTTGGCCAGCAGCGTGGACGCGCCTGGAGCAACACTGCGAGCAGCAGCCCGTTGGCAGGCCAAATTGCGTAAATTTGTCCCGCTGCATGCGCCAGGAGGATGCCGCCCCAAGCTGCCATTCCGGTCAGGATGAAAACCACCAGCAAGCTGGAAGTCTTAGGGAACAAGGAGTCGGTATTTGTATCAGAACGCAACATTTCTCCCTAACACCCCTCTCTCCGAGCCTCCGGAGCGAGACCGCAAATGCATTTTCCCTTTAGAAACTGACCGGCAAGAAAGCCTGATGATCATTTTCGATATCGAGGCATTTTCCCAGCCGGTTGCCTGTCATCATCTCGCGCTCCGAAATGTCACGCTCCCGCGTTCGCGGGAAAAGCTGCCGGTTGCATCCAGCAGGAGCTCAATAACTGATCGATAGTTACCGGGCGAGAGAACAAATAGCCTTGCATGAACCCGACGCCCAACTCCGACAATGCGTCCAGGTCCTCTTCGCTCTCCACGCCCTCGGCAACCACAGTACCTCCCAACTCGCTGGCCAGTTTAACCACCGAGGCCATAATGGCGCGTCGCCGAAAATCAGAATGGATGTCTTGCACGATGAACGCGTCCACCTTGAAGCAGTTGGGGGCAGCATCCAGAATCATGTGGTAGTTGGACTGTCCGGCTCCCACATCATCGAGAGCCATCATCACACCCAGCCGCTGAAGTTCAGCAACCGTCTGCTGGAACTGAGGCTTATTCCACATGGGCGCATGTTCGACGATCTCAATGGTGATGCGCGACATCCGAATCCCTGCATTGCTCGCGAGTTGCTGCAGGTGGCTGGAGAAGTCGCGATCGCGGCCGAGACTCGAAGCATGAATATTGATGGAAATCCGAATGGGATCGGGAATCCGCGAACAGGCTTGGAGCGCCAGTTCGGTTACCTTGCGGTCGACGATGAGTTCTGCCTTCTTGCGACGAACATAGTCAAAAAGCAGATCCGGACGCTCAAAAAGCGTGTTCTTGGGACCGCGGCTCAGACATTCGACGCCGTGCAGGGTGCGCTTGCGGGGGCTCACGCGGACAATTGGCTGAACCATTACGGACAAGCCGGTGGGCTGCAGGATTTCTTCCAGTAATCTGCCACTCATGCTGGATGCCCTAGCAGGCAGGCCGCAACTCTTGCGACTTCGACGAACGGCTGAGGCTTCTGCAGAATGACGTCGACTCCGTGGGGCTCCAGTTGCGCTGTAAGTTCCGGGTCGACGTGACCGCTGTACACGATCACTTTTGGCCGGATGGAGCGGTCCGCGATGCAATCCAGAACGTCAACCCCGGCAAGCCCCAGCGGAGAGAGAGCTAAATCGGTGATCACCAGGGAGTAGGCATGGTGAGATAGAAGAGTCTCTGCTTCTTCACGTTCGGAGGCGCAATGGACCTCGTAGCCCTCGAGAGACAGGAATTCGTTCAAGGCTTCGGCCAGCATTAGTTCATCTTCGACGATTAGTATTCTTTCGCACATAATTCTGCTCTTTCGATAAAGAACGCAGGTCGATACCGACTTATCGGCAGGGGCCCGAGGTTGTCTTAATCGATTAACTCTCCGTCGGCACACTTCGGTAACCACCTTCAGGTAATAACGTTCGTGTGCGCTTGCTAAAACTGAGCAGGAGGTCCAACGGGCTTGCTAGACACTTCCGTACTGAGGCGGCGAGACCACGTATCCGGCCGATCCCGGCAAAGGGGGGGCGATGACGACTCGGCGTGAGACGCGGCTGGAAGCCGCGTTGAGTGTCATCGCGTAAGCCGCAGGTCGCTCCTTATTGCGGGAGCAAGGTGCCTGATCCTTCCAGAGCTTTTTGCACCGCGCTCATCAATTCGCCGTTGTCCGCAGGCTTCTGAAAGAATGCGAAGCAGCCGGCCGCCATCGCCTTCTCCTGATTTCCGCGGCATTCGCGAGCGGTAAGAACGATGACCGGTATGCAAGAAAGCCGGGTATTTTTCTGCAACCGCTCCATCACCACGAATCCGTCGCCGGCGGGCAATCCCAGATCCAGGAGAATCAAATCGGGAGACTCCTTGAGCGCAGTCTTCATCGCCGAGAGCCCGTCTCCCGCGAAGACCGTATCGTAGCCGTGAGAGCGGAGCCTTATGTGCAGAGCCCGCCGCATGTCATTGTCGTCGTCGATAATCAGAATCTTCGGTTTCATTTGGAAGTTTCTCCTTTATTAATGGCGATCGTAGTCGCTTGAAGAATCTGGCTGGCGAGTACGTCGACCTGATCTTCGAGCGGTTGCTGGCTGGGCGCCGGCGCGATCAACTGCCTGGACACATTCAACACGCTGTTGATCGATACGGCTGCGCAGCGCATGGTTTGCTCCCGTATCCGTTTGACCAAGATGTCTGCTCCGGGTGCATCGGTTGCGGCGACGATGAAGAAAATCTCTCCCATCCCGGGATGCCCCATGGAGGGGAGGAGTACATCTTTGTCGGGGAGAATACATCGTTGCAGAACATCCAAAAACTGCCGCCGAGTGGTCCCCCATGCTTCCAAGGCCGAGGTGATGGGAATGGGAGCAAGCTTTACGATTATCAGCGAGATGTTTGGTCGGATTGCCTCATGGTCCGTTAGGATGGGAAATAACAGTTTAGAAAAGGCAAAGACGGGCAAGGTGAAGGAGAACGTACTGCCACGACCAACCGCACTCCTGACCCAGATCTTGCCACCTTGCCTGGTTACAAGATCTTTGCAGATCGACAGCCCCAGCCCAAGGCCTTTCCGCGATTTATCGGATGAGTTCTCTTCCTGAAAGAGGCGTTCAAACACCAGAGGTTGCGCCTGTTCTGTAATCCCACATCCGGTGTCCTTTACATTGACGAGCACAGCTCCAGCATTATCGTTGCGCATCTCTGCCTTGACCGTGATCAGGCCACCCTTGGGCGTGAACTTCAGGGCATTCTCAATCAGATTGATCAGCACTTGCAAAACTCGGTGGGGATCAGCGTGAACGAGAAGAAGTTCGGTTGGGAGATCGCAGGTGAGAGTGATCCCTTTGGCGGTTGCGGTGGTCTGCAACATCTCCCCGACCTGTTTGATCAAGTCGTTCATCACCACGCAGCGGAACTCAAGCTTCAGTTTGCCAGCTTCAATGGTCGCCGTTTCAAGAAGATCATTGATCATGCTGCGGAGTTGATTCGCGCTCTTGAGCACGGTATCGAGGCATTCCCGCTGTTCCGCGGCCAGCGGACCGGCCAGCCCGTCGAGCAGGATGGTCACAAACTGATGAATACACGTGAGCGGTGATCGCAGCTCGTGGGAAACGTGGGATAGAAGCTGATCCTTGAAATGCAGCTGCTGTTCGCGGCTCTGGTGCAGCGCAAGTAAAAGACTCTGCCGCTCGATGGCGTACTTGATGGCTCGCGTCAAGTGGCCGCCGTCGAGATTTCCTTTGAGGATGTAGTCCTGCGCACCTTCCTGGACAGCCTGAATGCCCATTTCCTCGTCATCGCGGCCGGTCAGGACCAGGACCGGCACGCGTGGAGCCTTGTGGATCATCTTGCGGACGGTGTCGGTGCCGCGGCTGTCCGGGAGGTCGAGATCCAGAAGCACGACGTCTGGTTGACGGATCGCCACAGACCTCATCGCCGCGGACAGATCTTCGGTGCACTCCAAATCGAAACGATCTCCCATCGGTGAAAGCTGCTCCTGCACCAGGAAGGCGTCACCGGGATTGTCTTCCACGAGTAGCGCGCGAATTCGCTTGTCATCCATGGCTGTCAGTGCCCTCGCCTCGGTAGCTTCACGACCGTAAGCCAGAAGTCTTCGATCGATCGAATAATGGTCGTGAACTTTGTCAGGTCAACCGGTTTGGTGATGTAGCAGTTGGCGTGGAGCTGATAGCTTTTGAGAATGTCGCACTCGGCTTCGGAGGTGGTCAGGACTACAACGGGAATATCCTTGAGGTTTGAGTCCTGCTTGATCTCCGACAAAACCGTTCGTCCATCCTTCTTGGGGATGTTTAGATCGAGCAGGATCAGGTCGGGACGGGTTGCCGTTGTGTAAGGAGGCTTACGGTGAAGATAGGCCATAGCTTCCACGCCATCGCTTACGTTGCGAATTACGTTGCGAACCTTGCTGGCCTCGACCATCTCCCGCGTCAGATCGACATCGCCGGGATTGTCCTCGACCAGCAAGATCTCAATAGGTCGGCCTGTGCTCATGCGAAAGCTGCCTCCGTCTTCGCCCATTCAGGGTTTTTTGCCACCGGCTGCACAACCGGGAGCGTGAATTTGAATGTGGATCCCCTACCCGGCTCGGACTCAACCCAGATTCGTCCCCCGTGCCTCTCGACGATCTTCTTGCAAATCGCAAGTCCAATTCCGGTCCCGTCGTACTGATGGCGGGAATGAAGACGCTGGAAGAGAATAAAGATCTTGTCCGCATGCTCCGGAGCGATCCCGATGCCATTGTCCTGAACGGAAAAAAGCCAAAATCCATGCTCCTGTGTTGCCGTTAGCCGTATGTGCGGAGTTTCGGCGCCGCGAAACTTGAGCGCGTTGCCCACCAGATTCTGGAAGAGCTGGGCCAACTGTTGCTCGTCGGCCATCACCGAAGGCAGACCTTTGCATTCCACCAAGGCATTCGAAGAGCGGATGCTGGCATGCAGATCGTGGAGAACACGTCCCATGACCTCCTCGCAGTCGGCAGCAGTGAATTTGGCTCCGCGAGAATTGATCCGCGACAGGGAAAGCAAGTCATTGATGAGAGCTTGCATCCGCCGGGCGCCATCGACCGCATATCCGATGTACTTATCAGCCTTGGCGTCGAGTTGGCCTTGATAGCGTTCGGCGAATAGCTGCATGTAGCTGGCAACCATTCGCAAGGGTTCCTGCAGATCGTGCGAAGCCACATAAGCGAACTGCTCGAGTTCGGCATTTGAGCGCTTCAATTCCTCTGACTGGCGCAGCAGAACGTCTTCGAAATGCTTTCGTTCGCTAATATCGCGAGCGATCTGACAGGCTGCCATAGGATTCCCGTGGCGATCCCGGATAGGGAAGTAGCGGGTTTCGTAGGTTCGCTGGACCTGGGAAGAATTGTTCACCTCGCCGGTGACGGTAAAGGTCTCGCCGGCGAGAGTGCGGTGCCATAGTGCGGACAACTTTACGCACTCATCGGAATGCTCGCCGAAGCACTCATGTATAAACCTCCCTGCCTTTGGCGTGTTCCCATACGCCGCCTGGAACTGACGGCCGTAGCTGGCATTGAACGCGATCCAGCGGAGTTGGGGATCAACAGCAGCGATGCAGTCTGGCGTGCTCTCGATGATTCCCGTCAGCTGGCGATGGGACTCATCAATGGCCGCATATGCCAGCCGCAAGTAAAATTGCGCCTCGACACGCTTCTCTATCTCGCGTTTTAGTTTTACAAATACAACGCACAGGACAGTTGCCGAGAATAAGAAACCTGCGCCCAGGGCGGAAGTCGCCTTGGTCGTGGCCCGATCTCTGGCCTGCAGCCGTTCTGCAAGAAGACCTTGCTGTGCCTTCTCCAAGACCTCGACTTGCGCGCGAATCTGCTCCTGCAGTTGTGCTCCCTGTTCAAGTGGGGAGGCTTTATCGTTAGCATTAGCAACCCGAGTCTGCCCGAGGTTGGATTGTTGAAGGAAGTCGAGCCTTTTGCCGAGAGTGTAGCCAACCTGATCTAGAATTCGCCGTTGCGCCGGGTCGTCGTTCATCAGTTCGCGCAGAAGGACGAGTTGCTGCGTAACCCGACGGCAGCTTTGCTCAAAGCAAGTCATATCAAACTGGTTGTGACGGGCAGCGTATCTGCGTGCGCAGGACTCAGTCTGCTCTGACTCGGCAAGCAGTTTCTCCAAAGAGAAGAGCGTGTCGTGCGTGCGAACGACCCACGCGGCGGAAGCAAGGAGCCGCCGCGTCTGCGTGTAGGAAGAAGCGGCGGTGCAGAACAACAGGACAACGGCCAAAATGAACCACGGAAGAGTTTTCTTTCCACGCATTGCCAAGGAGCACTGGAGTCGTGCCAGTGAGATTCCATTCCGCACTCGAATGAACAGCCCCTTGTCTTTGCTCGGCATTCTTAACTTGTCTTTTCGGACGGACTCGGTCTATCGGGAACGCACGGTTCCAAGAACGTGCATGCAATTCAAGCGCCAAGAAATCAGACGGAGCGTTCCACATACCTGTGAACTTCAGCCGAAAAATCTGCATAACTCCGCACATCGGTTGCACGTTTAGCAAGGAGCGATTAGTGAGTGATTAGAGTGGGAGCGAGTGCGCCGCGAGAGAAAGGCCGGTAATGAATCACCTTCTAATTTACCGGAAGACCCCCTTGGGCCAATGAGTGAATGCCCCTCCCGGGAGGGTTATCGCTTGAGGGCGAGAATGATTGTGGCCTCTTCTAATCGAGACTTCGCATTACTCGGCCCGACCGGCCCCTGCATTCGTGGTTGCGCGAGTTTCCGTCTCTTCGTCTTGGTTCAAGAGTTTGTCGAGATCGAGCAACAGAAGAAGCTGGTCATTGACTTTGCCGACTCCGGAAACGTATCTCTGCTCACCTTCTCCCAGCCGAGGCGCAGGCTCCACTATACTTGCACTGATGCGGAGGACCTCGGAAACGGAATCTACCATGAAGCCCAGGACATCGTCCTTAACGCTGGCGACGATGATTTTGGTTGTATCGCACTGTTCCATCCGCTCCAGGCCAATCCTTTGCCGTAAGCCCACAACGGGGATGACTTTTCCCCGTAGATTGAGCACGCCTTCCACATAACTGGGCAAATTTGGCACCCGGGTCAATTGCTGGAAGCGGATGATCTCATGCACCTTGAGAATATCCAACGCGAAGACCTCGGTACCGACGCGGAAAGTAACAATCTGCAGCAGCGCGTCCGAAGCGTTTGACGAGCCAATTTTCGTGGATTCAGTTTGTTCCGACGTCTTTAAAGTTGCCATGTTCTTGCTCCTTTGCCTTTCTAGTGGTTTGCGCCCGCCGCTGCGGCTGCTGCTTTGGGTTTCGCTGGCGAAGGGGCTTTCTCAGGTTGCTTTGCCGCCTGATGATCTGCCGAGTCCAGCTTGAACTGGTTCACCACGTTCTGCAGATCGAATGCCAAACTGGACAGATCGGCGCAAGCCTTGGCGGTTTGTTCCGCGGCCGACGAAGATTCCTGCGTTGCGCTGGAGATCTGCGCCATGTTGGCGTTGACTTGCTCGGTAGTGGCCGACTGCTGCGTCGCGGCGGTGGCGATCTGAGAAATCATGTCGCCGACGTGCTCCGACATTTTGATAATTTCCTGCAGTGCTGCGCCGGAAGCCGACGTCTTCTCCACACCCACCTGCACTTCGCGGCTGCCCAGTTCCATCGCCTGAACCGCGTTCTTGGTTTCCGACTGAATGGACTCGATCATGGTCGCGATTTCCTTGGTGGCTTTGGTCGTGCGCTCGGCTAGTTTGCGCACTTCATCGGCCACAACCGCGAAACCGCGGCCTTGCTCTCCGGCACGTGCTGCCTCGATGGCCGCGTTCAGTGCCAGCAGGTTGGTCTGATCGGCAATGTCATCAATGACCGCGATAATCTTGCCGATTTGTTCGGAACTCTTGCCTAGTCCGGTGACCTGGGCTGCGGTTTTCGAAGTTGCTTCGGCAATGTTTCGCATCGAGATAAGGGTGGCTTGCACGACTTCACCGCCCTGGCGGGCGGCCTGGGCGGCCTGACGGGAAGTATCCGCCGCCTTTTGGGAATTCTCGGAAATCTGCTTCACCGTAGACGACATCTCCTCCATAGCTGTGGCGGCCTGGTGCGTCTGATCCGATTGGGTCCGGGAGCTCTCAGCGGTTTGCGTTGCCCCCGAGGAGATTTCTTCGCTGGCACTGGCCACTTGCTCGGCGTTCGATGCAACCGACCGTAACATCGCAGTCAGACTGTGCTGCATCTTGTTGACAGCGCGGCTCAGGGTCGCGAGTTCGTCCTTCGACTTGGCGATCAGTTCCTCGCCGGTGAGATCGCCGCCGGCTATAGATTCAGCCCGGACGACGACTGCGTTCAGCGACGTTATGATCGAGCGTGTAATCTGCCAGGATGCAAATCCACCCAGCACCAGAACGATCACGGTTGAGCCGATCAACATGCCTGCGATGAGTTCGCCATCTGCCTTCAGAGATGCATTGTCGCGGTCGGTGGCCTCGTTCACCGAGGCATTGAAGTCTTTGCCGATGTCGCGAATTTTGTTGGCATTCGGCATGGCCCTCGTGGTGAGTAAAGAAATCGCGTGCTTTGTCGCGGCACGGTTGCCCGTAGCTTCCGCCTGAATCGCGTCCGCCGCTCCGCTGAGGTCGGCAAAGCGATCGGCGATTTCTGTGATTCGCTTCTTATTCTCCTGGTCATCGACAGACAAATCTCGTAACTTCGCCAGGTCTTCTTCCACCCGCTGCTTGCTGAGCGCGATCTGTTTCTTGTTGGCATCCACGCTTGCAGAATCCGAGCGAAGGAAGATATACCCGTACAGCCCGTTCATGAGTCTCTGGTCGGCTATACGGATGTCATCAATGGCAAGGATAGCCGGAATGTTGACCTTCGCAACGTTCGCCTGAGTGGCGCGGACGTGCGCCACTTTCCAAGATATGACCGCTGCATTCACAATCGTGAGCACAAATATGAGGCCAAATGCCGCGAACAGTTTTTTGCCGATAGAATTCATCGCTTCATTCTCCCGTGCCAGGCGGCGGTGGTCCCGCGTCGCTGGCTTGGGACCATTTGCGCAACAAACATTCAGTTAAGGACTTTCCTGGACACCACTTATCGGCAGGAACGGGGATGGATCTTAAGCTAGTGAGAAAAACTTTGGTTATACCTGGTTTCAGTGATCAGAATATTGGCTCTGGCAATTAATCACAAGCTTCGCTTCGGGGGAAGAGGAGGGACGCGTGCCACCACGATGTTCGCGTCCCGCTCTCTTTTCTTGAGGGCTGCAAAACTCAGTAGCTCGTGGCCGCCGCTGTGGCTGCTGCCTTGGGTTTCGCCGGCGAAAGGGCTCTCTCAGGTTGCTTGTCCTGATGATCCGCCGAATCCAGCATGAACGGGTTCACTACGTTCTGCGGGTCGAACAGGCTAAACGGAATAAGGACCTAAGTAATTTAGTTCGGTTCGCCGGCCGCCTTTGCAGAAAGGACGTCGGTCTTCTCTTCTTCACTCAAGAGCTCACCGAGATCGAGCAGCAGCAGGAGCCGGCCGTCCAACTTGCCCACTCCCGACACGTACTTCTGCTTGATTTCTCCCAGACGTGGCGCCGGCTCGACGGTACTGCCGCTGATCCGGAGAACCTCTGAAACTGAGTCCACTAAGAAGCCGAGAACCGCATCTTTTACGCTGGCGACCACGATCTTCGTAGTGGTGTTCGTTTCTAGCCGGTCAAGCCCCATCCGCTGACGCAAACCTACAACCGGGATAATCTTGCCCCGCAGATTGAGCACGCCCTCCACGTAATCGGGCAGGTTCGGCACACGCGTCAGTGGTTGGAAACGAATGATCTCGTGCACTTTAAGAATATCCAGGCCGAATATTTCCTTCCCGATTTGGAAGGTAACGATCTGGAGCAGTTCCGCCGCAGCGTTGGATGACTGGTTCCCTTCAGTGCTGCGTGCGAGTTGCGTTGCCGTCTCCATCAGGTTTCTCCTTTCGCTCCGTGGCTTAGTGACTCGCACCCGCGGCTGCGGCAGCTGCTTTGGGCTTGGCCTGGGAGGCACCGCTCTCGCGATGCTCCGCGGGATGAGATGCAGAGTCCAACTTGAACTGATTCACGAGGTTTTGCAGATCGAACGCCAGGCTGGACAGATCCTGGCAGGCCTTGGCAGTTTGTTCTGCTGCCGCCGAGGTCTCCTGGGTCGCGCTGGAAATCTGCACGACATTGGCGTTGATTTGCTCGGTGGTGGCGGACTGCTGCGTTGCCGCCGTGGCGATCTGGGAAATCATGTCGCCGACATTCTCCGACATTTTGATAATTTCCTGCAGTGCCACCCCGGAAGCCGACGTCTTCTCCACACCTACCTGCACTTCGCGGTTACCGAGCTCCATCGCATGAACCGCGTTTTTCGTCTCCGACTGGATGGATTCGATCATGGACGCGATTTCCTTCGTCGCTTTGGTCGTACGCTCGGCCAGCTTGCGTACCTCGTCCGCCACAACAGCGAAGCCGCGGCCTTGCTCGCCGGCGCGGGCTGCCTCAATCGCCGCGTTCAGTGCCAACAGGTTGGTCTGGTCGGCAATGTCATCAATGACCGCGATGATCTTGCCGATCTGCTCGGAGCTCTTGCCCAGCTCGGTGACCTGGGCAGCGGTTTTCGAAGTTGCATCAGCGATGTTCCGCATGGAGGCAAGAGTACCTTGCACGACTTCACCACCCTGGCGGGCGGCTTGGGCTGCCTGGCGGGAGGTTTCCGACGCCTTCTGGGAATTCTCGGAAATCTGCTGCACCGTGGATGACATTTCCTGCATGGCTGTGGCCGCTTGATGCGTCTGATCCGATTGGCTGCGAGCACTCTCGGCGGACTGAGTCGAGCCGGAAGAGATCTCTTCGCTGGCGCTGGCTACTTGATTGGCGGCATTCGCCATCGACTGTATTACCGCCCGCAGGTTGTTCTTCATGGAGTTCAGTGCTTTGCTGGCCTTGCCAATCTCATCTTCCGAGGTAATCTCCATGTCCGCGACCGCTAAGTTGTTGGCCTCGATTTCCTGGATCATGGCGACCATTTTGGAAATGGCACCGGTGATAGAGAGCGCGATGAGGATTGCAATCACTACACCTATCACCAGGCCCACACAAGGTAGGACCAGCATTAACGTTTTAGTGTGGGCGTCATTGGCAGCTTGTTGATCTACCGCTTCGGTGCTGCGCTTCCCGCACCAATCGGCCAGATCAGCCGTGCTTTTCTTCAGATCTGTACGCATTTCTTGAGCATCGGTGCCATAAAACACAGCCAATGCCTCCTTGGCCTTGCCGGCTTTGTGCAGCTTGATCGCACGGTCGGAGATTGCGTCATACTTCGCATTCACCTGCTCGATATCTGCCAAGAGTTTCTTGCTTTGGTCCGACAACAGCAGGGGCCTCAGGGCATCCATCTTGTCTTTATAGTCAGCCCTGCCGGATTCAAGGGGTTTCATGTCGCCGTTGAGAAGGGCCTCGCGACTTCCGACCTTTTCTCTTTCGATGGCCAGTTTGATTGCCAGGGCAAGATCCTTCTTGCCGGACTCCGACTGCACAGTGCGTGACAGGGCCTCAGTGGTGATCGCCGCGTTGTAACCGATCCCCCCTAAGAGGGCAACGATCAACAACAGCGCGCCAAATCCCACTCCAAGCTTCACCTTCAGGCTCAACTTTCGCATGACTATCCCCTGATCTGTCGAATTTTACTCGCCGGAACTTTTCCCAGGAATTTCCTCGGCGGCCGTTCATCGGCAACCTAGCATCGAATCTTTAGCTAATGAGTACTTCGGTTACGCACTGCCCGGCGCGCAACGCCCAGGCCTCATCCATGATTACGAATCTCTCTTTCAGTTTTCTGAAGGTCCTCATTGACCTGCGCTGGCAGCTGCCGCAATCTTGGACTCGACTTCGTCTGCCTTCGCTGGGATAGCTGGCCTAGTCGCGGGCGCTTTGCGCCCAGCATGAGCCGCGCGATCTTCTTCTCCCAGCTTGAAGTTGCTCACCATGACCTGCAGATCGAAGGCTAGGCTGGACAAATCCTGGCAAGCCTTTGCCATCTCGCTCGCCGTCGCTGATGATTCCTGCGTCGAGCTTGAGATCTGCGAAACGCTGGCGTTGATCTGTTCAGAAGCGCTCGATTGTTCGACCGCGGCGGTAGCGATTTGAGAAATCATGTCGCCGACCTGTTCCGACATTTTGATGATCTCTTCCAGAGCGGCTCCGGAAGCGGTAGTCTTGTCCACGCCGACCTGAACTTCGCGAGTGCCTTTCTCCATGGCCTGCACGGCATTCTTGGTTTCTGCCTGGATGGACTCGATCATGGCCGCGATTTCCTTGGTTGCTTTAGTCGTGCGTTCCGCCAGTTTTCGCACTTCATCGGCGACCACGGCAAATCCACGCCCTTGCTCCCCGGCACGGGCCGCCTCAATAGCGGCGTTCAGAGCAAGCAGGTTGGTCTGGTCGGCAATGTCGTCAATGACGGCAATGATCTTGCCAATCTGCTCGGAACTCTTGCCCAACTCGGTGATACGGGAAGCGACCGCCTTGGTGGACTCGGCGATGCTGCGCATGGTGGAGAGAGTCTCATCGGCCACCTCGCCGCCGCGACGTGCAGCGGCTGCGGCGGCCTGAGAGGTGGTAGCTGCCTTTTCAGAATGTTGCGAGATTTGTTGGACCGTGGCCGACATCTCCTCCATTGCAGTGGCAACTTGGTGGGTCTGGTCCGATTGCACGCGAGAGGTCTCCGCTGACTGCCCGGCTCCTGAGGACATTTCCTCGGTTGCGCTCGCCAGTTGTTCGCTATGGCCCGCAAGCCGGCACATGATGTCCCGTGCCGCCGCCGTGAAGGTATCGAACGCGCCGGCGATCTGGCCAAATTCGTCGTCGGAGGCACGAATGACCTTGGTCAGATCCGCTTTCCCTTCCCTCATGTCGCTGGCCTGACGCGTCAAATGCGAGATCAGTTGAGCCGTGGTCCGCGAGATGGACCTTACGACGTAGACTCCGGCCAGAAGCAGGATGAAAATAAACACCGTAGCGCCCGCGGCCATCCACTTGATCTGCGTTGCCAACTGCACGCTATAAGCCTGCTGATCACGCTTCGTATTGTTGTTAACCGTATCAACGATCTGATCGACAGCGTCGGTAACCGGCCGGTCTTTGCCTTTCACAGCGAGATCCGCGGTGTGGAAGTCGCGCCCATGTGAACTTTCGAATTTCGGCAGGGCTGCTCGATATTGCTTTCCGAGCTCAGCGTGGGCATTGAGAAACGCATCCACCTGGGACTTAATAGCGGGATCGTCAGTCAATTCTCTTACCTGCTGACCGTCTGTTTGTACTTCGACATCCAGCTTAGAGAATTCGCCCTCGTATTTCTTAAGCGACTCCGGGTCAGACCCGCGTAGCAGGATGTCCTTCCAGGCTTGCACTTGTTTCTTGAAAGTAAGCTGCGTTATGCGCGCTTCGTCCTGCAGTTTCAGCTGGCTAGTGGCGAACTCGGCATCCCTGGTTGTTTTGGAAGAGAGTTGCTGCAGTCCAAAGATCGTACTGGCGGCAAGACCTGCAAGCAAAAATCCCAGCATGACGTAAATTTTGGCTTTGAGTGTCAGGCGGTTCATCGGAGCTCCATGAGAAGGACTCGACTCATCCTGCGCCTTCAGGCAGTCGTTGTGCGGATGCACTATCGGACATTGTGCCGCGCAACATCAGTTGAACAAGGAGGAACAAAAAACGGGCAGGAGCGACGCTGCTCCCCGCCCGCACAATCTTGCACCTAATGTCCGAACCTCCAGGTGCCGATAAAAGTGCGCACCTCGAATACGGACAAGCCCACGACGTCACGCAGGGACGATCAACGTTGTGTCGTCAATCTGTTTAGGGCAGCCAAGCGGGGAATCATAGAAAGCTAGAGCGGAATTCAACGATGGGGTTGAGACCCTTCAAGGCAGCAAAGGGCCCTTTGGTCCGCTCCTTGGTCTCGCGGAAACGATGTTGCGCCGTTTGGCCGGTGCAAATCCGAGGGTGATTGCGGAGGAGAATAATGAGCTTGGAAGTGCAACCAGCCGACAGTGGAAGCCAACTCGAACGTTGGCGTGCTGTTTTGAGCGATGCCGCTAAAGAAGTCTTTCGTCTGATGGTCGCAGAGGATCTGTCTGTTCCAGAAGAAAGCAATCCTCCCATCCGCTCGGAAGTGGCAGGGATGGTTGGATTGGCGGGAGAGCTGTGTGGAGTTCTGACCATCCGCTGCGGCAAAGTTTCCGCCGGGAAGATTGCGTGCCAGATGTTGGGGGTGGCCGAAGGCGAAGCTGCGGCCCACGCCATTGACGCTGTCGGAGAGATCTGCAACATGGTGGCGGGCAACTTCAAGGCGAAAATCGCCGGCCTCGAAGACAAGTGTATGTTGTCGGTTCCGACCGTGATCAGCGGTGACAGCTACGAGCTTCATTCTCTCGCCAGCGGGGAACGAATCGAACTAGCCCTTCTTTTTCAAAACGAGCCGTTATGGTTCAGCCTGGAAGTCCAGGGCTAAAGCTCATTTCTTAAGATGCACTGCGCAATCCGTTGTGCGCTTAAGATTTGTCGGCATTTCGGCCGATATAGGTAGGCCTCAAATTGAGCCAGACGCTGGCATCGCGCTGTAAAGACGATGAGAGGATGCATTAACCGTGAGTGACAACGATCTAGCACAGGATCCGGAATTAGTAAAAGAGTTCCTTGTGGAGTCCGAGGAGCTGCTGGAAAGCGTCGATGAAGGCATGATCGCGCTGGAAGCAGCTCCCAACGACGCCGAGTTGCTGAATCGCATTTTTCGGGCCCTCCACACGATCAAGGGGACGTCCGGTTTTCTGGGATTTGACCCAGTGATCCGGGTTAGCCACCGCGCCGAAGATGTCTTAAACGCCTTGCGACGCGGGGAGTTGAAGCTCTCCCGGCGGATTATTGACGCGTTGCTGCGAGCACGTGACCAGCTGGGACGGATGTTGGCAGATATCCGGAATAGCCAGCTGGGTGAATACGCGCTTGACCCTTTGCTGAGTGAACTGGAGGC
Organism: uncultured Acidobacteriaceae bacterium; assembly: GCA_963818905.1. GTDB lineage: Bacteria > Acidobacteriota > Terriglobia > Terriglobales > Acidobacteriaceae > Bog-257. The sequence continues at coordinate 19,026 of CAWFUE010000062.1, forward strand.
AGTCCAGAAGCCGGATGCCCCCCTCAACTCGGGGATCTCCTGCTGGCTGAAGGCGTGGTCGAGCCGGTTGTGCTGGAACGTGTGCTGGAGGAGCAGGCGACCACGGAGTCACCCGCGAAGTTGGGGACGATGCTAGTGGAGAAGGATCTGGCGTCACCCGCCCAGGTGGGTGAAGCGCTAGTCAAACAAAAACAGATCGCAGACTCCATTGCGGTGCCACAGACCATGCGGGTGGATGTGCATAAGCTCGACGATCTGATCAATTTGATCGGTGAGCTGGTGTTGGAACGCAACCGCCTCGTGCAGTTGAGCCGTGATCTTACAGCGGGCCGCCTCGATGCAGAAAAGCTTGAGGACGCACTCAGTCAAACCACCGCCCGCTTAACCTTCTTGACCGAAGAATTGCATGTGGCGGGTCTGAAGACCCGGATGGTTCCCATCGATACGGTGTTCCGCAAGTTTCCCCGCATTGTTCGAGATCTGGCGCGTAGCCTGCAAAAAGAGGTTGAGCTCGTGGTAAGCGGGCAGGATACCGAACTCGATAAAACCATGGTGGAGTTGATCGGCGATCCGCTCGTGCACCTGGTGCGGAATTCGCTGGATCACGGACTTGAGAAGCCGGAAGTCCGTAAAGCTGCGGGGAAGAACCCCAATGGCACTCTGCGCCTCGATGCGCGGGAAGAAGGAGACCAGATCGTGGTCAGTATTACCGACGATGGCGCTGGAATTGATCCCCAGCGGATTGCCAGCAAAGCCGTGGAAAAGGGCCTGGCAACGGCGGATCGAGTACGCACGCTCAGCAAGAGGGAAATCCTGGATTTTATCTTCCTCCCGGGTTTCAGCACCAAGGAAGTCGCGAGTGATGTCTCGGGGCGTGGTGTGGGCATGGATGTGGTTCGCACCAACGTGAAAAACATGAACGGCACCGTCGAACTGGACAGCACGCTTGGGCAAGGGACCACGGTGACCCTTAGATTGCCGCTGACGATGGCGATCTTGCCGGTGCTTTCCGTGAAAGTAGGACAGGAAATCTACGGTCTGCCGATGCGCACGGTAATCGAGACACTGCGGGTGGAGTCAGACCAGATCCACACGGTGGAAGGCTGCGAAGCCATTCACGTGAGAGGGAAAACCCTTCCTTTAATCCGGCTGACTCGAGCTCTTGGTGTTACTCGCGCTGGTGAAAATGAGAAGGCGTGCCCGAAACTCGTGATCGTAGGCCTGGGAAGCCGGCGAGTCGCATTTCTTGTCGATGACCTGGTCGGCGCAGAAGCCACCGTGATTAAGCCCTTGGATGTGCTCTCGCGGCAATCTGTCGGTATCGCTGGAGCGACCGTAGGCGGAGATGGCCTGGTGCGTTTGCTGCTGGATCCCGCTTCTCTGGTTGCGGAGGCGGAAGCCAGAGCGAACAGGTCCGCCAAGGCGGCCCATGCTTAGCACCGATACCATGTTTCCCTCTCGAACTCCGACGGCCCAGGCGCAAAATGGGGCCGGCCGAGGATTTAACCCGCACCTTTATCAGATCCGCGACCTGATTTATCAAATCGCGGGCATTTTACAGCCAGATCACCGGCTGGAATTTTTGGAAAAGCGTTGCCAAAAACGCATGTCGGTTGTGAGTATCAAATCTTTGCGGGACTACTACGATTATCTGACGAGGCACGCGAATCGCACTGTAGAGTTGACTGAACTGCTCAATGAAATCACGATTGGGGAAACCTTTTTCTTTCGAAACCTCCCGCAAATTGAGGCGCTGCGGAAAGTCATTTTACCTGCGGTCGTAGAAAACAAGAAACGCTTTCCGTTTTCCAAACTTCGGGTCTGGAGCGCGGGCTGCTCGACGGGCGAGGAGGCCTACACCCTTGCAATCCTCTTCCTGGAAGAGAGTGCGGGCCTGTTGAAAAATCTAAAGTTTGAGGTGCTGGCCACTGATCTCAACGAGCGATCGCTGGAAAAGGCTCGCGCGGGAGTGTATGGGGATTACGCGACCCGCAACTTGAGTCCTTATTTGCGGCAAAAATACTTCAATGCCGAAGGGAATCTTCTGGCGGTGAAGGATACGGTGAAGTCGATCGTTCAGTTTTCTCGTGTCAACTTGCTCGATGACGCAAAGATGATGTTCATGAAAAATATGGACGTCATCTTCTGTTGCAATGTGATGATCTATTTCGACGGCGCCGCCAGAAAAAAAGTGGTGCAGCACTATTACAACAACCTGCTTCCAAAGTCGTATTTATTCCTGGGCCACTCGGAGTCCCTGTTTGGAATCAACCAGCAGTTTCGTCTCGTCCATTTTCCAGGCGCAACCGCCTATTACAAGTCCGAGCAGCCGGCAGGAGGCTTGTGATGGCTATAGCAATCCATGAACTATCTCGCAAGATCGCGGATCTGGACAATATTCCAACTGTTCCTGCGTTGCTTGTCCCGCTTTTGAGGCGCCTGGGCGAGCCAGCCGAGGCAGTGAATGTACCCGAGATCGTCAACCTCATCTCGTACGACAAGTCGCTCACAGCCCAGTGCCTGCACATGGCTAATTCGCCTCTGTTGGGAATGCGCAAACGCGTTGAAACGGTGCAGGGTGCAGTGATGGCGCTCGGCATGACCAGAGTGCGAGAGGTGGCCACGACCTGCTGCCTGTTAAGAGCTTTGCCGGCGCGGCCAGGATCGTTGAAACCGACGGACTTGTGGAAGCATTCCCTAGCGGTTGCGCTGGTCAGCCGCGAATTTGCCAAGAGGGTTGGGTTTCACGATCCAGAGCAGGCCTATCTTGCGGGCTTATTGCACGATCTGGGGTTGATCGTGGAACTCACGACCTTTCCTAAGGAATTCGAAGCGGTAACCCGGGAAGCAATCGAGCGGCGCTGTCCTCTTCATGAAGCCGAGCCGGGTGTTCTGGGCTTGGATCACTGTGCGATTGGAGAAATGCTGGCGGAGCGCTGGCACCTGCCCGGCGAATTAAGAGAGGTCATCCTACGGCATCATGATATCGACCATGCATCCGTCGCGCCGGTCCTCGTCAGCATCGTGAACCTAACCGATATTCTCTGCCGGATGCGCGGGCTGGGCTACGGCTTCGAAGAATTACGTCAGGTCGACCTTTCTGAGGAGCCCGGTTGGAAGCATATTTCGCAACTTCCGGCCATGCGCAACTTCGATCTGGCACGCTTCACGCTGGAACTGGATGCCTACATCGAAGAAATCGAGCGCCTGGTAACGACACTCTTCAATATGGCGTGAGGTAAGAAGCTGATGAGGCAAGAGGCTGAACCGCGCAAGTTTCCGGTGAGAGTGCTGGTTGCAGATGACAGTGCCTTTATGCGCACCGCGCTGCGGCGCATGCTTGAGTCCGATCCGGACATCCGTGTAATTGCGATGGCACGGGACGGCCGAAACGCCGTCGAGTTGTGCGAGCAACACGATCCCGATGTGGTGACTCTAGACTTGGAGATGCCTGTTCTGAATGGGCTGCAAGCACTGCAGCGCATCATGCAGACCCATCCGCGTCCTGTGATTATGGTCAGTTCCCTCACCACAGAGGGCGCGGAAACCACGCTCGAAGCTTTTTCCCTCGGCGCCTTTGACTGCATTCCCAAACCCATGTCCCACGCGTCTTTGGACATCATCCAAGTGCGGGACGACTTGGTGGCAAAGGTCAAAGCAGCGTTTGTGATTCGTGACCGTTACAAGATTGCCCCACCCCTGACGGCTCCGAGGAAAGCACCAGTTGCTGCTCGTCCGTCAGCGCAACTCCTGCAACCCTCTTCCACCATGCCGATCGTGTGCCTGGGTTGTTCCACGGGTGGCCCGGCGGCGTTGCAGCAGGTTCTCCCCGCTTTGCCGGGCAATCTTCCCGCCGCCATTGTCATCGTGCAGCATATGCCCGTTGGTTTCACGGGGCCGTTTGCCCGACGACTCAATTCTCTTTCCAATCTGCGGGTTGAGGAAGCCAAAGTGGATCAGTTGCTGGAGCCCGGTTGTGCCCTGATCGCTCCAGCTGGTTTTCATTTGACGTTTTCCCGCAAAACTCATTCCAAGTATTCGGTCCACTTGTCGGATGTTCGTAACGGCATGCTCCACATGCCTTCCGTCGACGTCATGATGAAGGCCGCGGCGGAGACCTTCGAAGACCCACCGATCGGGGTGATTCTCACCGGGATGGGGGCGGATGGGGCCGAAGGGATGAAAGCCCTGCATGCGCGAGGTGGGTTCACCATCGGTCAGGACGAGCGGACCTCTGTGGTTTATGGCATGCCGCGGGCCTGCGCGGAGATGGGAATTCTGGACAGAAGCGTTCCACTCGATCAAGTTGCTAGTGAAATCGTCAGAACCGTGGCCAAAGTTTCCGCCCACGAGACGATGGCGAAAACGCCGGGCGCTTGGCTCTGAGGGCACAATCCGCCGCAGCATTCAGTCGCTCAGGCGCCCCTTGCTTGTCTTGTCCGTATTGTTGGGAAAGCTGGTACTCGATGCGGATACTACACCGGCACCAGGGCCATAATTTCGTTGTCAATTAATTGAGCAAGCGAGAAATTCTTCAGTTTGGCGAGCAACGGGCGTGTGACTTCTTGTCCCTTGGCGACTACCAGGAGTCCGGCGCGATTTCTTACATCCTGCTGCAAGATCATGCCGATAGTCAGCATCGAGATTGAAACTCGACGCAGCATCATCTTGGCTTCCTCGGGTTTAATATCAGCCAGGGCGTCGACCAACTCCGTGTCGAAGTCGTTAGACCGCTGGCGCAGGTCGAGTATTGCTTCGTCGTTCGACGCTCCCCTCATTCTCAGATTGTCAAAAGCAACTGCCACTCCGAGCATCTTAGCGCCAAACACCAGGACTTCTCTGGGCAATTCCGGCACCTGCGGCACGGTCCGGGGAGTTCCGTGATTCAACTGCTGGCCGATCATCCAGGCGACCGGTTCCAGGCGCCGGATGTTTGCCAGAAGATCCCTTGCCACGTTCGGGTGGGCGCCAAACCGAGCCTGGTTTTCGGCCGAGAGATGAGTGCCCAAATAAGCGGCCCGGATGAGTTCCGGATCGAGCGTAATGCAGCCTAACTGCGAGAGCATGGCCGCCGCCTCAAAGCACCACGAAGATGGAAGGTGGAACTTCGTAACCAGATGCCGAACGCATCGGGTGATACGGATGGATCTGCCGAACGCTTCGGGATTCACCGCGCTCAAGACATCCGTCAATACCTTAATGCTGCCCATCAGCGTGTTTTCCAGCAAGTCTTTCTCTGAAACGATTAATCGATATTGCACCAGCCCGCTTGTGATCGCCTTAGCCAAGACCTCCCGCTCGCAGGGCTTGGTCAGAAAACGGAATATGTTTCCTTCGTTCACGGCATCCATAGCCTCGTTGATGTCTGCGTGCGCAGTCAGGATCATCCTTGTTGTGTCGGGCGCCGTCTGGCGGACACGCGTCAGGAACTGCACGCCGTTCATACCTGGCATCCGCATGTCAGAAACCACAACCGCGTAGGGACCGTGCTCGCGAATGGCCGCCAGCCCTTCCTCTCCGCCCACGGCAGTGTCCACTCCGAAATCCTGGCGCAACATTAACTGATAGCCTTTCAAGAAAGTCGGCTCATCGTCTACGAAGAGGATCTTGTCGCCCATAGCCCCTCGATTCGGGTCCGATTTCGCAAAACCATCCCCATTCGTGATCTGGGAAGGAGTAAGCGTCAGACTTGTCTCGGTTTCTTTGGCACGCGTCATCCCGTGCGTCTGCGGATTCTATTATGAGCCGGGGCAGCCCAGGAATCTTGTTCACGTCGTGAATATGCCGGGAAGAAGGGGATGTGAACCTGCGGCATGACGGCCTAATGCGAACTGGTCGCGGCTCCAACAGACGGTTTCGGCCCGGCATCGCGGAAGCACCGCCAGGTATTGCGCCCGGCTGCCTTGGCCTCATACAAGGCGAGATCGGCGCAGTGGCAGAGGGTTCGTTCCTCCACATCCCGGCCAGGATGAATCGCCGCGCCCAGCGTGATGCTGGCCGTCAGTATTCGGTCCCCAATTCTTATCGGAGACCTGAAAGAGTGGATGATGCGCATGCAAACCATTTCCACAAAAATGGGATCACACGTGCCATCGAGCAAAATGGCAAACTCATCCCCGCCGAGCCGCGCGACGAAGTCAACATCGCGCATTGCCATTCTGAGGCGATGTGCGGCCTCAATCAGCACTTCATCGCCGGCGGCATGACCGTAAGTGTCGTTGATGTCTTTGAAGTTGTCGAGGTCGAGCATAATCAAGGCGAAGCGGCGACCGTCACGCCGTGCCGCCGCACGAAGATAATCAAAGCGTTGTGAGAACAGGCGCCGGTTTGGCAGGCCAGTGAGCGCATCGAGAAAAGCGATTTCTTCAAGACGCTTCTTGCTCTGGTAGAGTTTCTCGTTGCTAAGCCGCAGTTCCTCAGTCCGCGTTGCTACGATTGTCTCCAGCTCTCGTTGCTGCCGCCCCAGATATGCGGTACGACTTCGAACGACTGCGATCACCAAACACAACCCAGCGGCAATCTCCAAGATTCGAAATGTCATGGTCTGGAACCACGCGGGCTCAACTTGCACTGGAAGCGCCAGTCCGGTTGCGTTCCACGAGTCCGGGTCAGAGCTTGCGCGAAGCAGAAGACGATAGTGGCCGGGCGGCAGACTGGTGTAGCTCGCCACCCGGCGCGTGGAATCGGTTTCGATCCAATCGTGATCGAAGCCCTCCAGCTTGTAGGCATAGCGATTTCGTAGTGGAGCTGCATAGTCCAGCGCGGCAAACTCCACTTGGAAGCCGCGGTCTTTGGCCGTGACAACAATGGGTTCTGTCGCTCCCGCGCCGCTGGTTGCAGCAGCTTGCAAACGGGTCCCAATCCGTATTTCTGTGACGACGATAGGTGGGAGGAATTCACGCCTGGTCACGAGTTCCGGATGCACCACTGTCAGTCCACCCAGGGCGCCGAACAGCAGGTCTCCCTGCGCCGTCGCCGCTGAGGACTGGTTCCAATAGTTTCGGAACGGCACTCCCTCCGGACGGTGGAAGGCGCGGGCTTGCAAAGTATCGGTGGTAATCATCGCCATGCCGTAGTCGGTACTGGCCCAGATCCGCCCCTGCTTATCGGGTTGCAGCGCATCGACGCTAGCATTGGGAAGACCCTCAGCCCGACCGATGTGCAGGAACTGCGGTCGTCCTTGGGAATCTCGCGAGTGCAGCACGTTGATGCCACCCCCGCCGGTACCAACCCACAGCCGCCCCACCGAATCTTCAGTCATGTCGGTGACGTAATTACTGCTCAATCCAAACCTGTCTGAGGGCGCTGCTTGCACCCGCTCCACTACCCCCTGCACGGGGTCGAGCAAATTCAGGCCGTGCAGCGTGCCCACCCACAGTCTGCCGTCGGCACGCGGGAAGATCGTGGTGATGCGGTTGTCGGTGAGCGGCCCGATAGGATCAGCCGACGTAAACGCTCGCCATGTCCTCTTGCCCGGCTCGTAATGCAGCACACCTGCGTTCGTTCCCACCCAGATGCCGTCCTTTCGAACCCGGATCGCTTGGATAAATGAGTAGCCCTCGGGGATCGGAATCGGGACTTGGGCCACTTTGTTCGCGCGCGTGGTAGTTTGGTACAAGCCGACCGTGGTGCCGATCCAAACCGTGCCATCTTCCCCCTCGGCCAGGGCTGAAACGGAACGCCGAGGGAGTGCACGTGCACGCGTGGAACCGGGCCGTATCGCGGCGACACGATGACCGTCAGGGGAAAACACATCGACGCCGCAGCCGTGATAGCCGACCCACAGATTGCCGTCTCTGGTGATCATGGTCGAAACCGCGTTGGGTTCGCACAGCCGATCAGAACGGCTTCGATTGCTGAAGATGGACTGAATCGCTAGATTCCCCGGGTCGCTACGACTCAGCCCCTGCTCCGTTCCAACCCATATCAACCCGGACTGGTCACGAAGCAGGGCTAGATCCTGATCATCCCCCAGGCTTCCTGGCACCTCGGGCTCGTGTTGCATCCGCGATATGGCGTGAGAAGTCAGGTCCAGGGAGAACACTCCGCCCCCATAGGTCGCGATCCAAAGTAGGCCGTTACGTACTTCAGTGATGGCGCGCACCGACGCGTGCCTCAAATCAGAACTCGCGTCGAGAGTGCCCAGCAGTTGTGCCGTCCCTTTGGCACCGACCGAGCCCAAGCCATAACGATCAGTGCCGAACCAGATTGTTTTGCGGCTGTCTGCCGTGACCTCCCACACCCGGTCTGAGATCAACTTGCCGTCCCGACCTGGAATGCGTATGGCTTGGAACCGCGAGCGGACCGGATCAAAACGTGCCAGGCCGCTCTGCGTGCCCATCCAAAGAGTGTTGCCGGCGTCTAGGCACAGGGAAAGGATGGAATCGTCGGGCAAGCTGGCGGGGTCGGCCGCGCTGTGATGGTAGCTGCGAATTGCGCCGGTTGAGGGATCCAAATGATCAAGCCCGTGTTCCGTGCCAATCCAAAGACCCGAACCACCGTCACCTACAACTGAGGTGACATTCGGAGCGCTGAGCCCACCCGGCCCAGCTCCGTAGCGCACAAACCGCTCGTGTTCCCGATCAAAGCGCGCCATACCCGCCGTGGCTGTCGTCACCCAAAGCGTATTGCTGGAATCTACGTACAGCCGGAGGACAAAATCGTCGGGCAGGGAAGCCGAGTCGGCTGGATCGTAATGGAAAACCCGGAAGCGATAGCCGTCGTAGCGAGCCAACCCTCCCTGCGTGCCGATCCAAATGAACCCATCGTGGTCCTGCACGAGCGCGGTAACCGCATTATCGGGAAGTCCGACGTCGGCGGTAATTTGATCGAACAAAGGGCTGCTGAGATGCGACCAGCGCTCATCGGGAAATGCTCGTGGAACCAGAGTGAAAAAGATCACGACTGCCACAAAACAACCTCGACGGTTGCGAAAGGAACTCGACCGACATGGGATGTCCAGAACCATACGTGGGCACAAACCTCGTGCCCCATGGGCACCGTGGCGTCTCCGGCCACGCATTCAGTCCTTAATCGTCAAAATGGGAAAGGAACTTAAGTCGAGGAGGGTATGCGGTGTTACGAAAGTGTCTCCGGGGTGCTAAAACACGCAATCTGGCCGACAACGATTTGACGGGCTTGGCCGAGACGGAAGAGATCAAGATTCCATGCGGGGCTAGGAACGGCGCAGGGAGTGCCGAGGCCTGGAAGCATCGCGATCACCGGGTCTCTGAAAGTGCTAACCAGCGCGATCTTGGCGGCGTAGCGAAAGGTTTTCGTGATCCTCGGACTCCCTGTCGATGCCGGTAACTGGAGAAGTCTTCATTCGAGCCAGAATCTCATAGAGAGTGTTACGTCCTATGCCCAGTGCTTCAGCCGCGCGCAGCTTGTTGCCTCCGACCCTATGTAATACGTCGAGCACGTGGCGCTGTTCGATCTGTTCGAGAGTGAGGATGCCGTTTTCACTTGCAACCTGGGGGCCCGGCGAGCGCCTCAGCCATTCCGGGAGATCGTCAATATCGATGACGGCTCCTTGCACCATCATGCACGCATTGCCAATCACATTCTCAAGTTCGCGCACGTTGCCCGGCCAGGGATGCCGAGCCAAACAAGCCTGCGCACGGCGCGTCATGCCTTGAATATCCTTGCGGTACCGGCTGGCAAACTTCGACAATAGGTAGCGCTGTAGAAGCGGCAAATCCTCTTTTCGATCGGCGAGAGGAGGAAGCGTCACTTCTACCATGGATAATCGGTAATACAAATCTTCGCGGAAGGCGCCCTTGGCGATCTGGCCCTTGAGGTCACGATTGGTGGCGGCAATGACCCGTACATTGACGATCCTTGGCGCGGGCGAACCGACGCGCTGCACTTCCTGGTTTTGCAGAACCCGCAGCAGTTTGGCTTGGGCAGACATGGGCAATTCGCCAATTTCGTCCAAGAACACAATGCCGCCGTCGGCGTATTCGAAGACTCCAAGTTTGTCCTGGAGCGCGCCAGTGAAAGCTCCTTTGACGTAGCCAAACAATTCGCTTTCAAGCAACGTTTCCACTAAAGCCGAGCAGTTGACAACGGCGAAAGGCTTGCCGGATGCGGGACTGAGGCGATGCAATGCGCGTGCAACTAATTCTTTGCCGGTACCTGTGCCGCCGGTTACCAGAATCGTCTGAAAATGGGGAGATATGCGGCGGATCTTTAGGAACACTTCAAGCATCAGCGGGCTTCGCCCGATCATGCCCTCGAATTCATAAACGTCCAGCAGTTCGCGATCCAGTTGCGCTGTTCTTTCGCGTCTCTGTATATCGCCCAGGATGCTGCCGATGCGAGTTCGCAACTTCTCCAAGTCCAAAGGTTTGGTCAGATAATCGTTGGCGCCTTTTTGGATGGCTTCGACGGCCGACTCGGTGGAGTAGTGCGCCGTGATCAGGATTACCTCTACCCCCGCATCCGCAGCGACGATGGTTTCGAGCACCTTCATCCCGCTCATTTTCGGCATCATGAGATCGACCAGAACGATCAGTGGTCGATAGCGAGAAAAAAGCACCAGACCGGCTTCGGGATCGGATGCGGTGAGGATCTCAAGCTGGTCCGAGGCAAGCGTATCTTGCACGAAGCGGAGGCTTTCTGGATTGTCGTCAATGACTAGTAACTTGACGCGTGCATTCTGAGTCTGCGCCATGATGCTCTTTCGGGATGTGCGCCGGGAATCTGCCTCGTTCTTAGTGGACGCAGCTTTGTTAGGATGCTGATCCATGCCCAGCTTGCAGCATCGGCCTTCATTTTAACAGGACATCGCCGTCTGACCGCTGCAATTCTGACGGGTGGGTGAGACCGTGCGGGAGATTCCGTAGATTCGTCCGCGCCTGATAATAACTGCGAAGTTAGCAGGGAAAGTTTGAAGTTATCAACGGTGGAACTTGGATCCATTAACTCGCTTCCCAGAGCGCATTAAAGATCTCCGGCCACAATGCCGATATGACTGAAGTCAGGATTGCGATGACGGCTGAACTTATGATGAAGGGAAAGTATGGAGCAGTTTTCCATCCCGGATCGGCTGGAGCCCGTGGTTCCTACCGAAAACGCACGCCGCCAAGGCCTCTCTTCTGACCAGCGTCGCCAACGAAATCAGAAACCTCTTGCGCCTCAGCCTGATGATGACAGCGAGTCCAGCAAGGACGGCGAGAATCCCCATAACGTCGACGAGTTCATCTGACGATTTCCCGCTGTAACTAGCATAAGCTAAGGAGATGAAGGCGCGCAGCGTCCACGATTCGAGGTCTTTCCGAGGGTTGCTCAACCGCCTGTGGTCATCTCGCGGGCCCATTCCATAGCTTTCCAATGGCACTCACTTACCAGGCTTTCAGACAGTTTCAATTCTGCGCAGAGCGCTGAGAGCTTGGGCCAGTCAGCCGCTTCCTGGGCAAGCATCAGATGATACACGCGGTCCAGCTGGCTTTTCTGGCCGAGGAGCACGGTTCTGGTTTCGCGATCTAGGCTGATTCCTTCCAATACCACTCCCATCGGGATTTCCAGAATCACATCCATCAGAGAAAGCAGGCCGACGAGAAATAGATCAGACTCTCCATGCGGGATCTTGGGAGCGAGCAGTTCGCAATACCGGGCGCGGACCAGTGCGGAAAGGACCAGATCAGAAGTCTTGTTCTGGCCGGCGCCCAGCGCTGCTACTAAGCGCACCCAGCGGCGGACTTCACGCTCCCCTAAAATTGCCAGCCCGTGTTTGACGGAATGGATCTCCGTAGCGAAACCAAATGCCGCCGAATTCAAGTAGCGCAGGAGGCGATAGCAGAGGGATGCTTCGCCTTTGATAATATCCTCGATCTCTTTCGGGTTAACGTCTTCATGGGAGATGGCCTGCAACAGGCGCAGATAGTTCACCTGATTCTTAGGAATCTCGCGGGCATGCAGGATCTCGGGCCGCCGGAAGAAATAGCCCTGAAAATGGGAGAAACCCGCTTTCTTGCAGGCGGTAAATTCCTCGCGAGTCTCAACTTTCTCCGCCAGCATGCGGCAACGGGGGCTGGCGAACCGCTTGACTATAGCGGTGCGCTCTTGCGCCGAGGTGTCTTTCATATCCACCTTGATGAAATCAGCGAACTCCACGAGCTCGGCCCGCGGATCATCCGCAACGAAATCGTCGAGCGCAATCGTGTAGCCCCCCTGTTTCAGGCGGAGGCAAGCTGCCTTTACGAGATCGTCAACAGGAACGGACTCCAGGATTTCGACTACGGTCTGGCTCGGAGGCAAGAGCGTGACATAGTCCTTCAGTAGCGCCTCACGGGTGCAGTTGATGAATGCATGACGCCCATCGCACAGAATATCTAATCCCATCAGTATCGATGTATCCAGAGTGCTGCGCGATGCCGCATCTGGATCCGTATGGCAGAAGTAGTCCTCGACACCGTCGCGAAACAGCAGTTCGTAGCCGAAAACCTGTTCGTTGGCGGTGAGAATTGGTTGGCGGGCCACGTACCGGGAGTGCTGGCTCGCGCCCCCTGCCGCACCGGTAGCTGCACTGGTAGATTTCACGGATAATTTCATCGGCACTTAGCGAGAAAAACCTTAGACGTTGTACGCAGGTGAAACGCAGAAAAGTTGGAATTGAGCGGGATCAGTCGAACGAGCGTTAGCGCGCCCGGCACACGAAAGATTGCATCAGGACTAATCACAGGCTCACCTCAGGCGGGAACTATTCCTTCGGAGACACCTGCAGCATTGCGTCCGCCACTTTGTCGGGCTCAACCTTGTATTGACCGTTGCTGATGGCTTGGCGCAGTGCTTCAACTTTGTCTTGACGGACGTCCGGCGACGCCATGGCCTGAGAAACTAGTGAGGCAATGTTGGCACGGTCAAACGCCAAGGTAGTCTTATCTTCGGTATTACTTTGCACCTGATTCGTCGAAGCAGAGGTCGTCGAAGGAGCGTTATTGGTGTTGCCTTGAGGCGTAACAATGGCGTCTGGCGTAGGACTGTTAACATCGATCTTCATAATTTGCACCTTCCGAAGGAGCCGATTCCAAACAACAAATGCAGGTCCATCAACTTAGGGGACATTACTTAACCCCCATCTTAACTCGCCGCAGGTTTCCCCTGCTTCCGCAGCCGAATCCCTCACACACAACCGAATCTCCGCATACCTGGTCACCCTAGCTGCGAACTTCAAGGCCGACCCACACCAGTTCACCCTCGAACAGAAACGGTAGTTCCATTCTGTCGCCCACGGCCAACGAATGAAGTTGGTAATCTCCACCGGTGATCACGGTAGGAACCGACAGCATGCACTTGTCTTGCAGGCCATCAATCTTCGCCTTGAAGTTGCCTGCCGCCATGTTGCAAATCTCTCCGACTGCGTCACTGATGTGGGAAGCGGCCGCGGTTGCCGGAACCCCTAACATCTTCGAGGCAATCTTCGAGCCACAGTTCTTACTGCAGCGAACACTGATGACTCCGCACAGTTCGCCGGCAAGACCCACCATCCCCGTCACTTCTGTCGCGACAGGGGGATCCTCATCCTCGGGAACAGTGACTTCGCTCCCAACCATCATGGTGAAGACTTCTTTGACGGCGTCGCGTAAGTTCAATCGCCAAAGCTCGAATGGCGCAGAGTTATTGCCTGCGAACGATGGTGTGGGTGTGCTCATGATTAGCTCCGGAGTATCGGGATGACGTGCTCTTTGACCTGGTCAGGAGTAAAGGGTTTCCGAATATATCCCTTGGCGCCAAGTGACAAAGCTTCGAGAACGCTCTTTTCTCCACCCTCGGTGGTGATCATCACGATGGGAATACCCTTGGCGGTTTCTATCTCCTTCAAGTGCCGGATGAATTCCAGCCCATCCATGACCGGCATGTTGATGTCGCTGAGTATCAGGTCGAATGTGTTCTCGTTCACGAGTGCCAGAGCCTCAGCGCCATTGGAGGCCTCAAGGACCTGTCCCAGATCCATGCCTGCCTGTCGCAGACAACGCTCCACGATCTTCCTCATCACTGAGGAATCATCTACGATTAATGCTCGTATTGCCATTCATGTCTCCTATCAATGCCCGCGTCCGAAGAGATACTGGTCCCATGCGGAAAACCCGAGATGCAGCGCAGTCTAATCGGCAAAAATCGGCTGCAACTTTAACAATGCCTTTAAAGCGTACCGATTCGTTGTCGAGCGTCCACTACCTCGGTAACCCGGATGCCGTAATTGCCATCGACGATCACCACTTCCCCCCGTGCGATCAACTTGTCTCCCAAAAGGAGGTCCGCGGGTTCCTGCACCTCGCGATCCAGTTCAATGACGGAACCAGAAGTCAAATCCAGGATCTCTCGCAGGGACAGAGTGCGTTGCCCGAAGCGCAACGTGAGATTTAGATTAACGCCCAGCAAGAGATCAAAATTAGGCTCATGGGTTACGGCCGCACTGCTCGTGCTAGATTCTGCGGTCTGACCTGGAGCCGCCGGCACCTCGGCTCTAGTAGAGGACACGCTCGCCAATAACTCCGGGCTCAGCCGCAGTCCCACTGACAACTTGCCCGAAGGGCCTTCGGAGGCCAGTAGGGCAACGTCCACTCCCTGCCACGCCGGTAGCTCGGTGCTGCTGACCTCCAGCTTGGCCTCACCAAATAGACTCTTCAATCTTGTTGCAGCCAAGCCTGCTACTTGACGCAGGAGTTCTTCCAGAGCGTCCTTTCGATCCTGATTCAGTTCGGCCGAGGGATCCGTGGATTCTGCAAGAAACTTCTGAGCCAGCAAGACCGCATCGGCCGTGCCCACCTGGATTAAGGCGTTGCCTTGCAGACCTCCAGAAGTTGCCAGCTGAAAACACACAGTGGGGGTGCCAGCAGATGGCGCAGGGTCTGCGGTGTCGATCTCGACCGACCAACTCGCACCAAGAGCCTGCGAGAAGACGTCGCCGGCTGCGCCGCACAGGGCGTTGAGAAAGGAATGAAGTGGAGTGGCCGGTGTGATGGATGGCATGCTATCCCTTCCTTTCCTCTGCGATGAACGCAAGTCGTTGTCCAATTTGAGCAGCGCGCAGCCGGCCCTGACGAACCGGGTTACCTTCGAAGGTCTCGCGGCCCGCAATAATGAGGGATGCCGGCTTACGAACGGGAATTCCCAGATTGCAAACCGTTTGAGGTACGAGCCCCGCCACGGTGTTGATGGGGAGTTTGATCGCCGGGAGCCCGAGCACCATGGTGAAGGGACAGTCCAGCATCTTGACCGTCATTCGTCCGCTCCTACGATCGGCGGAGCGGGATCTGCCATACGACCAATCCGCAGAAAGTTTGCGCAGCAGCGTATTCGATATCGAAACCGGGAAGATCAGGTTCAACATTCCAGTCACCTCCGCGAGTTTGACCTCGAAACTGAGGCAGAGGGTCTTTTCCGTGGGGGCCAGAAAACGTTGCATCTGCGCCGGAGTCTGCCGAGCATCTAAAGCAAGCTTAGTGCCCAGAGGCGTCCATGCCGCTTCCAGTTCGCGACAAACGATCCTCGCCACGCCCTCCATAATCTGCTCTTCAATCTCGCTCACTTCCCTGGTCAACACCTCGCATTGGCCAATCCCACCCAGCAGAATGTCAACCAATGGAAAAACCAGGGCGTGATCAATCTGCATGGCAGCCGCGGCGCTCATCTGTTCAACATGGAAGCACACCATGTAAGTGACTTCCGGGATGCGCTCCAGAAACTCGTTGTAAGCTAGTTGTTCGACCGAAACCAGATTGACTTCAAAAGTCACCCGCAGGTAGGCCCCCAGCGATTGGGTGAGGCTGCGCGCAAAACTTTCGTGCAGACCATTGACGGCGGCAACCTGCTCCCCTGTGAGTTGTCCCGATTGCCGGAACGTGCAGGGTTTGATCGAACGCGTCTCGGGCTTCCGGCTCTCGTCTTGCCGCCCAGAAGCGACGCGTACCATCGCGTCAATCTCTTCTTGAGTAAGAACTCTTTCCATGGATGGCGCTACCTACTCGCGTTCAATTGCGGTTCGTTAGAAAACAATGAGTGCTAGGCAACATCTGCCTAGCTGGGATGCACGGGACATGCCAAAGTCAGAGGGAAGGAGGCAATCGCTACGGGCCGGAGCTACTCGGAAAAACCGCGGGAGTTCAACGCGCGCGCGCGCCGGGACTCGATGTATTCATGCATGAGGCTGCGTTGGTTCTGCGAAGTAAAGATGAAAGCGAACCCGTAGCTACTGATTTGGCGGTTCGTTACCCGGGCGGAAATCCTGATTGATGAAGAAGTTCCGGGCAACGTCGCGATGAGCAATACCTGCTCGCCAACCTCAAGCAGCGCATCGATTTCTGCCGCCAATCCATCTTCACTGAGGTCTGTGCAGCGCCCGTTCAGCAGCGCCGGACTGCGACCGCCGGTTTGCAGCAAGAAACGAAAGTCAGACCGGAAGCGCGGCGACCGGTATCCATAGTTGTATATCTTATCTGTCACCCAAGTTTCCGCTGTGCAAGAATAGGTCCATCCTCGTAACCCATCAATCCATCAAGCCAAAGCCCAGCACTCTCATTTCCGCCTAATCAGTTTGCGTTGGGGCAAGGATCCCAAAGAAGCGCAAGCTGAGCGTGCGTGAGTTCTGGCCTTGGTGTATCGGCATATTCAGAATTTTTCTTTACTTCTGGGCAGCGAATTTTCGTCAGCGCTGGTTACGTTCGACATTGTCTCTCCGAGCTTCTGGTGCTTTGGCAGAGCCGTTGCATATCAACTGGGCAGATGTTGCCTAGTTCTCACGGGATTCCAATGCACGCGTTGATGGAAGTGCCACAAATCGCAGAAAGCCAGTTGGCCGATGCATTCACCGCATTCATCGGCGCGGCGAACCGACTAGAGGACACACATCGGCAGTTGCATGGGGAAGTGGCCGAGTTGCGCAAGCAACTGGAAGAGCGCAATCGCGCCCTCGCCTTCAGCGTCGCGGAGACGGAGCGCATGCGTGGAACGCTACGGCAGATCCTCGACACGTTGCCCTGTGGTGTGGCTGTGCTTGAGTCGCAGAGCGAAAAGGTTGTCCTGTTGAATCCTGAGGCCCGCCGGCTTCTTGACGTGCCCGAATTGGCTGCATGGGAACATCTTCCGAAATCGCTGCAAACCGCGGTCACGGCCGTGTCTGGGGGATCGTGGGTTCATGGTTTTGAACAAGAAATTGTGCTTGAGAAATTAGCGGGAAGGCTCTGCCTGGCAATCCGCTACAGCAGAATGCCTGGCACTGACGGAGAAATACGCGACTCCGATTCCTCCTGTCTGGTCTTGATTATGACTGATGTAACCGAGCAAAAGAACGCGGAGCACCAGCGTGAGGCATCACGGAATGTGGTTGCACTCGCGGAGATGGCGACGGTTCTTGCTCACGAGATCCGCAATCCGCTGGGAAGCCTGGAATTGCTGATCGGTTGTATGGCAGGCGACCCCGGGTTGGGTGATGAATCGAGAAGGTGCGTCCAGCATTTGCGAGCTGGGGTACGATTGCTTTCCGCAACTGTGAATAACGTGCTTTGCTTCCATAACCCGGGAGTACAGCAAATGTGTCCCTTGGAACTTGGAGCGGTATTGAAAGGTAGCGTCGAGTTTTTCCGCCCTCTAGCGCAACAGCAAGGTGTGGTCGTCACTCTGCGGGAAAATCTCAACCGCGCTGAGATTCGTGGCGATTCCAATGGATTGCGGCAGATGATTCTTAACCTGGCCTGCAATGCGCTGCGACATACCGCTGCCGGCGGCGAAATAAGCATCACCGCAACGGTGGAGGCGAAGGGCGTGGGACCGATCGCGATTATCGAGTTTTCTGACACTGGTAGCGGCATTCGACCGCAGGATCTACCGCACATCTTTAAGGCGGGGTTCACGACGACGGGGCAGACACCAGGCCTGGGTTTGACGGTCTGCCAGCGAATCGTGGAGCAGCACCATGGATCTATCAACGTGCGCAGTCAACTGGGACGAGGCACCACATTTCGCATGGAGTTTCCAGTGTTATGAGCGGCCAACCCATGAAATCGGTATTAGTCGTGGATGATGAGCCCGGCATCCGCATGGCACTGAAGACGAACTTTCAGCGCGAAGGCTGGCTTGTGGATGTTGCCGCAGGAAGCACGGAGGCGCTGCGCAAGTTCGAATCACAACGGTTTCCGCTGGTCGTCACCGACGTCCGCATGCCGGATGGCGACGGTTTGCGCTTAATGCACTCTGTTCGAGCCTCCAATCCATCGACCGCGGTTATCGTGCTCACAGCCTTTGGAAGTGTTCCTGAGGCGGTGCAAGCCATGAGAGGCGGCGCTTGCGACTATTTGACCAAGCCCGTTTCCTTTGAAGAGTTGCAGTCTGCCGTGGAACGGGTCATGCGACACACGGGAAATACCTCGGAGAATGCGGTTCACTCGGGAGCGATTGTCGGCACTGCTCCAGAGCTGCGGCGAGCATTGGAGCGGGCACGGCATGCTGCCAGAACTGATGCCGATGTTCTCATCGAAGCCGAGAGCGGCACAGGAAAGGAACTGTTTGCGCGCTATATCCACGAGAACAGTGAACGCCGCAACCGCCCTTTTGTCGCCGTCAATTGCGCAGCGGTACCCGAGCATCTTCTCGAAAGTGAACTCTTTGGTCACGTACGGGGGGCGTTTACCGGAGCAACGGCAGCGAAGGCGGGGAAGTTCGAATTAGCAGAAGGAGGGACCCTGCTGCTGGATGAAATTGGGGAGATGCCGCTTCACCTGCAGCCGAAACTGCTGCGCGTACTCCAGGAGCGTGAGGTAGAGAGGCTCGGAAATACGCGCAGCACGCCCGTGAATATCCGTATTGTGGCCACGACCAACGTCTCGCTTCCCGCCATGGTCGAGCACGGAAGGTTTCGGGCCGATCTCTACTATCGTCTGAACGTAATTCCTCTGACCGTACCTCCGCTCCGCGAGCGCCGCGAGGACATTCCCGCGCTGGCTGAATTCTTCCTGCGCAAATTCGCCAGCGAAGCCGCAAGGCCGATTCCGACCTTGCTTCCGGAATTCATCAGCGGCCTGCAATCTCATTCTTGGCCGGGCAACGTACGAGAGTTTGGCAATTTCATGCGCCGCATTGTCACCTTGAATGACAGGAATGAGATTGGGCCGGAATGCCTGAAAACTGAACTCTCCGGCACGACCCATTCCAAATTACTGCCACCCGGTTCCCCGGCCGCTTCTGTTCGGGCAGGAACCTCAATGCGGGAGGTTGAACGTCACTTGTTAGAAGCGACGCTACAGATTACCGGCGGAAATCGGACCCGCACCGCCGAGATGTTGGGTGTGAGCCTGCGGACAATCCGCAACAAAATTCGCGAACATGGTCTACCTCCGAGGAGGTATGCATGAGTGACATCTCGACTCCCCTGATGAATGTGCTGGAGAAAGCGCTGGATGTCACTGAGCAGCGCCACAAGCTGGTGGTTGCGAATATGGCGAATGTCGATACGCCGGGGTATCACACAAAGGATATCGATTTTCGCGGCGAACTCAGACGAGCTGTGGAAGCTGGAGAGACCGGCGGAGAGAGTTTCTTGCCAGTGGCGCGTTCAGTTCCGGGCCTTCTGCAACGGCCTGACGGAAACGATGTCAGCCTGGACCGCGAAGGGCTGGTGCTCGCGGAAACGCAAATGCAGTTTGGGCTTGGCATCCAGCTCATGCAGCATGAATTTCACAATTTACTCAGCGCCATCAACGAGGGAGGCAAAGGATGAGCATCTTTTCAACACTTGAAATTAGCGGTTCGGCTTTGGCTGCCGAGAGGCAGCGGGCAGAAGTCGTGGCAGCGAACATGGCAAATGCGGAGACCACGCATACGCCCACCGGCGGGCCCTATCGCCGCAAAGAAGTCGTGTTTGCAAGCTCCGGAAACCTTCCTTTTCGAATGATGCTTGCGGGATTCCATCCGACTCTGACGGGCGCCCAGCCCGCAGTAAGAGTGCAGCGCGTGGTGGATGATCCGACTCCGCCTTTGATGCGATATGACCCCAGTCATCCCGATGCCGACAAGAATGGCTACGTGGCCTACCCAAACATCAACCCGATTCAGGAGATGGTGGATCTGATGGGGGCAGTTCGCTCCTACCAGCTCAATGCTTCTGCCATCACAGCGTCAAAGCAGATGATCCAGCAATCGATCGAACTTCTGAAGTAGGGATTTTTCAAGGACCACAGAGATGAACAACACCATTACCTCCGGGATGCCGGCTTTCACTGGGACTTTGCCGACAAACCCCACCGTGCCGTCGAGTTCTGAAACGGAAGGCGGTTTCGGGGCGACCCTGAAGAACGCCATCAACGACGTGAACGATCTCAGCGACAGCTCAGATCAGAAGGTCACGGAGTTGATGCAAGGGGACCGCCAGGACGTCCACAACGTCATGATCGCGGTGGAAAAAGCCGACATCGCCTTCCAACTCATGATGCAGGTTCGAAACAAGATTGTGAACGCGTATCAAGAAGTGTCCAAGCTGCAATTCTAGACGAGGCTAGCTCGCCGAAATTAAGCACATGCCATCATTGAACAAAGTGCAGAAGCAACTGACAGACTTCCTTGCCGGCCTCACCGGCAAGCAGCGTCTGCTGCTGGTTGGGGCCGCAGTGCTGGCCATTGCGGTTCTGGCAGCTTTTGCGCATCTGATTTCCACGCCGGACTATGTGCCCCTGATGACGGGAATGGAAGCGGCGGACGCCCAAGCGTTGGGTGCGAAGCTGGCCGCGAAGAATATTGCGTATCAGATCTCCCCGGATGGCAAGGGAGTCAACGTGCCCAGTGACAAGCTGGATTCGAGTCGGATGGAGGTGGCCTCCGACGGGATGCCACACAGTGGCCGTCTGGGATTTGAATTGTTCGACAAACTCAACTGGGGACAGACCGAGTTCGACGAGAAGGTGAACTACCAACGCGCGCTGGAAGGAGAACTGGAGCGATCCATCCAAACTCTGCGAGACGTGGAGAGCGTCCGAGTTCACCTCGTGATGTCAACAGATTCTGTGTTTCTGGATCGCGAACGCGCGGCCAAGGCATCGGTCATACTTAAGTTACGCTCTGGCAGGCTTTCCGAAGAAACCCAACAAGGGATTGCACGCCTGGTTTCAGGAGCTGTGGACAAATTAAGCCCGGAGAATGTCACCGTAATCGATGCGGACACGAACCGTCCTCTCGGAATGCCCAGGCACGGCGCCTATTCCGCCGATGGGGGATTAGAGGAGGAGTACACCGCCAGACTGTTGCAGACGCTGGAACCAGTCGTTGGCCCACAGCATGTTCGAGCCAGCGTCAACGTGGAATACGACCCCAGCACCTCCGAGGAGAGCCGGGAGACCTATGATCCGAACAGCGCTGTTGCGGTATCTACTCAAAAATCGGAGGAACAGGTTGGCGGCAGCCTGACCGGAGGCGTTCCGGGAACGTCCAGTAATGTCCCTGGCGGGAGCGGTGGCGCAAAGCCAGCTGTAGAGGGTGAAGACGGCACACAGCTCTCACGAAGCGAGAGCAACACATTCGCGGTGAATAAGGTGGTCCGCCATACCATGGAACCTGCTGGTCGCATTCGCAAAATTTCCGCGGCGTTGCTGGTGGATGATGCGATCGATGTGAAGCAGGAAGGCGGCAAGCGCTCCGAATCCCGTAGAAAGCGAACGCCGGATGAGCTGAAGCAGATTGAGGATCTGGCCAAAGCTGCCATCGGGGTGGATGTTACGCGCGGCGATAGTCTCACGGTCGAGAACCTATCGTTTGAGCAAACGCCGGTGGATGCACCCGTGAAGCCTCCTATCACTGAGCGCGTCCGGACTACCTTGAATGACTGGTCCAGCGTCGTAAGGTACGCAGCGTTGATCTTATTGTTTCTGTTGGTCTACATCCTGCTGCTCAGGCCGCTGAAAAAGCAAGTGTTGACCACGTTCCGGGAACTGAATAGCCGCCTCGATTTGCAGAAAGCGCAAGCGGCAGACGCCGCTGCGGCAGAACTCGCTGCCGGACAGGAAGCGGCGATGACTCCCGAGCAACAGCGTGCGGCCGCACTCAAGAAGCAGCTTGTAGAAAAAGTGAAAACCGAGCCCGCCGCAACCGGCAAGCTGATTCAAGCGTGGCTGAATGAAGGAGCCAGATGACAAGTCGCACTGCGTCACGGATGAAGGGTGTACGCAAGGCAGCAATTCTCATGGCGGTCATGGGAGAAGAAGCTGCCAGCGCGGTTTATCGGAATCTTCCCGAAAAAGAGGTGCAGCTCGTCACACAGGAGCTTGCGGAATTAGGAAGGGTACCAGCGGAAGTTGCTTACGGCGTGTTGGAAGAATACAACCAACTCGCTCTCACTCAGGATTATCTGGCAGCCGGTGGTCTCGAATTCGCAACGCGCCTACTGGTCAAGGCATTTGGGGCCGATACCGCTAACAATCTCTTGCAAAAGGTAGTCCGATTGCAGGAATTGAGCGTTGGCCAATTGGACTCATTGCAGAAGGCTGATCCTCAGCAACTGGCCAAATTCCTTGAGGGGGAGCATCCTCAGACAATCGCTCTGATTCTGGCGCACCTGGACGGAAAGCAGGCCTCCGCGCTGTTGATGAAGCTTCCCGAACAGGTTCGCGCCGAGTCCGTCAAACGACTCGCTCAGCTGCGGCAGTTTTCTCCTGAAATGGCCGAAAAGGTTTCTGTGGTTCTTAACCGGCGACTTATGTCGCTGGGAGAGCAGAGCAGGAAGACATATGCCGGATTTAAGAGTGTTGCCGACGTGATGAACCGGCTTGAACCTGCCGCGGCCAAGACCATCCTCGAATCCATCGAGCAAGACGATCCAAAGACTGCGATCAGCATTCGTAATTTGATGTTCACTTTCGAAGATCTCCTCGGTGTTGATGACCACTCTGTCAGAGAGTGGCTGGGTTCGATGGATAAAAAGACGCTGGCAGTTGCGCTGAAAGGCGCGAGTGCGGATCTGAAAGACCACATCTACAGAGCCATGTCCTCACGCGCGGTCGAGATGTTGAAGGAGGATATGGAGACATTGGGGCCGGTGCGCGCCAAGGACGTCGCCGTAGCACAACAGGAGGCGGTGACCCTACTGCGAAAACTCGAAGCAGACGGTAAGGTTACCTTGAAGGCCGAGGGAGACGATGAGTACGTTGTATGACAACGGCGTGTGGGACAACACCTCCGAGAGTGTAAGCTCGATGGTAGAGGCATTCTTATATCGTGATACCGCTGGTCCCCAAGCGGCGCCCGAAATGGCAGCAGCATCTGCGGGACAACCAAGTGAAGAAAAGCCCGATAAGGCCGACAGCGCTCCGCGCATCAGCCAGGAGGAAATATCCCGCCTTGTCGCTGAGGCTCATGCCGCGGGATTAGAACTAGGGAAGCACCAGGCTGCAACTGGTTTTCAAGAGGAACTGGTGCGCGAGCGCAAGCGCATAGCCGACCTCATCTCTGAGTTCCAACGGCAGTGCGCGGATTATTACGCGAAAGTAGAAATTGAGTTGGTCCACCTGGCGCTGGCCATAGCCGCCAAGATCCTGCATCGTGAGTCTCAAGTGGACCGCATGGTAGTCGCCGGATTGGTGAAGGTCATGCTCGAGAGATTTCAACAGAATACAAATGTAGTCGTGCGACTGCGCCCCGAGGATGCGGAGAGTTGGAGACACTATTTTCGTGACCATGCGAATCTTAAGGTTGTCGAGGATTTTGCTCTGGAGCCAAAAGCATGCTTGCTCGAGACCGAACTGGGCGTCGCCAACCTTGGTTTGGACGCTCAACTGAAAGAAGTGGAACAAGGCTTTTTCGATCTCCTGGCTCGAAGACCTGAATCAAAATGACTGCCAGTCCTCTCGATCCCTATTCAAATTGGCTGCGCAGCGGTTCCACCATACGCTGGACCGGACGCGTTACCCAAGTCGTCGGTAACCTGGTGGAGTCTGTAGGGCCGTTCTGTTCCGTGGGGGAATCCTGCGAAATTGTCGATTCGAGAGCGACCCGCTTCCCCGGTGAGATCGTTGGATTCCGCGGCTCCAACGTGCTCTCCATGTGCCTGGAAGAACCGCAAGGAATTCGATTTGGCGATCAAATTGTGACCTGGGGAGCTAGGCCGTCGCTTCGGGTTGGTCCCGACATGCTTGGCAGAGTGATTGACGCAACTGGCCAACCGCTGGATTCGATGGGAGAGTATCGGGCCACAAAATCGAGGCTCATCGATGCTCTCGCGCCGCAGGCGCTTGATCGGACGCTGATCAATGAGCCGCTTGGATGCGGCATCCGCGCAGTGGACGGCTTTTTGACGTGCGGGCGCGGACAACGCATTGGGATTTTCGGCGGCAGCGGCGTAGGAAAGAGCACACTGATTGGGATGATGGCTCGGGGCACAGCAGCTGACATGACGGTGCTGGCGCTGATCGGAGAGCGCGGTCGCGAAGTAGGAGAATTTCTCGCCACGTTGGGCCCCGAGGGACTCAGACGCTCCGTCGTGGTAGTCTCCACATCGGATCAATCACCCTTACAGCGGATCCGAGCTGCGCTGGCCGCCACGGCAGTCGCTGAGTATTTCTGCACTCAGGGGAAAAATGTTCTGCTGGTCGTGGATTCCCTGACCCGATTCGCCATGGCACAAAGAGAGATCGGCCTGGCGGCAGGAGAGCCGCCGACCGCCAAAGGCTATACTCCTTCGGTTCTTTCCATGCTGGCCCGCTTGGTTGAGAGAGCCGGGCGCTTTTCTCAAGGGAGCATTACTGCTTTCTATACCGTCCTGATGGAAGGCGATGATCAGCAGGATCCAATCGTCGATACGGTCCGGTCTCTGCTCGACGGCCACATTGTTTTGGACCGTCGTTTAGCCCTGCGCAATCACTATCCCCCCATTTCCGTGTTGGATAGCTTAAGCCGGTTGATGCCCAATGTGTGCTCGCGGGAGCACCTAAGCAAGGCGGGCGCGTTGCGAATGTTGCTGGCCGCCTACGCTCGGGCCGAGGATCTCGTCCGCATTGGCGCCTATCAGCGGGGCTCCGATGCCACTCTGGATAAGGCACTGGCCGCTTTGCCGCAGATCGAAAAATTCCTCCAGCAACAACCCGATGAGCCCGCACCTCTGGCCTCGAACCTGGAGCAATTGGTCTCGCTTCCCAGTTAATCATGTCCTTCCATTTTCCTCTCGCAGCGGTCCTTCGCTATCGTGAAAGCTTAGAACAACGCGAGTATTTTGCCCTCGAGAAGCTGCAGCAGGAAATCACGCAAGTTGATCAGAGGATTCGCCAGGTCGAGGAGGATTGTTTCACGGCCATGCAAACTCGGGCGGCAGAGCTAGATCGAGGCATCCCAGCCGCAGAAGTGCAAGCTGCCTATGAATATCAGCGTGCTTTGCAGCGACAACTCGAAGCTCTCAGCCTTCGATTGCAGGAATTGAAAATAAAATGGCAGCAGCAACTGGCAGTGTACGAACTGGCTCGACGCAATCGTGAGACGCTCGATAAGCTTCGCGAGAAGCAGTTCGATGCCCACACCAGAGAACAAGCCAAGCGAGAGCAGAGCGTAATCGACGACCTCTTCTTAGCGCGCCGTGGACGCAGCCATTAGGCAGACTTTGCCCACCCGCTGCCTAGGCAAAGGTTGCCCAGTCGAGCGATTCCCAACAATTGTCCTTCCGTTCTAATCGGCACAATCGTTAAAAGTCTTTAGTGGAGTACAACCTGGTGCCATGGCGGGAGCGGTCTCTAATCGGGAAATTTTGGACTCCCGCTTGCAATGTACTGCACGGTCAGACAAACTGTGCTCGCAATCGTCCCACAAGTCGCACCTAGCGTCATCCCGGCAACGGCTTCTTCTGCGCAAGTCCCTCCTCCGGGCCCGGTGCCAGAACAACCTTTCCAGGCAGTTCTCGAACAGGCAAAGTTATCTACCGGTCCCTCTTCTGGCGAGCAGGCTGTTGGCGATCATGCTGTTGGCGATCAGGCAGGCAAAACTCCCCTGTTGCCAAAGGAAACTTATCCTCACATCACTGATCCGTCCAAGAGCGAAGCCAAGAAATCGGATTCCAAGTCGGCGGGTTCGAAGCCGACGGATTCCAAAACCAACAGTTTGCAGGATCGCAGCAATCCTTCAACCCAATCGGTTGCGTCGAATACGGAACCGCAGGATGAAGCTGCTCTTGCTGCTGCAGTTCCAATGCTGCCCTTGCCAATTCCTGCTGCCTTGCCGATCGTTCTTTGGAATGCGGACCCCAACGACCTTACAACCGACACGCATTTCGCGAGAGAGGTGAATAACAGCGGCCCCTCTTCCGCCACTTCGGGAGTCGAGGCAGCCGCCAAAACGAATGCATCGAGCGGCCCAACCTCGCTGCCAATGCCGTCGCGGAATGCCATTGCGGTCGCGCCAGTAGCGGATCCGAAAAAGCAGGATTCGCTCAACGCGGCGGCCAGCCTAGATTCAAAATCGGCAATCGGCTCCATCAAGAACTTACCAGCTACTCCCGCTTCTGACTCAAAAACGCAATCCGACACCCCGCCAGCCCCAGCGCACAGCATCCTGCGCGGCGCGACAGAGACGACCGAGGCTGCCAGTAAGGTTCCCGCCTCGATAAAGTCCGAAATCGAGCCGCGATTAATGCCGCAAGGCGTTGTTGCTCCGACACTCGTCGCCTCCGTTCCTGGACAGCCGGAAACCGGCAGCTTGCAGGAAATGGCTCCGAAGACAGTGCTGGACAAGCCCGGACTCAGCGCAACTCAGGACAGCGTGGGAACGACTCGCGGCACGTCGGACGTTACGGGAACTGCAAAACCCCAGTCTCGCAAAGATGACTCCCAATTGTCTCCGGGCTCGCAATCGGCGGATCAGAGTGCGGTCGCTGCTCCGGCAAAAGCGATCGATGCTTCTCAAGTTTTTTCTGTGGCGGGAACTCAGGTCGCCGCCGCGGGGGATAGCAAGATTGCAACTGCCGGAGTCGCTCGTGAAACCGACAATCAGCAAACGGGCCAGCTTGAACAGAATTCGACCGGAGTTGCGCAGAGTCCGTTGCCAGGAGAGACCTCGTCAGCGTATCCCACATCGCTTGTCCACTCGGCAAAGCTGGTCGAGCGCATCGGAGAGGCGGAACTGCGACTCGGGATTCGAGCCGGGGAATTTGGCAGTGTTGATATCCGCACGTCGATGGCACGTAATCAGTTTACGGCGGAGATTTCGGTCGAACGAGGAGAACTGGGCAGAGTCATGGCGGCGGAACTTCCCAGCCTGCAAAACCGGCTCAGCGAACAGCGTGTGCCAGTGGCGAACATCACCGTGCAGAATCACACGGGTGGCGACTCGACGGCTTCTGGGCAGCAAAAACCGCGGGATGGCCAGCCGGCATACGCGACGTATCCAGTCAGTGGACGAGAAGAAGGTCCGATGCTCGCGTTGGTTGCCTCGGAACCAACCGCATCGACCTCAGGGCTTGATATTCACATGTAAGGATCGAAACAAAGCAGGACTTAAAGCAGAAGCAAGGAGGACAACATGAATATTCAAGGATTACCCAGCACGATGCTGAGCTTAGCCACGGCCCCCGCCAGCTCTACCAGTCCCGCGGGATCGGCCACTTCCACAACCTCAACTACGTCAGCCTCAAACAGCGCGGAAGACACCTTCATCCAGTTGCTGGTGACCGAAATGCAATCGCAGGATCCGACCTCGCCCATGGATCCGACGACGATGGTGAGCCAGATGTTCTCGATGAACCAACTGCAGCAATTGATCGATATCAACCAGACACTCTCAACTGCCCTGGGCGCGGCGCCTGCTGCCAGCAGCGCTTCGCCGGCTAGCACCGCTGCATCGGCCACAGCCGCTCCGTCGGCCACGGCCGTTCCCACAAACCTGGGCACTTCGCTATTGCAGGCAGCGATCTCACCCACCAGCGCTGCGGCTTCCTATGCGCAGCAGTTTCTGACAGGAGCACACTAATGGCGTCATTTTCGATTCCTCTCTCCGGCTTGGCGGCTACTTCGGAAGCGCTGAACATCATTTCGAACAACCTCGCCAATCTGAATACCGACGGCTACAAGGACCAGACGGCAAATTTCCAGGACCTGTTCTATCAGAACTATGGTACCGACGGGGCCGGCGATCCGATTCAAGTCGGAGCCGGAACCGAAGTTGGCTCCGTTGCTAGCAACATGAGCGATGGCAGTTTGCAGGATACCGGCGTGAGTTCGAACGCCGCCATCACTGGCAATGGCTTCTTTGTGACAGAACAGGCCAATGGGACCTTGCAGTACACGCGCGCGGGGGACTTCACCGTGAACTCCGCGGGACAACTGGTTACCACCGATGGCCAAACGGTGATGGGCTATCCCGCTGTGAACGGCGTAGTCAATCAAGGCGCGGTTTTATCGCCTCTTCAGGTGGGGCAGGGACAAAACAGTCCTCCTGCAGCAACTACAACCATGCAGCAAACCACCAATCTGGACGCGGCCGCAACCGTTGGAACAACTTTCTCCACTCCCATGACGGTCTATGATTCCCTGGGCGAGGCGCATGTCCTGACGTTCAACTACACCATGACCGCTCCGAACACCTGGACTTATCAGGTTACATTGCCGGCAGCGGATACGGGTGGTGCCGGTGCTCCTACCGTACTTGCCAGTGGCACGATGAACTTCGATAGCAGCGGCAATCTGACGTCGCCAGTGGGCTCCATTCCGGTTGCCCTTACCGGCTTGGCGGACGGTGCAGCAAATATGAATGTATCGTGGAGTCTTACCGATCCCAACGGGAACTCGCTAATGACTCAAGTTGCTTCGGCGAGCGCCACTTCAGCCACGAACCAAAACGGCTATATCGCCGGCACTCTCCAGAATTTCACGATCATGCAAGACGGTACGATCGACGGACAGTTCAGCAACGGACAGACCCAGGCGATCGGTCAGATCGCCCTGGCGAATTTCGCCAACCCGCAAGGCTTGCAGTTGGTTGGAGGCGGCAGCTATCAAACCACGCTGTCCTCGGGCGCGGCGGTAATCGGCACGGCCAACAGCGGAGGACTGGGAACGATCACCGGAGGCGCGGTGGAGCTGTCGAATGTGGATATTTCCACAGAGTTCACCAACTTAATCGTCGTGCAGCGCGCATTCGAAGCGGATGCTCGTGTAGTGACGACGTTTGATTCGGTCAGCAGTTCAACCATCAACCTGCAGGCCCAGCCGGGGAATTAACCCCTAATTAGAGGACACGGCGGCGCGGCTTACCAGCCGCGCCGCGCCTCCTTTTCTTCTAGCCCATCTCTAATCAGTCCTCGCCGCGGTTGTCCATGTACGCCGGTAACTGCGGTCTGCAAGTTGTTGTCAACGCGCATTCTTTCCCGACCAAGACTCCATAGCGATCGAGCAGCAAAAGTGCCGGTGCGTGGTATGCGACTTGCATTTGTGGAGCTGAGGTCAGTTTGCGCTTGTACTGACGACTTGATAGCGCTCGGGGTTGAGGACGAGGGCAACCGACGATGGATGCAGCCGTACAACTCGAGGAAGAGACTCAATCCGCTCCGGTTGACGTTAGCGAAGAAAAGCCGGCAGATCTAACCGAGAAGTTCGGGTGGCTTCCATGCCAAATATCACTCGATATTCCGGTTGTCAAATTCACCGTTGGAGACTTGCTACGTCTGGGGAAGGACTCAATCGTGGAAACCGCCTGCCTTTCCACCAGTGACATTCCATTGAGAGTAAACGGACTTCTTATCGCGTGGAGCGAATTTGAAGTGATCGGGAACCGACTGGCTGTGCGTCTCACGGAACTGGCATGAGCCGGAAAGTCAAGGAGCAAAAATTGGAAGAGGTCGCCGCCAAGAAAGCCATTCGTCGTGGCCGGAATATCCGAGCTAAAGTCGGAGACTCGGCAGGCATCGTCAAGCGGAGAAAGACGACCAAGATGACAACCGGCACGAAGAAAAAAACCAAGTCCCGGGTGAGCAAAACAGAAGCCCCTAACAAGAAAGAGCCAGTGGAGATGCCGATGACGGTTGACGAAAACATACCGGCGACCAGTTACACACCCCAGGAGCAAGAAGAGCCGCAGCTGCATGAGATCTGTACCGTAGCGAGCCTGATGGCACCTGCGGAGGCGAGGTCGACTCCAACTGCAGACCTGGCATGCCTAGAGCAGGCTCTTGCTCCGACGGGCTCTTGGGAGGAGAAAGAAAACGGAACGTGCCAATCTGAGGTCGTTACAGAGAGGCAAATACCAGAGCCGTCCCTGGGGTCGAGGATTCTGCATTGCTTGACCACGGTCTGGAAGTGGACGCGACGGCATATACGAACCGGGCAGCCGAAGAAACGGCTACGGGTATGCGAAAGCGTGTCGTTGGGTGAGAAGCGATTCGTTGCCGTCATCGAGGTTGACGGAGAGCAGTTTTTGGTCGGCGGAGCATCCAGCTCGGTGGCGACGCTGGCTCGTCTTGAACCCGCCCAGGAATTTTCTCAAGCGCTGCAACAGCGATGGGCCCAGGACCCAATTCAAGCGTGAGGAACATCTTCACTTCATTCCGACACGCGAAGTTGCTCGCGTTGTTGCTGATAATCACGAGTGCGCCTCTGTTGGGAGCGGATGCGACTCAGCGGACTTCAGCTCAGGAGGTTGATCCCGCTCCTGTGGAATCGTCCAATCCAGCAGCCACGCTGCCGACTCCTGCGATGCCAGTGGATCCAAATGAAATTCGCATCACGGGCATAGGAAAGGGGTCGACGTCATGGACCATCGTGGTGCTGTTGACGTTCCTGACGTTGATTCCTTCGCTGTTGTTGTGCATGACACCGTTCGCGCGGCTGCTGATTGTGTTTCACTTCTTGCGCCAGGCGCTCGGACTGCAGACCACTCCCACCAATCAGACACTGATTGGTCTGGCCTTGATTCTTACCTTCTTCCTGATGCAGCCGGTAGGCGTAACCATTTATCAGACATCGGTGCTGCCCTTACAAGACGGGCGAATTTCAGCCACGCAAGCGCTGGAACGCGGCGCCGGGCCGGTGAGAAAGTTCATGTTGCACTACGTCCGCGAAAAAGATGTTGCTCTCTTTGTGGAATTGTCCAAGGAGCCCCGGCCTCGCAATCCTGATGACCTGTCCCTTCGGGTAATAGCGCCAGCCTACATCCTGTCCGAACTCAGGATGGGATTTCAAATCGGCACCGTCTTGTTCTTGCCGTTTCTGGTGATCGACATGGTTGTGGCTTCGATTTCGACATCGGTTGGAATGCTGCAACTGCCGCCCGTTGTGATTTCTACTCCTCTCAAACTTCTGTTGTTTGTGATGGTCGACGGATGGAATCTTCTGATCGGGTCCCTGATGAGGAGCTTCAATTGATGATGCCAGTTGAGCAAGCGATCGATCTTGGCCGCATGACCATGCGCGAGGTGTTTCTGATCGCCAGCCCCATCTTAGCGATTGCGGTGTTGGTGAGCTTGTCGATCAACATCGTCCAAGTACTAACGTCCTTGCAGGAAACCACGATTTCCGCCGTGCCCCGACTATTGTCAGTCGCGGCCGGCGTATTTTTTCTGATGCCATGGATGTGGAAGCAGCTGTGTCAGTTTACGTTGCAATTGTTGTCTGATTTTCATCCGTATTTACGGTGAAAGCATGGAAATATCGCTCACACAGATCATAAGTTCGGTGCTGGTCATTGGACTCCGAGTCTCCGGGCTGGTCCTGTTTGCACCGTTCTTTGGGAGCGCCGTGATTCCACCGCGGATCAAGGTCGTGCTAGTGATCGCCATTACCGCAGTTCTGTACCCGGTGTATTCACCGCATCTGCACGTCGTGACAACTTCGCAATGGCCGTTGCTGGTGGCGAGTGAAACCGTGGTTGGCATCGCCATGGGAGTTGCAACCAATGCCGTATTTGAGGGCGCCCAGATGGCGGGGCAGATGTTAAGCGTGCAAATGGGCTATTCGCTGGTGAACATTCTCGATCCTCTTACCCAGGTGGACAGCACCGTCGTCGCATTCTTTCACCAAAGTATGGCAATGCTCATTTTTCTTGGGCTCGACGTTCACCACTGGATATTACGCGCAGTAGCGCACAGCTTTGATTACCTGCCGCCGGGTTCGGCCACGCTGAACCCACTCTTCCTTCAGGCATTGCTGCACGAAGGCGCGATTGTGCTGGGCCTGGGGATCCAGATCGCAGCGCCGGTCTTGTCGGCCACGCTGCTGGCAGACGTGGTGCTTGGGTTGATGGGAAAAGCTTCGCCCCAGATGCCCCTGATGCTTCTCGGGCCTGCGGTGAAAAGCATGATGGGAGTACTCATTCTGGGCATCACGATGCGCTTTTGGCCGCACCTGTTTGAGCGGTATTTTTCCGAGTCGATTGCATACACCGAACATTTGCTGCATCTGGCGCGATAGCAAACATGGCCGATTCGAGCAAAACAGAAAAAGCTACACCGCAAAGGCGAAAGAAAGCCCGCGAAGAAGGACAAATCGCGCGGACCCGGGAACTTTCTAACGCCTTGGCGTGGAGCGGTGCGCTGGCCTTGGTTGCCTGGCAGGTGCCGGATGTTGCGAGGCAATGGCGGGGCCTGCTGCAGAGTACGTTGGACCTCTCGGTTCAGGAATCAATTACGCCGGGCGGGCCGATCTTGTTCTGGATCTCTTGCGGCGTCTTGCGCTGGATCGTTCCCGTAGTCATGACCGCGTGGGTGCTTTCCGTTTCGGGTGGACTTGCGCAGGGCGGGTTGGTACTTGCACCGGGAGCCTTGGCGCTAAAACCAGAACGAATGAGTCCCGCTGGAAAACTGAAGCAAATGTTTTCTCTGGCAGGTCTGAGCGGAATCCTGAAGTCGCTGTTGCCATTCAGCGTGATTGCCTGGATCGGCATCTCGACCATCACCAAGCACTGGGGAACTGTGGTTCACGCTTCCGAGCTCGGAGTTCGGGCTTATGCAGGTTTCCTCGTCGCCACGATGGGAGAGTTGGTTTGGAAGTCTGGCCTGGTGTTGGTGGGATGGGCCGGAATTGATTACCTGCTGGTGTGGCAGAAGCACGAAAGCGACCTGAAGATGAGTCGCCAGGATATGAAGGACGAAGCCAAGCAAACCGAAGGCAACCCTGCCATCAAGGGCCGAATTCGGCGCTTGCAGCGGAGTCTGCGGCGACGCCAAATGCTGCGCGATACCGAGAAGGCGAGTGTGGTTATTACCAATCCGACCCACTTTGCCGTTGCTCTGCGCTACGAAATGGCGATGGAAGCTCCCGTTGTCATCGCGAAGGGGCGAGACTTCCTCGCGCAAGAGATTAAAGAAGTGGCCCGCTGGCACGGGATTCCTGTGCTGGAAAATCCGCCTCTGGCCCAAGCGCTGTACCGCACAGTCGAAGTGGGACAGCCCATTCCAGGGGCGCTCTATGCGGCCGTCGCTGAGATTTTGGCATTTGTGTTCCGTGCCCAGGCTCGTGCTCGTCAGCAGGCCAAGGAAGGCTCGGCACGTTAATGATGACGACAGTGGATGGAAAAATGGCGGCTAAACCAAAACTGCTGAGTTCCTTTGCTGGAAGCGCCGGCGATTGGATCGTACCGGCGCTCGCGGTAAGCATGGTATTTGTCATGCTGATCCCGCTGCCGGCACTGCTGGTGGACCTTCTCCTGGCTCTCAGTATTACCGCGTCCGTTCTTGTCATGCTGGTCGCCATTCAAATCTTGAAGCCCGTCCAGTTCTCCGTGTTTCCGAGCTTATTACTTTTGCTTACGTTGTTCCGATTGTCTCTGGGGCTGGCAAGTAGCCGACGAATTCTGTTGCACGGGAGCGAAGGAGCGGCGGCCGCGGGGCGGGTCATCGAGTCGTTCGGCCAGTTTGTGGTGGGCGGCAATTATGTCGTCGGCTTCGTGCTCTTTCTGGCCTTAATTGCCATCCAGTACATGGTCGTCAGTCACGGTGCGGTGCGCACCGCCGAAGTCACAGCGCGGTTCACGTTGGACGCCATGCCCGGCAAGCAAATGGCGATTGATGCAGACTTGAATGCCGGCCTGATCGACGAAAAACAGGCTCGAATCCGCCGCGAGCAGATCGCCCGAGAAGCGGAGTTTTATGGGGCAATGGACGGCGCCGCTCGTTTTAGCCAGCGGGACTCGCTGGCCACGATTCTCATCACAGCCATCAACATCATTGCAGGATTCCTGATTGGAGTATTCCAGCACGGCATTCCTTTCATGGAGGCGTTGAAAACCTATACCGTGCTGACCGTCGGAGACGGGCTCGTCAGTATGATCCCGTCTCTCCTGGTTTCTGTCGCCGGCGCCATCGTGCTCACACGAGCATCGTCCGACAGCACGCTAGGAACCGACCTCGGCCGGCAGCTTTTCCGCAAACGCCGTCCGTTGTGGATCGCGGCCGGCGTTATGGGAGGACTGGCAATCATTCCTGGCCTACCCAAGCTTTCGTTCATTCTTATGGCCGGAATCCTGGTCTTCCTGGCGCGCCGGATAGCTCCGGAAACTCCTGCGGATGCGCAGGCAACGGCAGCCGACGCCACCAAGTCCCAGGCCACCACTGCTCCCGCCTCCGATCCCCTCGATTCCGTTCTCAAACTCGATGAGTTGATGCTCGAGGTCGGGCTGGGTCTAGTGCCGCTGGTGGACAGCAAGCAAGGTGGTCAGTTGCTCGGGAAAGTTCGCTCCTTGCGCAAGCAGTTAGCACAGCAACTCGGGTTCCTGGTTCCGTCCATTCACATTACCGACAACCTGACACTGAAAGAGCGCGAGTACGTGATCCATCTGCGCGGGGTCGAAATTGCGCGTTGGGAAATGCGCCGAGATTGTCTGCTCGCAATCAGTTCGCAATCATCCCCTCCGTCGTTACCCGGCATCGACACGCGTGAGCCGGCGTTTAATGCAGCGGCCAAATGGATTTCGCCTGAGCTGCAACCTCAGGCAGTGGCGGCAGGCTATGTCGTCGTCGATCATACTTCTGCCCTCGCTACTCATTTAAGCGAGGTGGTGAAGCACAACGCACATCTACTCCTTACTCGCCAGGAGACGAAACGTCTCATCGATCGAATCGGAGAGTCTCATCCGAAGCTGGTGGAGGAGCTTCTTCCCAAACTGATGACGCTGGGCGAAGTCCAGAAAGTGCTCCAGCAATTATTGCGCGAACAGGTCTCGATCCGCGATCTGGGGACAATTCTGGAAACGATGGTCGAGACTGCGGCAAGTAACAAGAATCCGGTGGTTCTGGTCGAGGCGATTCGGCAGACGTTGGGCCGGGCGCTGGTTCGGCCACTGCTGGATGAAAAGGGAGAGCTGAAAGTTGTGACCGTCGATCGTGCCATCGAAGAAGAATGTGCCCGCAGCCTGATGCCCCCGCCGGCAACTGCCGGTGCCATTCAGCCGAACATCGCGCGTCGCGTGTGCGACGGTTTGCGCGCCCTTTTCGGCGACCAGGTTGCAACGGCGCCGCCAATCCTGTTGTGTCAATCTCCGGCACGCTTCCAACTGCGGAGACTGCTGGAACCGTTCTTGCCAAAAATCGTTGTACTCGCGCCCACAGAGATTCCCCCGTTGGTCCCAGTTCAATCGATTGGAGCCCTACGGTAAATCAATTCCATCGCCGCAACTAAGAGTCGAGGACCCCATGATACAGGCACAAATTGCATATAAGGAACAGCAAGTAGAAGAGAAGGAAGACCGCGAGCAGCTCATCATGAAAGAGCTGCCTCAGGTGTATTACATTGCCAGACGCATTCATGAGCGTCTGCCCCAACAAGTGCCGTTCGAGGACTTGGTCCATGCCGGTGTGATCGGCTTGATCGAGGCGGTTCGGAGTTTCGACGCGAGCAAATCTGTTCCACTCAAGTCCTATGCTAAATTTCGCATTCGCGGCGCCATCCTCGACAGCCTGCGTGAACTGGACTGGGGATCCCGCCACCTCCGCCACAAAGGCCGGCAGGTGGAAGAGGCGATTTCTAAGTTATCGAAGAAGCTGGGCCGCCAGCCGGAGGAAGAGGAAATCGCCGCCGAGCTGGGCATCTCGATCGATGAACTCTACGCCATCCTCCACCGGGTCGATGGGGCCATTCTCGTGGGCCAGCAAGTCAGCTCGATGTACGATCGTTCCGAAAAGCAGGACCTTATCGAGTCGGCGCCCAGTCGCGATGAGAATCCTTTCGAACTCTGCATGCGCACCGAAGTCAAGGAGAAGCTTGCAAAGGCAATCGCAACTCTCTCGGAGAAAGAGCAGATGGTCATATCCCTCTATTACAAAGAGGAACTAACCATGAAAGAGATTGCGGCTGTGATGCAGTTGGGAGAATCCAGGATTTCGCAGCTCCACACCGTGGCTCTCCCGAAGTTGCGTGCAGCTCTCCAGGACTCGGCGCTTGACCAGGTCTTATTGTAAAGATTCGAGGCAGAAGGAAATATGCTTGTGAAGCACCAGACTCCAGGGATCTTGTCGAAGTGGCGACGGTTGCTGCCGAACTGCGCCAATGCCAACTGCAAGACGAAGTCCTTGTTGAAAACTCTTCGTCATCGCCAGCGTGGGTTAGACGTCGATGGTCACTGGTATTGTGGTCCGGAATGTTTTGAGCAGTCGGTGAAAGGAAAAATTGAGCAGATCATGACCTTTCAGGGCAAGCCAGTGCGGATGCGCACTTCGCGCGTGCCCCTCGGATTATTGCTTCTGCAACGCGGGGTCTTGACCTCGGAACAACTCAAGACTGCGCTCCAAGAGCACCGTTCGACCGACCTCAACTTCGGAGACGCAGTACAGCAGCTCGGTTTCGCAACTCACGACCAAGTGACGGCTGCGGTCGCGGCGCAATGGGCGTGTCCAGTGTTTCCATTGGGGGACCGCAGGCTGGAAGTTCATGTCCGTGTGCCCCGGACTTTTCTGGAACTGTACAGGATGCTTCCTGTCCACTATACGGAGAGTGAGCGCCGGCTCCTGATCGGCTTTGTAAGCGGCGTCCAACACCAGGTTCTCTATACGATCGGGCACATGACTTCTTGCACCGTGGCACCGTGTTTCATTACTGCCCGCGAATACGAGCTGCACTTACACTCTCCATCCACACCCTTTCTCCGTGACGACGAACTTGTCTTCGACCAGATTATCGAAAGCTCCGAAATGGCGCGCATCGCAGTAAACTATGTGGTTCAGCTTGGTGCCGACTGCGTGCGACTAGGGAGATGCCGCGACTACCTCTGGACCCGGATTTGGGGACGCAAGCGGGAAATGGACCTCCTGTTCCGTATGAGAAGCGGTTAAAGATAGAGAGTTAAACCGCAGAGGGAGCGCTAAAGGTTGGACCATCGGTTGCCGATAAAACAATGGGCACATGGTCCTCATGTTTGCAAACCAGACATACTGCAAAGCGCGGCTGACAGTAGCTACCCAACAGACTTTGGTGGAGTTTCCGCTCTCATCGCCTTCTCACTTGCCGGGCGAAGCAGAGTTCCCCAGTCCACCAGCGTTGCCTAGCTCGCTGGTTCAGTTGGAATTGCGTCTGTCGGATCCTGTGGCCGATCTGCAGGACATTACCAATATCATTCGTAACGACATTGGACTCACGGTGCAGTTGTTACGGCTCGCGGCCCGGGAAATTCAAGAACCGCCGCTCCTCACGATCAGCGAGATTGTGGTCGAGATAGGACTTGAGAAGTTAGGGAGACTGGCGGCCTGCACCAAGTCGATGCCCGATCGCCTGAGAAGGCCTGCAGGACCAGGTGCAGGTGAGCGGTTCTGGATGCATTCTAGGTTGACGGCCTTGGTCGCCGAAGAACTCGCCAGCCAATCTTCCGAGGTCCGTCCGGAAGAGGCCTACTTGTCTGGGCTGCTACACCATCTTGGCGATCTGCCCGCCGTACTCGGCTGGGCGAACGTCGGTTCCACGACCGCAGATTCCGCCGGTATCGGCTATCGAATCGCACAGGCTTGGAAATTACCTCGCGGGTTGGCGGCCGTGATTGGTGGTGACTTCGAGGTCTACCGCACGCGGGAATCGCGCGCACTACTCAACATCGTGACCGACGCTGATAGTTGGGCGTCCCGCTTGGAATTTCTGGCAATGCGCGAGTGCGAGTCTCTGCGCCCCTAAAAGGGGTTGGGCTTCGACCTCGGTCTAGGAATACGCAGATCTCGCGATGATCGTACTTAAACACAGATTAGAGATCCGATGCGCAAAGCCACTGAGCGGATCTAACCGCAGTGCGATTTAACCGGTTTCTCATTCGCCGAGCTCGTTGCACTCGCATATTCAATCACTTGCAACTCTTTGCTCACGGTTCCTTCATGGCCACTCTCGTGCTTATTCCTATGCGGGAGTTCCTATGGATAGCGGGTTCTATGCGGCATGCACGGCATTGATGGCGCGAAGCCAAACGCTGGATCTGATTGCGAATAACCTCGCCAACGTTAGTACTCCCGGATATCGCGCCCAGCATGATTCCTTTAGTTCGCTGTTTGCCACTGCCACGGGCGCACCGCTCTCCGGTTTGAACCTCGCCGTCAACGACTACTCCGTTCTCGGGAACAGCCAACTCGATCTCTCCCAAGGAAGTCTGGAGAGAACAGGAAATGATCTGGATCTCGGGATCCAGGGGGCAGGATTCTTCGCGGTGCAGACTGCCAATGGGCAAATGTTTACGCGAGATGGAAATTTTCACGTGTCCGCGAAGGGAGAACTCGTCACATCCGCGGGCGATACCGTTCTCGGAACCGATAACCGTCCCATCCCCATAGTCGGCGCCCCGGTATCCGTGGCGCCGGACGGGACGATCTCCGTGAATGGGGCGCTGGCGGGCCAACTGAAAGTTGTCAATTTTCCGGCCGGAACACCGCTCCAGAGTGTAGGAAAGACCTACTACTCTGCGCCAGACAAGACTGCGATCCCAGCGGCTCAGGCCAGCATCCAGCAGGGAATGCTCGAAAGCTCAAACGTCAATCCGGTTGCCAGTTCAATCGAATTGATCACGGTCCAACGCTACGCGGAACTGATGCAGCGTGCTTTGACCATGTTTCACACAGAGATGAACCAAGTTGCAACGCAGGATTTGCCAAGAGTTCCCAACAACACATAATAAGGAGCGGCGAAATGCTTCGTGCACTCTATACCGCAGCCAGTGGAATGTCGGCGCAACAAACGAACCTCGACA
This sequence comes from uncultured Acidobacteriaceae bacterium, assembly GCA_963818905.1. Lineage (GTDB taxonomy): Bacteria > Acidobacteriota > Terriglobia > Terriglobales > Acidobacteriaceae > Bog-257. The sequence continues at coordinate 58,125 of CAWFUE010000062.1, forward strand.
ACATCGCCAACAATCTTGCCAACGCCAACACAACGGGGTTCTACGCACGCCGAGTTCAATTTTCCGATTTGATCTACCAGAACGTGATCATGCCAGGAGCGGCAGCAACCCAGCAGACCACCATCGCTGCCGGTCTCCAGGTCGGACTCGGAACCATGCCCGCCGCATCGGAAGTTGTTCAGACCCAGGGCAACTTCAGTCAAACCGGCAGTCCTTTGGATCTGGCGATCCAAGGCCTCGGGTTCTTCCAGGTCACATTGCCGGACGGTCAAATTGCCTACACCAGAGCGGGATCCTTTCATCTCGATGCGACCGGAAATATTGTCACTGCCAACGGAACTCCGCTTCAGCCTAATATCACCATTCCAGCGAACTCGACCACGGTGACGATCGGATCCGATGGCACCGTTTCAGTCACTCAGGCGGGCCAGACCGCTGCTCAACAGGTGGGGAGTATCCAACTTGCGATGTTCCCTAATCCGGGCGGCCTGAATAGCATCGGCAACAATCTTTATCTGGCGACGACTGCCTCGGGCGACCCCATCGTGGGCGCTCCCGGATCAGCCGAAGGGATGGGTACTCTACAGCAGGGGATGCTGGAACAGTCGAACGTCGATGTGGTGGCAGAGTTCGTCAACATGATCGTGGCACAGCGTTCGTATGAAGCGAACTCGCGTGTCGTGACCTCGGCGGATCAAATGCTGCAGGATCTTACCCAGCTCGGCCGGTAACCGGTTTCCCCAATGCTAAAGGAAAAAGGTATCAACAAACTCGCGTGGGCCGTATTGGCGTTCGTGTCAGTGATGCCTGCGGTGAGCCAGACCGGCGCTGCCGCGCCGTCCAGCCTGGCTCAGCGTGTGGTGGACGCTCTGGCGCTGACCGGCATTACCGTCGGTCCGCGGCAGATCGAGTTTCTCTCCGGCACGCACCGCGCCAGAGAGAGCGAAGGGGTCCGGGTGGTGAGCGTGACCGACAGCACCGCGGGGACCGCCAAAGTGAAATTGCGTTGTCCGGACAATCACGATTGCCTGCCTTTCTACGTTCTGGTACACAGCCTCACCGGCGCGAGCCTTCGCAGCACGAAACTGCAAGCGCCTCCGATAAGTGCGGCGAATGCGCCCCAGAATGTTGTTCGCGGCGGCGATCGCGCAACTCTGGTTCTTGAAAGTCCCGATTCTCGGCTGAGCTTCCCCGTGATCTGTTTGCAGAGTGGAATGCTCGGCCAAAAAATTCGGGTAGCCAGTCCGGATCGTCGGCAAGTGTTCGATGCGGAAGTCGTTGCGTCGGGAATGCTAAAAGGCAAACTTTGATTCACGGAAACCCTATGAGAATGGGCCTCAGAGTTCGAACCGTAATTGCTTTGTCGGTAGCCACTGTGTTCTTGCACGGCGCACCCTTCCTTTTCGCCGGCACAAAATCAAACAAGGATTCGGAAAAGCTGCGCGCGGACTACGTTGCCAGGATGCAACAGCAGACCACAATCCAGGAAACGACGACGCTGGGCAGCCTCTTCACCGCGAATGGTGCATTCACCGACATAAGCGCTGACTATAAAGCGCATCGTTTGGGTGACGTTGTCACTCTGCTGGTGTCCGAGACAACCGCGGCCCAATCGACTGGCGACGTGAACAATTCCAGAACATTCCAGGCGAATTCTGCAATCACCAATATCCCCGGAACGAGTTCACAGGCGGCGAATCCGCTCTTGGGAATGACATCTTCAAAATCCTTAAAGGGACAGGGAGAGACGTCAACTGGATCCAGCGTGACGGCCACCGTCTCCGCTCGCGTGATCGCGATGTTGTCCAACGGAAGCATGATCGTGGAAGCAGAGCGTCGCATTCTGATCAACAGCCAACACGAGAACCTGATTGTTCGCGGTGTTCTGCGCCCTGGCGATGTCGGGCCAAACAATTCCGCTCCGGCCACTGCCTTGGCGAACCTGGAGATTGAACTGAAGGGTAAAGGAGTCGTGTCGGATTACATCGGCAGGCAGAATCCTATCATTCGAGGGCTGCTATGGCTGCTCACCTGGTGAACCGAAGGCGCCTCGGCAGGTTTGGGCGTAGCCTGCAATCTTTCTGGCGGGCCGCACTTATATTTCTTTATTTTCTAGTCTACTCTGGGCGGGGCCTGGCGATGGCTGAGGATACTCGCCACGTTTTGGTTCGAGACATCACAACCATCGAAGGTATCCGCGAAAACCCTCTGATTGGGTACAGCGTAGTGGTCGGACTGAAAAGGACTGGTGACAGCCAGCAAACGCAGTTCACTACGCAGACCCTGGCCAACGTTCTGCAACGGCTGGGAGTGCAAATTCCGGCCGCTTCGATTCAAGTTCGCAATGTGGCTGCTGTGATGGTCACGGCCTCGCTTCCTCCTTTTGCGCGTCCGGGGACGGTTCTGGACGTAACCGTTTCCTCGGTAGGGGATGCGAAGAGCCTTGAGGGAGGGGTGCTTCTGCTTACCTCGTTGCATGCCGCCGATGGCCAGGTGTATGCAGAGGCGCAAGGTCCGCTAACGTTGGGTGGCTACACGGTAGGCGGCGGGGGCAACTCCAAAGAAGTAAATCATGTGACTGTCGGTCGGGTGCCGGCGGGCGGAATTGTCGAACGGGACACCTCGATTGATCTGAAACATCTCAAGGTCCTGTCGCTCGCCCTGCGCGACCCCGATTTCACCGCCGCTCGTGATGTTGCCAGCGCCATCAATCACGAGTTCGGAAAAGAACTGGCTTCCGCACTCGACAGCCGTCATGTGGATGTCAACGTCGATCAGTCGGGAGTCTCCTCGGTTCCTACGCTGATTGCGCAGGTGCAGAATCTCACGGTCTCCATCCATCCTCCCGCCAAAGTAGTCATGAATGAACGGACTGGGACGATCGTGATGGGTGGCGATGTGAAGCTTTCTCCCGTTTCGGTGCTGCATGGCGATCTGACGGTCGAAGTCACGACCACCTTCGCAGTCTCTCAAGCGCTCCCTCGTGCGACGGGAGGAAAAACAGAAGTCGTGCCCGAAACCGAAGTGCAAGCAAAGGATAAGCCGGCGCGTTCGTTTCAGTTGAAAGAAGGCGCGAGCGTCGAGGAATTGATCAACGGCTTGCACGCGATGGGCGCAACCGCTCGAGACATTGTCGCGATTTTGCAGGCCATCAAAGCCGCAGGCGGGTTGCAGGCTGAACTGGAGGTTCTCTAGCTCATGAGTGATTTGCGAATCGCAAGTCTGGCGACCAACAGCTCAAGTCTTAACCAGGCAAAGAGCGACCTTGCAGTCCAGGGACTTCGCACCGCGACGAAAGACAACGCGTCGAAGATTGACAAGGCGGCTCACGATTTTGAAAGCATCCTGGTCGGCCAGTGGCTGGAGAAGGCAGAGAAATCATTTGCCACAGTACCCGGTGCCAACCCGGATCAGGATCAGGATTCGAGCCACGATCAATTTCAAAGCATCGCCTGCGAGTTTCTGGCGCAAGGTCTCACTAAAACGGGCGGGTTTGGGATCGCCTCCATGATTAGCCAGCATCTGGCGGCTGCCGAAGCGAAACAGGCGGAAAGTAGCTCAGAAGCGGCTTCCGGGTCGCCTCAGGCGACAACACCGGCTGCTAAGTTACACAGCAATAAGTAGTTGCTGGCTAAGAATTTTTACCAGCTCGACTGAAGTTTTGCCCAGGAAAGGCCGATAAGAGTTCGCCAGCGAAGTCTGAGGGGTAGATTATGAGAATAGGATTAAACACACCCGATCCGCAGTCCATCTCAGCTGAACAGCCGCCGGTCTCCACTGAACAGACCAAGAAGTCCGCGGTTGCTGCTGCCAACCAGTCTGAACCTGCGCCTGCAAACGATAAGAACGTTCTGTCCCAGGACAGAGTGACTCTCAGTGCTCTTGCCTCGCAGGCGCTGGGTATGCCCGAAGTACGGCAGGGCCAGGTGGATAGCTTGCGCCAGAGCATTAACAACGGGCAGTACAAACTCGATCCGAATCAGATCGCCGATGCGATCCTGCGCGGCAGGCAGAATTCGCAGCAGGCGCAACAATAAGGACGCGAAGGATTAATCGAGCATGCTGAAATCCGACGCAACCTGCAGGCAGGAGAAACTTGAGCATCTCGCTCAGGTGAATGCCCTCGCACAAGCGGTTGCGTCTGCCATCTCCTCCATCGAAAAGAATGACCTGCGGCAGTTTGAGATCCATTTGGCCGTGCAGGAAAGGATCTGTAACCGGCTTTCCCGCCCGGAGTGGATGCGGCCGTCAACCGCCAGGCAAAAGGCGGTTGACGGCGAAACGCTGGACACGCCGCTGCTACAGGAAATACGGCAAGCTTACCTCGGCTTGACACAGCTCAATCGTACGTATGCCGCGCTATTGAAACGCTCTCGAAGATCTCTTGGACTGATCGTCGCCCTCTATCGCAGCCAGGGAGAGGGTTATGATCGCCGGCTCTCCCCCTTGCCACAACTTCACACTTGGTCGTGCGAGGTATAAAGGCATGGGATCGTTATCATCCTCGATGTGGATTGCTTCCGGGGCCCTCGATGCTGATCAGGGGGCGCTGGACGCCACCTCCAACAACATCGCCAATCAGAACACCCCCGGGTACTCTCGCGAGGTGGCGGTCCTCACAGAAGCCGCGCCGACCGCAGAGGGAAACATAACCTACGGCAACGGTGTCGTGCTGCAGCAAATTCAAAGTGTTCGCGATCAGGTTCTCCAGATTCAGATCTCAGATCAGAATCAGCAACAAGGCAGCGCACAAGCGCAGTACAACGCGTTGCAGGGTGTGCAGGGTCTCTTCTCTAATCCCACGCAAGGTATCGGAGCAGATTTCACGAATTTTTTCGATAGCATCAGCCAGCTTTCTACCGATCCCGCCAGCATGCCGGACCGGCAGGCGGTGCTCACGGCGGCGCAGAACCTTACAGGCGATTTCAATTCCACCGAACAGAACCTGGATTCAATTCAGTCAGGCCTGAACCAGTCGGTCGCGGGGACCGTTACCCAGATCAATACACTGACCCAGCAAATCGCCCAGATCAATCAGCAGGTCGGGCAGATGCAAAAGCTGGGCCAGGACCCCGGCAGCCTCGGCGACCAGGAAACTGAACTCATTCAGCAGTTGTCGCAACTCACCAACGTCAACCAGATCCAGACGGAAAACGGTCTCACATTAACGACCGGTAACGGAACACCTTTGGTTGTTGGCGGTCAGAGTTTTGCTCTGCAGACCACGACTGGGCCCAACGGAATGACGGATATTTCTTCCCAAGGCCAGGACATCACCGGCTCTCTTCAGGGCGGACAGTTGGGCGGCAATCTTCAGATTCGAGATACGGTGATTCCGGGGTTGCTCAACCAACTGGACAATCTGGCCAGCCAGTTCGCCACAAGCTTCAATGCCGCCCAGGCATCCGGTTACGACCTGAACGGAAATGCCGGGCAACCTCTCTTTTCTGATACCTCAGGATCGGGCGCAGCCAGCAATCTGACGGTTGCCATCACCGATCCAAGTTTAATTGCTGCCAGCTCTGACGGAACTCAAGGAAGCAACGGCAACGTGGCTAACCTGCTGGCAGTGCAGACCCAAGATCTTCCTTCCGGCGAGAACCCGCTGGACGTCTACTCGAACCTGGTGTCTCAGACAGGGAACTTGACTGCCCAGGCTCAGGCTGAGGTAACCGCTAGCACTGCGAGCCTCAATCAACTCAACGATCAATTGGGATCGGTTTCGGGAGTCAACCTCGATGAGGAGACAACCAACCTTATGAACTACCAGCGAGCTTATGAGGCGGCGGCTCGCGTGGTCACAACCGTTGACGAATTAACCCAGTCTGTCCTGGATATGGGATCAGGAGTAACGGCTGCGCCGTAACCTTATGCGCGTAAATCCAAACTACACACCCGACATTCTTAGCGACCTGTGGCAGTCGCAGGCCCAGGAACAGACGTACATTCAGGAACTCGCTACCGGAAAACGAGTGAACGTGCCCTCTGACGATCCGGCGGCCGCGGCCGCGGATGTGCAGAACGATGCGCTCCAGAGTCAGACCGACCAGTATCTCCAGAACACGAGCAATCTTCGAGGGGCAGTTGCAAACCGCGGATTCAACGATCAGCTCCGTGGTCACTGCTCTTAATCAGGCAATCTCTCTGGGAGTAGAGGGCGCCAACGGTGCTTTGTCTTCGTCGGACCAGCAGACAATTGCGCAGCAGGTCCAGAACATTCAGAGCCAGATCGTGCAGTTGGCCAACACTTCTTATGAGGGGAGCTACATCTTTGGGGGAACGGCGACCCAAGCCGCTCCATTCACTCCGGATTCGACGCAGCCGTCGGGCGTGGATTACAACGGAAATGATGGAGTGAACAGCGTCGAGATTGCGCAAGGAAGGAGCATCCAGACCAACCTTCCAGGAAGCCAGCTATTCATGGGCGCTGGAGGAAGCGTCATGGGTTCCCTACAGCAACTGGTAACTGCGTTGCAGAGCGGGAACAGCACCACTATAGGCACGGCGACGACGCAAGTCAGCAATGCGCTTAACTATTTGTCTCAGCAGCGGGTCTTTTACGGTAGCGCAGTGAGTCAACTCAACGCGAACCAATCTTACCTGCAGCAAGAGCAGGTGAATTTGCAGACCCAGGAGACCAATTTGGTCGGTGCCGATATGGCCACAGCGGCAACCGATCTATCTCGGGCGCAGACCGCGCAGAGTGCGACGTTAGCAGCTTTGGCCCAGATCATTCCGCAAAGTTTGCTGAATTACCTCAAGTAGCCGGTAGATACTGCAATTGACTTGAGATTGCAAGATTATACGCAAGTATTGCCAGAACTCTCGATCGGTGTTTTCTCCCCCATCGTCTGTGCCATGGTGGATCACTGTAACCGCGGTTGATCTACCATGGCGCGGCGAGTCTCTCGGGCCTCCTCAAATGCGGACTGCCTGTGCCTTGGATGCATATATTCTCTTGGGTAGCCTCAGTTTGAAATCAGTAGAGCCCGGAAGCCTCACTGATTCCAAGCCATCGCAACGCCTCATCGCGATCGTAAAAGACTTGAACCTCTGCGTGTTCGTGATACATCTCCATTAAGCGCCCAAGGCCATAGATAGGCGGGCGGGACGCAACGAAGGCGCGCCGCGACATGGGAGAGACAATTGGACGAACAGCAACCTCCCTAGCCTCGTCAGTAGACATGTCGAGTCCGGTTGCTGTAGTCACGTCGATCAATTGGTTAAATGAGGCATCGAAATCGGGGTCGCGCAGCAATCGCTCTTGGTGGCTCTTGATCTCACTGGCAGTCACAGAAGCTTCGCCGACGGTGAGTATCAGGCGATGTTCCTTGTCGATCTCGTAGCGGACTGACACGGATTAACTCGCCGGGATTATACGCCCCTAGGCCGATATTCTTTTCTTGCGAGGTTCGCGCGCACGCTTCGCCATGAACCGAGCATCGCACAGGCCGAGCCGCGATTCCACACTATGAAAACTCAAACTGAGGCACTGCCTTGTTTCTCGAAAAGACTTGCCCAGGATCGGTGCAAGCTGGCATAATACCGCGACTTTTATATATGCGACCCTCACATCGCGGTATGATCGCCGTTACAGCGTGGGGACTACGTACAGCTCCATCATGAGCGCTGGGAGTGTGGTCCGGTTGCGGGGGAGAAGCCCATCGCCAGAGCAGGCCCAGAAGACAGCAAATCAGGCGACATTGGGCAAAAGGCATGATGGGCCACCTGACCGGAACGGGTCGTATCCAGTGTTCGAATAAGCTGTGCGAGGTTCGGTAGTTGGATAAGTATGGAAGTGTATGAATTAGCAGCTGGCCGCGGTCACCGTAGTGCAATTCGTCACGCGTTGATCGGTTTGGTCAGAGCGAGCGGCATAGTTCTAGCTTGGCGGGCCTCTCTTCCGGCGCACTCCTTCCGCAAGCACTGTTCGGCGCTCGGCATTGGCATTGCCCTAGTCCTGTTTTTCTTCTCCTCTCATCCGTTGTTGGCCTCCGACCTCAAGGAACCGAAACGGGTTCTCATCCTTTATTCATTCGAGTGGGAGCAGACCGCTGCCGCTGCTGCCCTCCAAGAGTCACTGCACGCCAGCCTAAAGTCCCGTGTGCCCAATCGGATTGAGTTCTACAGCGAGTATCTGGACCTGACTCGGTTTTCCGATCCTGGGCACGTCGATAACATGGTCAAGTCGCTGCGATTGCGCATCGCGCCGAAGAAACTGGATTTGATCCTTGCAGTGGGCGACACGGCGTTGAATTTTGTTCTGAGCAATGAGAGAGACCTTTTCCCCGGGACTCCGATTGTTTCGCTCTTCGGGCAGGAGTTTAAGCTTGGGCCCGAGCAGCGCGCGCTCACCACCGGGGTACAAAGCAGAATTGACACGACGGGTACGTTGGATCTGGCCTTGCAGCTTCAGCCCGACACCCAGCGGGTTGTCGTCGTGACGGGAGACTCGCCAGATGAGAAATTCTGGCTCCAGCGACTGCGTACGGATTTTGCAGGCTACGGCGGGAGGGTTGCCTTTACCTACCTGACCGATTTGCCGATGGAGGGAATCCTTGCGCGGTTGGCGGAACTGCCACCGCATACGATTGTTTTTTACCCCTTCTTTATCCAAGACGCCCGCGGTCGGTTCTTCATTCCGGAGGAGGCGCTTGACTTGATCGTGAACACAAGCCATGTTCCGATCTACGGAATTTATTCTTCCTATGTCGGACATGGGATCGTCGGGGGACGAATGGACGCGCTCGCGAAAAACTTTGCCAGCATGGCCGGCTTGGCGGCACGCGTCCTCAATGGCGAGAAGCCGGGAGATATTCCCCTGATCGTCGAGTCATCGGGGCACGACCTGGTGGACTGGCATCAGTTGAAACGGTGGGGAATCAGTGAGCAACGATTGCCGCCCGGCACGGTCGTGTTGTTCAAAGAACCCTCTCTTTGGGAAGAGTACCGGGCCTACATCATTGGAGTTTTCTTTTTGCTGATCCTCCAGGCCGGCCTCATCCTCGCCTTGCTCGTGCAGCGGCAGCACCGTCGACAGGCAGAGAAGCGACTCATGAGCGAGAAGGCGTTCTCCGACGCCGTGATCGAAAGCCTGCCTGGCGTCTTCTTGATGCAGGACGAAACGCATAAGAACATCCGCTGGAATAAGGAGTCTGAGCGTCTTGCCCATCATCCCCTAACGACGTCGCGGCTGGACAACGTCCCCGCGAAATACCAGAGCGCGGCTCGCCAACTAATTCGGCAGGTATTTGAGCACGGATTTGCCCCGCCGCTGGAGTTTGAGGTCTTGGTGCAAGGAGGAGGGACGGTTTTTTACCAATTCATAGCGCGCCGCGTGGAATTCGGAAACAAGCCCTATATCATCGCCCTCGGGATCGACATCTCCGACCGCAAGCGGGCGGAAGATGAACTTCGCATCAGTGAAGCGCGCTTCGCCAGTGCGTTCGAATACGCGCCAATCGGAGTCGCGCTGGTTGCTCCTGAAGGGCGCTGGATCAAGGTGAATCGCGCACTCTGTGAACTGCTGGGCTATACACACGAAGAATTGCAGGCGAAGACGTTCCAGGATGTGACGCATCCCGACGATCTGCAAGCGGATCTAAACTACGTGCGCCAGATACTGGCCAGTGAAATCCCTTCCTATCGGAGGGAGAAGCGCTATCTTCACAAGTCCGGGCGTGTGGTGTGGGTTTGGTTGAGTGTTTCTCTGCTCCGCGACAGCGAGGGCCAGCCACTCTACTTCATCTCACAGATTCTGGATATCACGGAGCGCAAGCGCGCCGAGGAAGAACTGAAGCTCGCGGAAGAGCGGTTCGCTAAGGCATTTCAGAGCAATCCCTTGGGATTCATCATTAGTAGAGCGCGCGATGGGCGCATCCTGGAGGTCAACGAGGCATTTCTCCACATGATGGGGTACGGGCGCGAGGAGCTTATCGGTAAGACAACCATAGAGTTGAGGATTTGGGAAGGCCCGGAGGAACGTTCCGCCACCATCGGAAAGCTCCTCGCTGTCGGATCAATCAAAGAAGAAGATGCTAAGTTTCGGACCAAGGATGGGAGGATGCGACAAGTCCGGCTCTCGGCCGAGATCGTTCAGCTTCAGGGTGAACTCTGCATATTAGGCCTCTCGCGAGATGTCACCGAGCACAACCTTCTGGAAGAACAGTATCGGCAAGCTCAGAAGATGGAGGCTGTCGGAAGACTGGCCGCCGGCATCGCCCACGACTTCAACAATCTTCTTGGGGTCATCATCGGTTACAGCGAACTTGTTAGTTCGGGTCTGGCTGCAGATTCGCTTTCGTATAAACGGGTCGAAGCGATCAAACAGGCTGGACAACGTGCCGCCGCATTGACTACTCAATTGCTCGCCTTCAGTCGCAAGCAAACGGTGCAGCCTCGAGTAGTGAATCTGAATTCAGTGGTAAGGGAAAGCGAAAAGTTGCTGCGTCCTACGTTGGGGGAAGACATCGAGCTTTCGATTATCCTGGATCCTAAACTTGGACAGGTGAAAGCAGATGCCGCGCAGATTGTTCAAGTCCTCATGAATTTGTCAGTCAACGCCCGTGATGCCATGCCGCAGGGAGGCAAACTCGTCATCGAGACAGCCAATGAAACGGTGGACGGGGAAACCTTGCTTGACGGCATTCCGGTGCAACCGGGCCTCTATGTGAGCTTGACGGTCCGGGACACGGGCACGGGAATGGATGAGGCCACAAAAGCCCGCATCTTCGAACCGTTCTACACCACCAAATCCGCAGGGAAGGGCACCGGCTTGGGACTGGCAACGGTGTATGGCATTGTCGAACAAAACGGCGGCAGCATTCTTGTGAATACCGCCGTCGGCAAGGGGTCCACCTTTAAGATTTACCTGCCCAGGATCGCCGAAGTGGCGGAGACGCCAGCTGTCACGACCGCTCCAGCCAAGCCCGTGCGAGCGTCAGGCACCATTCTCCTGGTGGAAGATGAAATGGGACTGCGTTCCGTTATCGACGAAAGTCTGCGGCAATGGGGATACCGAGTGCTGCTGGCATCGAATGGCATGGAGGCGCTTGAGGTAGCTGCGGAGCACAAGGGCCCCATCCAGTTGTTGATCACCGACGTGATCATGCCCTTCATCAGCGGTCCGCAACTGGCTCAATCGTTGAAACCGTTGCGGCCAGAGATCCGGGTTCTCTACATCTCGGGATACACGGCAGATAAATTTGCCGACTATCCCGAACTGGATCCACATTTGGCGCTGCTGCAAAAGCCGTTCAAGCTGGTGGACCTTGCCCAGAAGGTGCGCGACCTTCTGAACGAAAGCAGGGAATCCGTATCCGCAAATCAATCGACGATCCAGCCGTAAGCTCTGCTTACTGCCCTGAAATCATGCCGTCCAGTTCATAGAACCCACTTCACCGCCGCCGGCGGCCGCCGCCATAGTGCGCTTCGCCGCCTGAGTCGGCGCGGGCGGTCTTGTGGCATCCTGTGCCGGGCCTAGGTTGGGCTGATCAACCTGCTGCCATGCCTGGCGAACATCCAGCACATGCTCGATCTGCTTCTTCAAAATTTCGGGACTGGATTTCAGTTGTGCTTCGAAGATCTTACTGCGCAAAGCGGAGTAGAACGCCGAGAAATGTTTGGCTGCCTCTCCGCCATTCTCCATGTCAAGCGATCCTTCAAGCTGCTGGAGCACGAGAAAGGAGTGCTTGATCTCGGCCGACCGCCTCTCGATATCCCGTTCGGCGAACGCGGCAATCGCCTGCTCCAGATCGTGGACCAGAAGATCGTAGAGAATGATGACAAGCCCAGCTGGCGTAGCATTCTGCGCGGCAGCCCGTAAGTACGTAAGTTCAGTTTGGCTTTTCTTCATGCGGTTGTCGTCGTCGGCGGATAGCCGAGTTCAGCGTTAACTTGCGCCTCTTCCTGAGGTATTTCCTGCAGATTTATGTCGGCTTGGTCATATTCGGCCGTAAGCAGTGTCTGCTGGCTATTGAGGTAAGTCTGAAAAGTGTTGATCTGGTTTTGCAAATCGGTATTTTCACTGCTGATGCTTTGCAGGTCGACAGTGAATGCACCAGTGGCCGGCTCCGTAAGCGTATTCAGCTGATTGTTAAGGAAGGAAGCGAAGCCGTTGGATGATGCTCCCTGCATGAAATTCTGCACGGCGGCAAAATTATTTTGTATCGCGTTGTTGAGGGTGGCACTATCTAGGGTCAAGGTGCCATCTTTATTCATGCTGATTCCAAGATCGGCCAGCGTCGAAACCCCGTTACCCCCTCCGGTGTAGCCCGCCAACGACAATAGCGCGTTTTGCAAGATTTGCACCGTAGTATCGCCGGCCAGCGGTCCCTCTTGATTGCTCGCATTAACCGTGTACTGGGTGTTGACGTCGCCCATCGCCGTGTTGTAGGCGCTCACAAAGTTAGAGATGGCCTGCGCAGCCTGAGTGGTATCAGGTGCGACGCTAACCGTCACTTGCCCCCCGGGGGCGGCGCCCACGAGATTTAATGTCAGACCGTTGACCGCCCCGGTTACCGCATTCGATGCACTGTCGATCGGAATCCCGTCCACAGTAAGAGATGCATCTTGTCCCACCGAGACTTGCGTAAAAGTCAGACCCGAGGAACCGCTTACAGTGAAACCGTTGGCGCTGCCGGTATTGTTGCTCACGATCGCCAGGCGCGATCCACTCGAATCATTTATCACACTGGCCGTCACACCAAGATTCTGTGTGTTGATGTAACTGGCAAGCTGGTCGAGCGTGTTTACGCCGCTTCCAATCTGTATCTGCGTCGCCGGGCCTGAGCCCACCTGAAGGGTAAAGCTGCCAGGCGTCAAGTTGGTGCTGCTGGTGGCGACGGAATTGGAATACGCCGACGCAGCGGAGGCGATATTGTTGACGACGACGACGTGAGTTCCGGCCGCGGTGCCGGCTGCTGCTGATGCCTGTACAACGTCTGTGTCAGAAGATGTGGCCGTCATGGAGGCAAGCGCGCCAGCAGGATCCGACAGAGCGCTCAAGCTGGTCTGAAGAGTATCGACATCGGCCTGGATTTGGTCGATACCGGTGGTCTGGGTCTGCAGCGTTTGCTGTTCCGCTTCCCACTGCTGCTCTGGAGCGGACATCGCGGAAATTTCCGCGGCGACTGCCGATGAGACATTAATGCCCGAAGAAGATGACCCCAATGCGGACAACAGCGAACTGAGATTGACGCCGGAGACCGAACTCATAAGGTTAAACCACCCCTTTCACGAAGCGACCACTCGCCTGGAGAAAAAGAGGATGGTGGGACCCAAGGGCCCCACCATGCCCATCCAGATTATTGGAGCAGTTTCAAGACTCCCTGTTGCATCTGGTTCGACTGTTGCAGTGCAGCGATACCGGTCTGCTGCAGGATTGTGTATTTCGACAGGTTTGCTGTCGTTGCCCCGATGTCGGCATCCATGATTCCGCTCTCGGCGCTCTGCACGTTGGTGATCTGGTTGTTCATCACGTTGGTAGCCGCCTGGAGCTGGTTGGAGCTGGCTCCGAGGTTGCCACGCAACGCAGCGACAGCCGCGATCGCATTGTTGATATCAGTGAGTGCTGTCCCGGCAGCAGAGGCGGTGGTCAACGCCGTGCCGTTCAGGGTCAAGCTGGTTGCACTCACCGCAGCCATATTTACAGTGATGCTCGAGGTGCCGGCGCTGCTGGAATCGCTCATGAAAACGGTCAGGGTACCAGATCCGAAAACGGCCTGGCCGTTGTACGTGGTGGCCGAACCGATCGTGTTAATTTCGCTCTGGATCGACTGATACTCGTTGTCGAGCGCAGTGCGCTGCGAGTTGCTTACTGTGCCCGAAGCCGACTCAGTGGCCACGGTGACTGCCTGGTTTAACAGTCCCGTGATCTGCGACAGGGCGCCATCAGCGACCTGAAGCATGCCCACGCCATCGGTTGCGTTCTGCACAGACTGGGTCAACGCGGTTACGTTGGCTTCCAGTCCGTTCGCAATGGCCAGGCCAGCTGGATCGTCTGCACCGGAGTTGATGCGTTGGCCGGTGGAGAGCTGTTGCAGCGTGCTGTTCAGAGACATCTGTGTCGTGTTCAGAGAGGTCTCGGCTTGCAGTGAAGAAATGTTATTCAGGATGCTTAACATGGTTGAATCTCCTTCGTTACGAGTTCCGCCTGCGCCGAGGGTCGCGGCCCATTTCTGACTTCTCGAAGGTCGAGAACCGCCCATTCGAGCAGGAGGTTTGTTTTTTGACCGGCTATCTATCGGCACTTCGCCGCTTTAACTTAGCCCGCAAAGTCACGCCGGTAACCGCTTCTCAGTTACGACGAAAGAGGAACTCGAAAAAAGGCCAAGGCGTATAACTGATACAAAGTGGAGAGCTGGCTTTCTGAGCCTGCGCCTCCATCCTCTAACCAGCCTCTAATTGGGCCGACTCTGCACTTGAATCCCGAAGCGACTCCACGGCCTGATGCTTGTCCAGCCAAACGGCATGGCAGTAGCTGACTTTATAGAGACTCTCCCGCAGCGGGTTGCCCTAGAGGCGAATTGTCGTGAGTCTCTCGAGCTTTGTTTGCCGTTTCAAGGCGCGCCTGCTCTAACTCCGGCGAGTCGGGGAACAGGTCCAGCCCTCGCGAAAGAATCTCTTCTGCCTGGGTCCATTGCTTCAATTGAGCGCGGATGCTCGCGGCACGCAAAAACAATTTGGGATGGCCCATAATGCGAGTGAATCGTTCCGCGACCTCTGCCGCCTCTTCCACTCTGCCGGCCATCAGGCAGCCTTTCATCAGGCGGTCATTGTTCGCGTGTATATCGGGCGCTACTCTCGCCGCATGCCGCAGCTTGGCCAGCCCCATATTGTTTTGACCCAACTTTACTTCGGTATATCCCAGTTTGCTTTCGACCAGGGGATTCTTCTCGGAGACTTTGAGCGACCGGCGGTACGCCATCCTGGCTTGTTGATAGCGGCCTACTCCGTACAATGCATCTCCTCTGAGGTCTTCACGCAGAGCGAAGCTGCTGCCGGTCCGGTCGTCTCTCTCCAACGCGTTTAAGGCCTCTTGGTATCGCTCCAGCTTAAGAAGGACCATGCCCGCGAACAGCCAGGGCTCAGGCGCAGTCGGTCGCAGGGTCAGGGCGCGGTCAAAGCAGCGCAGGGCTTCCTCGCACTGGTTGAAACATTCAAATTCGTGGAGACCAAGCTGGGTCCAGGCTGAATAATCATCGGGATTCTCTTGCGTCTTAGTACGAAGCAGATCGCGATAAAAAATATTCTTCTTTTCTCTAGCCTCTTGATCGACGAGTTGTCCAAAGTGGTGGATAAAGAAAGTAGCGACCGCAAGCTTAAGACCCACCGCCTTGATCTGGTCCTCGACTAACTCGTGGATGCGGTTGGTAAAGTAAATTCCAGGATGCTTCTGGAACAGGCGACAGTTTTCGTGGGCGATGTAGGACGGTGCCTTCTTGGCCCGCTCATGCCGGAAATCATTGGGTACACCGACACGGTCCCATCCGCGGTTAAACCTGCTCGGCATGTAGTTGCGAATGGGCGTAACGTATCCGCCAACGTTCGCTGCGTTCAGCAGGGAGGGGATGTGGCGTTTGGCATCGCGGTCCAATTCCTCGTCAGCATCAAGCACCAGCACCCAGTCCGTGGTCATCGGTGCAAGCGCAGCATTGCGCGCCTTGGCGAAATGGTTTTCCCACGGAACTGAAATGATGGTTGCACCGAATTCACGGGCGATGTCGCAGGTATTGTCCGTGCAGCCGGTATCGGCAATCACGATCTGGCTCACAACTTTGTGAGCACTTTCGAGGCACGGACGGATCGTGTCCGCTGCATTCTTTACGATCATCGAAAGCCCTAGGGTCGGCATGAACAGCCTCGCAGGAACATTAACGTTTGATTTGAAAATCGCATCTGTCCGGATGCCTTCGTCGGAATCGATGCATGTGCAGTTCCACGAAGCTGTTTCCAATGCCTCGGACCTGACTGCCGACTTGCCTTGCGACTTTCGACAATTGCGGAGAAACACAGCCTCAACCGTCAGGCTGCGGATTGGGGACCACTTACGAGTTAGAGGAAGATGAGGCGACCGGATTGCATGGGCCACAGGGCGCAGTCTCGGCGGGTAAAGACAGAGGTGTCGCTGGACCGAATTGCGCTCACCGTGATCCGTTCAGGGAGTCAGATGAAATTTCATATCACGCTGGTTCGACCGGATGGTTTCATCCATACGGAGGCCTTCCGCGAGGTTGCCGAGACCCTTCAATTCGGACTGAGGAGCCTCGGGCACACCGCACAAATCCAGGAAAATACGGTCGACGCCACGGCGACCAACGTATTGCTGGGAGCCCACTTGCTTACGCCCCAGGAGGCCTTAATCGTTCCTCCCGGCTCCATCGTGTACAACCTGGAGCAACTCGGCGGACCGAGCCTGCCCAAGCATTTTTACGAGCTCGGGATCCGTCAGCAGGTTTGGGATTACAGCCCGCACAATATCAACACATGGAATGTCCTGAGATGCGCATGCCCCCCGGTCCATGTTCCACTCGGATACGTACCGGAATTACGCCGTATCAAAGCCTCCCAGAATCAAGATATCGATGTGCTCTTTTATGGCTCACTGAATGAGCGCCGCAGCGGTATCCTGCAAGCGTTGAAAGCTGCTGGGGTCAAGGTGCATGAGGCGTTTGGAGTCTACGGCAAAGAGCGTGATGAACTGATAGCGCGCGCGAAGATCGTCCTGAACGTTCACTTCTATGATGCGAAGATCTTCGAAATTGTTCGCGTCTCCTACCTGCTGGCCAACTCGAAGGCTGTGGTAACCGAACGCGGCGCCGACACAGAAATTGATCGGGGCCTGGCCGATTCCATCCTGAGTCTTCCGTATAACTCACTGGTGGAGGGTTGCTTGTCACTTCTGCAGGACGAGGAAAAACGCCGCAGCCTGGAAACTCAGGGCTTCCAGTGGTTCAGTCAGCAAAAAGAGTCGGAAATCTTGAGCAAAGCACTTCAAGAAAGCGTGACCATCGCGAAACATGCTCGTGAGGTTCGGTTCCCCAAGAAACTCAACTTGGGCAGCGGAAAAGACTGGCGAGAAGACTACTTCAACGTTGACATTGATTCCTACTGGGAGCCAGACGCGGTTATGGATTTCAATCATCCTCTTCCCATCGGAGAGCCGCTTGAAACCCAGCGCTTCGGCACGATCGTGCTGGAAAACAATTCATTCGACGAGATCATTGCCAACGATTCGCTGGAGCATATTCCGAGCCTGATGACGGCGATGAGCTCGTGCTTGAATCTGCTCAAAGTCGGCGGACTGTTTCGCATCAGCGTGCCCTATGACCTGTCCTGGGGAGCGTGGCAGGATCCCACTCACGTACGCGCATTCAATGAGCGCAGCTGGCTCTATTACACAGAGTGGTTCTGGTACATGGGCTGGACCGAAGCACGTTTTGATCTCGCGCAGTTTGGCTTAGCGCTGAGCCCGGTCGGTGAAGCACTGAAGCAGCAACGAATGAAAGGTGAGGATCTCGTTCGCTACCCTCGCGCCGTGGACCACATGCGGGTGGTGTTGCGCAAGCGCTTGCTCACCGCAGCCGAGAAGCAGCAGGTCACAGGCTACCTGAAGCGTCCGAACCGCAAGGCCGCAGCCGCAGGTCAGTGCGGCGCAGTCGAAGGGAAATAGACATCCTGGCCTGCGCAGAATTCGAGTCCGCCAAAATCGAGTTCGTGTTTGTTAGTTCGAGGTTAGAGCGGACGATCGAAAAGGACGGAGTAACAGCTGCTGCGTTACTTCGGTACAGAAGCAACAGAGCCGTACACTTCAGAAAAGAACCCGCAATTGCCGATTAGTGGCTGGCACATGGTGTGTCTGCCACCTTTTTGGGACTCCTCAGAGGGATATCGTGATTCGACTTACGCGTTTGAACAGCCAGCCGATCACCGTGAACTCGGATCTGATCAAGTGTATCGAGAGTAATCCGGACACTGTGATGACTCTGGTGAGCGGCGATAAGATATTGGTCCACGAGAGTGCGGACGAAATTATCGCGCGAGTCGTCGAGTTTCGGCGTGCCGTGATAACCGGGTTGCTATCGACCTGTGCCGATCCCGGAGTCGCAGTTGCGGCCGCGAGTCGCAGGCCGCACGATCACCACACCGACCCGCTTCCAGAAGGAAAATCTCGTGGATAAGAGCACGATTGGCGGAATATTCCTCGCGGTCGGAGGAATCCTGGCTGGCCTGCTCCTGGAAGGGGGAAAGATCGCTCAGATCCTGCAGCCCACGGCCGCAATGATCGTGCTGGGTGGAACAATTGGAGCTGTGATGGTGCAGTTTCCGCTCTCCACGGTGCTGGAGGCCTTCAAAGGACTGGCATGGGTTTTCTTTGACAAAACAGAAGACCCGAAGCAGCTGGTTGCGGCGCTGGTGGGTTTTGCGCAGCGTGCGCGCAAGAACGGAATCGTGTCTCTCGACGTGGAACTCCCGAATATCAAAGATCCTTTTCTAAAAAAGGCATTGATGCTTGCGGTGGACGGCATTGAACCGGAGGAGCTTCGCAAGATGATGGAACTCGAGCTCGATAATCAGGCGGAGCATTCGGAAAAGATCGCCCAAGTGTTCGAGTCGGCCGGGGGATTCGCTCCCACCATCGGCATTATCGGAGCCGTTCTCGGTCTGATTCAGGTAATGCAGCACCTTTCGAATATCGATGAGGTAGGGAAAGGCATTGCCGTTGCGTTCGTGGCGACCATTTATGGCGTCGGGTCAGCCAACCTTCTCTTCTTACCTTCCTCCGGCAAACTGAAGATCAAAGGACGTGAAGTCCAGATCTTGCGGGAAATGACCCTGGAAGGAGTCATCTCGATTCTGGAAGGTATGAATCCGAGGATCCTGGAAACGAAGCTGCTTGGATATCTACTCGATCAAGCACCGCCGGAGTCACAGCCCGCATGAGTCGAAGAAGAAAAAGACACGCGCATGTGAGCCATGAGCGGTGGCTGGTTTCCTATGCCGACTTCATTACGCTGCTTTTTGCTTTTTTCGTTGTCCTTTACTCCACCTCGCAGATGGACAACAAAAAAGTCGTGCAAGTCTCGGCTGCGATCCACGGAGCCTTTCAGGAATTGGGTGTGTTCTCCGGCAGCGCTGAGGGATCGCTGATCCGCGTTGAAGCGGCCCCTCCCGGAAATTCGCAGCCGATCCGAAAGCCAGAAGAGATGGTCGGCGTTCTGAACGACAACATTGCCGGGGCGGGTGGTGAGGGAGTCGATGTCGATAAGCTGAGACGAGAGCTGGAAGAGGCTCTGGGAGACCAAATCAAGCGGCATGAAATCGAGATGCGCGTAACCCCGGAAGGCCTGGTGGTGAGCCTGCGAGAAGTGGGATTTTTTGCCAGCGGGACGGCAGAGCTTTTACCCGATGGACAAGCTCCACTAGCCCGCATCGCTCGCATTCTCAACGCGAAAGGATTTCAGATTCGAGTCGAAGGCCACACCGACAACGTTCCCATCCATACAGCGCAATTCAAGTCGAATTGGGAACTCTCCACTGCGCGCGCTACGGAGGTCGTTACGTTACTGGTGGAACGTTATGGCTTCGATCCGCTGCAAGTCTCGGCAGCTGGGTATTCACAATACCATCCGATTGCCAGCAACGAGACGGAAGATGGGCGAAAGACCAATCGCCGTGTCGATCTGGTGGTTGTTTCGCGAAGTGGCTCCGCGCATAAGTCTCCCGCGGAGCCAGCGGTTCCGGCGCGGGGGGAGAACTAGACCGTCATGTTTTCCATCATTGGCATTCTGATTGTCATCGCCGCCATCCTCGGTGGATACCTGATGGAGCACGGAAACATACGGGTTCTGATGCAGCCGGCCGAGCTTCTCATCATCGGAGGAGCGGCGTTAGGCACGGTGCTCATCGCTAATCCGCTGCACATTCTTAAGAAAATCGCATCCGGCATTACCGGCGCATTTAAAGGATCGAAATTCCCGAAAAAGCGATATATCGACTCGCTGAGGATGATGTTTGAGCTCTTCAACAAGGCACGCAAGGAAGGGCTGATGGGGCTCGAGTCTGACGTCGAGGAGCCGTCCAAGAGCGCCGTCTTTTCCAAATATCCTGAATTTTTGAAGGACCACCACGTGCGCGACTTCGTTTGCGATACCCTCCGCATGGCAGTTACCGGAGCTGACCCGTTCGATCTGGATCAACTGCTCGAACTGGATATGGAAGTTCATCACCACGATGCTGGCCAGCCCATTGCCGCATTAAGCACGATGGCCGACTCGCTGCCAGGTTTGGGCATCGTGGCTGCGGTCCTGGGTGTGGTGATCACCATGGGCGCGCTAGGAGGCCCGCCGGAAGAAATTGGACATAAGGTTGCCGCGGCACTCGTGGGTACATTCCTGGGCATTTTGCTCTGCTACGGATTCGTTGGTCCCCTTGCTCAGAATATGGCCAAAAGCGCCGAAGAGGAGAGAGCTTACCTCTACGTTCTTCGCGTGGTGATGATCACCTTCCTGAAGGGAACGGCGCCAATCATGGCGGTGGAAGCCGCCCGGCGCGCTATTCCTGGTGCCGTTCGTCCCTCCTTTCAGGACGTCGAGAAAGCGTGCCGAGGCGGCGGTCACGAAGCTGCTGCTGCGGCTTCGGCCTAGAGGTCGATATTTACATGGCAAGCGGCCGTCCCATCATCGTTATCAAGAAGAAGGTCAACCATGGCGGACACCACGGTGGCGCCTGGAAGGTTGCCTATGCGGACTTTGTCACCGCCATGATGGCTCTGTTCATCGTGCTCTGGCTCATGAACGCCAGCAAGCAGGTGCAAGAGGCCATCGGGGGGTATTTCAAAGACCCATCCGGAAATTCCAAGCGGGTCGGCACGGACAAACGCGGCTCGGGCGAGAACTTTATGCTCACCAAGGACGATATGCCCAAGCTGAAGGAGCAACTGCAAAAATCGGTTCAAAAGCTCAATGACTTCGACAAACTGAAAAATCAAATCCAGATGACTGTTACCGGAGAAGGATTGCGGATTGAACTGCTCGAGTCTGCCTCCGGAACCTTCTTTGAAAGCGGCAACGCGGTTCCCAATCAGGATGGCAAGGAGTTGCTGATTTTGCTGGCTGCGGAGTTGGGCAAACTTCCCAACAAGCTGTCGATCGAGGGGCACACTGATTCGAAACCTTACACGGGTGCGCGAGACTATGGAAACTGGGAACTCTCCACCGACCGTGCCAACGCCGCTCGGCGCCTCATGCAACAGAACGGCATCCGCGAGGATCAGGTCTCCCAAGTTCGCGGATACGCGGATCAGCGGCTGCGCGATCCAAAGGATGCCCTGGATCCGTCAAACCGCCGCATTTCATTGATCGTTCAATACCTGGAAACCAATATTGATGCCCCCGACGAAGCAACGGGCCCGGCCACCAGCGGAGCGACACAAAGTCAACCCCCCCAAAAAAATAGTAGCCTCTGACCGACGATTCGCGGATCGTCCATTAGCAAGCCTGACTTCCACCTCAGCGAGTCGATTCTAGCCGCGACAAGAAGCTTTGGTCCTGTCCTGGTTGGTGACGGAGTGTTCGAATCCCGAACATCTCCCGTTGCTGCCCGATTTCCACAAGTAGCCGCAACTCACTCTAATTCATAGAGATGCGTTAGATCCAGATTAAGGACTCCTAATTGCTTTACTACACGTCGGATAGGCCCTCCCCCGGCCCTCCCCCACCCTTCCACCGGCGCCGGTGGGTTGGGTGTGTTTTGTTGTTGCTTGACGAGGCAGAAGCAATGACGTCATTTTTTCGACGTTGCAGCGCCAAATTTTGCAGCTTCCAAAAGTAGAAGCTGCTGTGATCAAGGGGCAATAGTGCACGAGACGTGTGAGGTGAAAGTTCCTGAACCGGTAGACAATCAAGCGCAGGTTTT
This sequence comes from uncultured Acidobacteriaceae bacterium, assembly GCA_963818905.1. GTDB lineage: Bacteria > Acidobacteriota > Terriglobia > Terriglobales > Acidobacteriaceae > Bog-257. Next base: position 80,040 of record CAWFUE010000062.1, read on the forward strand.
GATTGCTGAAGATGACATTCCGCTCGCACAGTTCCTGAAGCGCGGGCTACAGACCGACAAGTATGCTGTGGACCTTGTGCATGACGGCCAGACTGCCTTCGAGGCCGTCCAAGAAATTCAATATAACCTCCTTATCCTAGACTTGAATCTCCCCAAACTGGATGGGTTGGCATTCTTGGCACAAGTGCGCCCTACGATGCCCAACTTGCCAGTATTGGTACTCACGGGGCGAAGCCGCCTCGAGGATCGCGTCACAGCCCTGGATAGCGGTGCCGACGACTGCCTGATCAAGCCCTTCTCCTTCCATGAACTGACTGCCAGGGTTCGCGCGCTACTTCGGCGGCACGGCCAAGCTCCGCGAGGATTTATCCAAGTTGCCGATCTCACTCTCAATCGATCAGAATTCCGGGTCGAGCGGGCGGGAAGAAGGATCGACCTGACGGCGAAAGAATTCGCCCTCTTGGAATATCTGATGATGAATGCCCGAAAGCCAGTCAACCGGGCCATGATCATGGAAAACGTCTGGAAGGCCCCGTACGATGCCAAGACCAATCTCGTCGACGTCTACATTAAGTACGTTCGGGACAAGGTAGACGCAGGAGAGGGCAGCAAATTAATCCGCACGGTTCGGGGCGTCGGATACGTTCTCTCTGACTACTAAGAAGGAATACGAAATGTCACCCAATTCAAGGACCTGCGAGGTAGAAGTGTCGGTTCACAGAAGGATCGCGGATTCCATGTCGCGCGGATTACATCAGGCTACCCAGCCCCTGAGCGTGCTTCAGGGAACGCTTGAACTTGCGCTCCTGAGTGCGCGTACGGTGGAGGAATTCAAACATGCCATCGAGCAGTCGTTGGGGGAACTGCAAAGGGTGACTGACTCTTTTGAGCATCTCCGCGCCCTGACCCAATTGCAACGCGAAGCGGAAGAGCAGCAACGCGAGGATGCCCATGTCTAGCTCAATGACGAATCAGATGTTGTCTCCCGAGGGGCCAATTATCAACGAGAAAGTGGGCGTGTTGCTCATTAGCTCGAACGACGATCTCCGGCGCGAGCTAGTTTCTAGGCTTCGATCGAGCCGTTGGCACGTCCAGGAGGTGATGAGCGGAGCTTCGGCGCTCGATAGACTACAAAATGGGACGATTTCTCTGGTCTTGCTCGACCCAGCACTTCCTGACCTCAGGGTCGAAGAGTTTCGGGAGATTCTGGAGTCAAACTACCCGGAAGTTGAAATCATCCCGGTCAATTCCCATACCGGGCAGCCCATTCTGGCCGCTCCGTCCGCTGATTCGCCCTGCTTCCATCTGCTTCGGGAAATCGAGCGCGGCGGTCCCTTCAACCGAGAGATGGCTGGTTCTTCCTTTGCGTCGGAAAACGAAGGAAAGTCAGATTGCGGTCTCCGCGGCTTCATTGGCTCCTCCCCAGTTGTGCAGAGAGTTTGCGCAATGGTCCGGCTTGTGGCACAACGGGACACCAGTGTGTTGATCACGGGAGAGAGCGGTACCGGCAAAGATGTGGTTGCCAATGCGATGCATCAGATCAGCCCACGGCGTCACAAACCATTTGTGGTCATCAACTGCGCCGCTATCCCGGAGGCTCTGCTTGAAGCAGAGCTGTTCGGGTTTGTGAAGGGCGCTTTCACCGGAGCACTGCAATCCCGCATCGGGCGCATCTACGCTGCTCAGGGCGGAACCTTGTTCTTGGACGAAATCGGCGACTTGCCCTTGGGGCTGCAATCAAAGCTGCTCCGGTTTGTCGAGCAAGGAGAAGTGCAGAGGCTTGGGAGTGCGGACACATTTCGAGTGGATGTTCGGGTCATTGCGGCCACGAACGCCAACTTGCGCGCGCGTGTCCAGGAACGCAGTTTCAGAGAAGACTTGTTCTATCGCCTCTCCGTCTTTGCCATCGAGTTGCCACCCCTTCGTGATCGGATGAGCGATCTCGAATCTTTGTCCCAAGCCTTCCTGACCAGATTTTGCCCTCACAATGTTGCCTTAAGCCCGGAAGCGACTGGCATTCTGCGCCAGCATACCTGGCCAGGCAACGTTCGCGAACTACGCAATGTAATTGAAAGGGCCAGCATCCTCATGGGTTCGGCACGCGAGATCAGGCCCGAACACATCGTTATCTAACATCAACGAAATGATGAGACCTCGTACCCGGCCTGGTTGTGGCATGTGGCTGCGAGCTCTCCAAAGTTGACCGTAGATCGTTTGATTTGTAGATCGTTTGGTTATGGATATAAAGCAAGAACTCACGAACAGCGACACCATCAGAATACTAATCCTGCAAGGCAATCAGGAAGATGCCGAGCTGTGTCTTCGTAAGTTGCGAACTCTTTCGGGTATTAAGGTCCACGCGGATGTGGTGTCCACGCCATTTGAGTTTGAAGATCACTTCGATACCGAGTCTTACGAGGTGGTGTTGTCCGGCTCTTGTCCAAATTGGAGTGCGCTAAGCACGCTGCGTTTTATCGAGTCGCGCGGCCGCCAGGTTCCATTGATCGTGATTGCGGATGGAGTGGGGGATCAAATGGCCTCCGAATCTATCGCCGCGGGGGCTGCAGACTACGTCCTGAAACAAGACCTGGAACGACTTCAATTGGTGCTCTGGAGGGTGCTTGCCGAGCAAAAGCTCCGCCAGGATCGCGACCGGGCGGAAAGAGAGCTACGGGAATCCGAACAGCAGTATCGACTCTTGTTTCTAGCCAATCCCAACCCCATGTGGGTCTGCGATATCGGCACTCTTCGCTTTCTGGCGGTGAACGACGCGGCGGTCAGGCACTACGGATACTCGCGCGAAGAGTTCCTGTCCATGACGATCGGAGATGTTCACCCGGAAGAGGTTCCGTTCATCGAACGGCAACAGTCGTCACTTAGCGCTTCGGGTGTTGCCTCCCGCGAGGTTTGGAAGCACGTTAAGAAAGACGGAGTCACCATTGACGTCGAGATGAGTTCCCAGGCCATCCTCTTTCAGGGGACCCAGGCCCTCCTCGTCCTGGCACATGACATCACGGCAATCCGGAATGCCGAAGCGGCCCTTCGCGAAAGCCGGGAACAACTACGGTTGCTACTGGATTCCAGCGCGGAGGCCATCTTTGGACTGGATATGGAAGGCGCTTGCACATTCTGCAACGCTGCTGCCCTCCGAATGCTTGGTTATCATTCCGCGGCAGAACTCCTGGGGCATAATATGCATGCCAAGATTCATGGCAGGCGTCCCGACGGCCGCTCCTATCCAGAAGCGGAGTGCAGCATTTATAGCGGACTCCGCGTGGGAATGCCAGCGCACTCGGGCGACGACTTCTTTTGGCGCTCCGATGGAACCAGCTTTCCCGTCGAGTATTGGTCCCACCCCGTAGTGAGGGACGAAGTTGTGGTTGGATCGGTTGTCACTTTCTTTGACATTACAGAAAAAAAGAAGGCCGAAGAGGCCCTGCGTCGTACCGAAGAACAATACCACTCCATCATCAAGGGCGCGCCCTACGGAATCTATCGGGCGGATTCGAACGGCAAATTCCTCATGGTCAATCCGGCTCTGGTGACGATGTTAGGGTATGACTCCGAGGCCGAGCTTCTGCAGTTGGCCTTCCCCGCCACAATCTACTGCCGTTCGCAAGATCGTGTTTGCCACCAGGAGAAGTACTCCTCAGGGCGCGACAGGGTGGTGGGCGTTGAAGCTGCCTTAAGACGCAAAGACGGCGGCCACGTGACGGTACGACTGAGCGCGCGGCGGATCTATTCCCGGGATGAAGGGACACCGGGATATGAAGTCTTTGTCGAAGACATCACCCAACAACGCCATCTCGAGCGTCAACTGCTGCAAGCTCAAAAAATGGAAGCCATTGGTCAACTGGCAGGAGGAGTTGCCCACGACTTCAACAACTTGTTGATGGTCATCAATGGTTTCGCTCAGCTGATTGCCGATTCCGCTAACGATCCCATCAAGATCGCTCACTATGCCGGACAAATAACCGAGGCTGGCACGAAAGCCGCGTCTGTCACCAAGCAACTGCTGGCCTTCAGTCGTAGTCAGGTGCAGGATCTGAAGGTCCTGGACCTGAACCAATTGGTCTCGGATCTGTGCGTGATGCTGCCCCGCTTCCTGGGAGAAGATGTGGAAATGGTTTTTTCTCCTTCCCGTGAACCCAGTTTGGTGCGCGCGGATCAGGCGCAGATCGAGCAGGTGCTCATGAATCTTGTGCTCAACGCGCGCGATGCGATGCCCAACGGCGGCCGCGTGTCCATTGCGGCTGATCGGGTTCATTTGGACGAATCCTATTTCAGTTCGCGTGACGTACACATGTCGGCGCCAGGCTACTACATTATGCTTTCCGTCACGGACACAGGCTGCGGCATGGACGAAGCCACCCGAGCACGCGTCTTTGAACCATTCTTTACCACTAAAGAACGGGGCAAGGGAACTGGGCTTGGTCTGGCCACGGTATACGGGATTGTGAAACAGAGCGGCGGTTTCGTGTGGGTTTATAGCGAACTGGGCTTGGGCACTGCCTTTAAAGTCTATCTGCCGGTCGCCGCAGGGTCGATCGCGGTTGCGGACAAACCCGTAGCCATGGAGGACGAACTGCTAGGATCGGAAACCATTCTGGTTGTCGAGGATGAGAGGGGCATTCGCGACGTAACCTGCAGCTACCTCGCCGCTAAAGGATATCAAGTGCTGCAGGCGTCCAATCCCGTGGAGGCGCTGCGCATATTCTCCGAAGCGAAGCAACCCATCCATCTTATGCTGACGGACATGATTATGCCGGGAGGGAATGGACCTGAATTGGTTTCTGCGGTGCGGGATATGGGCCTGGAGTTCCCGGTCATCTTCATGTCAGGTTACGCAGACCGTCCGATAAAGCCAGAGACTTTGGGAAGCGAAAGTATCTTCCTGCAGAAGCCATTCAGCCTAGCCACCTTAGCACGCGCTGTCCGCAGTGCGCTGGAACCATCGCGAGTAGTGACCTCGGGCTGACGTCAGAACTGATTGAAAATGTTTGTTGCTGCCTCCGACGATAGCTTCAACTCAAGCAGACGTCGAAGCACGCGTTTAATCGCGAGTGTAGGGACACCAGCGAACCCGGGCGGTTGTCGGATTGATACCTCTTCTTAGCTTCTAGAAACAAGGGAGTGAGTGATGGCGTGCATTGAAAGTGCAATTCTGTTTTGCACTCCCACTTTGCGCATCAGTTTTGACACATGCGCCTTCACCGTACGCTCTTCAATGCCTAAAGGATCGCCGATTTCTTTGTTGGAACGGCCGGCTACCAGCAATTCCAGGACTTCGCATTCGCGACTGGTAAACGCTTGGCTGAAGGGTTGAGGCCCGAATTTTGCCATTGCGTTACTCCGCTCAACCACCATCGACAATACCCTGCGAGGAACCCAAACGGAGCCTGCGTGAACTGCCCGAAAGGCACGTGCGAACGTTGTGGCTGGTGCTTCTTCTTCGATGCAACCCTTGGCCCCGGAAACAATAGCCCTGTACATAGCCGCATCGTCCATGCGGTTTCCCGCCACCACAATTGGCAGCTTGACATCACGGGTTCGACATCCTGCCATTGCATCGAAAGTGTTCTTGCCGGCGTTGTTCCACAGCAATACAACGTCAATATTGTGGTCGACTGTGATTTCCGACGGATCGACACAGCTCAGTTCAATGTCTGTCTGCTCGCTCAAAAGTGCTCGCAGTCCTACAAACCGGAGGGGGTCGCCATTCGCCACGGCGACACGGATGAGAGGTTTTAATGCTGGGGTGGCTTTCATGAATCTCCTTGTTGTTTACATTTCGTGCAGCGCATTCGCTTGAGGATTCAGGACTGCAAGGACCCTTACCTGGGCTGGAACTGCACGGCGATTACCTGGGGCCTCATGCAAAACTAACCTAGGCCCACAAAAAACCTTCTTGCTCAATCACTCGCTTGCAATCCGTGTACCACTGCGCTAAATCGCAATAGCGCTTGGAAATCTCCGCCAATAGCAGAACTTATCTTTCTGTCTACCGCCAGGAGTGTTCAAGTACCGGGAGACCTGTCTTGAAAAGGAACATCGGATTGAAGTCAAAGCTGCACAAGTAGTAACCGATCAGGACTTACAAATGTAACCCAGAAAACTCTTGAAACCCTCAGCCGGCAGCCCGGAACAACCGATAGCAAGGCCGGTAGAAGAGGGTATTTGTTGCCAATAGCCGGAAGGAGGAATGGGTATGTCAGCACCTGGGGTTCAATTAAACTCGGCACCGCACATTACATATTTTCAACCCACGATTCAGCAGTACCTGCAGGGCATAAAGGAAGCCGTGATGTCGAACGATTTGCCCGCGGCGCAGAAAGCTTTCGCACAGCTGACAAAAGCGCTCCCACTGCCTTCGCCGGGCGGGAAGACAAGTGAAGTTGCAGGTATCGGTGAAGGTCTGCAAGCCATCGGAAATGCGCTGGAAGCTGGTGACCTTTCGGGAGCCGGTGAGGCCGTGGCTGCTCTTCGCCAAAGTTTCCAATCTGAGTCTAACGGGCGGCCGCACCAGCAGCAGATCCCAGTAGCAGAATCGCCGTCGACTAGTTCAGATGCCTCCTCCGGCGATAGCCCCAGCTCGGAACAAGGTCCGAATCTGAGTGTGAGGATCTGAACTTCGTGGAAACTGCCGTGATGCATCTGGGACTGATGCATCTAGGACTAGAGCGGCGGAAGAGATGCGCTCTCGCTAGAACGTTCTCGTCGACCCGAACGGGCGGTCTTTCCACTGCTCCACTGCTCCAGCGCTCACCGCTCTTCCCCATCCTTTTGAGCAGACACCCAACTAACTGACAAGAGAAGCGGCGCTAATGGAATCACCCGAGGATGCCGATAAAGCACAGCCAGTTGGTGTGGTCGCTTCTTGGACCCCACCGGGTCTCGCACGATGTGACTCGACTGGAACAGATTTCGTTGCACCGCCACTCAAATTCCTGAAGGAGAATCGAAATGTATCGCCGAATCCTCAACCTGTTCCTCCTGTGTGCCTGCGCTGGCACTGTGTTTGCTCAAGACCTTTCAAACATCCAGATCCATGGATTCGCTACTCAGGGCCTTATGTACAGCTCCAATAACAATTTTCTTGGCGCTAATACCAGTTCCGGAAGCCTTCAGTGGACCGACGGCGCGGTGAGCGTGAGCGACGCAATTTCGGACAGGCTCCGCGTGGGAATCCAGTTGCACATGTATCAACTCGGAGAATTCGGCGGTCCCAACGTTCAGGTGGACTGGGCCTCAGGGGACTACAAGATCAACGATTATGCCGGCTTCCGGGCGGGCAAGATCAAGACTCCTCTTGGACTGTTTAACGATTCTCAGGACGTAGATGCGGTTCACCTTTGGGCACTTCTTCCGCAAGGAATGTACCCATCGGCGAACCGAAGCTTCTACTTGTCCATCATCGGTGGCGAGTACTACGGCGCCACGAAACTGGGAAAGAAAGCCGGGACACTCATTTACCGCGGATATGCCGGATACCGCTCGCTGGATCTCAATGGCGGGTATCAAAGCGATATCAACAGCGGCGTGGCATCGCTTGATGCGGCCATCGGACAGGCCTACACGCCAGCGACCACCCCGGCAGGCGGCAACACTTATGGCGGCGACGTGCGCTGGCAGACTCCGATCAAGGGATTGCTGATTGGGACCAGCACTATGATCGCGGATCTGCATGGCAGCCAGGGCGCGGTTACGTTCGGTCAACCCATGAACGGCATTGAACAGCACTACGCGCAGTTCGAGAAAGGGAAATTTTTTGTGGATGGGGAATACAGAAGGCAGCCGGTTGCGTTCCATGAAGCCGCGGGTCCGATTTATGTTCCGATCCCGCTTGACTGGCGCAGTTGGTACGCGATGGGCGGCTACCATGTGTCGGAGAAATTCCAGGTGGGAACCTACTACAGCCACTTTGTGGATGCGGGTGGTGGCAATAATACATCGCTGCCTTCCAACTACTCCAAGGATTGGACCATCTCCGGCCGGTACGACTTCAACTCGTACTTCTACGCGAAGCTGGAAGAGCACTTTGTCCATGGCACCGACATGGGCTACTACTCGGACGACAACCCGAACGGTCTGAAGCCCCGGTCGAACATTCTGGCAGTCAAGATCGGATTCAGCTTCTAATCGACAACCAAAAACATCGGAGAAAAAGCCATGAAAAAATCATACTTGCCAATCCTGTTCTTCGGCCTCGTCCTCAGCGGCTCAGTTGCGAGAGCGCAAGAAGCCGTGGTGGTTGCGAATAGCGGCGTGAAAGCCACCGAGGTGAGCTCTAGCGAACTGCGCGACGTCTTCACTGGCGACAAATCCAGCTTGAAGGATGGTTCGCACGTAACCCCGGTGACTCTGAAATCCGGAGCCGCCCACGAAGCCTTCCTGAAGAAGTACGTCGGGAAGTCTGACTCTGCCTTCCGTGCGGGATGGCGCAGCCTGGTCTTTACCGGCCAGGGCTCCATGCCGAAGACATTTGACACGGAAGCCGCCCTCGTCGACTACGTGGCGGCCACACCCGGAGCAATCGGCTACGTCAGCAAAGACGCGGCCAACGACAAAGTCAAAACTCTGGAAGTAAAGTGAGGAGCGCAATGCGCAATCTAGGAATCAAAGCTAAGATCTGGTTCAGCATCGCCATCTTCGCGTTAGGTTACGTCGCTCTTTTGGTTCTCCTGCAATGGACGGCCTCAGAGACCCAGACGCACATGAAGTTAGCGTCCGGGTCTCTGTTCCCCGCGGCGTTAAGTGCACAGGAGGCCGAAGCGGCGTTCCAGAAGGTTAGCAAGGTCTACAACGATGCCGTGCTGTTGCAGGATAAGAAAATACTTGCCAGCGCAGCCCAGGACGGTCAGGCGGTGATCTCGGCACTGCAAGCAGCTCAGCTGAAGACCGCGTTCAGTCCCGATATCCAGAAGCAGATCTCATCGCTCATCGCCAACTTCACCGATATCCAGACCCGCTCGAAGGCAACTTACTCGGCGATGATTGACGGCGGTGACAATATTTCGACGAAGACGCAGGAGGCCGTAAGCGCCCTTGCCAAGGACAACAAACAACTCGAAGCGGCCTTCCACGAGTTGCGTGACGGGCTCTCGAAGGATTTTCAAGCTGAACTGGACACCGTGGCGGCCGTATCCCGACGCCAGCGCCTGCTTGGGATTCTGGTCTTTCTTATCGCCGTCATCTGCGGAGCAGGGACGTCCGGCATCGTCATTCATCGCCAAATTGGTGTTCCTCTGGCCCAACTGGCGGGCCGTCTCCGGGACATCGCCGAGGGTGAGGGTGACCTTACGCGGCGCCTGGAGATTAGCGGGGCAGACGAACTCAGTCAGGCTGGCCTTGCATTCAACCACTTCATGGATAAGTTGCAGGCCATCATGCGCCAAGTGGCTTCCAGCACACACCAATTGGCTGGGGCGACGGAAGAGATCTCCGCGTCCGCGATGCAGATGGCGGAACATGCCGGCACGCAACAAAACCAGACTTCGCAGATCGCCACCTCGATGCAGGAGATGGCATCCACAGTATCCCAGGTTTCTGAAAACTGTCGACATGCCGCCGACAATGCTCGTCATGCCGCCGCCACTGCACGGGATGGAGGCAAAGCTGTCGAAAGAACGGTAGAAACCATGCGTAGTCTTGCGGAATCCGTTCAAACGATTGCTAAGCGGATCGGCGAACTGGGCAGCAAGTCGGATCAGATCGGCAAGATCGTAGGGGTCATCGACGATATCGCCGATCAGACCAATCTTCTCGCTCTCAATGCGGCCATCGAAGCGGCTCGCGCCGGCGAACAAGGGCGTGGTTTTGCCGTGGTCGCCGACGAAGTCCGCAAATTGGCCGAGCGAACTACAAAAGCAACGAAAGAGATCGCAGAAATGATCACCTTGGTGCAGCAGGAGACCAAGGGTGCAGTGCAAGCCATGGATCAGGGAACTGTCCAGGTCCAACAGGGCGTCGATGCCACGCACGAGGCTGGCAGTAAGCTCCAAATGATCATTGAGGCCGTCGAGCAAGGCGCAAGCATGATCACTCAGATCGCGGCTGCGGCTACAGAGCAATCGAATGCCACCGAACACGTGAATGCGAGCGTTACCGAAATCTCGAACCTCACTCACCAATCTGCCTCATCCTCAAACGAAACCGCCAGGGCATGCAAGGACCTGTCAGTGTTGGCCGCTGATCTGCAGAACCTGGTTAACAAATTCAAGCTGGAATCCGGGAATCGCGACTCAACGCCGGAGCTCGAAAAGACGCTCTCTGCTAGAGGTGCAGCCGCCGGAAGTTATTGAATACCGCCAGACAGAACATTTCGTAGTTCAAGTCGCAAGTTGTTGCCATACGCGCTCGGTGAGCTTGTCGCCGCAAGAAGAAGCGGGACAGAGGTGGACTGGTTTTTCGTAATGAATTGCGGCACCTCTCGCGTCCGTTTGTGCTGTCGCGATTTTGCGCGGCCCGAAACGTGCTCCTCGATTTATAGTTTCTGGACCATTTACGATGATTGTGTTAGGAATTCTAATTTTTATCTCCCTGTGCAGAAGCTTGAATCGCAGTTATGCTGACGGTCCAGCGCCGCACGTCGCTAAACAGGGCGGGGGTCCAGTGTCAGAATGCATTTCATCCTCCGGCGCAAGCGTACTTAATGCTACTCGCGATCTGTTTCAGGCTGTCCTCAAACCGCCAACCAAGACCGAACTACCCAACCTGTCTCGTTCTGAATCCTCTGGCGCTCGCTCTTCTTGGGCCGGGAGCGTATTCGCTGGATGCACGACTCTTCGGGCGCAGGGTGGTAGTAGTTCCTCCCAGGAAAGACATAGACCGGTAGCCCAATCTTTTCGCCCCGCTAGCAACATATCGCAGAAGAGAGAGCGGGCTGAGATTGTAGCCAATTTGTAACCGTTTGCGGGCACTCCTGTGCACTCATCAACAACTTACGGAGAATTCGCTATTTTGACGATCCCAGTAAGCCACTTGTTTTCACTAGCTGCTGTAGTGGCGCTACGGCAACCGCCCGATTTCTAATCCGGCGGTTGCAGGTTCAAGTCCTGCCGCGCCTACCACTCAGTCTTCGGCGAACACCCTTCCCCGCGAGATGCGTAAGTGCCCACCAATCTCCGCCAGCGCGTTGAAAGATCAGTCTTCTTTAAAATGTGAAATTGGTCGCAAGGAAGGCTGCAGCCGCATTTTCCTACTCACCCTGTTATTCTCACCCGGCCAGAAAAAATCACAGCTTCAGGAAACAATGTTTTTGAAGTCATGGCAACTTTCTAGCATCGAAGTTTGCGCGGCAAATCAGCGGCGGCAACGCCTGGCGAATTTAACCTCTGGAAAGCTGACAGAATAATTGTCTAACCTCGCCTCTCCGGCAACTCACTCAAACTGGCATAATCGAGTGACCGCGCGGCAAGCGCTTAGCTGAATAGGACTAAGTGTGATGAAAAAACGATCGCTGAAATTGCCTGGACCAAAGGAGGCTGCGGTATGTCTTGCACCCGACGCAGTGTGCTCGCGGGCTTGAGCCTTGCGGGATTGAGGTTTGGATTTGCCGCGATGGTATCGCCGCTGCTCGGGAAAGTGGAGGCGGCGTCGTTGGCTATCGAAAGCCACAGCTGCCCTTTTCGGCTGGCCGTGATTAACGATGAGATCACACAGGACTTTGAGAAAGCCTGTGAGATCGTCTCCCACGACTTCGGTTTGCAATGGATCGAACTGCGCTCCATGTGGGATAAGAATGCTACCGAGCTCAGCGAGAAGCAGGTGCAGGACGCGCGCAAGATCCTCAACCAACACAACCTGCGAGTCACCGACATAGCAAGCCCTCTGTTCAAGACCGATTGGCCTGGAGCGCCGCGATCGTCCCAGAGCGAAAGCCGTGATCAGTTCCATGCCGACTTCGACGCCAGCGCCCAGGATAAGCTGCTCGATCGCTGCATGGCGCTGGCCAAATCTTTCGATACCGACCGGATTCGATGTTTCGACTACTGGCGGCTGGATGATCCCAAGCCCTACCGGGCGGCCATCAATGCCAGGCTGCAGCAAGCGGCGGAGCGCTGCGCGAAAAATAATCTTGTCTTGTTGCTGGAGAACGAAATGTCCTGCAACACAGCCACTGGAGAAGAGGCCGCTGCCGTGCTTCGGGCGATTCCCAAGCAGAACTTCATGTTGAACTGGGATCCCGGCAATGCGGCCGCTATTGGAAGCGAGCCTTATCCAGCAGGCTACCAGGCGTTGCCCATGGATCGCATTGGGCACTGCCACTGCAAGGACGTTGTGCGTAAGCCGGATAATAAGTACGATTGGGCGCCGGTCGGCGATGGCACAGTGGATTGGGTTGGACAACTTCAGGCCCTGAAGCGCGATGGATTCCGTTATGGCCTGAGCCTCGAGACTCACTGGCGCGGCGCCGGCTCGCCGGAAGCCTCCACCCGCATCAGTATGGACGGCCTGAAGAAGACGTTAACCAAGGCTGGGATCTCCTGCTGATCACAGCTATCGTGCGAGAACGGCGACTTCGGCGCGTTGAGGGATCAATCTTGACGATCGACGATCGAGGAGTAAACGATCGAGGGATCAATGACAATTACACGACGTGAGTTTCTTGACGCCCTTGCTGTGGGAGCAACCAGCTTGGCCGTGGCCACGACCGCAAAGAGTTACGGGCAGATTCTGGGTTCGAACGACCGTCTCAATTTTGCGGTGATTGGTCTGAACGGCCGCGCCTACGCTCATCTTTCGTCGCTTAAGGCGAATCGAAACCAGGCCCGCATCTCGCATGTCTGCGATGTAGATCGAAACATCCTGAAGAAGTTTGCCGAGGCTACGCAGCAGGAGATGGGCAACGCTCCCACGACCAACACAGACTTTCGCAGCATTCTGGAGCAGAAGGATGTGGACGCAATTACTATCGCGACCCCCGATCATTGGCATGCGCCGATGGCGATTGCGGGGTTGCGAGCCGGCAAACACGTGTACGTGGAAAAACCGTGCAGCCACAATCCGGCTGAGGGAGAGATGCTGGTGCGCGCACAGAACAAATATGGAAAGCTTGTGCAGATGGGCACCCAGCAGCGCTCCTCGCCCCATACCATCGAGATCGTTGAAAAGATTCACGCCGGCATGATCGGAAGGCCATATTTCGCCAAAGCCTGGTACAGCAATGTAAGAAAGTCGATTGGCTTCGGGAAAGAAGTGCCCATCCCCCCGCAACTCGATTGGGATTTGTGGCAAGGACCTGCGCCTCGCCGCCCGTACAAAGATAATATTCATCCCTATAACTGGCATTGGTTCCGCATCTATGGCACCGGCGAAACCCTGAATAATGGCACGCATGAAGTCGACGTCTGTCGTTGGGCGCTGGGCGTTGATTATCCGAAGAGAGTCACTGCATCCGGCGGCAGATATCACTTCAAAGATGACTGGCAGTTTTATGACACGCTGTTGACCAGCTTCGAGTACGAAGACGCCATGATTTCCTGGGAAGGCAAGAGCTGCCAGGGCATGAAGTTTTACGGACGCGACCGCGGCTCGACGATCATGGGAACCACAGGCTCCGTGCTGGTCGATCGCGATGGCTATGAAATCTACGACCTGGATGGAAAAAAGACGAGCGAGTTCAAAGCCGGCAATGCGACTTCGTCTTCCGATTTGATCGGCCGCGATTCCATGACCGATGCCCACTTCGCCAACTTCATTGCGGGGATTCGCCAAGGTGAAAAGCTGAACGCTCCCGTTTCCACCGGCAATGTTGCGGTGACCATGCTGCAACTTTCCAATATTGCTTGGGAGGTGCAGCGCGAACTGCACCTCGATACAGGAAACGGCCGCATTCAAAACGACGCCGATGCCATGAAGTTGTGGGGGCGAGAATATCAAAGAGGCTGGGAACCACATGTCGACTAAGACGAATGAGTTCTCCCGTCGAAATTTCATGCGCTCCGGTGCGTTGGTTACCGCTGCACTCACAGTGCCGCCTGGCATTCTCGCGCTACGTCAGGAAAGATCCTCTGCCGGAAAAACATCGGACGAGACAGCGCCGATTCGTTTGGGCTTGGCCAGCTACACCTTCCGTAACTTCACGCGCGCGCAACTGATCGGCTTCATGAAGCAGTTGAATGTGTTCGCTTTGAATGCGAAGGATGTTCAAGATCATCTTCCCGTAAACCCGCAGGGCGAGGCGGCTGCCCTCGCTGACTATGCTGCCGCCGGCATCAAGCTGCACGCTGCTGGAGCTATCTATTTCGCCAAGGATGAAGACGCGGACATCCGCGCCAAGTTCGAATACTGCAAGCGCGCTGCTATTCCTGTCATCGTTGCCGGAGATCCTGCGCCGGAGACTCTACTCCGAATCGAAAAATTCGTGAAGGAGTACGACATCCGCATCGCAATTCACAATCACGGGCCTGAGGACAAATTGTGGCCTTCGCCGCTCGACGTATTAAAAACCGTGAAGCATATGGATTCGCGCATCGGCTGTTGCATCGACGTTGGCCATGCGGCTCGCGCGGGTGCCGATATCGTGCAGGCGATTCATGAAGCAGGGCCCAGGCTCCTCAATGTCCACATGAAAGATCTCACGAGCTTTCAGAATAAGGAGAGCCAGGTTGCGGTGGGGGACGGCATCATTCCAGTGCGAAGAATGTTCGAGGCCCTGGTTGCGATCCAATATCAAGGTTTCGTCGATCTCGAATATGAGATTCATCCCGATGATCCCTTGCCAGGCGCTATCGAGAGCTTTGCCTATATGAGAGGCGTTGTGGCGGGTCTGGGATACAGGCGCGAAAGCTGACTGCTACGAACTGCTTCCCTTACGATGGTGGCATGTCGCTGTGTTCAGGCACTCGTCGGCCAGCATCAGTCGCTCGACAGGCTTGCCGCCGAGAATATGCGAGTCGATGATTTCATCGACGTCGGCCTCGCTGACATGGCCGTACCAGATCGCTTCCGGATAAACGACTACAGTGGGTCCGTGCTCGCATTGATCGAGGCAGCCGGATTGATTGGCCCGTACTCTGCCTTTGAGGCTTCGCTCGGCTAACTTCTGTTTGAATAGCTTTTGAAGTTTTGCCTGTCCAATCGGGTCGCAGCATCCCCGCGGATTGCCCGCTGGGCGTTGGTTGCCGCATATGAAGATGTGTTTTTCAAATTTAGGCATTCTCTGAAGAGAATATCTCAGAGGGTCGTGCGTTGCCATCGGCCGCGCGGGCGCGATAAGATACTCCGTACACATCTTCCCCGCTTTTTCCTATAAGCCTTTCGAGTAATGTCGCGGCAAGGCGTGTGCGACCCCCTGGCGTGGAAAACACGCGCGACGCGCTTGTGCGTCCGCAATTCCCTGTACCGGAGATGTGCATTGAAACGAGGTCAGACCGCGGTCATTGTCGGCGCCCAGTGGGGCGACGAAGGCAAAGGAAAGATCGTTGACGTTCTCTCCGAGAATTTCTCGGTAGTTGCGCGCTATGCCGGCGGTCACAATGCCGGGCACACCGTCATCATCAACGGCAAGAAGTTTGTGCTGCAACTGGTTCCATGCGGAGTGTTGCGCACCGCCTGCCGCAGCGTGATTGGTAACGGTGTCGTGCTTGATCCCATGGCCTTTTTGAAGGAAGTCGGCGCATTGCGGACGGCCGGCCTGCAGGTCGATGGCAATCTTTTCGTTTCAAATCGCGCCCAAGTGATTCTGCCCTACCATCGCATGATCGAACTGGCAGCGGAGAACGCCCCGGGCCGTGTGAAGATTGGAACTACCTCCCGTGGGATCGGTCCCGCATACGAAGACAAGATGGGACGTCGCGGCTTGCGCGTTGCCGACCTGCTCGACTTGCAACTGTTGAAGAAGCACGTTGAAAATGCAGTGCGCGAGAAAAATATGATCGCCCACGCATTGTTTAATTCTGAGCCGCTTGATGCCGACAAAATGTATGCCGAATACGCTGCGGCGGCGGAGAAGATTGCTCCTTTTGTCTGCGATACTGCAGTGCTGCTCAATCAGGCTCTGGCCGCGGGCGAAGCGATTCTGTTTGAAGGCGCACAGGGTACTATGCTCGACATCGACCATGGAACCTATCCCTTCGTCACTTCTTCGAGCGCCACTTCCGGTGGTGCCGCGACCGGCACTGGCGTCGCTCCCAACGCGATTGATTCGGTCATCGGATTAACCAAGGCCTATTGCACGCGCGTCGGTGAAGGCCCGTTCCCCAGCGAAGAAAAAGGCGAACTCGGCGAGCAGTTGCGCAAGCGCGGCAACGAGTTTGGCGCAGTCACGGGACGACCACGGCGCACCGGTTGGCTCGATCTGCCCCTGTTGCGCTATGCCGGCATGATTAATGGAATCTCGTGGCTAGTCGTGACCAAGCTCGATGTGCTCGACGAACTGCAGGAGATCCCCGTCTGCGTCGGCTATATCGTCGATGGTAAA
>CAWFUE010000063.1:0-67388 GCA_963818905.1 uncultured Acidobacteriaceae bacterium
ACGGCTTGCGCCTCGGCGAACGAGTAGTTGCCGATCTGACAGCGGATAGCAGAGCCGGAGAAGGACTATTCTGGGCTGGCTTTGGTAGAGAGCAGGGTGTGGGTTACGATTCTCCTTGACAACTGAGATATATCTCAGCTATTAAGGAGAACGAATATGAAGATCACAAGACGTCGTCGCCATCTTCGCCCCCGCCCTTCCCGGGCCCAGATCCACCAGCAGCTCGATCGCCTTCGCCGCCGGCTTTACCTGTTCCGCGTCGAATGGCTGCTGGAGGCTCGCCGCCCGGACCGTAACCTCAACCGATTGCACAACTTGCATGACCGCATCGTCGAGTGCCGGGACTCCCTCGATGCGGTGGAGACCTATTAAATGAAGCGCTGCGCGCTGTACTTGCGGGTCAGCACGGTCGATCAGCACCCGGAAACGCAGGTCCACGACCTGCGCCAGCTGGCCCAGCAGCGCGGTTATGAGATCGTCCGCGAGTACACCGATCGCATCACCGGCACCAAGGCGAAGCGTCCTGGGCTGGATGAGCTGCTGCGCGATGCTCGCCGTGGGCAGTTCGATGTAGTCCTGGTCTGGGCGAGCGACCGGCTCGCCCGATCAGTCCGTCACTTTCTGGAAGTACTCGACGAGTTAAATCATCTCGGCATCGAGTTTGTTTCCTTCCGCGAGAACATCGACACCGGCGGCGCGTTGGGCCGCGCGGTCGTGGTCATCATCGGCGCCATCGCCGAACTCGAACGCAACCTGATCGTGGAAAGAGTCCGGGCCGGCATGCGCCGGGCCCGACTGGAAGGCCGGCACATTGGCCGCAAACCGCTCATCATTGATCGTGCTGCCGTGCTCGGCGAGCGCGCACACGGTCGCAGTCTCACCCAAATCGCGCAGACGTTTCGGGTCTCGCGCGCAAGCGTCAGTCGGATCTTGAAAGAAGCAAAGGAGGTCGTCTATGAGCCGCAACAATGGGCGTCGTAACCGCGGGCCGCCAGATGCTGATCAGGTCACGGTCGAAGCAGACGAGGTTCTGATCGGTACCGATCTCGTCGTCGCCGACCCTGGCCTGGTGGTAATCGGCCCCGATGCTGCGGTGGTCGCCCCTGACGAAGTGGATATCGCTCCCGAGGTAGTCATCGTCAGGTAAGAGGCCCGCAGGGGTCGAAAACACAGTGTCTCAAAAGGGGTGCTTCCAAGCACCCCTTAACTTTCTGATTCCATTGACCCGAAAATCCGACTTTTCGCTGTAACTAAAGGTATGGGTTGTGAAACACCGGCGCCGCACTATGATCCCTGCTTATCGGGAGTAATCTCCCACAAGCAGACTTCCGGTCAATGCGCCAGCCGAATGCTGCTCGGAGCATTATGGCCCAGTTCACTTAGGCTACGACTTGGCCTGTTCACGACAATTATCTGGAAGTCGTTGTTCTTTAGGCGTAGAGTGCGTTGCCTTGGCGGACCTGCTGCCCGCCGACGCCGCTGTCCTTACCGGCGATCTCAGCTCTTGGTGACGGCCACGCAGTCGATCTCGATATCGAACGGACCGGTCCACTCCGGGACGCAGAAGAAGATTCGGGCAGGCGGGTTCTTGGGGAAGTAGCGTTTGTAGATCTCGTTGAAGGTCTTGAAGCGCTCGGCGGATATGCAGAGCACGTTGCACTTCAACACGTGATCGAGGTCTGACCCCGCCGCCTCCAGCGCTGTCTTCATTTGTTCGAGGATGCGCTCGGCCTGGCGCTCGAATGGCGCATGATGCAGGAGTTCGCCGGTGTCTGGGTCGAAGGGCGGCATGCCGGACATGAACACCATGTCCCCAGCTCGGGTGCAGACCGAGACGGGAGCGCCCCATTTCTCAAAATTGGTGTCGAACGGTTCGACGCGGATGATCTCTCGTTCCATGGTCTTCCTCCTTCAAGTTAGATTCCATCGTAGCGTGAATACCCACGCTTTACCCAATGGTCCGGCGGGTTCGTCCTTCGTAACTATTCTCTACGGTCAGCCGCGAAGAGTTTCCTGTTCCTAATCCGCGAAAATCAGCAACGAGGAAGCTAGTTCGGCGGGTTGGCCGTTTTACGTCAAGTTGAGACAGTGCCGGCTTCACGCGAATACGTCTGCCGGTACGCGGTCACTCTTGATCTGAACGAGTATCGAGGTATGAGTGTAATGGCGATGTGAGTTAGAGGGCTGATCGCCTCTCTGACTCGGTTTCTTGCATAGGGCCAACTTTGATGGAACCGAACCGCCAATCTGGCGCTCCGAAAAGCATCTCCCTTGCTTGCCGAGGGCTACAGTGCTAGTCTCGGTTACCGAGGACATGAAATGAGCAAACCTTCGGATCTCGTGCAGGGCACATTGGACATGTTGCTCCTGAAAATTCTGGCGCTTGAGCCGATGAATGGCTTCGCCATCAGTCAACGGTTAAAGCAGATGTCCGGTGATGTTTTGCAGGTGAGCGACGGATCACTGTACCCGGCTCTGCACAAACTGGAACAAGAAGGCTGGATTACAGCCGAATGGAAAACGTCGGAGTATGGTCGGCGGGCTAAATACTATTCACTGACGCGGCTAGGGCGGCGACAGCTCGAAAAAGAGACAGACAACTGGGGCAGGCTGTCGAGCGCGATTACCCGCGTCGTCAAGCTCAAAGAGGCATAAGAGCAAGGAGGCGATCATGCGACTGGAACACTGGTTCACAAAGCTGTCATTCTGGTTGCACTTGCTCTTGCATCGAAGAGAAGTAGATCAAGAACTGGACGACGAAATCGGATACCACCTCGAGGCGAAGACGGAAGAGAACATCGCGAAGGGGATGACGCCGGTTGAGGCACGGCGCGCTGCATGCATCGAGTTAGGAGGTGAGGAGCAGGTTAAGGAGCAAGTTTGGGCAGCACGCCCGGGGACGTGGCTTGAAACGTTTGTGCAAGACGCTCGATTCGGTCTCCGTATCCTCTGCAAGTCCCCTGGATTCGCTAGCGTCGCCATCCTCATCCTGGCTCTCGGCGTTGGCGCCAATACTGCGATATTTAGCATCATGAACGGCCTCATGCTCCGCGCTCTCCCTGTGCGAGACCCTGGGCGGCTCGTAGAACTACTGCATCAATATCCCGGCGAGCCGCCCTTTAACGGTTTCTCGTGGGACGCTTACCAGATTCTGCGCGACGGCAATCATGTTTTCTCGGACCTGATCGTTGGCTCTGTGAACTTTTTCACGGTCCGCGCCGATACGCTGCAGCCGCAAACTGTATTCGGCGGAAACGTCGGCGGAACTTTCTTCCAATCGCTCGGGTTGCATGCCGCAACGGGCCGCTTAATCGGTCCGGAAGATGTTCGCATCGGTTCTCCTGCTCCGGTTGCTGTCGTGAGCTGGTCGTTCTGGAAGTCCCGATTCGATTTGGACCCTGGAATCATCGGCAAGAAAGTCGTCGTCAATGATGCTCCCTTCACCATCATCGGAGTGGCTCAACGCGGCTTTTGCGGCATAAGCGAGCAAGCGCAGCAAGATATTTGGCTGCCTGTATCACTCGGACCATCTCCTGGATGGGGATTCGGACTGTTAGGGCAGTTGAAACCGGGCGTTTCCATAGAAAAAGCGCGAGCGGAAATGGCTGGGTTGTTCCAGACGGCCGTGAATGCGCCCGACGCCGGGCCATTCGTGAAGAAGATGAAACTCCGGATCGAGCCTGCCGGACGTGGTGTCTCCACGCCGCTGCGCGAAACGCTCTCCACGCCGGTGATTGTATTGATGGCGATGGTTGGCCTTCTGCTGCTGCTGGCCTGCGCGAACCTGACCGGATTGCTTTTGGCTCGCGCGGCGTCGCGACAACACGAAATGGCTGTGCGAGCTTGCTTGGGAGCGGGGCGCGCTCGGCTGATTCGGCAGACACTAACTGAATCTTTATTGCTTTCAATGATGGGCACCGCGCTGGGCACCCTGCTGGCCTATTGCGGAACTCGTGGATTGATTCGGATTTTTGCGTCCGGACGCCAGATCATAGGGCTTCCGGTTCACTTCGAGACTCTGAGCAAACCGGATTGGCATGTTCTGCTCTTTACAGGCGCGATTGCGATAGTGACGGCGCTGCTTTTCGGAGCCGTGCCCGCGATCCGCGCTTGTCGCCCGATTTCGGCGGAGTCACTGCGAGAAACGGCGCGAAGTGGCGAATCGAGGTCTCAGCGACTGTTCGGAAAAAGTCTGGTGGTGTCGCAGGTCGCTGTCTCCCTAGTCCTGCTCAGTTCCGCCGCGTTATTCGTGGGCTACCTGTCGCATCTTCGCAGCCTCAATCCAGGATTCCGTCGCGACCATCTGTTGCTCGTCAGCCTGGACACTGCACACAGCGGCTATAAGGACGCACAATATGCCCGTTTGTCTGAACAGTTGGTCGCCAAACTCGAAACGATTCCCGGCGTAAAATCGGCCACGCTAAGCATAGTGAGTCCCATGCAAGGCCCTGGTGCATCGGCCTCTGCATTTGAGCATGGTCATCCTGACGACGCGCACAGCCTTCTGATCAACGATGTTGCCCCAAACTACTTTGAAACGTATGGCACACCGTTGCTGTCCGGCCGCTACTTTTCTGCCCAAGACCGAGACAAACCCCTCGTCGCAATCATGAATCAGGCCGCGGCACGCGAGTGCTTTGGCACCGAGAACCCGATTGGAAAACAGTTGACCCTCAGCCATATCACGTTGACGAAAGGTGAGATCACGTACGAAGTTGTCGGCGTAGTCGCAAACGCCAAATACAATGACATTCAGCAACCGGCGCCGCCCACAATCTATCGTGATCTCTTTCAGGATGGCTCTATCGGTTCTGAACTTGCAGTTCGCACCACAATAGCCCCGGATGCTGTTGCTGGCACGATCCGCGAGACTGTGTCATCCGTACTGAAAACGGTGCCCATCGTGCGCATCATGACGATGAACGAGCAGATCGACGCGTCCATCGTTCCCGAGCGCCTCATCGCCGCGCTGAGCGGTTGGTTCGGTGCGCTAGGTGCACTGTTGGCTGCGATTGGCCTATATGGGTTGTTGGCGTACACGGTGACGCGGCGCACACACGAGATCGGTGTGCGCATGGCAATGGGCGCAACGCGCCGCGATGTAATGGGCATGGTGCTGCGCGACGCATTTTGGACGGTTTGCGCGGGATTGGCCCTTGGAGCGCCCCTGGCGTTCTGGGCAAGGAGCATGGCCGGGAGTTTGATTCAAGACCTACCAACCAAAAGTCCCGCCTCCATCTTGTTTGGCGGCGGGGTGATGATCATGCTAGGGCTAATCGCTGCGTATATCCCGGCGCGAAGGGCCATGAGCTTCGATCCAATGGTCACCCTGCGCTATGAGTAACAGAAATCTACCCCAACGCGCGCTCGCAAGTGCCCGAAGGTCAAACTCGTGCGAAACGAACCATTCCTTGGAGAGGCAGCTAATGGTTCCCGAGCCGAATTCCCCGGTTAAGCGGTTAAGCCCGATGAGTTTATTGGCCGTGGCAGCAGATCGAAATCGCTCCGCTTTGGACCGCAGGCATCGGAACGATCCCTATTACGGGAGAGCGGAGAATCGCTACTTCAACCTGACAATCACTTTTTCTGTGTGGCTAATGCATGGGCGGATTTCCCCTTGTATACTGTCGGGTAAATCGGCCACTGCGCCGCGCACATCCGGCACACTACCTCCGCTTATTCCCTGCCTTGATGCGGGTTAAAGGCATGGTGCACAGAGCGTTCAGAGTACCTTGACTCCGTTTTTCCGCGAACCAATTAGGTTAGCTATCCGCCCTAGGGCGCACTTCTACGCGTAGGACGTTATACGGCTAGGTGGATAACTAGCGACGATGATGGGCATTAGAACCGCCGCGCCAATTCCGTTTCCTATGAGTAATTGTTGAGGTTATTCGCGGTGCTTGGCTCCAGGCGCTCCGTCTATCAAAAGTTGTCAATCATCCAGACATTGCCGGCGTATGTCTGGGCCTCGAAAGCCAGGTACTTGCCGTCGGGAGCCGGAAGTGGGCGATAAAACCATTGACTGTGGCCCTTGCTTAATACGGATAGCATCTTGCCGGCGAGCTCGAACATTAAAAATTTTCGAGCATTACGATGCTGGATGGCCAGGTCCGCTCGCTGTAGCTGAGATATCGCCCATCCGGCGAGGCGATAGGGTTATGAACCCATCCCTCAGTGCTCGGCATCTCCTTCAGAACTTTGAAGTTACCTGCCAGGTCCGTCTCGAGAATCGCCGAAACATCACCATTTTCCGTCCACCCCGAGACATAAAGATGTCGTCCATCGCCGGACCAACTGACGTTCTGCAGGCTGCTCCATTCCCGCAAGGACACCACTCGCATTGGACCGCCCTCCGTACCAAGAATGCGGACTTGGTTTCCACCGCCGTAATATACTAGGGCGATATTCTTCCCGTCCGGCGAGAGGTCCCAGAAATACGCATGGTTACCCATTTCGACAGTCACAAGTTTACGATCGCGACCCTTGAATGGGTCCAGTAAAGAAAAACCCAACTGGTTTCCCTGCCGCTCTGACAAAACGCACAAGGCGGATGGCGAAGTGGCACAACGATAACCATAACTACCGGTCAGCACGATTGTGGCTGCGCCTCCTTGCAGGGCTATGCGCATCAGCCGCCCCGAACCATCGCTTGCATACTCGCTGTAGAGCAGCCATTGCCCATCCGGCGTTATGACCGGACGATCATACCCTTCTGAGCCCGACACCAGAGGTTGCGGACTCGGATCATTTAAATTTTGCTTAAAGATTGCTTTCTTGCCGTAGCGGCTCGCGGCAAATAGCACGCCCTGGCTGTCTGGTGTCCAGCCCCCTGCTGCACTCGCCCAGGTCTCTGAATTCAATGGCCGGGCCGCTCCCAATTCGCGACCTTCAGCTCGAAGTTCCGCGATCTTCACCACATCTTCGGTGTGCAACTCCTGAAAGACGAGCCTTCTCCCGTCCGTTGACGCTGTGAGCTGGTCTTGCTCGAATCCTGTCCAATCCGTAAGCCGTTTTGGCATCCCCTCGGCACGTCCAGTAATGGGATCGACTCGAAGCGACCACAAATTGCTGCCGACCGGGTTTGGCGGCAGATCACGAAGATTGAAAATGATGCGACCATCAGGCAGCCAGGCGAAGCTGCTGGTGTTATTTGACAGGAACAAATTGGGATCGGAAAGGATGGTGGAGCATTGTCCATCCAAGTCACAACTGTCGAGCTCCACATCCTCGAACGTCTTGCTCTCCCTAGCGGTACTCTGTATCACCCTGATTTTCTCGTATGCGATGCGCCGTCCGCTAGGCGACCATGCGATATACTCTGTAAGGAACCACGCAGGATCAACCGAAAGGACCTTGTGCGGCGCCTCGCCTTTGGCGTCCGTAACCCATATCTCGCCATCCCGCAAGTAGGTCAGGCGCTTCCCGTCGGGAGAGGCCAGGGGAAGGATATCCTCGTCCCGAAACTTTCGTACTATCCCATCCACGGTTGACATCTTCCACGTTCCGGAACCGACGATCTTCCTTCTTACAAAGAGGTGATCTCCGTCGGGAAGCCAACCAATAGGGTAGAAGGATGCGGTGTCGGGGAACAGCCGGCTCTCCCCGCTGTCGATCTGGAGCAGGGAAATTCCCGTGGCTCTGTCGCTGTAGGCCAAATGTTTGCCGTCAGGAGAAATTGCGACTCCATCCCGGAGTCCAGAAACGGGCGTAAGTTGCCGCACAATCGGCTCCTTCGCCGGCTCCGGTTTTTGCCACTTGGAGCGAAGGAGAAACAACCCGGTAGCGCAAAGAACAACAGCAGCTATGCTGGCGAGCATCAACCGCGGCTTACGCGAGCGCGTGGATCTCGGCTGCTGTAAGCTTCGAAGATCCGTTCCCAGTTCTGCGGCGCTTTGATAGCGCTGCTCCCGATCTTTCTGAAGCGCTTTGGCAATGACGGCTTCGAGGCCTGGCGTGATGGCCGCACTCAGTTCCCGAGCGGGAACCGGCGTGCTATTCAGGATGGCCTCTTGAACAACGGCCGCCGTTTCGCCGGTGAAGGCGCGCTGGCCCGTCACCATCTCATACAGCACAAGTCCGAAGGAAAAAATGTCGGTGCGCGCATCCAGCTTTTCGCCGCGCACCTGCTCCGGCGACATATAGCCCGCCGTCCCCATCGCGACTCCGGTCCGTGTGAGATGCAGGGTCCCGGACCCTGCCGGCGGGGTGACTGCTGAGGCCTCTGGTTGCGTTGCGACTTCCTCTTCTTCCTCACCCTCCAGCAGCTTCACCAAGCCAAAATCGAGAATCTTGCACCCGCCCTTATTGGTGATGAAGATGTTGGCTGGCTTGATGTCGCGATGGATGATGCCCTTCTCATGTGCCGCCTGCAGGCCTCCGCTGACCTGAATCGCAATGTTGAAAAGCTCATCCAGCGGCAGTGCCCCGTTCTGTTCGGCGAGCTCGGCCAAGCGGTCACGCAGGGTCTGGCCTTCCAACAACTGCATCACGATGAAGGGCCGGCCCTCATGTTCTCCGAATTCATAGATGGAACAGATGTTGGGATGATCGAGCGAGGAGGCGGAGCGCGCCTCGCGGCCAAAACGCTCCAGCGCCTGCGGGTCGCTGCCCAGCTCTTCGGGCAGAAATTTCAGGGCGACCTGACGGCCCAGCTTGAGGTCCTCGGCGCGATAAACCACTCCCATGCCGCCGCCCCCGACGATGTCCAGCACACGGTAGTGCGAGACCGTCCTGCCGATCAGGACCGAGGTCCCCGGCTGCGGGCGCCCCATCTTTTCGCCCGTCTTTGGCGAAAGGGTGGGAACGGAATCCGACGAACCGCCGGCCGCGCCCACCCGCTCTACCGGCACCAGTAGCCGGTAGCCTCGCCGGTGAATGGTTTCCACGTATACGGGGGCGTCGGCCGAGTCGCCGAAGGCCTGCCTTAGCCTCTTAATCGCAGCGTTGATGCTGTGGTCGAAC
This sequence comes from uncultured Acidobacteriaceae bacterium, assembly GCA_963818905.1. Taxonomy (GTDB): domain Bacteria; phylum Acidobacteriota; class Terriglobia; order Terriglobales; family Acidobacteriaceae; genus Bog-257. Next base: position 8,962 of record CAWFUE010000063.1, read on the forward strand.
TCCACTACGGTGTCGTTAGGCCATAGCTTCTTCTGGATCTCCTCGCGGCTGACGAGGTCACCGTCGCGCTCTACCAGCATGCAGAGAATTTGGAGGGGTTGTTCCTGGAGGAGGACCGTTCTACCAGCAGACCGCAGTTCTCCCACCCGAAGATCGACTTCGAAGACTCCGAGGCGCACGCGATCTGGCAGCGTGTCTCGCATGGGGTACAGCTTCGGGTGGGAGCGGTTCGCATGAGTCTACCACCGGCAAGGCATGACTAAAAGTGTTGTTTGCGACAGCACAGAAATATTCACTAGCGTTTTCCGAATCCCCAAATTGAACGACTTACGCCGAGTCACAAACGGATCACACAAAAATCGCCGCCATTGCATTGTTCGTTGCCGGCGCCTGGCGCACACTCGCCGCACCCTGCGCTGTGGTGGTGGCACGGGCGCACGCCACGGCGAAATTAGGGCAACTTCATTAGAGGAGAAAAGACTTATGCGATCCGTAACGAACAGGACATCCTTTGGTATGAACGTGGCCCGACTGGCCTGGCGCAAACTCGCACTCGCGGCCTGTGTGCTAGCGCTGTGCGTTTGCGCAAGCGCCGATGACCATCACCGCATCATCACATTCGATCCTCCCGGCTCGACATTCACCGAAGCCGCGGCCATCAACCCGGCAGGAACGATCACGGGAACCTACGGTGATGCCAGCATTGTAGCTCACGGCTACCTGCGCGCTCCGGACGGCACCTTCACCGAGTTCGAGGCTCCGGGCGCAGGCACCGGCGCTGGCCAGGGCACGGCGCCGGAAAGCATCAACCCGGCCGGGGCGACTACTGGTTTGTGGGCTGATTCAAGCAACGTGGTTCACAGTTTCCTGCGCGCTCGCGACGGCGCCATCATCGAGTTTGACGCTCCGGGCGCAGGCACCGGCCCCGGCCAGGGCACCTACGCCTACAACATCAACCCGGAGGGAGCGGTCGCGGGAGTCCTGATTGACGACGACAAGGTGTATCACGGCTTTGTGCGCGCGCCGGACGGGACCATCACCACCTTCGACGTTCCGGGGGCGGGCACAGGCCCCGGCCAGGGTACCGATATAGCGACGATCGATGCCCTCAACCCGGAGGGCGCAGTCGCGGGAGAGTACTTCAATATGGGCGACAACAATAACGGCACACAGGTGTATCGCGGCTACGTGCGCGCTCCAGACGGCACCATCACCGAGTTTGACGTTGCTGGCGCGGGCAGCGGCCCCGGCCAGGGTACGGAACCCTCGGGCATCACCCCGGACGGGACGGTTTCGGGATGGTACATTGACTCGAGTAGTGTGAATCACGGCTTCGTGCGTGATCCGTTCGGCCACATCACCAAGTTCAATGTATCGGGTGCAGGCACCGGCGCCGGCCAGGGCACGTTGGCCCAGAACATCAACACACGAGGGGAGATCGATGGAAACTACGTCGACGCGAGCAATGTGTCTCATGGCTTCGTGCGGGATCCCGACGGCAGCATCACCACGTTCGACGTTCCCGGCGCGGGCACTGGCTCGGGCCAGGGGACTTTTTGCGGCGCAAACAACCCGGAGGGCGCGATCCCGGGAGAATACATCGACGCGAACGGTGTGTATCACGGCTTTCTGCGGCTACCGTAACGAGGACGTTCGCATTGCTGTGCTGACTCCAATGGGTGACTGCGATCGCGATTGCGAGCAGCGCATAACTGAAGCTCAGAACTATCCTGCGGCGCAGCCTGCGACCACAAGCACAACAACGCCGGTGTTCGGTAAGTCAGGCAATTCGCTGATGAGTGCGGGTGGACTGTTGTTAGCCTCGCCTAAATAAGATGGGTGAGCTGCGTCAAGCAAGGGCCGTTCTCGCCAGAGACGGCCCTCAAAATTGCAATATGGATTTGATGTCTGCAGGTCTGGACAAGAAAATCGGGTGACCGGCCGAGCACCGGTCACCCGGACCGAGGGCTGCTGAATCGGAAGTGGGGCCGAAATCGTGACGCAGGAAAGCGTTCTCGCCGAGTTTGTCGGCCATCCGAAACCCGTTCCACATGAGTGAGAAGTCGGCGTTCCGCCGAAGTGAATATGTCGAGTCGCTGCCGAGCAATTGCGGCGCCTTCACTGCACCATGCCAGCAAAGGCAGCGTTCACCTTCTCTCTCACGATCGGCTTGCGAGCGGAAGCCGCCTTCAAATAACGCAACGTGGATTCCATGTCGGAGTGCCCAAGCCAGGTCTGCACGGTTCTGATGTCGATATCGTTCTGGAGCCAGGTGGTTGCTGCCGTAGCGCGGAACTTGTGCAGGTACCAACGCTCACAAACCGGATGTTTCTTGCAGGAAAGACCTTTGCGATTGATGCAGTGTCCGCAATTCAGCTTCGCCTCCAGAGCGATCTGCTTCAGCGTCCGCAGCATGTGGCCTTCGGGATCGTCATCGCCATGTGGAAATACAAGATAGCCGCGTCCATGCTTCTTGCGCCACACCTTCAGGTCTTCGACGAGCCAGTCTGGAAGCGGAACGGTTCCGCTCCTCGTAGTCTTTGGGCTTGAACCCAAGCTCCGGCTTTGCCCGCATGTGCCACAGGCCATTCTTAAGGTCCAGATTAGGCCATGCCGTGAACGCCACTTCTCGTTCGCGTCCTGCCGAACCCAGGAAAAACCGGAACAGGACCCGCTGCTCGAGATTGCAATGGGCGAACAGCCTTGTCAGCTCCTCGGCTTCGTAAATATCGACTTCCTGTTCCGTGTACTTCGGCCAATCCTTCGCGGTCACAATCCGGGGTATTTTGTTCGCTTTCAGGAAGCTCATCAACAGCTCGAATTTGTTGTAAACCGTGCGGTCGCCGACGCCTTTCGATTTCAGATCGGCCGTGAAGTTGATGAGGTCCTTGCGTTCCAGCTGATCCAGGTACAACTTCGGGCAGGATTCAGAGAAGTCCGCCAGCATTCGGCGATAGGCCGAATACGTCTTCCTCGCGCGCTGGGTCTGAATCTCTAGCAGAAAATCGTCGATCGCGTCCTGCAATTTCACCCGATTGCCGTTCGCCGGGAGTTCGGGAATCGTCAGGCCAGCGAGTTGAGCATTAAGGCGGCTCTTGCGCCGCCGGAGGGCACCTTGAGCTTCGGCAAAGTCCTTGCCAGCGGGCTCGGAGCGGTTATGTCCAGCTTCCTTCCAAAACACCGCGAAACGGCCCTCTTTGTGGGTCTCCTCACGTCCCTTGACCAGGACAGAATCGGGTTTGGGGCGACCCTTCTGATCAATGGCCAATCGGCACCAGCACCACTTGCCTTTGACCTTGACGGCCTTCATCAGACGAACGGATTTCTCAGTTTTAGCCATGCTGTTTTCCGGAACACTGACCGGAATTATGCCAGAAAGGCTAACAGGGGAGCTAACAAGAAATCTATTGTCGGATTATTTTTAATGGAATAAACAACTTACAAATTAATGGCGGAGAGGGAGGGATTTGAACCCCCGATACCCTTTCGAGTATGCCGGTTTTCAAGACCGGTGCCATCAACCACTCGGCCACCTCTCCGATTACTACAGTTTTACTACAGTGGTTAAACTCTCCGGCAATCCAGCGCAGCGTGTGTCTCTGTTTCTAATCGGTTAACCGCTCGCGCTGTAAGCGTCGAGGGGTTTTCAAGACCGGTGCCATCAACCGCTCGGCCACCTCTCCGGTTACTACATTTTTACTACAGCAAGCGGATTATTAGACAGCAAGGCCGACCTCTGTTTCTGTTCTCAATTGTTACGCCAGTGTGGAAAGACACAGATCTGCATAAGGAAGCACTTTGTTTTCAATAAGTTGATATGTAAGTCCAATGGATAGAATAATTTAGTGAGAATCGTTTGTAAGTCATTGATTCTTCGTCGATCGACTTCGTATAAGTCTTTCTAAATGAATATTTTACAGTAACTCTAATCAGGAGAATATTTTAGCGCGAAATGCTGCAATGCAGTGTTTTATTTTCAACAATTTACACCAGCGCGAGAGGGAGGGTGCAATCGCCTCCCCGTTTCCGCTATCAGAAATCTCGTCTGCAAACTCACGGTTCCCAGGAAACCGAAGTTACCTCGGCCTTGGCTTCTTGAAGCGTGTAGGTTTTTGGATCCTCAAGCGGCGAATCGAGAGATAACCATCAGGACGATCAGGGCGGCATCGGCAGCTACAACCGTGCTGACGAAGTTCACGGAATCGTTGCCCATCTTGCCGGCATTCTCCCAAGTCGCGCCAAGGATACTGTCCAAGAACATGCCTCCAATGCCCGCAAAGGCAACGACGAAGGTCCAACGCCAATCCACCAACCCACAGACCGCGCTCACCCAGGAAACAATGCTGGCAGCTACGCAGCCGCTGATGGTGCCTTCAACGCTAATAGCGCCGTTGGTTCCGATCGACACATCGCGGAAATCAGTGATCATGTAGGCGCCGCGTGCCGTGGCTTGCCCCACTTCGCTGGAAACGGTATCGGCGGCGGCTTCGGCCAAGGCAGCCATTGATCCCACAAGGAGAATGTCGCTCAGGTCTGTAAACCAGATCAGCGGCAGCGCGCAGATTGTCGCAGCGCCCAGATTGGCAATTACCTGCGAAGCTGTGCGGCCGCGCCGTCGCTCGGCGACTCCCAGCCGTACCTTTCGTCCATATCCCCAGCGAGTCGATAGGATGGTCAGCAGAAACAGCGTCAATAAAGGGATAAAACCGCCAAATCCCGCGGCCAGCATCAGAATGAAAGCCGCCAGCACGCCGGCAATTGCGCCGCCATCGGTAACCGCGCCCATGATGCGCGCCAGCAGCGCGAATCCTATCGCGACCACTGCGGCCGGCAAGCCTCTGGCATGGATGAGATTTGTCACCCTGAAGTGAGTATCGCACGCTGCAATCGGTTGCGGGAACGCGCGTTATGGCGTAGTGCAAATGCAGCAAAGTGTGGGACAACGCGCATCCCACCCTATGGCTGGAACCGGTCCTGGAGCGAAATGCGCTGGCGAATTAGCTCTTGACGAAGCGCTGCGAACCACCGGATCATATTGTGCCCAGTTTTCCGCAGCTTCCTGGCCGACAAAGGACGACTTTATGGCTTCTTCTGTGTGGTCTGGTTATTTGACGTTTGGACTGATCTCCATGCCGGTGCGGCTGTTTTCCGGTGCACGCGGCAATCACATCTCCTTCCACATGCTGCATCGCGACGACAACACTCGCATCAAGCAGCAACTGTGGTGCCCGCACGACGAGCGGGTCGTGGAGCGCAACGAGATCGTCAAAGGCTTCGAATATCGCAAGGGCGAATACGTCATCATCGAGCCCGAAGAGATCAAGAAGATCGAGCCTAAGACTGCCAAAGCGATGGAGATCCTAGAGTTCGTGAAAGCCGACGAGGTCGATCCCATCTACTTTGAGTCGTCGTACTTCGTCACGCCGGAAGAAGCTGGCCGCCGGCCTTATGCGCTACTATGCGAAGCTCTGGAACAAACCAAGTACGTCGCCATCGCCAAGCTCACCATGCATAACCGCGAGTACACGGTCTTCCTGCGTCCCTACAAGGGCGGCATGATGCTGCACACCATGTACTACAAGGATGAGGTGCGCGATCTGGAAAACTTTGGCCGTCCCGATGTCGAGCTCAAAGACGCCGAGGTAAAGGTGGCGCACCAGCTGATCGAAGCGCTGGCTGGTGACTTCGAGCCGGAGAAATATCACGATACCTTCGAGGAGAACCTCAAGACGCTGATCAAAGCGCGGCTGGAAGGCGAGGAAGTTACGCCGGTAGAGAAGCCGAAGAAGATGGCGCCGGTGGTTGACCTGATGGCCGCGCTCAAGGAAAGCCTGGCGCAGGTGCCAAAGAAAGCTCCACAACGCGTGGCGGAAGCGCAGCGCGAATCGGAAGTGAAGGTAGCCGCCGCCAAGAAGACCAAGTCGCGGCGCAAGAACGCTGCCTAACGATACGAACTCAACACACTCTGCCGGCGTCTTCAGCACAGCCGGGCTGGAGCCCGGCGCTACGTCGCGCCACCTGCGAATGTTTCTACGGAAACCAAAGCCAATCGCCGCCAGTGCAAGCCGTAATCCGCACAGGCTCACGCCAGCGAGTAAACTAAATCTGCCATGACGCTGTTCGAAGCCAAGCCGTACGATCCGGCGCAAGCCCGCAAGAAGCGCAACATCATCATCGGTGTGGTTCTGCTGGTGATCGTTATATCGCTGGTGTGGTGGCAGCTTCGCTTCTGGCCGGAAGAGCGCGTGGTTGACCACTTCTTCGACGCTCTTCAGCAACAGAATTATGAGCAAGCCTACGGCATCTGGATGCACGATCCTGATTGGAAACAGCATCCTGATCGTTATGCGCGCTACAGCTATAACGATTTCATCAAGGATTGGGGCCCGGGCGGCGAATGGGGAATCATCAAAAGCCATCGCATCGATGGCGCAGGCGTTCCCAGCGGTTACAGCGGTTCGCCATTCGCGCAGGCCAGCGGCGTGGTAGTAGTGGTGACGGTCAACGAGCGCGTCGCCGATAAAGCGCGCCTATGGGTGCAGAAAAGCGACAAGACGCTGGGTTTCTCGCCATATTAGCCGCCAGCCATCAGCTGGTAATGCAGTGTGCCGCCGGCTCGAAGGCGTGCTCCACCCGGACAGTGACCGGCTAAATTCAAGCCCTTGACACGGCTGATCCCGGATACTGACAACTGGCTACTGTGGTGCCACAAACTCCTTCGGCTTCTCCGATCCCTCACCGAAGAAATAGGCTTCCATCTGCTGCACGATGAATTCCTGGTGGTCTTTTTTCCACGGCTGCAGGCGATATTCGTTGAGCAGCATTTTCATGTGCTCCTGCCACTGCTCCCACGCCAGCTTGGAGACGTTGTTGTAGATCTTGAGGCCCAGCTCGTTATCAAAAGGAGGCTCCTCCAAACCCTCCGCTTCACGACCCAGCTTCACGCACTTGACCATATGTGCCATAGAAACTCCCGTCCGTATGATTGCCAAATTCTAGTTTAGCGGGATAGGGCGCTCTTCGTCATTCGCTGGCTTTCGCGATTCGCCATTCGCTCTTCGCTTTTCGCCAGAGGCTCTGGCCCTCTCTGATTCAGTGTTGCTTTGAATGGACGACTTTCAGAGAGTGTGTGACAGCTGGAAAAGAGATCTCGCAGTGGAACCAACGGTTTGCTAGCAGTGAAGAGCCTGCTGAGCGCCTCTGGCGAAGAGCGAAAGGCGCTTACTCCCCCAACCACGCCCCATACGATCGCAGCCGCTCGATGTGGTCGCAGATGATCTTGATCGCGCCGGTGATCGGGACAGCAAGAATCAGCCCCATCGCTCCCCACAACCATCCCCAGAACAGCAATGCCAGCGTTACCGCCAGCGGATTCAATTGCAACCGCTTGCCCAAAATCTTGGGATAGAGAACGTTCATGGCGATCAAATGCAGCGCCATGACCACGGAAATGATCAGCGCGGCAGAACCAGCGGTGAGGTGTCCAAGATCGGCGATGAGGGGCGGCAAAATTGCCAGCATCACACCGAGGTAAGGGATCAGGCTCAGAAATCCGCTGATGAGTCCCAGGAAGTAAAAATAAGGCAGGCCAATCAACCCGAACAGCGCCATACTGCATACGCTGAGAAAGACTCCAATGATGAAGTTGCCGATGATGAACGAACGGATCATGCGCGCAATCAGGCCAAGCATGACATAAGCAGTATTGCGATTTTCCATGCTGAACAGCATCACCGTCGCCGATCGGGCATGGTCCTGCCAGCTCAACATGAAGAACACAAGAAATGGAATGAAGGTAAGCGCCAGCACCACTTCGGAGACGGAATTGGCGTTCTTGCTGACCATGTCTGTCCAGCTGCTGGACTGCTTCACCGTGACGGCGTGTTGATTTTGATCGTCGGGCAGCACGGTGTCGGTGGTTTCCTGGATCTGCTCAGCTTGCTCGCGGATCTTTGCACCCAGCGCGCCAATTCTGGCTTTGTACTTGGGCACCTCGTGCATGAAATCGAGTGCGCGGCTGTAAGAGGCGTAGGTCGCCGCGCCGAGCGCAGCAACCAGCAGGGCCACGGCCAGCAGCGCGCTGGCGGCTCGCGGTACCTGGAAGCGAACCAGCAGATCGACAATCGGCGCCAGAACAAACGACAGAAGAATAGCCACCAGGACCACAACCAGCAACAGCTTCGCGACGTAGATCAGCGTGAGCACGGCCGCGGACGCCAGAATCAGCAGCGCTGCCGCCTGCAGGTGCAACACATGGCGCCGCTCCAGTTCGGCCACGGTCGAGCGGTTGATGGTTACCTGCGGCAAGGGAGCGGAGCCACCGGCAACGTTGGCCTCCACGTCGGGGTCGGCGTGCTTGCGCAGCGGTTTCGGATTGTCCAGAAGCTGGTCCGGCATCTTGCCTATGGTACTCGCAACCGTGGGATTCGCGACATGATAGTTTTAGCTGCATCCAGATGGAAAACCTGCCCACATCGAACCCGGGAGCCCCATCGCGCATCCTCGCGCTCGATTTTGGTTTGCGAAATGTCGGACTGGCCGTCAGCGATGCACTGGGTGTGACGGCGCAGGGACTGCCTACCTATCGGCGCAGCAACAAGAAAAACGATCTCGACCATTTGCGGCGGCTGATCCGCCAGTATGCGATTGGCGAAATCGTGATGGGACTTCCGCTGCGCATGAGCGGGAGCGAAGGCATTCAGGCCGAAAAGGTGCATGAGTTCGCCGGGGAGCTGCGGCGAAAGTTCAAGCTGCCGGTGCATTTGTTCGATGAGCGGCTAACCTCGGTGGAGGCGAACCGTGTACTGCGCGAGACGGATATGAGCATCCGCCGCCGGGCTGAGGTGGTGGACCAGTTGGCGGCGGTGCTGATTCTGCAATCGTTTCTGGAATTCCGTAGGACATCAAAACAGACATGAGACTTGCGCCTCGGCTTTCGGGCCACGCTTCCGAACGGTGGGATCATTAGTGATATGGGGATTTTGCGCCAGTTTGGCAACGTTGGCACCGAAAGACGTTTGACATTTCCTTCGGCATAGGAGGATGCGATGTTGGGATCTCGCGGAATTATTCTTGCCTTTGTTGCGTTCAGCGCACTACCTCTCACTGCCGGACACAAGCCACCAAGCGCGTACATCAAGGTCGGAAAAGCTCGGATCGCTGTCGTCAGGATTCCCGCCGGCACGTTTCTTATGGGGAGCAACCTGCAGATAAAAGCGGATGATTACTGGAAACCCTGCACCAACTGCGCTGCCAGGAACGATGTGGAGCGCCCCGTACATCAGGTGACGATCAGCAAGGCTTTCTGGATGGGTCAGTTCGATATCACTAAGGAGCAATGGCAAGCGGTGATGGGCAACAATCCATCGCATGCTCAGGCAGCCGGTCCGACAGCACCCGTCGAGCAGGTTAGCTGGAAAGATGTTCAGGTCTTCCTAGCCAAAGTGAATACCATGCAGACCCGTTGGACAGTCCGGTTGCCGACCGAAGCGGAATGGGAATACGCGGCCAGAGCGGGGACCTCAGGCGAAACCTACGCGCCGCTGGACGCCATCGCGTGGTATGGCGGAAACAGCTCAGGCAGCACCCATCCCGTAGGGCAGAAACTTCCCAATGCCTTCGATCTCTACGACATGCTGGGAAACGTATGGCAGTGGTGCCAGGACTGGTTCGGCCCGTACTCTAGTGGTGCTGTTACTGATCCAAGAGGCGCGGACACCGGCGACAAGCGGGTGACACGCGGCGGATGTTACTACTGTGACGCCGTTCACGAACGCGCAGCGAGAAGAAATCGCGACCTCGAGAACCAGCTCTCGCTCAACATTGGTTTCCGGATTGTAGCGGCCGCTCGGCCATAACTGTCGAGGACAGACGATTACACACAAAACCCCCTGTTGGTGGTCAACGAGCGCAGGAGCTTATACGCAAGGACGGGCGTAGCAGCACCGCGCATCGTCTCTTCATCTAAACTACTTAGAACTCGTGCGAACTCTATTGAAGCTCGTGATTGGGCTGGTGCTGGCCTTCGCCGTCTGGTTTACCTGGGCGGCGCTGTTGCCTGTCCGCCCGGCGCAGACCACGTTTTTCTTGCTGCGTTCCGGCTGGAGCACGCGTCACATCGCCCGCAACCTGCAACAGCAGGGCGTCATCCGCAGTTCGGCAGCGTTTCTCCTGGTGCAGTATGCCAAGGGCCTGAGAACTTTGAAAGCTGGAGAATACAAATTCGATCAGCCGGCGAGCGCGCTGGAGGTGTGGCGTCGTCTGGTGCAAGGCGATGTCTACGCCCGCACCCTGGTTGTGCCGGAAGGCTTCAACATGTACGACATCGCCACCGCTGTCGAGCAGGCGGGATTGGGCCCGGCTTCCGATTTCATCACTGCGGCGCAAAACGATCTTTTCCTGGTCCGCGACATCGATCCCCAAGCCAAGTCGCTCGAAGGATATCTGTTTCCCGATACTTATCAGTTCACTCGCATTGACGACGCTCACGAGATAGCTGCTGCCATGGTGCATCGTTTTCGACGCGAGGCGCAGAAGATCGGGCTGGTGGGCAATAGCGATATGCACCGTATCGTAACCATGGCATCCATTGTGGAGAAGGAGACGGCCGATCCGAACGAACGTCCTATGGTTGCCGCGGTGTACTACAACCGGCTGGCGAAAAATATGACTCTGGCCGCGGACCCCACCGTGATCTATGCGGCCCTGCTGGCAGGCCGCTATCGCGGTACTATTTACGAATCCGATTTGCATTTCGATTCGCCGTATAATACGTATCGGTATCCAGGGCTGCCGCCAGGTCCCATCGCGAATCCCGGGCTGGCTTCGCTGCAAGCTGCCATGCATCCCGCACACACCGACTTCCTTTATTTCGTGAGCGACAATAATGGCCACCACCGCTTCGCTCGGGACTTGGAAGAACATGCCCGCAACGTTGCCGCCTATCGCAGGTCGGTCGCGGCAAGTCAGTAGCTCTTGAGTCGCGGGATGGTATTTTGCATCAGGCGTACTGGTATTCGTTAATGTGCCTATGAGCCGTTGCCGAATTATTGTCGCGGTTTCCTTGCTCGCTTTTCTGGCCGGCGACACTGGATGTGTCTTCCGCACTCGAACGGTCGAGATGCGCACCAGCACGGCGAAGCTGGAAACGGCTAGTAAGAAGGAGTTGGTCGATTACATCAACACCGAGGCGTCGAAGCTCCAGACCCTGAATGCGACGGTTGACATTGCGACCTCAGTAGGCGGGGAGAAAAAAGGCAAGGTCACCGATTACGAGGAGATTCGCGGATACATTCTGGTACGCAAGCCGGACATGCTGCGCATGATTGGTTTGTTCCCCATCGTGCGTAATAAAGCTTTTGACATGGTGAGTGTCGGCGACCAATTCAAACTATCGATTCCGGCGAAGAATAAGTTCTACGTCGGTCACAACAACGTCATTCATCCCACAGGCAATTCTCTGGAAGATTTGCGCCCGCAGGTCATCTACAGTGCGTTGTTGCTACCCGACATCAATCCGCAGGACGATATTGCGGTGCTGGAAGATAGCAACGAGATTATTTACGACGCGAAGAAGAAGAAGAATCTGGAGCAGCCTGATTACGTGATCGACATTATTCATCGCATGGGCAACGATTGGTATCTTTTGCGTAAAATCGTCTTCGATCGTACCAACCTCGTGCCCCACGAGCAGATCATCTACGACCAGAAGGGCGCGGTAGCTACCGATGTGACCTACCAGGTTTATCAGGATTACAACGGCGTCAGTTTTCCCAACGTGATCCAGATCAACCGTCCGCAGGAAGAGTATTCCATTCGATTGACCGTGGTGAAGCTGGAAATCAATCAGCCGCTGCGGGACGACCAGTTCGCGTTGACGCAGCCCCCCGGCTCGCTGCTCGTCGATCTCGATCAGCCCAACCAGACCGCGCTGACCAGTGCCGGTCCCAGCTCTACGCAATCGTCGGGCACTCCGAAGAAATAAGCTCCAGTCCATCCGATGCGGACTGGAGCCTGACTTGGATCATTTATAGCCGTCGGTTGAAAGGCAGAGACAGCAGTCTCCGCGACTGACAACCGGCAACTGCTCTACCGCTTCGACTGGCCGCGCGCCATCTTCTTTACCTTGCGCTTCTGCGATCCGCGCGCATAGGTGCGTGGCTTTTTGGGAGCGGCCTTTTTGCGCGCCGCACGCTTTACTGCCTTGCGTTCTGCCTTGTCCGTGATGGTCTTGGTGTTTGCCATGAAGTCTAAATTTTCTCTCTTTCGGAAATGTGAGCTGCCGCAGGCTGAAGCCTGCTCGATAATCAAAATCGGGCCGCTGAGACGCTGACCCTTCGGCTCTGCTCATGGCAGGCTCTGAAGGTCAGGTCCAGCTTAAGCCTTCTCCAGTTGGGCGTACTTTTCGACCAGCTTTTTTAAACCGAACCTCGGAAATTGTACCGTAATCTTCGCATCTTCCCCATCGCCCTCGCGCTTGTAGACCGTACCTTCGCCGTATTTGGGATGACGCACGCGCTGCCCTGGTCCGAATCCGGTTCGTCCGGACGGCGCTTGTACTTCGACCTTCGGCCGCGAGAATTTCTTACCACGCGAGGCAAAGAACTCCGCAATGTTGTCGATGGAGTTGTACGTCGGCCCTCCATAGGAGCTGCGCTGAGCTGGGTTGCGACGCCCGTACTGAGGCCGCTGATCCTCATCTTCGTAAGCGTAATGGCGACTGGTCCCGTAGTCGCTGCTGGTGCGGTTTTGCGCGTGCCGGGGTGCAGAACCCAGATCCTGCAATAGCTCTTCCGGAACTTCCTCCAGAAAACGCGAGGGCACACTCGCCTCCGGCATGTCGGTCCCATAGCGCCGGCGATATCGCGCACGAGTCAGGATGAGGGTGTCCATCGCGCGAGTCATGCCGACATAGCACAGCCGTCGTTCCTCTTCGATATCGTCGGGCGCCAGAAGCGTGCGGGAGTGCGGAAATAAGCCTTCTTCCAGTCCGATCAGGAATACCAGCGGGAACTCCAGACCTTTCGCGGCATGCAACGTCATCAGCGTTATGCGCGCGTTCTCGTCGTAATCGTCGGCGTCACTGACCAGCGCCGCATGATCCAGGAACTCGCTCAGCGTCTCGCCGCGATCGCGCGAATCCATCGCCGCATTCACCAGCTCGCGCAGGTTGTCGATGCGCGCCAGCGACTCCGGCGTGTCCTCCTGCTCCAGCAGTTTGATATAGCCCGTGCGATCGAGCAGGAACTTAAGCAATTCGGCAGTATTGGCGGGATCTCCGGGAGCACGAAATCCCTCGACCCGATCCTGCTGCTCGTCATCAACGTCATCCTTCTGGTTGGCATCCTCGTCTAGATTGTCGTCCCGGTTTTGATTGTCATCCCCAGCGGAGGCGGGCTGTTTTTGGGCGCCGGAGTCGAGGGAGCTGCGGTTCGCGGCTGTCGCAGGGACCTCGGCTTCTTCCTCGAACATCTCGGGCGAGAAGTCGATTGAGTGCTGATCTTCATCTCGCGTTGCGGGTGCAGCTTCCGCAGAGGCTGCCGCAGCGGTTTCCGCCACCCGCTCGCGAAATATCCCCAGATGCATGGCCCGCGCATCTTCAATCAAGTCTCGAAAATTCTTCAGCGACGACAAAGCCCGTGGAGGTAGCAGACTTCGCGCAATGGTTTCATTGATCGCACCCCACATGGAATTTCCGGTCTCGAGCGCAATCCGCTCGATGGTTTCCATCGTAGTTTTGCCGACGCCGCGTGTGGGGGTGTTGATCACCCGCTGTAATGCGATAGAGTCGTCCGGGTTAGCAATGACTTTCAAATACGAGATCATGTCCTTGATCTCGGCGCGCTCGTAGAAGCTGAAGCCTCCCACAACGTGGTACTTCATCTGATAGCGGCGCATCGCCTCTTCCAGCAGCCGCGATTGCGAGTTGGTCCGATACAGAACCGCCGCACGTGGTGTCTCGCCGTGCTCGGTCTGTCCCTGCCGTAGATATTTGGCGATGTAGTCAGCGGCGAACAGAGCTTCGTTTTCGCCATCCGGCGCTTCGTAGTAGCCGATCTGCGCCCCGCCGCGCCGCTCCGTCCACAGATTTTTCCCTTTGCGCTTGATGTTGCGCGACACTACCGCGGACGCGGCCTGCAGGATGTTTTGCGTCGAGCGATAGTTTTGCTCCAGGCGAATGATGCGAGCTTCGGGAAAATCCTGCTCGAACTCCAGAATGTTGCGGATGTCGGCGCCGCGCCAGGAGTAGATGCTCTGATCTTCATCGCCGACGGCGCAGACGTTGTGCTCGTTGCCGGCCAGCATTCGCATCAGTTCGTACTGCGGCCGGTTCGTATCCTGATACTCATCGACCAGAACGTAGCGGTACCGGCGGTTGTAGCGCTCGCGCGTCTCGCCTGAGGCCTTTAGCACACGAACCGCGTACAGCAGCAGATCGTCGAAATCGAGCGCATTGGACCTCGCCAGCTCCTGGCGATAGACCTCATAAATCTGAGCCACGCGCTCACTCTGCGGATCAGCCGAGTCGAGGTAAACCTGCTGCGGATCGAGCATGTGATTTTTCGCCCAAGAGATTCGTGCCAGTACGTTGCGCGGCGTAAGCTGCTGCTTGTCATCAATGCCCAACCGCTTCATCGCGGCTTTCACTACATTCTGCTGGTCGGACTCGTCGTAGATCACGAAATCCTTGCGATAACCCTTGCCGCCAATCTGCAAAGTTTGTATGTCCCGCCGCAAAAGCCGCACGCAGAAGGAATGAAACGTCGAGATCAGCGGCTTGGTCACCGAGCGCGTCCCGACCAGCGACGCCACGCGGCCGGCCATCTCCGCCGCAGCTTTGTTGGTGAAGGTGACGGCCAAAATCGAGTCCGGCTGTACGCCGATGCCGTCGATCAGATGCGCGATGCGATAAGTGATGACGCGCGTCTTGCCGCTGCCGGCTCCGGCCAGAATCAGCACCGGCCCATCGACCGCCTCGACGGCTTCGCGCTGCTGCGGATTCAGTTGGGACAGATACGAAGGCAAGATTCAGGTTACTCGATAAAGACTAGTTAACCACAGAGACACAGAAGCACAGAGATATTCTCTTAAGTTTCCTCCGTGTCTCTGTGCCTCAGTGGTTAATTTAATTTGGTTTGCCGACCGTCGGTTCTTCCATCGCACGGCGCGCCTTGCACTCGGGACACGGACAATGTTCGCGCAGATATTGCCAGGAAAAGATGCCGTGCTGATGGCCGTCGTTCCAGGCGAAGCTGATGGCATACTTGCCTACCGGCTTGACCTCGGTCGGTCGCGCCGCAGCCTTGAACATGGGCAACGAACCGGCGATTGGCTTGATAGGATCGCCTGGCTGACGGCCGTCCTTCTCGCGCTCCTCGTTGCACAGCGCACAGGGACAGGCATCCCGCAAAAACGGGAAGCTGTAGACACTCCGGTGGCCGTCCTTCCACTCGATCTCCATGCCGCTACCGGTGGTGACGTTGACCTTGACGGATTTTGGATCAGCTGAGTCCATGCAATTCTTGGCGTCTCTTATTTCGAATGCCCCAAATAGATTTGGGTGGAGCACGCCTCCAAGGCGTGCAGAAAGTTGGCAGAGGTTGGATTCCGGCTTTAGCCACTGAGGTGAGCTGGATCCAGCCTTTTACCCTGGCGGCTGAAGCCGTTCCTGTAAAAGTCTCGGCACTGCACGCCTGAAGGTGTGCCCCACCCAACTGGCGTCCCGCCAAATCCTTGACCACTCTTTAGTATCGCAGAAATTGCGCACACAAGAAGGCCCGGAGTTGCCTCCGGGCCTCTAGCATCACCTCAGGAGTTGCTCTCAGGAGAGTTGAGCAGCTTCAACTGACTGTCTCTGTCTGTACACTTATTTGGACGCACAGCGTTTAATTTCGTCACCGGTCCGGGCGGGTCAACCAGACAAAAAATAAGGGCACGGCTGCTCCTGGCGCCCTTTTCGCGACCATGAGATTTACATCACGATTTGCTTCGTTTGTCGGGTTATCGGGTGTTGCATTTCTTCCAAATCACCCTTCACCAGGTTCAATCCGTAGACGCATGATTCGAATTCGCGCGCCAGTTTCGCGAAAAGAGGCGCCAAGCGGGCGTATTCAAACTGGTCGAACTTGGAGACGATGTAGTAGCTCTCCTTTCCCGCCTTAATGAAATCGACAAAACTCTCCAGTCGCTGACGCCGCAGTCGGTAATGGTTGATGCTTTCCGGAAACATGCCGGAAAGAAATAAGGTGTAATCGCCAATGTGTTTGCGGACCTGGCGCTCGCGGTCGAACGACGGCGCCGGACCATAGACAGGATCGGTCTCCAGCAGCATCTCGCCGACATCGTCCAGCGGCCGCCCATCGGCGTTCTGTACCTTGTACAGCTGTTCGCTCTCGCAAAACTCGCCCAGGACATTCACGATGTAGTCTTGCACCTCCGCATCGCGCAGCCCGATATCGCGGTCGAAGTGGTGGTGAATCAGGTCGGTGAACAACTCTTGCAAAGAGTGCGATTCTGGGATCATGCGATAGCTTCTAGCTGCCTCCTCTTGGCTGTTTCACATCCATTGATGTGACGTATTAACGTAGTTCGCCGGCGATTGCAAAGGATTTGTCGGAAATCTAGTGATTGGCAAGGTTCTCCTGCTATGAACACCGCAATAACGAAGATGCTTCGCCAGGAGATCTCCTGCCCGTTTCATGTCCATTTAGAGCAGCAATAATGCGGGTTTGGTTTGCTGTGTATTTATCGCGGGTGCGTCAACCAGCGCCTGTCAGCAGACGAGCATGTTGATTGCCAAAAAATTTCAGGCAACCCGCTCGCCCGTTGCGGCGAGCAAGGACACGGCCCGAAGCTTACCTGTGGCACAATTCTGTTTTCCTTTGCAGGAGTCAATGATGGAACGTCAGAACATTGCAGGTAATTCTCCTTACGAGCCGATCGTCGGCTTTTCCCGCGCGGTGAAGGTTGGTCCGTTTGTTTCGGTCGCCGGCACCGTCGCCACCGGGCCTGACGGCAAGATTGTCGGTCAAGGTGATGTTTACGCGCAGGCAGTGCAGGCGCTGAAGAATATCGGCACGGCGCTGGAACAAGCGGGTGCCAGCTTTCGCGATGTGGTACGCACGAGGACCTTCGTCACCGACATCAGCCAGTGGGAGAAAGTTGGCAAGGCTCATGGCGAGGTATTCGGCACCATTCGTCCGGCGGCGAGCATGATCGAGGTCAGCGGATTTGTCTCGCCGGAGATGCTGGTGGAGATTGAAGCCGATGCCATCATCGCCGCACAAATACCGGGATAACTTGGACGGAATCCTTATCAGCCCCAGAATCATCTGAGTAGCCCGTGCGAAGATAGACTTGTCGGATCACGCAACACGCGGAGCCCATGCAGACTTCGACCTTTCGCAGGGTATTCAAGGCATTTCATTATCGCGATTTTCGCCTGATGTGGTTCGGGGCCTGCACGTCGAGCATTGGCACCTGGATGCAGATCGTGGCGCAGGGCTGGCTGATCTATCGCCTGAGCCACTCCGCCTTCCTGCTCGCGTTGGATCAGTTTCTGGGCGGCATTCCGATTTTTCTCTTTACCCTGATTGGCGGGGTGGTCGCAGACCGCATTGAGCGACGCAAGGTCCTGCTGGCGTCGCAATACATACAGATGACCAGCGCGGCGATCCTCACCGTGCTGGTCGCCACGCATCTGGTACATGTCTGGCACATTCTTTGCCTGTCGTTCGTATCGGGATTCGCGCAGGCGTTTGGCGGCCCGGCCTATTCTGCGCTGATTCCTACCCTGGTTGACTACGAGGACATGCCGAACGCGATTGCGCTGAATTCCATCCAGTTCAATCTGGCGGTGACCATCGGGCCCGCACTTGCCGGACAGGCTTTGGCAAAGCTGGGCGAGACGTGGTGCTTCGGACTGAACGCGGTTTCGTTTCTGGCGCCAGTCGTTTCGCTCCTGATCATCAGAACGCGTTTTCAGCCCGCGGTCACCGGCGAGTCGATGTTCGCCAGCCTGAAATCGGGGATCAAGTTCGTACGTAAGTTGGGCTCGATGGAGGCGCTGATCGTCTTGGCGTTCTGCATGACGGCGCTGAGTATGCCGATGCGGACCTACATGCCGGTTTTTGTCAAAGACATCTTCCATCGCGGCCCTGAGACCTACGGCAATCTACTTTCGCTGATGGGCATCGGCTCGATTTGCGGTTCGCTGACGGTCGCCGGCATGGGCAACATTCGCCACAAGGGCCGATTTGCCGTCACCATGCTCATATGCCTTGGAGCCGCCATTGCGGCATTTTCGCTCTCCCGTGTCCTGCCGTTCAGCTATGCGATGTTGGTGATTGTCGGCGCCTCCATGATGGCGGTGTTCGCCACCGTGACGTCACTGGTGCAGATGATTACGACCAACGAAATGCGCGGGCGAGTGATGAGCGTCTACAACTGCGCCTTCCGCGGTGGCATGCCGATGGGAAACCTGGTATCCGGATGGCTGGTTCCGATATTTACGGCGCCGCGGGTGTTAAGTGTCAACGGGATGCTGCTGATCTTGATGGCGCTGTACTTTTTGCTGGTGCAGCGGCGAGTGGCCGCGCTTTAGCAATGCTCCATGCAATACCTACCCTGACTTGACCCAAGATAGTACTCTTGAAACACCGGATCGAGATCACATGGCTCGGCTCGCAGAGCGGTGGCTTGCAATCCAGCAGCAAGCGAACCCGGCTGCAGCAACGAAACTGCCTCTCGTCCTGGTAGCGGATCTCAAGCAAGAGGACTGCCTCATGAATGGCGCCAATGACGTTAGCGGGAAGCACGCTGATCTGGAAGAGTCTGGCGTTTTCGCCGGGACAGAGCGATTGCGCAGATGTACTGTGCCAGCACTCAACGAGATGCTTGGCGATCGACTCCGTGTTCTCGACGACGGTTTCGTACGCGTGATCGATTACATGGGCAACGATTCAGCCATCGTGCAGGCGGCCAGAGTCTCCTATGGTGCGGGAACGAAGAAAATCGCCGAAGATCGAGCGCTTGTCCGCGACTTGATGCGGCATTATCACACCACACCTTTCGAAATGTGCGAGATCAAGCTTCATGTGCGAACTCCGATCCATGTTTGGAGGCATTGGATTCGTCATCGCACGGCGAATGTCAACGAGTATTCAACTCGAGACTCCGTTGCTAATTTCGCTCACAAAACAAAAGCCGGCGAGTGGCGTGCTCAGCCAGCGAAAGATAAGGCGGACCTCGGCGCTTTTCTCCCTGTTGGGGAAGGGAAGCTCCTGTCTGCTGGCGAACTCGAGCTGCAAAGAACCTCGCGCGAAGTGTATGAACGACGTTTGGCGGTCGGAGTGACGAGGGAGCAGGCGAGAAAGGACCTGCCGCTCTCGACCTACACCGAGGCATATTGGAAGATCGATCTGCACAACCTGCTGCACTTTTTGCACGTACGGATGGAGGAGCATGCTCCACCTGAAATGCGCTCCTACGCGGAGTTGATTGGGGAACAGATTGTCGCTAAGTGGGTGCCGCTGGCATGGGAGGCATTTCTCGATTTCCGCAAGAATGCGCTTCTTTTGTCACGCATCGAGGCTCAGGTTGTCAGCGCGCTCGTCGCCAATGCACCCGAACAAGCGCGAAGGATTGCCGAGTCGGTTGGATTGCTCACTTACGACCGCGGCGGGAAGTTGGTTACAAATCGTGAACGGACTGAATTCGAATCGAAACTGCTAATTCTGGGGCTCACTGCTCCTTGGAAGTAAAACTCTATCAAGATGCCGAATACACAGGCTGCTGAAGAACTCTGGATTTTCCGATGATCTGCTTTTCCGGCTTTTTCAGCAGTTCTACAGTCGAAAGAATCAGGAAGGAATATTTTGCAGCCGTAGCGATTCTTTGGATCGTCATTGTCTGTGCTCCTCAAACAGCCGCTTTGTGATCCGTGAACATTGTCGAGTGCGCTCACAGCTTATAATCGAAGTGTGACCCTCTCCTTTGTAAAGAAAGTAGCCGAGGCGAATTTCCCCACCCGTTGGGGACATTTCCGTATCTACGGCTTTGAAGGGGAATTCGAAATCCAGGCTGCCGCTGCTTCCGGGAAGCCGAACGGCTCGGGCGGCAACGGCCATGCTGAGCGTATAAAAGAGGAAGCGGTCGCGCTGGTGATGGGCGACATTCACTCCACACCGCCGCTGGTGCGCATCCATTCACAGTGCCTTACCGGCGACGTGTTTCATTCCATGCGCTGCGACTGCCGTCAGCAACTTGAGCTGGCGCTTTCACTGATCACCGAAGCCGGCGCCGGCATCCTGATCTACGAACAGCAGGAGGGTCGCGGCATCGGTTTGATGGCCAAGCTCCAGGCCTACGAGCTTCAGGACAAGGGATTCGACACAGTCGAAGCCAACAACGAGCTTGGCTACGACAACGACTATCGCGAGTACAAGCTTCCTGCCGAGATACTACGGCAGCTGGGCGCGCGTGAAGTTCGCCTCATCTCCAACAATCCCGATAAAGTTGCGGCTCTGGAGCGCGCGGGCATCAAGATTGTGGAGCGTGTCTCCGCCGAAGTTGAGCCTTACGAGCACTCCGAAAACTACCTCCGCACAAAGAAAGAAAAGATGGGTCACCTCTTCAACAGGTGAGCTTCACAGCCCACGAAACAGGCCGCTGAAAAAGTCATTAAGACCGGGTTGTTCGGGTAGAGCTGGCGCTCAGGCCAGTGCCTAAGCCATTTGTATTTGTCCTCCCCGGCGGGCTGCAGCCCACGAGGGATCTGTTTTTCCGATTTCTTAGCGGCCTCTGAAGGCAGCCGGTCGCCGTAATATTCAACTGGCTGCTTTGACGTCATCTTTTGCGAGTAGCCATCCGATGTCCCGGCTGGACAGCTTCTTGCCTGCTTGGAATCCTAGCGGATCGCTTCAACACCGCAAACGAGTGTTCGCTCGCGGGACAAGAGTCATCAAATTGACATGAGATAATAAACGATATCTCACCCTGGCCCTGTAGCTCAGATGGATAGAGCAGCGGTTTCCTAAAGCAAGTTTCCTCTAGGGCCGCCCGTCGTATCAATCACTTACAAGCGGATTGAGTCGCTCCAATCGGGGACAACTGCGCTCAATCGGCACTCAACGGGCAACAGATTGGGCAACGGCTATCCGCCCTTTGGTTGTGTACAAAGTTGGGCCTCTCGCGTAGTCTTGTGCGCTGCACATCAAGCAGGCGCAATCTGGAAAAGAAAAGTGGCTGCTGGAGCGTAAGTAAAGTGACCATCGCAATGACATGGATTCGCATATTGCCGAACTACCAGGAGCTTGTCTTCGTGTCTGACAGTCGCGTCTCGGATGATCGGGTATTTGATAGCTGCCCGAAGATCCTAACGCTACCACGGAGTGATTGTGCGATTGCATTTTCGGGCTATACGGGTGACGCGTTCCCAATGATGTTGCAATTGAGTCTCGCTATCGACTCCTACGATCGCGCCAAGCGAGGAGAACTCAGTCTCATTTCACTTAGAGAACATGCATTGCGAGTTTTCAACGGAATGACTGAGACGATACGATCGCGTGTATTCCCCCCCCAAGACGAGAGTCCAACTGCTAAGTTCCTGTTTGGGGGCTATTCTTGGCTGAGTAAGAGATTTGATGCGTGGCTGATCCGTTACATATCTAAGCACAACACGTTTGAGGCGAATCCCATATCTTGGGTCGGATATCGCAAGGAATTTAATAGCGTCGGCTATTCATATAGCAAGCGAGATCAGCATGTTCAAAAGATCGGCCAACTTGGAATAATCGGTGACACTTCGCAGGTAAAAATAGCGAAACAACGGCTCGCGAATAAAATTAAGGAGAATGCCGCTAAGGGCTGTTTTCAATTCGACATGGAGCCATTCGAGGTCGTCCGAGATATGCTTCGGACAGCTGGCAGTGACAGCACGATCGGAGGTCCGCCACAGCTAGTAGTCGTGCATCAGTTCATGCAAACGACGCCTATCGCAGTGTATTGGCCGGATAAAGCCTCCGGCAGAATATCTGTTCAGGGCCGACTAACACTGGACTATGAGGATATCGACCGGTACATTCTGGATCCTGACACGCTGCAGCTGGAGAGTCCTTACGTAACCGAGAATGACAGAGCAATCCGAGCCGAAGCGCTACTCTCTGGACCCAAACGAGGTCAAGAAGTTCCGCCCCGAGAAACTGAAGGAGAAGATACTTCCTTCGGCCCGAATAGCGGTTAGTGTAACCGCTGCTCACCCGCAACACACTCATTCTGCGGGGGGTAAGGACGTCGTTGCCCAACTGTTGCCCAATAAGAACGGAATGCGGCCAAGTAACCGGGTTTCGGCTCTTCGCGTTAGAAAGTGCTGTCCGCCTTCTGTGCGTCCGTTGCAGCATTGCTCTCTCGCACTCGCATGCGAACTGCGGGCGGCGTTATGTGCTCCGATGGCCCTTGAAGCTCAGCCGTGCGCGTCCCGTGCGTGCAGCGGTCATTTCTGCGCAACTGTGGGCGCTTTGGGAGCCATGTCCTGACAGCGGACGGCCCTCACGTCCGGAGTATGTTGGGTACATGCTCACTCCATCTGAATTTCTGTCATGGCTTGCCGTGCGGCGGTCTGCGGGACACTCATTCACCGCGATTGGCCGCGATCTTGGCGTGAGTCGCCAAGCGGTACAGCAGTGGCTTAGTGGCGCAACGCAGCCCTCGCGCATGGCGCTGATACTGGCGGAACAGCTCTGCCGCGTGCCGCTGGAGATGGCTCCCGGCTTGCCTGTGGCCCGGTAAGAGCGAGCGCGGCCTTTAGTTGTCTGCGACGAGATGCCATCGAACGCTGTGACACCTTTTGCCCGAATTCGCAGGGCCGGGAAAATTTGCTGTCTCATGGTGGTGGAAAGTATGTGGCCTTTCCCAAGGGTGTTCGGAAAGCAACCCTACGCAAATAGTCCGTTGATGGCGGGAAATCACCGGATACCCGTGAGCCATGCGCGACCCAATAAACTCACGTATGAACTCTCATAATCTATAATCCGCCACATGAAACTAGCGGATTTGGTCAAGGCGTGGCGCTGTTTTAACGAAATGAGCTATCTATAACCAGAGTCATGAAATTACCTGACCTGATTCATGCGTGGCGGTTCTACAACAAGATGACGGTGCATGAGACCGCCGTTCAGATCGGCATTGAGGACAAGGTGCTGCGGCGATTCGAGCGCGGAGAAGCGGTTAGCGCTCCTACCCTGCTGGCGGTCATCCGATGGGCGATCTCAGTTGATTAAGGGACGTTCTTAGCGCGGAATCCTTGCCTTGCGTTCGTCAGGGAACTATTCTTTTGCGTGAACTCTACAGCATCGGAAAGATGGTCATTTGACTAGCGGGCAGGGGCGACTGTGAATCTCAGAGAAGGAACGCGGCGGCTGGCCCTGCTCCTCGGAGTGGGAGGCGCAATCGTAGGCGGATTCGCCTCATACAGCGAATTGCAGACCGACCGGGAACAGCGGGCGAGCCACAACAGATTTGAGCAATTGGCCGCGTCGCCTGTTGCTCAACAGGCACGCCGCTCCCTTGAGATTGCGTGTGCGGATGGACACACAGACAATCAATGCGGCGATGAACAGTATGTTCCGATGTCCGAAGTCAACAGCGGCGGAATCACAACGATCTACTGGAACAAGAAAGAAAGCCTCTCAAAGATCAGTTATCAAGTTGCGTGGATTAAAACGGACGATGGACAGAACCTCTTTCCAACATCGGAGCGATCCGCCTGGCACGACCCTTTGATTGCGCTCTTTCCTATCCTTGGATTCTTCGTCCCGTGGGGAGCAGTCCGCGCTATCGGATGGGTAGGGGCTGGATTCGTTGCAAGTCCGAAGTAGCTCTCAAAGGGGAACCTCATGAACCGTTATTGGGCTGTTCTGCTACTCGCCTGTTCCGCCGTTTGCCTTGCTCAGGCACCGCAAACAACGAGTAGTGCAACTGAAGATAACGATGGAACAAAGGAAACCCATATCACTTTCCATGTCACAGCAGTTCGTTATGAAGAAGAGCCCGATTTTTGTGGCGATGGAACGTGTAGCGCAACGAAGTTCACGGTTGAAGGTTATGCAGATCGGATGGAAGCGGACGTTCGAGTCATGTTTGTTTTGTACTGTGACGAGATGGTGGCATTAAAACCCGCCCCAAAAGTCGCTGTTAGTTGCGGCAGCGTTCATGCAAATCACGACTACGATGCAAGAGTGAACGGCAACTTAGTTAGTTTTTGGCCCGAAGGAAAATACACTTCTCCACCACTTCGAGGTCTTTATCGCATCGTGTCTGAAAAGGAAGTCAGCAAGCCTAGCAAGTAAGGAAGTCCAGGACAGAATCAAATGACTGCGGAGGAAGAGAAGCTGTTTACCGCGCTGCTATTCAGCCACAAGCATCTCTGGATTACTTTTGAGACCTATCGGTATTTGCAGGAGTTCCCAGAGATGGATTGGGAAACTGTTCATGATCGGTTTGCTGACGAAGCCGACGCAGTCTATCAAACTCTAGCCGATGCCTTGCTCGAAGGGAAGCCAATCGCAGATTCGCTTCAAACAGTTCTATTGCAAGCTCAGATGACTGTGAATGAGCGCAGGATGAAGATGAAGGGCGAGCAGTAGTTGCCATGCGGACACACTCCATGCGATGATTCGCGTGTGAGGGTGCGAAAACCTGACGCGCCGCCCCTGCAAGGCGGCGCTTCTATTTGGTATCAGGATACTCCCTCATCAGTGCGGCACAAAGCGGCAAACTCTCCTTGTAATCAGCCAAGCGTCCAGTAGAGATGGAAGAGGTTAGGCAAAGTATCCCTGTCTTCGTGTCGAGTGCAAAGAATCCGCTCCACGGAAGTCCGGTCATTCCACTCTGCGGAGTAGGGACAGGGACAAACCGCTGATACGGGACAGCGTCGTGGGGCTGCTGGGGCTGCGGAGGCGCCGCTTTTTCTTCGGGAGAGCACCCAGAGATCTGTAGCAGAGACAGAAATGCAAGGACAAACGCAAGAGTTTTCATGGTGAAAAGGAATTGTACTGCCAAGGCGCAAGCTACTTGCGCTTTGAGCGAGGCTAAAGGGTCTTTGAGTCTCATTCACGCGCCGGTTCTATCTTCTTGCCCCGGAACTGGTGCGGCCACACTGTTTTGTGTGCGCCTACTTGCACGGGAATGCATTCGCAAGCGCTAGTCGTATCAAGGCACCCGCTGGCAACTGAAGTCTTGCCGGATTGTCATGCAAATACTTAATTACAACCTTCACAGCCTGAGAATTGCTGACGCTGTCAGAGATGCAAGTGTTCAGAGAGCCAGAGGTTTTCAGGCCCATAGCCTCTGGGACCTTTTGCTGCATCCATACGTCGTCTAGGACGCCCCTAACATATCCGGCGCAAAACATTCCCTCTCCAAACTCTTTCGTGGACGTATCTGAACCACTGCCGACCTTTTCGGCAAATCGGCACGCGTCGTCTAAGGTGTTCCCGTCCATAATTGTCTTTTGTGCAAACGAGGACAAACCCCAAAACACAAACAGAACGAACCCCAAAGCCTTCATGCTGCTCATTGGCTCCCCTCTCGTTACTTTGCGTCACACGGTCTCTATGCGCCTAGACCCAGCCCCGCGAAGGCTGGGTTTTCGCTTGCCCCTAAATTCTACGGCTGCCGTTTGAAGATCGCGTGAAACATCCACGGGTTAGCAAACTCTACACCCTTCCACTTCTGCGCTATCGGGAGAGCAGGCAAGAACGAAACAAGCTCCCATCCTTCTCTGCCCATCTCATTCAGGTGCGATTCGATTATTGCCCCACTCTCAGGCGAGTCTGTTATCTTTCCCCCGGAGGGCACCTCATACTCCGTATTGATCGTGATGACGCTATATTCCCAAACTGGCATGTGGGCATTCTAAGGGCCACATGCGATCCCCAGCAACGCAGTCTTAGGACATTACTGCGGGGCCTTGGAGCGCCTTCGATGCGCTATGCTGCATTCATCGGCTAGGGTCGCTCCCGAAAGGCAGGCTCTCCCGGCCTGCCTGCCGATGTTTCGCAAACGGGATGCATGTCACTCGGGAGGTGGCAAGGTGTCCAAGAGATCTGCTCCGCAGGGTCCGAACGACATTCAGCAGGCGATAAAACACCACAATGCGGCTTCTCACGTTCGCAAGTTAATCACCAAAGGTTGCGAGGAATCCCGGCTCATAAACGGACTTGGCATACTACAGGCTGGTTGTAACTTCGATGAATCCTGGAAGGGCCTGATTGGGCAAGCTTGGCCGGGATTCCATGGCGATTTGAAAAGGAGATTTGAGCGCAGCATCCGGCAGATTCGAGAATGCGCAGCTGAAATCAAACGGCTAGAGCGCACGGAGTTCTTTGCATTGTTCTTTCCTCCGGGTTCCCCGTCTACCCTCGTTCTCACGGCGCGTGCGTTGGACGGCTACGCAGAAAGACTGAGCGAGGTTATGCGCCAAGTTGGGCCGAAGAAACATCCCTTGCGTTCTTGGGCTAAGGCCCAGCTAGTGGTTTACGTCAAGGAAGCAACTGGCCACTGGTACGATGAACACCTGGCACCGTTGATTGAGGCTGCAACGAGCGCTACGTATGAAAGTCATACTCACCTGGAATGGCGCCGCGCAAACGATCAACTGATTCGTTGCGCAGTGCTGCTACGTCAGATCAACCGCCAGAATCCCACTGATTCGCCTGACGGTCAGTTATCCCGTCGCAAATCCGTCGAATAGCCCCCATACCAACCCACCGCAGGCCGATGCTATGGTGCGCCTGAATGGCGAATCCCCCGGTTGCAGCCGGGGGAAGAATGGGGATACTAACTTGAGACACAGGCATTGTGAAACAACTTCTAGCCGCGTTGCAAGCCGCCGGTTGGCGCGAGCGGTAACCCTCCTCTCTCGTGCTAGCCGACAGTTGGATTCTGCCAGCCTATTTGCTCCCGACAAGTACAACGCAGACCGTCTCCGCTTTCTCGCAGGCGGGTTGCGCGATTTGAGCATTCCGCTTTCCAAGATCGCCAGCCGTCTTGAGAAGGGTTCTCGATGATAACTGAACCATCAGCGCAGATCGACCGCTCACCATTCTCCGAGCTGGAAGGTGTTCTAACTCGTCACTTCTACTGTCCAGATTTGCAGGCGCTACGCATCGTGTTGGGCACCATCGAAGCTCATTACCTCAACATTGGCGACCCAGCGTGGTTGTTCTACGTGGCCCCGCCTGGAACTGGCAAAACCACAATGGCGATCCTTGGGGCTTCCGAATTGCCGAGCGTGATCCCTCTCGGAGACTTCAACGAGCGCACATTCATTAGCGGTTTCTACGGGCACGCAGAGCCTGGCCTGCTTGAAAAACTCGGCAAGACTGAGCAGAACGGCAAGAAATTCGTCACAACCGGGGACGGCATCTTTGTCGCAAAGGATTTCACAACCGTTCTGTCGATGCGGCGCGAAACGCGTGCAGTGATCCTGAGCCAGCTTCGGGAAATCCACGATGGAGAGTTTCGCCGGAGCTTTGGGACGGGCGAGACGAAAATCTGGCGTGGCCGCGTCTCTATCGTCGCGGCAGTCACCCCCGCCCTTGACCGGCACTACTCGATTTTCTCGGTTCTGGGAGAGCGGTTCCTTCAGGTGCGCTCCCATCGCCCCGACAGTGAGCAGGCGGGAGAGTGGGCAATCCGCCAACAGGGAAATGAGGGCACAATTCAGCGTATGTTTCGCGGCGCAATAAGTGAACTTTTCAGAAATGCCGTCAGCGCACCGCCCACACTGTCAGCGCAGATGACGCGTCAAATCGCTGCCCTGGCTGAGATTGTCGCCCTCGCCCGTACCCATGTCTTTCGATCCAGCTACGGCAAGCGGGACATTGACTACATACCCGAGCCTGAGGCCAACACCCGCATATCGAAAGGACTCGCGGCCATCGCAAAGGGAATTGCGGCCCTGAACAGGCGCGTTCAGGTCACAGATGAGGAATTGCGGGACGCATTCCGCGTGGGTATGGATTGTTTGCCTGAGTATCGCAGGAGGCTTCTACTTGCGATCCTCAAAGGGCTGGACTTTGAATCGGTCGCTATGCCGCGCACTGTTCGCGGTCGAGAGCTGGAAGAGCTGGTGGAACTCGGGATTCTCACAGACGCATTCTGTGTTACCGAGAAAATCGAAGCACTGTTGTCCGTTGCTGGTCTCAGCCTCACTGGAAAGGGTGTGCCATGAAAGAAGGTGTCCCAATGTGTTCGGGAGAGGCGCTAGTTCAGTACCCCAGAAACAAAGAACTCATGGGGTGAACACTTTGGGACGAGTGGACCAAGGGCGGGCGTTCCCTTCGCGGTTCGCCCGTCAAAGGCAAGCAAAGGCGAAATTTGGAGCGTTGACACGATGTTGACAGATAACCGGACTTACGAGGTTCTGGACGCGGAGGAGCTGGCGAGGCGATGGAACGTTCCCGTCAGTTGGGTAAGAGAGCAGACGAGAGATCGTGCCGCCGATCCGCTTCCCTGCGTTCGTTTAGGTCGATACGTCCGCTTCGAGTGGGACAGCCCAAAGTTAGTCGCATGGTGGGCAAAACGGCGGACGCAATGATGCGGAGCAACAGTGCAAAGTTTGCGCTGTCGGCAGAGGTTCTCGCAATCCTCTCCATTTCCCCGTTGACATCTAACTTAGCGTCATGTATGTTGCGGCATATGGCGGTTAAGAAAAACCCGCACGCAGTTGCTCTCGGGAAGCTGGGCGGAAAGGCGCGGGCTGCAAGTTTGTCCGAGTCCGAACGTTCAGCGATCGCCAGCAGAGCAGGGAAGGCCCGCAGTGAGAAGTTATCGGCTGCGGAGCGGTCCCGCATTGCGACGTTGGCGGTGCAAGCCCGTGAGCGCAAACGGAAGCAAAGGAGAGCGCAACAGGAAAGGAGGAAATTGAGATGAGAAGTAAGCGGGAACAGTCGGGCCAGATATTCCAAAGGCATGGCTGCTGGTATGTGCGTTTCTACGAAAGCCGCGTCGTTGACGGCGAAGTGAAGCGCGTTAGGGTAGCAAGACAATTGGGGGAAGTGATAACACGCGGAAAGCGACCGCCTGCAGCCATTGAAAAACAGGCGGAGGACATCATTTCCGTGGTGAACCGTCCGCAACTCATCCCCGAGAATGTAGTCAAACTCGGGGATTTCGTCGAACAGGTTTACTTTCCCAGAATCGGACAGCATATGCGCCCATCCACGATAAAAGGCTATCGGGACATTTGGGCAAACCACTTGAAGCCTCGCTGCGAACAAGTCTGGGTGAAGGAAGTGAAAACCTACCACGTTCAGCAATGGCTGGATGATATTGCAATACCAGGGACGCTGTGCAGGCGCTCACTCCAACACATCAAGTGTTCTCTGAGCGCAATTTTCAAGCTGGCGAAGCAGCAAGGGTACTTTGTGGGAGAGAACCCCGTCCGAGATACTGCCGTCGCTCCAAACGCCAAAGAACCGCAGCAAACGCACGCCTACAGCTTGGATGAGATCAGGGCCACGCTTGCGGTGCTTCCTGAACCCGCAGCAACGATTTTCGCAACTGCCGCTTTCACGGGGTTGCGACGGGGAGAGATACGCGGGATGCGATGGGAAGACTATCAGGATGGGGAAATCCGCGTCACCCGATCCGTTTGGGAGGGACATACAACGGAACCGAAAACCTTTCAGAGCAGAGGAGCTGTGCCGATCATTCGCCCACTGGCAAGGATGCTGGATGCTCATCGTCTGCGGTGCGGGAATCCCCAGTCTGGCCCGATCTTCGCTGCCAGGAACGGCAAGCCGCTCAGCATGAACAATGTTCTAGGACGGGCGATTCTGCCCGCTCTCAGGAAGGCCGGATTAGACTCGCTGTGGCACGGTTGGCACGCTGCACGGCGGGGATTGGGCAGCGTGCTGTACGCCCTTGGAGTCCCTGAAAAAACCATTCAGGCGATTCTGCGGCATGCGAACGTCAGCACAACGAGCACGTACTACATCAAAACCGCACCAGCCGACGCGACGGCGGCTATGGCGAAACTGGAAAACGCCGTTCCGCAATTGGGCAACGACTGGGCAACAGAAAGGAACGATTCGCAACTCCCCGTTGCGGTAAACTAAGGCAGTCCAACCTGTTACGACGAGTGGCCCTGTAGCTCAGATGGATAGAGCAGCGGTTTCCTAAACCGTTGGTCGGCAGTTCGACTCTGCCCAGGGCCTCCAGTTCAATAACTACAATGCAATTAAGACTTGCGTGAATTCTGCCAGCATTGCAGCGGCACAAGGTAGGTCGGAAATGCGGCGCTCCTGCGGTCGGTTGCCGCTTCCGTTTCGTCGCGTCTGCCGCACTTCCCGTTCTCCTGCGGTCGGTTGCCGCTTGCCAAACAGCGAAACAACCGCGGGAATTCTGGGACTGCGGCGAGAGGCCGCGCAAGCCCTTTTTTCCAGCGTTTGTATCCGTTTTCGGCCGTTGCTCCAAAAGGCAATCCACGCGCGGGGCGCGCTTTCGGGAGACGTTTTCGAACGGGTGTTCGCTGGCCCGAACGGCTCCCGGATTGCTGTCACGCAAATTACGACAGCAGCCCCAGCGCGGCGATCACGCTTGCGCCGTTGGTTCTAGTCGGCACTCCAGGACGCAGTTTATAGTCGAATTGCATCATCCCGTTCTCGTAGGTTTCCTCGAAGTGAGCATTCGTCGCGCGCCCCCTAAACTCATTCGCTAGTTCGGTCAGCGCAAGGTCATGCGTGGTCACGATGGCGACCGCTCCGCTCCGCAACAACTGCCCGAGCACCGCCCGTGTTCCGAAGAGTCGGTCCTGCGAGTTGGTCCCCCCGAGCACCTCGTCGAGCAGCACAATGGCCTTATTGGCGCGCACCGACGCAAGTATCTGTTTCAAGCGCTCAACCTCTGCAAAGAAACGTGACTTTCCGTCTGGAAGCGAGTCGTGAACCGCAATCGAGCAGCCGATCCGCAAGGCCGATATCTTCAGCCACGAAGCTCGCACTGGGGCTCCCGCCATCGCAAGCACTGCGTTGACGCCGACTGAGCGCAACAGCGTGCTCTTGCCGGACATGTTGGAGCCGCTGAGGATCATCATTTGAATGTGGCCGCAATCGAGGGACACATCACACGGGATGCACTCACTCTCAGGAATAAGAGGATGGCCCAAGCCTTCAGCGCAGAACAACGCCGAGCCACCAGGCGTAATGTGAGGAAAAGTATGCTGGGGATTTTCGAAGCTGTAGCGTGCGAGGCAAAGTAACGCTTCGAATTGGCCGACGACTTCCAACCAGTCCATAACGCGCCCGCAATTGCGCGCTCGCCAGCTCTCCACCAGGATGGCGACGTTCGTCTTCCATAAAAGCAGCGAAGATGCGGCCGCGACATACTCGCTTTGCCGTAGATCCAAAAGCCATGACCACAGGCGCAGGAGTGCGACTTCCCTGCGGGAAGTTTCGACGTAAGACGAAAGTTGCGAGCGCAAGTGACTAAGCAGCGCACTACAGAAGTGCTCACGCTGAAACCGGTCTAGCAATGGGGCGAGAAGGCCCAATTCGAATGCGGGCAAAGTCACGTCCTGTGCGATCGATCGCACTCGCCTATGGGAAAGCCCAGCGAGCACAAGCTCGAACGTAGCCACAATACCAACCGCGATCAGCCAGTGCGCTCCCATCCATCCGAATCCATGCAGTATGAGCACAGCCAGCATCAGGAGGGGAAGAATCGGCGCAAGCACACGCGCGGACGGGTGAAATTTTACCGCCGGCTCCTCCGCCCACTTCGCCAAAGTGGAAGAATTGACGCGGCTCGGATCGGCTTCTCCTGCCGAAACCCATTGCTCTTGCAGCTCGAGGTTGTTGCGCAGTTCGATGATCGCTTCCTGTCGCGCATGAATCTCGCTGGGCGACGCGGGATGCAAAAGCCAGTTCGCCAGAGTGGCCCGGCCGATTCCTGTACGCGCGGTGCAGAGCATCTCGAAGAGCGACCCGATGCCGAAGAGGTCGAGGTCGGCAGCGTATAGATGCTCTGCAGGACGGTATTCTTCGCCAGATATGCCTTGCCCTTGCCAGCGGGAATGCAAGCGGTCAAGTCCGCATTCGTAGAAGCGAACAAGTGCGTACCGCTTCTTGTATCGCCTGGTACTGAGCGTCAGCGAGTGGAAGCTCCAGCCAAGGAGCGCCGCGGGAGCCAACAGCCAACTCCATTGCACATGTAGCCAGAGTGTCGATGCCGCCACGCCGGTGGTCGCGATTACTGAGGCGAGAAGCCAAATCCAAAGAAGATGATGGCGTTTCCTGATTTTCTGTAACTGCTCAGAATGCTTGACCAGACGCCGGTCATACTCGGCTTCCGGACCGCTGAGGACTGAAGTCCCCACAACATGCGGTGCCGGCGTGGTAAAGACACGCCAAAACTGAAGAAGATACTGAAGAAGGTACATGAGGCACAACTCCCTGAGGCGAGACCTCGGGTTGCAAGCGATAACTCATTCGCGCTACCTAAAGCGCAATGGTTGATGCGGGACTACAGAGAGTAACTCGGCGGCGGACGCTGGAATAGCGAAGCTAGCAGCGGTTGGTCAGGAAGGATCAGCGCAGCTTGGGAGCGGCGTAGCCATTGTGCACCGGTGCTGGATGAGAGGGAAACTGAAGGAAGCGCGTAAAAGTAGATCGCGACTGTCTTCAGGAAATTTGCAGAGCGACCAATGACAAAGAACAGCAGCAGCGCGAAGGCGGCGAGGGCAATGGCCTTCAGCATGCCGCCGAGTAGCAGGCCCGTGGCATGCGCCATCCATACCAGGAGCGCATAGTGCAGAAATACGAATAGTGCGTCTTTCTTGCGGAGACGATCCATGCTGCTCTAGGCAGTATACGTCAGGCCACGAAATAGATTCGGGTCGGCGCCGAATGCCACTTTCAGCGCGCTCTGCGCGTCGATATCGCGCTGATGTCGATCTGATTTCCGAATATGCGCGGCCCTAGACCGTTACCGACGGGGATTAAGGAACTCACTGGCAATCCCGGCAAGCGACCGCTGAACCTGGATGAGCGAAATCCTCAATCAGCATCAGGGTAATCTCGTCATCGAAGTCAAGGATGCTCACGGGAAGATCGTGGGGCATTGGGAGCCATTGACCTTCCCTGGCGTGCAGAGGCGTTTTGCCGATGTGGATGACCTCCTTGCGTCGCAAGGGCCTTGCCGCGACGTGGCTTATGTTGTGCAGTCTCGCTCATCACGCTGTACCTGGCCAATGGCGTCCACTGATTTGCGAGCACATGCGCCTTAGGAACTTTAAAGCCGGCGTGACAAGCCCGTAGAACTCTATGAGAGGATGTTTCAATGAACACAGCTGTGCTGTCCAATACCATGCCTAAGGAGCCGGCGGCGCCGTCCAAGGAACCGCGCCGCACCCGCTGGCAAGACGTTGCGCTTGAGCCACTCAAGCCATTGATCGACCGCCAACTCATCGTGGGCGATAACATCATGATCGCTCGCGTTCTGCTGAAGAAGGGGGCGTTTGTGCCAATGCACAGCCACCTTAACGAGCAGGTCACCTACATCCTCGAAGGTGCGCTCAAGTTCTTGATCCAGGATAAGGAAATCGTCGTCGCAGCGGGAGAAGTTCTGACCATACCCGCGGGCATGCCGCATGAGGCTGTGGCTTTGGAAGATACCGTGGACCTGGATGTGTTTACGCCCCCACGCGTCGATTGGATGACGGGAAACGACGCCTACTTGCGCGGGTAGAGCGAGCCTTTAGGCTCGCGTCCGCTGGATCATTACGGATAAGGTTTTGCATTCCGCTGCCTGCTGCGGAATGCAAAACCTAAATTAAAGGGCGAGCTTAACGCGGCGCTAAAGCGGCGCTCTACCAGGACACGCACTTTACGCGTCGCAGGGCGCCTGAGTGTGGCGCTCGCCAAACCCTTACGCAACCAGAACAATCTTGCCGAAGGCGCCCGGCTCGAGAATTTCCTGGTGCGCGCGGGCAGCTTCGGCGAGCGGCAGCTCTTTCCCGACGATCGGCCGCAGCGTGCCATTCTCCAGACCGGCCATAAGGCCGGCGTGAATCTCGTTCGCTTCGGCTTCGGTAATGCCCCACAAGGTGAAGGCCAGGACAGAAGCCCGGCGCAGCATGAGGTCGCGGGGCGTGATCGTGACATCGCCGCGGCTGCCAATGACGACTACGCGGCCCTGAGGGGCGAGCAGCTTCAGGTCATGGCCGAGGTTCACGTTGGCGAGCATTTCAAGAATGAGATCTAGACCCCGCCCGCCGGTCGTTTTCAGAATCTGCTCCAAGGACTTCGGGTTGGTGTGATCGAAGACGTGGCGAGCCCCCTCGCGCTTGACCAGCTCGCGGCCTTTGTCCGTGCCCGCCGTGCCCAGGACGATCAAGCCCATGGCGCGGGCGATCTGAACCGCCGCAATGCCAACACCGCCGCTGGCGCCGTGGATCAGTACGGTTTCGCCGGCACGGGCTCTTGTGCACTGATACAGCGCGTGGTACGCAGTGCCATAAGGCACCCAAACGCCTGCTCCCTGGTTGAATGTCATGTTTGCGGGAAGAGGATGAACCTGGCTCTCCAGGGCCAGCGTATATTCCGCGTACGCACCGGTCACCGTGTTCGCAAGGTATACCCGATCACCAGGTTTGAACTTGTTCACGCCTTCGCCAACGGCTTCGACCACGCCTGCACCGTCGGAACCGGGTGTGTACGGCAACGGCGGCTTGATAGCATAAGTGCCGTTCCGCATATAGGTGTCATACGGGTTCACACCTGCGGCATGGATTCGAACCAGAACCTGACCAGCAGCCGGACGCGGTGTGGGAATTTCTTCGAGCTTTAAGACTTCAGGGCCGCCGAATTCATGAACCACGATCGCTTTCATTGTCATCTCCAAACTTTCCTTTGTTGCACCGCTCGCAATACGACAGCCTGAAACAGGCGTCTGCCAGAGAATCGAATCAGGCCCTGCCGGCGAACTCCCGCGTTTCCGTATAGACCTTGATCTTTTCACCTTCTTTTATGAACGCGGGAACACGGATCTGAATGCCGGTTTCGAGTACGGCCGTCTTGTTGGTATTGGCACCTGCTAGTTCCGTCGATGCGACCGTCAGTTCCACTTGGGCCGGTAACTGCAAGCCGATTGGAGTGCCGTTGAACTTGTCAATCTGAACCACGGTTCCTTCCAGAAGGAAATCCAACGCGTCCCCAACTAAATCCCCGTTGAGTGAAAGCGTTTCGAAACTCTCCTGGTCCAGGAAGTAAGAACCATCTGCGTCGCTATAGAGGTACGAGGCATCGACCGTCTGTAGATCAGGCTCCTTAAACTTGTCACTGGCTTTGAACGTCTTGTCGAATACGGCACGAGTCAGCATGTTCCTCATCTTGAGACGGACGAGAGTCTGGCCGCCCCGAGCGGTCGGTGTAGAAATTTCCGATTCCAAACAGTAGAACGGAACATTTTCAATTTCGATAAACATTTTGCGCTTTACGTCGATGGCATCGATCAATGCAGCCATGGTCCCCTCAAACAGATATCTACAATTCGTAAATCGAGTACAGCTTGTCTTAGGCCATTACCCTCAGATCCAACACATCCAATACTGTCATAACATCTGCCTGTCACACGGCCCGTCCCGCTGCTGCGCCTGAGGCCCATGCCCACTGGAAGTTGAATCCACCCAGTTGGCCGGTTACGTCCACGACCTCGCCAATGAAATACAGTCCCGGCACATCACGGCATTCCATCGTCTTGGCTGAGAGCGCATCCGTGCTGACGCCTCCAGCCGTAACTTCGGCCTTGTCGTACCCCTCGGTCCCGACTGGCGCGAATGTCCACGCGTGAAATCGGCGCTCCAACTGCTCCAGTGCGTGATTGCTCCACGCCAGCGGGTGCACAGAATCGAGCAACCGTTCGGCCAAGCGGGCAGGCAGCTTTTCATGCAGCGCAGCCTTGGCCGCGGAGAGATCGCGGCGGCCACCAGATCTCTGCAATCCCGACAGAAGTTGGTGCCCCGGAGCCCAATCCACCACCACCGGCTCGACGCCGTTCCAGTACGACGATATCTGAAGTACGGCCGGTCCGCTCAATCCGCGATGAGTGATTAACAGCTTCTCGCGGAAACTGCGCCTGCCTAGCGACACCACCACGTCGGCGGAAACGCCGGCCAATTCACAGAAGTTTGCCCGCTCCTCACCCTCCAAAACCAGCGGCACCAGGGCCGGACGACACTCGCAGATCGGTACACCGAATTGGCGAGCCACTTCATATCCAAAGCCGCTCGCGCCCATTTTTGGGATTGATAAGCCCCCGCTGGCGACAACCAACGACTTCGCGCAGAACTTGGAATTATCGGTCAGCAGAGTAAAGTCGCTCCCATTGCGGCTATTGCTGTCGATTCGATCCGCGCGTTTTATCTCCCGGATGTTTGCTCGCAGGAAGATCCGGACATTCGCGGCGGCACACTCGGTCAGCAGCATGGCCGTGATCTGCTCCGCCGAACCATCGCAAAACAGCTGCCCCAGAGTCTTTTCGTGGTAGGCAATACCGTACTTTTCGACCAGGGCGATGAAATCGGCAGGCGTGTAACGCGCCAGCGCTGATCGGGCAAAGTGAGGATTGGCGGAGATGAAGTTCTCCGGACCGCAATGCAGATTGGTGAAGTTGCAGCGCCCACCGCCGGAAATCAAAATTTTCTTTCCCACCCGCTCTGCATGCTCGAGCAACGCCACACGCCGCCCTCGACGCCCTGCCTCTATCGCGCACATGAGTCCGGCCGCGCCCGCGCCCACCACTACCACGTCGAAGCATTGCTGATGGGAATTTTCAATCACTTGCGGCAGCCGGGCCTCGACTTAATGATAGAGCACCATTTTTTATTGTGGTCGAGACTCCGGCACGAGGCGCATGCCTGAGGTTGCTCCCGCCTGCCGTTTTCCCATACTGTGTGAAGAGCAGCGAGGAACCGGCGTTTGGATTTCATTCTCGACAACGTGGAAGCCCGCGTGCTCGGCGCGCTAGTCGAAAAAGATGTCACTACTCCGGACTACTATCCGCTATCGCTGAACGCGCTGGTGAATGCTTGTAATCAGAAAAACAATCGCGACCCGGTCATGGAGTTGGACGAGGAAGCTGTCCGCCCGGCTCTCGAGTCATTGCAGCAGAAGCGGCTGGCCGGTCCAGCCCGCGGCGCGGACTCGCGTGTCGCCAAGTACGAGCACCGTATGCAGGAGGTTTTCAACTTCACACGCGGGGAAACCGCCCTGATCTGCACCCTGCTGCTGCGTGGGCCGCAAACGCCGGGCGAACTGCGCGGCCGCGCCGAACGCTTGTTTCGTTTCGAGGAAATTTGTGACGTTCTATCGACATTGCAGCGCTTGATGCAACGCGAACCACCGCTGGTTAAGGCTCTACCGCGCCAGTCCGGAACCAAAGAAGTCCGTTATGCGCACCTTTTTTGCGGTGATGTCGAAGGCGACACGGAGATCATTTCCTCTCGCTCGTCGGCCGTGTCTCCAGCTGCCGAGCGCGACGGAAGAATGCAGCGCTTGGAGGAAGAACTCGCCGGTCTGCGGCAGCGCATCTCCGATCTGGAGAGGACACTTATCGAGTTTCGCAAACAGTTCGAGTGACGTCCGCTGTTGTTCGAGCAAAGCGCTTCGCTCGAGGCATGTGCGCGTCCTGCCCCAAGCAGTCGTTCGCAAAGGCAACGATGGCCGGTGGCAGCTCAACGACTCTCGTGCTGTTGGAAGTTTTGCACCGGCGTTGTTTTTCTCACTACGGCGCGAAGTAGCCGAAGATATCCAGAATCAGCTGCGTCAATCCAGCGGCATAGGCGTCGATGGAGCCATCATCGGTCGGCACGATCGCCATGTTCGAAGTGATGAAACCATCGTAGGCATTCAGCGTCGAGGCCAGCGGCTGATCTTTGCCGTGCGGCCATAGAGTCAGATAAGGCATCTGGCCACTCGGCACTACGGTCGCATTGAAGATGAATGCTTGCGAAGTGCTCGGCGGCGCACACCGGCTTCCCACCACGTTCACGCCGTCCGGCGCATTCCATACTCCCATGAACGGCTCACCGCCGTTCACCGTGCGGGTGTCGAGCACGCGGCACGGCGCGATGGGATACATTGACAGCCCACCGGTCCCCGCCGGCGCGAAGTAGCCGTTCACATCGAGCAGCAGATCAGTGTTGTTGCTGTGCGCGTAAAAAGCGGTTGTGTTCTGGCTGCCCGCAGGCACGATGGCCGCATTCGCCACAACTGTCCCGGTGTCGTCATTGAGCGTGGAGACGGTCGGCATCGTTTCACCCTTGGGCCACACAGTTAGATAATCCAGACCTCCGGCAGCCGGCAACACGGTGACATTGAACGAGTAGGCAGTAGCGCCGCCGGGGATGCCGCAGTTTCCCGGAATCGAGTAATCGCGTTCCACTCCAGCTTGCAGCGTTCCTCCATCCTGGCCGCCGCGAGTATCCACGATACGACAGGGCGGCAACTGATAGAACTGATAGTTGCCGGAGGTAGCCGGCGCAAAGTAGGCATCGATGTCAAGGATGACGTCGGTAGTGTTCGTGGCATAAACGCTGACCGCACCACTGACACCCGCTGGCACGATTGCGGCATTGGCCTTCACCCGGCCATCCGTCGAGTTCAGCGTGGAAACCGTAGGCTGGATTTGCGGAGTGGGCCATATGGTCAAGTACTCCAGCGGGCCATGCGGCACGACCGTAACGTTCAAAGAATAGGCAGCGGCGCTGGATGGAATATTGCATGCGCCCTGCGGAATGGCGAAGCTGCGTGAAGTGCCGCCTTGAATCGGCGGACCGCCGAATGGACCATTCGTATTGCGTGTATCTACCACGCGACACGGCGTGACGTTGACCAATTGCAGCTTGGTGTCGCCCCCAATTACAGAGACGGTGTTATCACTGGTTGGGACGTAGATACGATTGGTCACGGAGTTGACGACTGCACTGCCAGGATTATCTCCCACAGCAACCGGCGTGGTTGTGCCGGTGACACCGTCCAGAACGGTGACGCTATTCCCATTTACTCCAGAGCCGCTCTGACCAGCACAGGGAAAGTAGATCTTATTGGTCGCACCATCCACGCCCACCCTGTTGGCGTAAGTACTGACGCCGCAGATCGTGACTGAAGTTGTGGAAAGCGTCGTCCCATCAATAATGGTCGCTGTCGGCGGATTAACGCAGTTGGGATCGGTACCACAGCGGTTGGCGACATAAATCGTATTAGTAACTGAATTAACTGCCACTGGAATCGGTCTGATACCGACGGTGACGGTCTGGGTGGCGAGGGTGTTGCCGTTAATCACGGTGACCGTGCCGTTGCTGTCGGTGGCGCAATTCGGATCGTTACCGCACTGATTGACCACGTAAATCGTGTCCGTACTGGTGTTCAAGTCAAGAAGATAAGGACGATATCCGACATAAAGAGTCTGTGTGGCAAACGTATAGCCATTGATGACGGTGACCGTTCCTTGCCCGCAGGCACTGCTGAGGCCACACGCATTGACCACGTAAATCCTGTTGGTTACGGGATTAACGGCGACGCTCACGGGGTTATAGCCGACAATAACGGGACGGGTTCCCAGCGTGTTGCCATCAATCACGGTAACGGTTCCGGCCACGGTGCAGTGGCCCGTGAGGCAACCGAGATTCGTCGCATAAATCTGATTGGTAGTCGAATTGACGGCGACAAAGTTCGTGTTGACGCCGCTGTTCACATTCCGTGTGGTGAGCGTGTCACCATTGAGTACCGTAACCGTTCCGTTCTCACAGGTGGGATCGTTATCGCAGGTAGCCGCGTAAACCATGTTAGTAGCGGTATTGATCGCAATAGAGAAAGGATAGTCGGCCGTTTGCACCGTCTGGGTAGAGAGGGTTGCGCCGTCGATCACCGTAATGGTGCCGCTGCCGCTGCAAGTGGGATCGTTGCCACAATCATTGGCAACATAAATCTGGTTGGTAGCAGTATTGACGACAGCACTGGCGGGCTTTACGCCCACCGGAACCGTCGCAATGGTCACTTGCGCATGCGCGGGCAGCGATGTGAAGGCAATCGCAAGAGCGAGCAGTAGTACCGGACGGCGGGGCGCGTTGGGCATGGGTCCTCCTGAGCGATCTTTTCCCCTCGGCTCGGCCCGACGGCGCTTTGAATCGATGTTGCTCTTTAAAGGATTCGGAGTCGCGGGAGCGAGCGACACCTCAGATTGCGACGGAATGTTAGCATTATTGGCCCTTTAGTCAAGGAATTTCCACCTAGGAGCCGAACTTCTCCACGGAAAGTGGTGCTTACAAGCGCCCTCGTAGGGCGAAAAGTGGCCGGAGATGGGTTGGCAGCTCTGGCGCGAGGAGCGTAGCCCACGCCCCTGACGCGCCTGCAAATTTCGATGTGCGGATGATAAACTGCACGATACTTGCGACTGCACGCCACTCCTTCCAAGCCAAGGCGTCGGCGTCAATGAACGCGTGGATTCTTCCAGCTTAGGGAAGCTGCGCCCTGAATTTTTCGCCTCGAAATTATGCAAACGGAACAACAGGATTCCTTGCTGGCTGACTCCATGTTCTCCGGCGGTGGAGAGATGGGGCGGCTCATGCGTGCCTTCGATTGGCAGCAGACTCCAGTTGGTCCTGTCTCGAAATGGCCGCAAAGTCTAAGAACGGCGGTGCGGCTCATTCTCACCTCGCGGTATGCCATGTTCATCTGGTGGGGCCGGGAGCTCGTCAATCTCTATAACGATCCCTACCGCGAATTTCTGGGCATCAAGCATCCTGCGGCGCTCGGCAAGTCCGCTCGCGAAGTTTGGGCGGAGATTTGGGAGCAAATCGGGCCGCGCACGGATGCGGTACTGCTGCGGGGCGAGTCTACCTTTGATGAAGCGCTGTTACTGCTGATGGAGCGTCACGGGTACCTCGAAGAAACTTATTTTACTTTCGCCTACAGCCCACTACCCGATGACACAGGCGGTATCGGTGGTCTGTTCTGTGCCGTAACCGAGGAAACGCAGCAGGTCATCGGTGAGCGACGATTGCGGCTGCTGCGCGAAATCGCCGCCGCGACGGCGGAATGCCGTACTGCTTTGCAGGTATGTCAGGCCGCGGCACGATGCTTGGAGAATGCGCGCCGCGACTTGCCATTCAGTCTGCTTTACCTCCAGGAGCCTGACGGCCGAAGCCTGAAGCGAGTGGGTGCGGCCGGTATAGACGGCAGTCATCCGGCGGCGGCAGAGTTGGTCACACTCTTTGGAGACTCCGGATCCAAGTGGCCATTCCGCCAAGTCCTCGACACCGCAGAAGCCGTGCTCGCCGAGAACCTTTCGCAGCACTTTTCTGATCTGCCGGAAGGCGAGTGGAACCAGGCGCCAAAACGTGCCGTGCTATTGCCCATTGCGCATCAGGGACAGAATCGCCCGACCGGCGTTTTCATCGCCGGACTGAATCCTTATCGTGAGTTCGGCGACGACTTCAAAGGATTTCTGTCGTTACTGTCCAATCAGATCGGCGGCGCCATTTCGAATGCGGTCGCTTACGAAACGGAACGCAGGCGCGCCGAGGAATTAGCGGAACTGAATCGTGCCAAGACGCTGTTCTTCAGTAACATAAGCCACGAATTTCGCACTCCCCTGACATTAATGCTGGGGCCTTTGGACGAGGTCCTGGCAGACACGCGGATACAGCTCAGTCCGCAATGTCACGAGCAATTGACGGCAGCGCGGCGCAATGCGCTCCGTCTGCTGAAGCTCGTCAACACACTTCTGGATTTCTCACGCATCGAAGCTGGCCGCGTGCAGGCGGTCTACCAGCCCACCGACCTGGCAAGCTTTACCTCGGAAGTCGCCAGCGTCTTTCGTTCTGCTATGGAAAAAGCCGGATTGCAGTTCTCGGTGGATTGCGAGCCGCTTGGCGAACCGATCTACGTGGACCGGGACATGTGGGAGAAGATCGTTCTCAACCTATTGTCGAACGCGTTCAAGTTCACATTTGAGGGCGAGGTGGTGCTGTCGCTCAAGCCAGTGAACGGCTCAGTGGAACTGGCAGTGCGCGATACCGGCGTAGGCATTTCGGAAGAAGAACAGGGGCGTGTTTTCGAGCGCTTTCATCGGATCGAGAGCAGTCGCTCCAGAACCTACGAGGGGACTGGCATTGGACTGGCGCTGGTTCAGGAACTTGCAAAATTTCACGGCGGCACGGTCAGGCTGGAGAGCACCCCGGGTCGCGGCACGACGTTCACCGTCTCCATTCGGCGGGGCAAGGATCATCTGCCCGCGGATCGAATACAAGCGACACAGCGCGTGGCCGAGACCACATTTGGCGCTGAGGCTTACGTAGACGAGGCCCAACGGTGGCTGCCGATCGAATCCAGCGCTGCGGACGCCACGGTGCTTTCCAAGCTCCCTGCTGTAGAGGCTGCTCCAGGCGCCGCCGGCAAGAACAAACTCATTCTCATTGCCGACGACAATGCCGACATGCGAGATTACATCGCCCATCTGCTTCGCGGCGAATATCAGGTTTATGCGGCTGCCGACGGTCTTCAGGCCCTTGAAGCTACCAGAAGGCTGCGCCCTGATTTGGTGCTGACGGACGTCATGATGCCAAAGCTGGATGGGTTCGGGTTATTGCGCGGCATCCGAGGCGATCCTTCGTTGAGCAGCACGCCCGTGATTCTGCTCTCGGCGCGAGCAGGCGAGGACTCCCGTATTGAAGGCTTACACGCAGGGGCTGATGATTACTTGGTAAAGCCATTCACCGCCCGCGAACTCGTGGCACGGGTCGCGACCCACGTAAAGATCGCAAATCTTCGACGTGAAGCGACCGAACGGGAAGCGCGGCTGCGTGCGGAGGCCGAGTTGGAGCGTCACCGCCTGCAGGAGCTATTGGCGCAAGCGCCGGCCGCCATAGGATTCCTGAGCGGCCCAGAACACCGCTGGTCCTACGTTAATGATTATTACGTGCGCGTGACGGGCCGCAGCAGCGCCGCCGATTTCGTGGGCAAGACCTTTCTGGAAAGTTTGCCGGAGATGCAAACCCAGCCCTTTCCCGAATTGTTGGACCAGGTGTTTCGAACCGGGCAGCCCCACTTCGGCTATTCCATGAAAACCATTTTGACGCGCGGATCTAGCGGTCGATCGGAGGAAGCCTATTTCGATTTTGTCTACCAGCCAGTGCGGAATCAGGCAGGGCGGGTCGAAGGCGTTCTGGTGCACGGCGTTGAGGTGACAGATCAGGTCACCGCGAAACGAGCCATCGAGCAGAGCGACAAGAAAGCCGAAGAAGCGCAGCAGAGGCTTGCCGCAATCGTCGAGTCCTCCGACGACGCGATTGTCAGTAAGGATTTGAAGGGCATCGTCACCAGCTGGAATGCCGCCGCAGAGAGGATGTTCGGCTATACGGCGCAAGAGATGATCGGCCAGTCCATTACAAAGATCATCCCGCACGAGCTGTACGCGGACGAAGATAGAATTCTGTCGACGATCGCTCGGGGAGAGAGAATTGACCACTTTGAAACCGTACGCGTGCGAAAAAATGGCCAGCGTCTGGAAGTTTCCCTCACCGTTTCTCCGCTCAGAGACCGAGCCGGCAGAATCGTCGGCGCCGCCAAGATCGCAAGAGATATAACCGCGGCCAAGAAAGCCGAGCAGGCTCTGCGGACTAGCGAGAGACTCGCCTCTGTCGGGCGCTTGGCCGCTACCGTTGCGCATGAAATCAACAATCCGCTGGAAGCAATCACCAACCTGGTTTATCTGGCGAAACAGGCGGATCCTCAAAGCAGCGCATGCAAATACCTTAACGCCGTGGAAGAGGAGCTGGATCGGGTCTTCCACATCAGCAAACAGACGCTTGGCTTCTACCGCGAGTCGAAGGGAGCGACTGCCGTTCGGCTCAGCGCAATTGTTACCTCGCTGCTATCGGTGTTCTCGTCCAGGACGCGGAACAAGAACATCCAGATTTGCCCGGAGATCAAAGGAGATACCGAAGTCCACGCCGTACCCGGCGAGATTCGGCAGGTCGTCGCCAATTTACTCAGCAACAGCATTGACGCAGTGCAAAGCGGTGGGCGTATCCGGATTCGCGTGTCTGCGGTATCGCAGTGGAAGAAGAGTTCGACAAAAGGTGTGCGAGTTACGGTGGCGGACGACGGCGTGGGGATTTCTCCCGAGCTCCAGGGTCGGCTGTTTGAACCTTTTGTCACGAGCAAGAAAGATGTGGGGACCGGGCTCGGCCTCTGGATTTCCAAAAACATTATTGAAGCGCATGGCGGAACGATCCGCGTGAAGAGTTCTACCAAACCTGGGGCGAGTTGGACTGCCTTTTCAGTGTTCTTGCCGGCAATTTCGCAAGCGGTAACCGCCAGCAGACGTCAGAGTACAACGGGTCTCTCGCCGTAGACCCACGGCATGCATGGCGCTCCTCCACCCGACACTAACCTAGACAAGCGTCGGACTGCCTTGGCCAAATTGGTATCGGTGAGGGCAAACGAGTGCCGAAGATCCCGTTTAAATGGGCGCAGATCCACAGTCACACTAGGTCACACTTTGAAGGGCGACCCAGTAACCCCGGGCCTGCCCTGACT
Source organism: uncultured Acidobacteriaceae bacterium (assembly GCA_963818905.1). Taxonomy (GTDB): domain Bacteria; phylum Acidobacteriota; class Terriglobia; order Terriglobales; family Acidobacteriaceae; genus Bog-257. The sequence goes on from CAWFUE010000063.1 coordinate 53,562, forward strand.
ACGCCAAGCGAACTGCGCCACAATCAGGTCGAGATTACAACGGGGCCATTCTGTGCCTTCCCGTTCCGGGACGGAAACTTCCCAGGCAACGTTGAAAAGATTGAAACCAGCTCAAACGGCTCCTAACATTGCGTTGCCGCCCAAAGCATCAACCGGCGCCGACGGCGTTGCCTGCTCCAGCAACGCGGATTCGTCTATTCAGCACAAGATAGTTTGCGCGGGCCATCGCAGCGACTAGAGCGGAAGGCTGTTCCTGGAGAAGAGCCATGAGTCTCAGCTTGCCGAAGATACTCTGCATCAGCTTTGTGTTTTGCATCATGACAGCGGTTGCCTCGCACGCGCAAACGTTCACCTCACTTTATAGCTTTTGCCTTCAAACGAACTGTCCCGATGGCGCCAACCCCGGGGCGGGGGTGGTCCAGGGCCACGACGGAAATTTCTATGGGACAACCGCCGGGGGAGGCGGAGGGGCTGGCCAAAATTGCCTGTCCTACCCTAACTATGGCTGTGGCACCGTCTACAGAATCAGCCTCACCGGCACGCTCACTACACTCTACAGCTTTTGTCTTCAACCGAACTGCCCTGACGGCTTCGCCCCGGGTGCGCTAGTGCAAGCAACTGACGGAGCCCTTTACGGAGTAACGGGAGCGGGCGGGAGTAACTGCTCCGTGGGGTCTGGCTGTGGCACGGTCTTCAAAATCACATCAACGGGTACCCTGACCACACTACACAGCTTCGACGATACCGACGGTCAGGGTCCCGTGGGACTAATCCAGGCCTCTGATGGGAACTTCTACGGCGTGACATCGTACGGCGGCACCGGCGCTTCCTGCGGCTTTAGGCGAGGGGTGCGGCACCCTTTTCAAGATGACTTCCAGTGGCGCACTTACCACACTCTACAACTTTTGTCAGCGACTAGGCTGCGCTGACGGTTATTGGCCTTTCGCTGGAGTGGTCCAGGGCAGCGACGGAAACTTCTACGGGACAACCTACTTTGGTGGGACCGGAGGAGGCGGCGCCAATTCTCCCTGCCCAGGCGATTGCGGCACGATCTTCAGACTGACGCCAAGCGGGACGCTCACCACGCTTTACAACTTTTGCTCGCAGTCCTTTTGCACCGACGGCTTCACACCTTCCTCGCCTCTGGTGCAGGGCACCGACGGCAACTTCTACGGCACAACCCAATTCGGGGGGCCCACTACCGCTGGTACCGTGTTCAAGATCACGCCGAGCGGCGCCCTGACCGTTCTGTATAGCTTTTGCTCCCAACTGCATTGCGACGATGGATATGGCGCCCCGGCGGGGCTATTGCAAGTTACCGATGGCAGTTTTTACGGAGCAACGCAGTATGGCGGAGTCTATGACGGCGGCACGATCTTCAGAATCACTCCCAGCGGCATCTTCACCGTCTTGTACAGCTTCTGCTCTCAGCCGAACTGTGCTGATGGCGAGAATCCCGTAGGCTTGGTGCAAGCCACGAACGGGAACGTCTATGGCACAACGCGTGGGGGAGGCATTTACACCGGCAGCTGTGGGTTTGGCGGCGCCGGCGGCTGTGGCACGGTCTTCAGTCTTTCCGGACCCACTCCCATCCCATTTCAACTCATTCCGGTTACCCCCTGCCGCGTGGTAGACACGCGCAACCCAAACGGTACGTTCGGTGGCCCACCAATCGGATCTGGCACCTATCGGATTTTTCCGATTCCGCAGGGGACGTGCAATGTTCCTGCCACTGCGGCCGCGTATTCTTTGAATGTCACGGTAGCGCCACATCAGCCGCTCGGTTATCTGACGATCTGGCCGACGGGACAAAATCAGCCTTACGTTTCGACCATGAACTCGCCCGATGGCCGCACAAAAGCCAATGCCGCGATTGTCCCGGCTGGAGGTAACGGTGCCGTCAGCGTGTATGCTACCGACACCACGGATGTCATCCTAGATATCGACGGCTACTTCGCTCCGCCCGGCTCTGGCACATATCAGTTCTACACACTGCCGCCCTGCCGCATCGTCGACACGCGCCAAAATCAGGACGGCGGCACGCTGCGGGCGGGACTGGAGCGCGACTACGTCATTCCAGGAAATTGCGGCGTTCCCACCACTGCGACGGCGTATTCGCTCAACGTCACCGTGCTTCCGACTGCCGGAGGATTGGATTACCTCACCGTTTGGCCCAAGGGCGAGAACCAGCCCTACGTTTCGACGCTGAACGACTACACCGGGACGGTCGTCGCCAACGCGGCAATTGTTCCTGCAGGCAACGAGAACGCAACCGCCTTCTATCCTCACGACAACAACACCGATCTGCTGGTTGACATCAACGGCTACTTCGCGCCGGCAGGGACGGGCGGCTTGTCACTTTACCCGGTCACGCCATGCCGCGTCTTGGACACGCGCACAGTCAACGGTGGTCAGCCGTTTCAAGGTGTGTACAACGCGCCGAATGGGATCAACGTGGTCGGCAGTCCCTGCGCGCCGCCCAGCAGTTCGCAGGCATTCGTCTTCAATGCGACTGTGGTTCCGAGCGGCGTCATGCCATTCTTAACTCTTTGGCCGCACGGCTCGGGACAGCCTCTCGTCTCGACGCTAAATGCCTATGACGGCTTCATTACCTCCAACATGGCAATCGTGCCGAGCAGCGATGGTTCCATCGACGCCTATGCTGCCGGATTGACGCAACTGATTCTCGACATCTCCGGCTACTTCGCGCCGTAATGCCTAAGCGAGGTCGACTCGCTGTCGAAGCCGTGGCTTGGTTCTAGTGGATGTACTCAGATCGGTATATTCTTCCCGCAGAAGACGGAGCACAATTGATAGCCGCTGAGACAGAATGGAAATCCCGGCTTGCGGTAGATGTCTATAATTGGCGCATGCTGCAAACTATATTGAGGGCAGCACACAAGCCTGTCTATGATTACCGGCTGAAAGCTCTTGTTGGCTTCATCGCTCCCCACCTCAAGCCTGGCTTCAGGGTCCTAGATGTCGGATGCGGCAGTGGACAGCTTGGCAGTGCTCTAATGAAGGCTTGTAATAGCGCGATTAGTGTCGAAGGCTTGGAGCGAATGAGGCGCGGTGGTGAGCTAATTCAAATCACGGGCTACTCGGGCACTGAAATGCCATGGGCCGACAAGACATTTGATGCGGTAATTCTAGCGGATGTCCTTCATCATGATCATGAGCCGGAAAAGCTTCTCAGGGAGTCGGTCCGCGTTTCCCGCAACATCGTGATTATCAAAGACCACCTTCGCAATGGACTGATTGCTCAGCAAAGGATTAGTCTTTTAGACTGGGCCGCCAATGCGGGATACAACGTGCCTTGTACGTATCGATACAACAATCTCGAACAATGGCACCATCTTATCGGAAAGGTCGCTTCGAAAGTGTTGGAAGAGCGTACCTCGGTTGATATCTATCCTATATTGCTGAATCAACTACTCGGCAAAGGCCTGCACTATTTCGTTGTATTCGCTCGCTAGATCCGCTCTAGGAGAGACTCCGGGCCGTAACTCTGCGCCAGAAGGATGAACTGAATCTCCTGTCGATGAAGGGCAGCACTTCCTCCCACTGCGGATAGTACCCTTGAAAGTATCGTGCGGACATCCTTGCGTCTTTGGCAGGATATAATCGGCCTGCCGCTTCCAATACAATCTGGTCAAGTCGGGGCAGCTTGTCGATTACCGACTGGCTATAGGGGAAATCCAGCGAAATTGTAACTCCGCTACCCGAGAACGATAGCAAGCCGGAACGCCTATGATCCCCCATTACCTTCATCACAGTTAGAAATGAACCACCAATCTGGGGGACGAAAGACAATATTTCTCGCACTGCCTCCCGCGATGGTACAAGTCCCTGCCATTGGACCATGCCTTGACGGCCGTATATTCGGTGGTACGCCCCAATAGAGTCGAGCGGATAAAAGAAAGTTGCGAGCGGGGTTACCTCGGAGTGACTATCTCCCCTGCAATAATAAAACAGGCTGTTGAATATCTTGAGCGTATAGCGATTCAGGACGCTTATGGGGGTAACAAATGGAACGGTAACAAACGGTCCCGTGGGAGCCTGCCGCGTCTTTCGTTCAGGGTCCTGATTGTGATTTCCTCTAATGAACAGTCCTCTCCCTAAGTCTCGATGACCTGTGTCGAGCCATGCGACAACATATTCGTAACCCGTGCTCGACTCTTCACTTAGAGCATAAAATTCGGCCAGATCGCCGTACCGAATCGTCTCGGCGTCAATCAACGAGTTCATAATAGGCTTCAACTGCAGCTCCGCCCACTCGATGAGCCCAGTGAGGCCCAATCCCGCCACGGTGGCACGAAACCAGTCGCCGTTCTCGCCTTCCGAGCAGATTAGCCTTTGGCCGTCGCTTCTGCGCAGGCACAATCTAGTAATGTGTCGTCCGAAGGTACCCACCCAATGATGATTTTTTCCGTGGACATCATTTGCGATTGCGCCGCCTACACTCACAAATCGCGTTCCTGGAGTGACCGGAAGAAACCAGCCTTGAGGCACTATGACCTTTAGAATCTCATCAAAACTGCAGCCCGCTTCCACAGTAAGTCGACCATTCGCGACGTCAAACCCCAGGATTCGTTTGAGCCCCCTGGTCATCAGCAATGCATTTCCATCGTTTAAACAGCAGTCGCCTAGACTTCGTCCCATACCATACGGCAGAAACGAACCGTCGAATTTATCGAATGGAATCTGCTGTTCGAGCGAGTCCACGGGTATTAGGACGGAGTGTGAACTTGGAAAGCGGGACCAATTGTGTACTTCAGTGAGCATGCCCAGCGGAGGCCAGCATTGTTGTAATGACGATCATAATTCCTACGATATAGGTTACTCGGTCCTGAAACGCCCATACAATGGGGTCTTCCTTCATAAGTCCGCGATAGGCAGTCGTCCATACCCGGCAAATCCAGTATCCGATTAAAGGGCACAATGCCCATAGCAGTCGATGTTGCGGATATAAGTTGTGCAGGTCATTATCATTGACGAATAAGACAAGGACGAGTCCAGCCAACGCAGCACAAGCGATCCCAGACTGGCCGATCATTGATAGATCCCGTGAGCGGTAGTTTCGACCAAGGACGATGAGCTTACCCTCACGTGATAGTCTTTGCACTTCAGAAAAGCGTTTGACGAAGGCCAGACTCAAGAAAAGAAACGTGGAGAACAGAAAAAGCCATGCAGATACGTGAGTGCCAGTAACGACGCCGCCCGCATAGAGGCGCAAGGTATACAAGGTTGCCAGTACTATGACATCAATTATCCGTTTACCTTTCAGGAAATAACTATAAGCGGAGCCTAAGACCGCATAGGTAACCAGCCACGTAACGAGCTTAGCGCCAATGATACTTCCTAACAGCATGCTGAGGAGAGCGAGACCTGCGGAGAAGATAATTGCCTGGTGAGCAGCCAGCTCTCGACTGGCGAGTGGTCGAGTGCATTTACGGGGATGGGTTCGATCGGCTGCCAAATCGAACAGATCGTTATTGATATAACAGGCGGAGGAGATGCACGAGAAGGCAACAAAAGTGACAAACAGGACATTGAAAGTCTGCGCGTCCAGACGGTGATTCAGCAGCGCCGGTACGAACACCAGCAGGTTCTTAACCCAGTGTTCTGGACGCATGACACGAATCCAAGGTGTCCAACTGGCGTACCAGTTGGCCAATCCGCTGCCACGATTCGTGCCAGGCGACAGGATAGGTCCTGAGACGCTGCCCACCGATTCCGACAGTGCGGCGGGCTCCACGTCCCGGCGGTTCCACCTTACCGCTCCCGATCTAAAAATATTCTTCGCCATCTCCTCGGCCAGGTTCTTTCAACGTTCTCAGGCTATCAGCAGAGTGGATTGGATCCGCACAGTGCTGAATAACGAAGGTCCAAGTAAATACAGGGCGAGCTTAACTGCCGTCACTGTCCAAAGCCACTAATCATTACGCATAAGTCGGCAGCCTAGTGTTCGCCTTGGCGATCAACATTGCTGTACGCGATGCTTTTTCCCAAAGTGTGTCTTAGATCGATGCTTACGTTTCCAGCGGGCTGATCTCCTATGCGCGAGTAGAGAACCAGCGACCCGCTATTCCCGGGTTTTTGCGGAAAGTTGCCACGTAATTTCCAGTTCGGATCCGAGCTGAGCGCTGACTCGACCCGCCGAGACAGCTCGACCTCTTCTTCGGATGTCATGCAGCCCGAACCCCTGGGGCCGAGATCCAGCACGACAGCGGATAATGGAGCGCGATCAAGAAATTCTTGGAGACTACTACTGCTTGGATATAGAAGCCGATAGTTCGTGCCAAACCATGTGCTGGAACTTAGTACCTTGGAAGCCCGAAATACGGCATGCTCGGGGCGGTGGTCATGCATTGCCACCTCGCTGACAAACGCCCCCTCGCCGCAGGCGTTCGAGACAACCAGGAAGTTGGAGTTAGAAAACTGTGGACTTGAGAGCAGAAACCGTGCGGCCTCGCCAAACCCCCAATATGGCTTCCTTGGCATCGCCCAGAACTGAGCAAGGAAAACAATTGCTGCCGCACTGCCTAGAACTGCCGCTGCCGTTGGAACCATGTCAGCAGGCGATATGTAATGGATCAACCAATCGAAGCCGCTGAATGTAAAGAGAATCGCGGCGGGAACTGCGCTAAGCATGTAGCGGCCATCAGCAACTCCGGCAGCGGAGTTTAGTATCCACATGCTGAGCAATACAGCTAGTGCTCCCGCAAGGGTCATATCAGACTGACCGGTGCGGCACAAACGAACGATGAACAGGAGGATGCCCAATATAAGAAAGGGTGCGAACCCCCATCCGAAAATCGTCAGCAGCGCGCGTCCGAAGAACACCGCTAGAAGCAATTTCCCGCCCAGCGTAACGTGTGGTACTCCCATGTGTCTGATAAATGAATAGGCGATGATCTGCCAGGGAATTCCGAACAGCAGAATGATCGAAGCCGCAAGGTACATCGCGGGCCGCCGAATCAGATACCAGCGTCGCGTAAGGAGCAATGCGATTGCGGGGAGAAGCAGCAGCGCCAGTCCATTGACCTTGGTTGCCATGCTGAGGGCGGAGAACACTCCGAACCAGACACCGTCACGCGTGCTCCCACTTTTTAAATACTCGATGAAGAAGACCATCGCCCAGAACACGAGCAATGCAACCAGCCCATCGGCCATCACTGCCTGCGTAGAGCGCTGCACCATTGGCAAAAAGACATATAAGGCTCCGCCAGCTAATGCTGCTGTGAAGGTATATTGACGTCGTAGAAGCCAGTAGAGGGAGGTAGCTAATATTGCCGTCAACAGAGCTTGAAGAAGTAGGACGGAAGCTTTGGCAGGGGTAAACAGCAAAGTCCAGAGCGCCTCAGTGACGTGAAACAAAGGTGGCCAGGCGCCCATCGCAACTTTGGGATAATGCGAATAATACTGTTCGACGTAGGGAACGGGTGACGCCAACTTGCCTGACACCACATAGTCGTGAATCATCAGGCCTGTGATGTAGTGCGCGGCTTCGTCAGGATGACTGCCGAACTCAGCGGAAAAAGCGCCCGCTCGCCATTGCAAGCACGTAGCCAGAATCCAAAAGGCCGCTCCTACTATAAGCAATTGCCAAGCAACCGCCCCTGAGCGAGACAGCCTCGAGGAAACCGCGATCTCTGGTGCGGCTGCGCCCATTGAAATCCCCTCGATGGATCACAGAGACCGCTCTGGTCCGCCTGTAGCCCAAAGTGATACTAAATCGCGACGTTCGCCTCCGGCCGTCCGCGCGCCAAGGCATGGCGAAAATAGAGTGTGGAACGTTATCAATTCTAGAGCGCCCAGTCAACTGCACAGCGGTCGCTTTGGGGTAGGCACTTTCGCGCCAGTTTAGCCGAGTAGTCAAAAGCACGGCCTCGGCGAAGCGGAATACGAGCAACTGGAGACTCCCGCCGGCGAGCGTCGTCTCCCGCCATAGCTGGCTGAGTAATATCAGTCCGGCGGGTTCATTGACCTAACTCAAAGATGTTCGTAACAGCGCCAGGCAAGGGGCTGAACACGAGCTCCGGGTCGCCTTGGCGGCTGGGATGTTTGCGCTAGAGCGTAGACCGCGGCGAAAACGAGCTGCGCGCATTGCCGATTCCGGTCGGAGCGGAAATCTGTGAACAGTGCTCAGGGCAGGAAATTCGCTACGGGCACAAAATTGGGCACAGCGGAAAAACCGCTGAATCCTGCACCGCCGTAAGTTGTTGGTGCGAAAGGGGGGACTCGAACCCCCACGGTTTTACCCGCCAGATCCTAAGTCTGGTGCGTCTGCCAATTCCGCCACTTTCGCACGTTGCTGTAAGTGCAAGATGTACTAGAGCTTAGTTCCTGCTTCCTTGTCGGCCTGCTACAGCTCGTAACCTCCCGGTGGCACTTCTGGTGGCACTCGCACCCCTTCTCTTGCTCGGTTTCGCCACCGCGACCAATAGATCAACCGCTCGCTGCTGGTGAGCTGGCACCAGATGCGAGTATCGCCACGTCATGCCAGGGGTCCGATGACCGAGAAGCTCGCCAACCGTGCGGAGATCAACTCCGGCCATCACGAGTCTAGACGCAAAGGTATGCCGGTTGCAATGCCACGAATAATCGACGACCCCAGAGTCTTTCAACGCGGGCTCGAAGCAGTCACGATGACCGCGCAAGCCGCGCTTGACAACAAGGGTCGCAAAGGTCGGTGAGAGGACTAACTTCCCAAGAGGGCCGTTTGGGTTCAACTTGTACGGGTCGCCGACAACACGTCCAAGTGAAACTTCCTCCAACGAGACTTCCGGCTCGGAATAGTCCGGCCGCGATGGCTTGTAAAGTCCAAGACGGTCTCCGATCACGACCTTACCGGGCGAACCCCATGATGGGTGACAAACTGTCCTACGAACTGTTCCAGCTCTTTCGTACCACAGCCATGGGTTCCTCCCAATTGGCTTAAAGAGCCAAGGATTTACTTTTTGCTCGGGTCATCTGCGGGATTGAGATAGTTAAACTGCAAGGGCGCGCTGCCGTGGACCTGCACGATGACTTCGCCGGAAGCCATCGCGTAGTGATGCATGTCGGGGTCGAGGTAGGCGAAGCTGCCGGCCGGGAATGATCCCATCTTGTCCTGGTCGAATGTGTCTCCCATACCGACCTTGAACGTCCCTGAGATGACCGTGACGTTTTCGCGCTGGGGATGCCAGTGGGGTGCAATCCGATAACCGTCGGGCATTTTCAGGCGCACGGTGTAGTCACCAGTGGAAGCAGCTGGGTTGCCTTCGAGTACGGCGAGTTGCGCGCCCGGAGCGACGAAAGGCGGTGGTGGACCCCACGGAATTGTTTCAGGGGTGAATGCATTTTTGTCATGAGCGCCGGGATGTGCAGCAATCGTGACCAGGCGGCCCGCAGTGCACAGCGTCCCAACCACCACCAGGGCGACGAACAGCTTTCTTTTCATGCGAAGTCTCCTCCGAGTTCTTGATGGGCATGATCTCGTGAGATGGAGCGCTTTACAATGCAGCCGATATAGCTTTTGGATATTTTCTTTATATCTTCGCAAGTTATTGATCTGTAGTGGATAATACTGGCCCAGGCTCCCCATGGGACATTCAAGGCAGAGTGCCGGCGACGTCGAAGTCGACTTAGGACGCTACGAGCTGCGGCGATCCGGACGCCGGATCAGGATCGAGAAGAAGCCCATGGAGCTGCTGATCTTTCTGCTTGAACGCCGTGGGCAGATGGTATCGCGCGAGGAGATCGTGAAACGCCTGTGGCGCTCCGATCTATTTATCGATACCGAAAAAAACGTCAACAACATTGTGCGGAAGCTTCGCACCGCGCTGGGTGACAACGCCGACCGTTCCAGATTTCTTGAGACGGTGGTGGGAAAGGGATATCGGTTCGTCGGTCCGGTTCGCGTGATCGATGCGAAATATCCGCTCTCCGATCCTGGACGAAACTCTGGCCGCACCGACGTCCGGAAGCATGGGATCGACTCAGGTGAGCGGCCTTCCATCGCTATACTGCCGCTGTTGTTGCTGGAGAAAGCGACGGACGATCAAGGCTTGTGTCTGGGGTTTGCGGACGCACTCGTCTCGCGCCTCGGCAATCTCTCAGGCGTCGACGTGCTGCCCACTTCGGCAGTCTTGAACCTGCCTCTTGAAGTGACGCCTTCGGAGATCGCTTCTCGCCTGGGAGTCCGATTTGTCGTCCACGGCGCCATTCAGATGTCAAAACGGCAGTGGCGTCTCTCGCTGGAGATGTTTGACACTTACCTGCAACGTCCCTGCTTTACGAAGAAGTGCGACATCGACATCGATCGACTTGCAAGTCTCGAAGCCGATATTGCGAAGCAAATCACCGGCGCGTTGAACCGGCCGTACAGTCCGGCGACGTCCGAGCAGTGCCCACGCTATAGCAGGGATCCGATGGCCTACGCGGAATTCATGCGCGGCTATCGGATCACGGCCTCCGGCGATGCGTCCATGATGGATCAAGCGAGCCATCATCTCACCAATGCCGTAACTCGCGATCCCACGTTTGCCCTGGCTCACGCGACCCTCTCGTTTGCATGCACCACCCGCCATTTCGAATTCGACCCAGCCAGTGTGTGGCTGGAGAAGGCTGAGTTCCATTGCCGGCGAGCGCTCGAGATTGACGCGAAACTTCCCGAAGGACACGTCGCCCGCGCTTTTCTGCTCTGGGGACCGTCGAAGAATTTTCAGCATCTGGAGGCGATTGCCGATCTCAAGCGCGCTCTGCTCCTCCAGAACAACCTGCCTCATGCCTACAACCGCTTGGGCAGCATCCTGGCGCATATCGGGCTGCTTGATCACTCGCGTGCGATGTTTGAAAGAGGGCGGCCTTTTCAACCCCGGAAGGCGGTCAGCCCGAGCATCGTGCAGGTTTATGTTTGGAGCCAGGAATACGACCTGGCGCGCCAGCAGATTCAGATCTGGCGGGCGGAGAGTCCCGGCAACAAGTACGCCCTCTATTTTGCTCCGCTTCCAGCAATGATGACTGGGGATTGGAAAGAGGCGAACCGCCTGATGGAGGAAGCGCTGCGGCTTGTGCCGAACGAACCTCTCATCGTCAGCCTACAAGGTCTGCTGTACGCCTTGATGGGGAATCATGACGCGGCAATCGAGTGTGTGACTAGGGCCTGTTCGAGTCCAAAATCCTTCGGGCATGCGCATCATACGTATTATCAGATCGCCGGCACGCTGGCCCTGACCGGAAGGCGCGAAACTGCCTTTGAGTGGCTGGAGCGAAGCGTCAGCACCGGATTTGCCTGCTGGCCTTACTTCCTGAAAGATCCCAGCCTTGCGAGTTTGCGAAGTCTTCCGGAGTTCGAACTTCTGATCAGCGCGTTGCAGGCCAAGTACCCGGATCATCTGGGGCTGCTATAGGGAAACAACATCAGTGCACAACCGTCCCGCGCTCTCTCTTTGCTCCCTATGCACGGCCGCAAGCACTTTACTCACATGGGCATGCTACGCCTGCATCACGAGCAAACGGGAAGTAATCCCAAGGTCAGATTGGCCGACCACCCGCTCCTAACGCGTTGCCGCACAACCACTCTAAGAGTCGCGCTGGACCAGACCCTGCGGCGCGGGGGTCAAACGCGAGTCCAGAAACATCTGAGATTGGAATCCCATCATAAGGGTGGGATGAGTATTTCAGATCGCGCCATTGCTAACTCCAGGCATCCTGAAGATTGCCGAGTTGGCCCACAGCATCGCAGACTATCTCCCGCGGCATGCCGAAGCGCTGTTCAATGGCGGTAATCAACTCCTCACGATCTGCCAACGCACTCAGCGCCGAATTGTTTCCCTCCGATTCGACCAGCGCCAAATTGTGGATGAGGACGGAACGGCCCGGATAGAATCGCACCAGCAAAACCGAATTCAGGAACGTTGCATCGGCAGAAAAGGAAGCACCGATCACCTCACTAAAGTCCTCGATTTTCCTGGGCGTCGGCTTCGCTAGATAGCCGTGGCGCAAGACTCCATCCCGATATAGTTCAAGGCCCGAACAGCCGTTTGCGTCTTGTGGCTTTAGCACATAACGATCGCGGCCCAATGTGATTTCATAGTTTGCCGCTAGGTCACGAGGAATTGGTTCCAGCAGGGGTGCGGCGTAACCCGTGTCTGCCAGGTATTCGCGCCCCTCGACCGCGATCATGTTCAGGGCGTGAACTTGCGGAGTCTTCATGTCTGCAGCGCATAACTTCGCTTCGTATCCCAGGTTCCGAAGTAACAGGTAGAAATAGTAGTTGTTGGAATAGCAGGTGCCACCAAAATGGTATTTATCGATTCCATCCATATAAAGCTGGATTGGCGGCAGGTTCATCAATCCCAAACGCTTGCGGTAATAAAGCTTGGAAATATTCTCGAACGGAATGCGGGTTAGGTGCGCTGCCACAAGGTCACGCAGGGCCTCCAGGCTGGGTTCTCTTCGCACGACTCCCAAAATCGTCAAGTAGTGATCGACGACCTCCTCAGGCAGCGGCAGTAGGGTTCGATCAACTTGCATTGGCAATGAAATCATCATTCTCTCGAGGCTCGTGGTTTGCAAGTGGAACCAAGCGGTCTCCGCCCCTGACGTTTTGCGTCGATTGCGGGAGGATGACGGGCCACTCTCCAGAAACTCTTCCGGGGTACGGGTTTGACCTTGCCCTCAGAATGTGTATCCCATAGCAGGCGGGTTTTGGCGAGATTAGTTCATCTCGTCGTAGTCGTCGTGGCGGGGGGAATGTGGACATCAGCTTGATCGATTTCCATATTTCCACCGGACGAATTTCTCTGCACGCAGCGAACGAAGTTTCGTTCCTAAAGAAAACGGATCACCTTCCCTCCTTTTCCATCTCGTCGTCTTCACAGCAGCAGGGATAGCCTTGCCGGCAGGAATGCTCCCGGTGGTGCTTCTCGCAGCAGCCCTTGCGGCAATCTTCGCATTCCCCGTGACAACCGCAGTCCCAGACCGTATACGCCTGCATCTCGATGCATTTCACCGGCGTGACGGGATCGTCGCTCTCGATGATGAGTTCGCAAATGCGGGCGCACCGCTCGGTGGCGTGGTACTGGATCACGACCGGCAGGCAAGAACCGGGGCGCAACTTCTCAGGGAAGGGATTGTGCAGTAGCTTCCAGTGGGGGCTCCTGCGCTTGAAGTGGACGCTGGTCACGTTCAGGGCGCAATCCCCAGTGTTGCAGACGGAGAGTGTGCGGTCCGCACAGCAGCATGCGTTCACCCCGCCGAAGGTCGTCGAGCCAGCGATCGTGAGCTTGCCAGGTGGCGCAATGCCGGAAAGCTGTATGCTCAGCGGACTAGCTGGATCGTCGCTGCTAAGCGTAATGGTCGCGGACTTCGGTCCGAAGCTCGTGGGCTGAAATCGAATCGGCAGCGGCAGGGCGTCGCCCGCGCCGATCGTGATCGGGTAGGAGATCACTTCCGGCACCAGAAACTCTCCAGAACTGGACGTGATCCCGGTGATGGTGAGCGTGCATTTGCCACTGTTCGTGACGACCAGCGGCTCGTCGGCGAAAGAGCCAACACAAACTTTTCCGAAGTTCCCGGTATTCGCGATGATCAGGTTCGCTTTAGGCGCCGGAGCCGTTCCGGAAACCGATACCGCGTGCGGGCCTGCCGGGTCGTTACTGAAGATTGTGATAATACCCGCCTTCGCGCCGAAGCTCGAAGGTTGAAAGCGCACCGCCAAGTCGATCGAATCTCCGGCGCCGATCTTGATTGGGTACGAAAGAACGCCTGGAGCCAGGAAATCCGGGGATCCAATTATGGCAGCGATCAAAAGCGGACATGTGCCCGAGTTGTTTATGG
>CAWFUE010000064.1:0-15230 GCA_963818905.1 uncultured Acidobacteriaceae bacterium
CGCCAGCGGTAGCACAGTTCACAGGCCGCCGGCAGGAACGCAATAGGCAGTGAATTGCACAATCGCAGGTAACTCTTACATTGTAGGCATTGAGCTTAGCTGCTAAAGGTCCCACAGTCAGCCATATACCACAACGTGAGAGTTAGACGATTGCCTGGTGGCACTCTGCACCGTGGCATCCAGGAAATCTGCATCGCATTCTACGACAGTCCCGGCTCGTCCATCTCCTCCGCTGGTGACCCGGCAGTCATTCCCTGGGCCAGAATCAATTCCCGCGCCTCGCTTCGAATGGAAGGCAGGTGCGTCCAGAAGAGAACTGCTCCCGCCATGCACGCTATTCCTCCAAGAGCGACCGTCCAGGGCGCACCCACATGATGTGCCACTGCGCCCGCTGAGAGCGCGCCGAAGGGTGCCATGCCCATGAACATCATTGAGTACACCGACATGACTCTTCCGCGAAGCTGGTCCGGGACCATGGCCTGGATCAGCGTGTTCGACGAAGCCATCTGCACCATCATGAAAAAGCCGACCGGTAGCAACAACACCGTCGACAGCCAGAAAATTTTCGATGATGAAAATAGAATGAGGCTGACGCCGAAGCCGAAGGCGCATATCGCAATCAGCCTTCCCAGACCGCGAACGCCCACTCGCGCGGCCAGGCTGGCTGCTCCCAGCAGCGCGCCAATGCCGGTTGCGCCCATCAGAATGCCGAGTCCTCTGGCGCCGCCGTGGAGAATTTGATCAGCGAAGATTGGCATTAGCACGGCGTACGGCATGCCGACAAAACTCACCAGACCCAGCATGAGCAGGATGGCGCGAACGGGGCCAGTATCTCGCGCGTAAGCGAAGCCTTCGATTACGTTCTCCAGCGGCGATCCTCGCGTTGCCAGATTTGCCGGACGCGTGATTCGCATCAGCAGCAACCCTGCAATCACCGCAATGTAGCTGACCGCGTTGGCAAAAAAGCACCAGCCTTCTCCGATTGAGGCCACCAGGATGCCGGCGATCGCCGGACCGATGATTCGCGCTCCGTTGAACATCGACGAGTTCAGGGCGATCGCATTCATCAGGTCTTCGCGGCCGACCATGTCGATCAGGAATGCCTGCCGCGCGGGAATGTCGAACGCGTTGACCACACCCAGGGCCGCCGCCAGCACCATGATTTGCCACACCTGCACCCGGCCACTGAGCGTCAGCGCGGCCAGGATGCCAGCCAAAATCATCGATAACGTCTGCGTGCCGATGACCACCCGCTGACGGTTATGGCGGTCGGCCACAATACCGCCCACCGGCGCCATGATGAATACCGGAATTTGGCTGGCGAATCCGACGGCTCCCAACAGGAACGCAGAGTTCGTCATGCGATAAACCAGCCAAGACTGCGCGACCGTCTGCATCCACGTACCGATCAGCGAGATCAGTTGGCCCGCGAAGAACAACTGGAAGTTGCGATGACGCAAGGCACGAACCGCCAACGCCAGCTTCGAGGCCTGGGATGCAGGCATTGCGAATTCCTGCTTTTCTTCTTCCAGAACTGTACGCAGGGATTCGCTTTCGGCAGGTTGAGTCGGTTCAGCCATGAATGCTTCGATGCTCGGAGGAAGTACGGTTGCGGGTCAGGCTGGCATTGAGGCCGCGCCTAATGACGCTATTCCACACGGCCTTGCCGCAGCGATCATCATTGATAATCCGTGCAGCCCAAGCAGCAGCCACAAATCAGAATACTTCATTGGCGGCACATAGTGTCCTGCGCTTATAACTCTTTGCGCAAAGATACAAATCCTTCTTGTCATCCTGAGTGAAGTGAGATCGCCTCAGCGACCGAAGGCAGTCGAAGGATTTGCGGTTCGTGGCATCTGGCAACCGGCCAGGTCCTTCACAAAAAGCTTGCAGGCGAATATCTTCCTAGTTTGGCTAATCCCACACCACCCACGATCCCTGCTTCACGCCGATTCTTTCGTCGAGTCAAGGGGATCGTCCTGCGGCCAAAGCCGATTTACCGCCTTTATTTGAGAGCGAAGTTCGGCGCAGCACGTCTATCGCAAGTTCCCGGACCGAACATTGCGAACGGAACGCTGAAGAGCAAAGCCGAGTGGCAGGCCGCTCATGCAAATGCAATTTGTTTGCATGTACCCTTGCATCGCGGTCCCGAAAAAAATTGGGACCACCTTGCCGCCGTCACCACGATCCTCGCCAACACTGCTCCCTCAGCCCGCATCCTCGATGCAGGAGCGGAAATCTACAGTAACGTTCTGCCGGCGTTGTTCCTGTATGGATATCGCGAGCTATACGGCATCAATCTCAGCTTCACCGATCCCACCCGTCGCGGCCCGATCCGTTATCTCTCCGGGGATTTGACACGAACTGCATTCCCGGACAGCTTCTTCGACGCAATTACTTGCCTCAGCGTCATCGAGCACGGCGTTCCGCTCGCCGACTACTTTCGCGAAATGTATCGCTTGCTCAAGCCCAACGGCCTGCTGATCACTTCAACCGACTATTACCCGACACCCGTCGATACGCGCGGCCACGTCGCCCATGGCACCCCGATCAAGATCTTCTCCAAGCCGGAAATTCTGACCGCGCTGGACCTGGCGCGATCGGTTGGATTTGAGCTCAGCGGAGATATCGATCTGGATTGCGAGGACAAACCCATTTGCTGGGAGCCCTTCGGATTGGAATACACCTTCGTCTTGTTCACTCTGCGCAAGCCGCGATAAGTTCGTATCAGGGCACGACTTCAGTGTTTGCGTGAGAACTAACTTTATTCGTCCGCGGTGGAGTGTGACCTATGAAAATCAAACCCCTCAGGGTGGAATTGCAGTTAGCCCAAGACGCAGCGAAGCGGAGTGCTGGGTACTGTGTAAAGAATGATCAGAGTCCCGTAGGGACGGCACGATTCTCACGCACGACTTCAGTCGTGCCGATAAAGCGTTTATTTGTTATGCGAGCCGGCTTTTAGCTGGCGCCACACCAAGCGCGCCGCAGCTACGGCCGCCGAGCGTATTCCACAATCGTCACTCCACGAAAATCTTTCTGCTCGCTGCGCTGATACTCCTTCGCCAACTGTTGTTCGACGACGTCAGCCCCTGGGCCGTTGGCGTTCGCCCGATACAGCACCAGCCACACGCGAGGGGCGCGATCAATCTCACTTATCCATCCGATGTTCAGCGGATTTACCCCAATCGCCGCCGGCCGTGACTCATTTCCTCCCGCCAACCAATCGCGATAGCTCTCGCCCGCAAATTCCCCAACCGACTCGTAATAGATCACGCGATCATCAGCACGAGTATTCGCGATGAGGTAGTTGACCGCGCCGCGCCAGTCCTCCGTTACACGCGAGTACATAATGCCCGTGCTCGCCAGCGATAACACACAAACAGCCGCTAGCGCAGTGACACGCCAGGCGCGGCGGGGAATCTGCTGCAATCCAATTGCAGTCATCAGCAACCATGCCGGCAGGCAGATAATGAGGAATCGGTGATAAAACGCCGGCCGCACGATGGAAATCAACAGCGTCAGGACGACGGGAGAAACGAAGGAGCTCGCAATCAGAGCGTAGCGCCAGCGTTCCAGCTCGCTCTGATCCTGGCGCCATATTGCCCGAAACTTCGCTACAAAAAATGCGAGAAGCAAGAGGTCCAGCGCCAGGAGCACCGCTCCAACGGCTTTGCCGCCGTCCGCCGCCAGGAAGACGCCGAGATGGTAGAACTCCAATAACGAGGGCGGCTGTACCCACGAGATGTGCCCGATGTTCTGCGCGTGGATCAGCCAGAGAATTGGGGCAGCGATGACCACGATGATTGCCGCTGCGAGGATCAGCGGTCTCCATCGCATTCGATCTCGCGGCGCAGCGATGAGCGACACCGCATGCGCGCCCGGCACTAGCACGCCGAAGTAATGGAAGTAACATGTCAACCCGGCGACGATCGCGTAGGCGCAAGCCAGGCCATAACTTGGGTTTTCGATCAGCCGAACGAATAGGTAGGTCGACAGTAGTATCGCCAGTACAACAAAGCTATAAGCCCGCGCCTCTTGCGATACCGCGATAGCGCACGTGTTCAGCGCCAGCAGCAGCGCCGACAGAAGTCCAATCTCGCGTCCGAAGAGCCGTGTTCCGAGAAAGTACATGACGGGAATCGACAGAACTCCCGGAATCACCGAAAGCGTGCGCACTACGCCCTCGCCGTATCCCAGCTGCAGCCATGGCCGCAGCAGCACGTAATAAAGCGCCATGTTCCCTTCATCGTGCCATAGGAAATGCCAGAACACTGGCGCGGCGCGGCGGGCGATGGCAACGCTGGCAATCTCGTCAATCCAGAAGCTTTTGTGGCCAATTGCGATGAGCCGCAGCATCGCGCCCACAGCCAGAATTACCCAGAACCAAAGCGCATGACGAAGACGATGCCATGAACCATCCCCACTTTCATCGGTCATGCTTGCCGGTGCGCTACTCGCTGCGTTGGACAACATCCTCACGAATATAGCAGTTGAATCCGCACCGCTGACGCCGCCTCATCACAAGATAATTACGTTCGGGTGAACGCCATGTGAACGTCTGTTGAAATCCCGCCGTTCAACTTGGCGTACGGCCCGTCGCGCTTGTAAACCATCTTTTTGTAACTGATACTTTGGGTGCTTAGTTCCTATGCCTACATTTGCCGCGGTCGACATTGGTTCCAACTCCGTGAGGCTGAAGATTGCCAAGGTAGTGCGCGGTCGTCTTGAGGAATTACACGAGGATCGGGAAGTCACGCGCCTGGGAGAAAACGTCTTCGCCAATGGAATACTCGACCCGCAGGCGATGGCCCATACACTGCGCGTGTTGCGCCGGTTTCATCGCGCCGTGCAGACTTATGCCGCCGATCGGGTTCGCGTGGTCGCGACCAGTGCTCTACGTGACGCCCGCAACAGCCGCGCCTTTCGCGATTGGGTGCTCACGGCAACTGGATGGAAGGTGGACGTCATTTCTGGCCTTGAAGAAGGCCGCCTCATTCATCTGGGAGTCGTATCCGCTGCCGGCATCGCGAAAAAGCGTGCCTTGCTGATCGACCTGGGCGGTGGCAGTTGCGAGCTGACCATTTCCATCTCCGGACATATCGAAGAAATGGTGAGCCTGCCCATCGGTGCCGTGCGCCTCACCCAAACCTTCCTGCACCATGACCCCCCGTGGCCCAGCGAACTGGAGCAGATGCGGGGTGTCATCCAGCGCGAAGTCTTGCGCATCCAGAAACGCATCATCACCGCCGGGGTTCGGATGGCGATTGCAACTTCCGGTACGCCGGCCGCACTGTCGGGACTGTACGCTGCCAAACTCGGCGGCTATGACGAAAGCGTGCCTCACACCGTACCGCAGTCAGCAGTAGCGGCGCAGCTCGAGAAACTCAGCCGCCGCAGCCTGACACAGCGCCGCGCGCTGCCTGGCATCGGTCCACGTCGCGCCGAGATCATCATTGCCGGCGCCATGGTTTTTGCTGAGCTGATGCAACTCTGCGAGTTGCGCAGCTTTCGTTATCTGCCGCTCGGATTGCGTGACGGTCTGCTGGCGCAGATGATGGCCGATTACAACGCCAGCACCGCCATGCGCGAGCGCGTGGAATCGGAGCGTCACGATGCCCTGCTGGCGGCGGCGAAGCACTACGGCGCTGATCTGCAATTTGCCCAACGTATTCGTGATCTGGCGTCGCAACTTTTTCAGCGCCTGAAGGCCGTGCATCAATTGCCCGCTGAGTATGAAGATTGGCTGGAAGCGGCGGCCATGCTACATGAGGTGGGGGCGTACATCAACCGCTCCGGCCGGCGCCGCCACACCTATTACGTGATTTCCAACTCCGAGCTGTTTGGCTATACACCGCTGCAGCGCCGGATCATCGCCGCCATCGCTCGTTATGTGGGGAAGTCGTTGCCGTCGCCGAGCGATCGCGTTATGAGCATTCTGCCCGGCGTTCATCAAATCCACGTCGCCAAGGCGGTCTCTCTACTACGCCTGGCGAGGGCGCTTGATCAGGGACGGCGCGCCGCCATAAGTTCGCTGACGGTGCGGGTTCATCAGGATGGACGTGTGCGTTTGCTGTTGCATCCGCGCCCGCCGGAGGGAATCGAGCTGGAGCTTTGGGCGGTCGAACAGGAAAAAGTTTACTTCGAGACTGTCTTCGGTCGCGAGCTCTTAGCCGAAGCTTGCTGAAGCGCGCGCATGACTTTCGGCGGCATGGCCCACTTGAGCACCGCACGGGCTCCGCTCTTGTCAACTTTGGCGATCATAGCTTTCTTCAACTCAATGGCCTCCGGCGCATTCTCCCCGAAGAGCAGCTTGTTCAGAAACTCCGTCATGCTCGGGTTATGACCAACCACCATAATCGCCTTCTTGCTGCCCTGGCGACGAAGCAAGTCTTGAAAACCCTCGTAAGTCGCCCCCGATCCAAGCGCGTCGTCGTTCACAACCTTTTCTTCATGTCCGATCTCCTCAGCCACGATGGCAGCCGTTTGCGCGGCACGCAATAGCGGGCTGGTGATCACGGCATCAACTTTGATTCTTAGCGCTGCTAAGAGCAGTCCCACATTGTGAGACTGCTCGATCCCCAGCTCGTCGAGAGGCCGTTCGTCGTCTTTCGTAGGATTCAGCTTTGCTTCACCGGCGCTGGCGTGGCGCAAGAAGTAAATTTCCATGTGGGATATTCTAGCTGGAAGGCGGAAGCTGCCGGCAGGCTACCGGGTCGCAGTCCTTCCTGCCAACGCGTGCTCGACGACGTGCGCCACCCGTAGAACCGTCGCTTCCTCAAAATGTTTACCGAGAATCTGCATTCCAATCGGCAATCCCTCTTTGCTCGTTCCGCAAGGAATCGAGATGCCCGGGATGCCAACCAGGTCGGCAGTCACTGTGAAGATGTCGGCTAGGTACATGGCCAGCGGATCATCAGTCTTTTCGCCCAGCTTGAAAGCCGGTGTCGGCGTAGTAGGCGTGACAATCACGTCGACTTTCGCGAATGCTTCGTCGAAATCGCGCGCCAGCAGACTGCGCACACGCTGCGCCTTCAGGTAATACGCGTCATAGTATCCGGCGCTGAGAACATAGGTTCCCAGCATGATGCGGCGCTTGACCTCGGCCCCGAAACCGGCGTCGCGCGTTCGACGATACATTTCGCTTAATGTCTTCCCCTCGCTTGAGCGTAAGCCGTAGCGCACCCCGTCATAACGGGCCAGGTTGGACGAAGCTTCCGCAGTCGCCACTACATAATAGGTCGGTATTGCGTAAGCTGTATGCGGCAGCGAAATCGGGACGATTCCCGCGCCGGCGTTTTTCAGTTCCTGAATGCCCGACTGCACCGCGCTACGAACTTCAAAATCGATTCCCTCCTCAAAATATTCCCGGGGAACACCGATCTTCATCCCCGCAATCGGCTGCCCGATGGACTGCGCATAGTTGGGCACGGGAACGTCTGCGGTGGTGGAATCGAGCGGATCGCGCCCGGCAATCGCCTGCAGCATGAGAGCAACGTCCATCACGGTTTTGCCGAATGGCCCGGGATGATCGAGCGACGAAGCAAAGGCGATCAGCCCATACCGTGAGACGCGGCCGTAAGTCGGCATCAATCCAACCACACCGCAGAATGCGGCAGGCTGGCGAATCGAGCCGCCCGTGTCCGACCCCACCGACGCCACCGCCATCCCGGCCGCAACCGCTGCCGCCGATCCCCCTGATGAGCCTCCTGGCACGCGTGAATGGTCACGTGGATTGTGCACCGGATAGAACCCGGAGTTCTCATTCGACGAGCCCATGGCGAACTCATCGCAATTCGTCTTGCCCAGGATGATCGCGCCGGCGTCCTCCAGCCGCGTCACGATCGTAGAGTCGTAAGGGGCAACGAAGTCCGCGAGAATCTTCGAGCCCGCTGTCGTGCGAACATCTTTCGTAGTGAAGACGTCCTTGACCGCAATAGGTACGCCCGCTAGCGAGGGAAGATCATTGCCCTTGTCGGCAAGCGCTTCTATTCGCGTTGCCTGTCGATACGCACGCTCCTTCGACAACGTCAGGTAAGCGCCTATCGCGCCGTCCTCGCCCTCAATTTTCTTGTAGAACGCGTCCACAAGCGCAGTGCTGGTCGTCTGCTTTTCCAGTACAGCGGCGCGGGCAGACTCCACTGTGAGCAAGTCGATGTTCATCTAGCGCTCAATAACTTTAGGCACTTTAAAGAAGGTTCCGTCGGACACGGGCGCATTGCGCAGCGCCTCTTCGCGCGGCAGACATGGAAGCGGTTCATCATCCCGCAGCGCGTACGCGAAGCCCTTCCCCGCGCCTTCGCCATAGCGGCTGGCAACTTGTGCCATCGGTTCCACATCACTGGTATCTAACTGGTTGAGCCGGTCGATGTACTCGAGAATGGAGTTTAAGTCTTTCAACATGCGCTGGCGCTCTTCCTCCGTTAACTCGAGGTGCGCCAGCTCCGCAACATAAGAAACATCTTTTTCGGAAACCATAAGTGCCTTGCCACATCAGCGTTTCATCCAGCCAGCTTCGCAAAATCAATTTTGTTCACCGTCTCCGGTGTGACCTGGTTGAGTGCGGCCAGGTATTGCGGCGCGAAACTCTGCAGCTGTTGCCGCCAATTCTCGTCGGGGACAGAAATGGTCAGCACGCCATTCGCGAAGCTGAGAGCCTTCGCCCGCTCGGCCGTTTTGCTACCGCAGGCGAGGGGCCAGGCCAGCAAGGGCGCCTCGGCGCCCTGACGGCGCAGAGCCTCCTTGAACAGCTTCGTTAAGGTCAAACGAGCATGCTGCATGCGAAGCTCTCATTGTAGACCAGCAACTACTACAGAAGCGTTGCGTCACAGAGAAAATCAAAAACTTAACTTAGCTTTCTCTGTGCTCCCTGTGTACTCTGCGGGTGAAAGAAATCTCACTGCGTTCAGCTTGCACGCGGGAATTCGCGACGAACAAACTCGAGTGCCTCTTCTCTACTTCGCAGCCATCCTTCCAGCTGTGCATCTTCCACCGCCGACAGGATCTCGCGGAATCGCGGCCCGGGCTGATAGCCAAGTTGAATCAAATCTTTTCCATTGATCAAAGGCTCCGGTCGGATCTCCTCTTCCGAGCTCTGCTGCGAGCGCTCGCGCACAAGATCGTACATCGCGAGATTTCCATGGCTGCTCAAACAATCGATACGATGCAGCTCCAGATGCTCCTCGAATTTCGGTAGCCGCATAAAGCGCTTCAGAGTCGATTCCTTCATCCGTTCTGTGTCTGCGAAGCGCATGTGATTCGCCACCAGTGCCGCAATCTGCTTGGTGTCCTCATTCGAGAAATGGAGGCGGTGACAGATTTCTTGCGCCATTCGCGTGCCCACCTCGACATGACCATCGAAGCGGATGCGATCGGGCGCGACGCGGAATGTCGGCGGCTTACCCACATCGTGTAGCAGCGTTCCCCAGGCCAGCGTACGCGAACACCGCGGCGGCAACTTCTCCAGCAGAAGAAGGGTGTGGATCCAGACATCGCCTTCAGGGTGAAACTGCGGCGGCTGCTCCACTCCGTGCATGCGATCGACCTCCGGCAAGACTTCACGCAATAGCCCGGTCGAATCAAGCAGCTCGAATGCAGCTCGGGCATGGCCCTCGGTCAGCATTTTGGTCAGCTCATCGCGAACCCGCTCCTGGCTGACCTGATGAATTAACGGCGCGAGCCGCCGAATGGCGGCAAACGTCTGCGGCTCGATGACGTATTGAAATCGCGCTGCAAACCTGATCGCACGCAGCATGCGAAGCTTGTCTTCCTGGAAGCGGTGCTCGGGATTGCCGATGGCGCGCACCACCGCCGCGCGCAGATCGTCTCTCCCGCCGACGAAATCGAGGACACGATTCCCCTCCAACGGATCCATCAGCAGACCGTTGATGGTGAAGTCGCGCCGCTGCACATCCTCCTTCGGACTATGCGAGTAGCTCACCTGGTCAGGATGGCGGCCATCCGTGTAAGTACCGTCATTGCGGAAGGTCGCAACTTCGACATAATTAGGGTGGTCCGATGGCGTCGGCGGCAGAGGTACATCTTCTGGCGCGGGGATCAGGACAACTCCGAATTGCGCTCCCACCGCGTAGGTTTCAGGAAAGATGCGCATCACCTGCTGCGGCGTCGCATCCGTCGCCACATCGTAATCCGCAGGAGCCACGCCGAGCAGGGTGTCGCGGACGCAGCCTCCGGCGAAGTACGCTTGAAAACCGCGCTGACGCAACTCGCGAACGATGTTGGTGGCGTGCTCCCGCATCTCCGATTCTGATTCTGATGATACCGCGTCGCGTACTCGTACAATGGTGCTATGGGCGATGTTTTCATCCTCGGCATCGAGAGCTCCTGCGACGAAACCGCTGCCGCCGTAGTTCGCTCCGGCGAGGAAATTATCTCCAATGTCGTCTCTTCACAGATTGCCACCCATTATCCTTTCGGCGGGGTGGTGCCGGAATTAGCTTCGCGTGAGCATCTTCGGGCTATTGTTCCTGTTGTTCGCAAAGCGCTGGACGAATCCGGCCATACGTACCAATCGATTGACGCTCTGGCCGTAACTCAAGGTCCCGGACTGGCCGGATCGTTGCTGGTGGGATTGAGTTACGCGAAAGCCCTGGCTTACGCGCTGCCCAAGCCGTTGATTGCCGTCAATCACCTGGAAGGGCATATTCACGCCGTTTTGCTGGAAGAGCGGCAGAACGGAAACCGTGACCTCCAATTTCCTGTGCTCGCGCTGGTGGTGAGCGGCGGTCACACTCATCTTTACCTTGCCGAACGTCTCGATAGCACCTGGACTTACCACGATGTGGGACATACGCGTGATGATGCCGCCGGCGAGGCCTTCGACAAAATTGCGAAGCTGTTGGAGCTGGGATACCCCGGCGGCCCGATCATCGATTTCCTGGCGAACTATGGCGATCCCAAAGCGGTGAAATTTCCCTTCGCGCAGATCAAGCATCGCGATCGAAATCCCCAGAACCGCTATGCCGACGGCGTTCCGCGTGTCGACTTCTCCTACAGTGGAATCAAAACTGCCGTGCTGCGCTACGTCGAGACGCACGGGATGCGGACACGCTTAGAACAACGCCGGACAGCTCTGGCTGGAGCTGCGAACCGGGGTCCCGAGGAGGTGCTCGTGGCCTGCGACCAGGAAACCCTTAACCTGGTTGCGTCGTTTCAGCACGCGATGGTCAACGATCTGGTGAATAAGACCTTGTCGGCCGCGCGGGATCATAATGTCGCGACCCTCCTGGTGACCGGAGGGGTCGCTGCCAATTCGGAATTGCGCCGCGCTTTTCAGACGCAAGCCGCCGAGGAAGGCCTGATCGTCCACTTCCCTTCTCGCAAGCTGTCAACCGACAATGCCGCCATGATCGCAGCAGCCGCCTATCCTCGATTTATCGCGGGAGAATTTGCGCACGATGAATTGTCGGCTGACGCAAGTTCTAAGCTGCGGTGATGTCGGGGATACACTCGTGCGATATTCCGCGCCGGCGATGCGCCTCGACATAAGCCTCTATTCTTCTTCTGTAGGGAGCTTGGATTCGATGTCCATGTCGCGGAATTCGCTTGATTCGAAGATTTCGCGGCATTCGAGGCACTCGACGTACTCCGCATCTTCGTCTCGCGAAACAACCTGGACCCGGGGGTGCCGACACTGGTTGTTCATTATGTCGCTCTGAGAATGGTTGTGAGTTGTATCTAATGGCCGGCCGACGTTCATAAACATGATCGCGGAAGTAGTAACGGCTCAAATTTCAATTGTCCGGTATTTTAGACCGGACCTATCGGTTGTCAAGCATTTCTCATGTTAATTTCCATGGGCGATGTAGAATCTCGCTTCCACCGGGGATGGCTTAGTTAGCTGCAAATCGTGTCCGGGAATACCGGAACTGGCATGTTTTTGTCCGACCGCCGGGTAGGCTCGGCAGACCAGTCTTGCATCGTAATGGAGTAGGATTAGGCCATAGGAGCATTGCTCAATTACGCCAAGTGCGGCCGCCCAGTTGGAGCAACGAAAGTTGCACTGCCGGCATCGAATCGCCCAGTACCTTGGTGCAAAAATTTGACGACGACGAAAAAAGTGTTGGCGAGCGGCATATCTGAGCAGGAAGCAATCGCGCGAGCCCAGCAGGGGGACGCGGAGTGCTTTGAGGCGTTATACGGGCTGCACAAACGACGCGTCTACTCGCTCTGTTTGCGCATGACCGGCAACACGGCTGAAGCCGAGGATCTGACACAGGAAGCGTTTCTTCAGCTATACCGAAAAATAGCGACCTTCCGTGGCGAGTCGGCATTCTCCACCTGGTTGCATAGACTATCGGTGAACGTGGTGCTTATGCATCTACGCAAGAAGGGTCTGCCGGAGGTTTCCTTGGAGGAATCCATGGAACCGCAGCAGGAAGACGGCCCGAGGAAAGATGTGGGAACCCGCGATAATGTATTGGCCGGCTCGATCGATCGTGTCAACCTGGAGCGGGCGGTGGAAAGTTTGCCTCCGGGATATCGCATTATTTTTGTGCTCCACGACGTCGAGGGCTACGAACACAATGAGATCGCCGAGATGATGGGATGTTCTATTGGAAATAGCAAATCGCAGCTTCACAAGGCGCGAATGAAGCTGCGTGATCTTCTCAAGCAGAGCAAGGCCGAGAAAGCTGCTGGAAGACGTTAGCTAAGGAGGGTGATGCGTTGCCCTGCGGAAGTGCAGGATGAGGTAGAGCGGACACGATCAGTACAGAGCCGCCACCGATGTCCTCGGGAGAGAATACTCATGACGTGCGCGGAATTTCAAAAGGCATTACCTTACATTATCGATGGCGGCGGAAGCGAAGAGGAGCAGCATGTTCAGTTTCTTCATCGCACCGCTATTCGGTACGGTCCTGCTCGGCATGTTGTGGAAGCGGGCTACCGGCCCGGCCGGCTTCTGGGGCCTGACGGCGGGCACATTCTCCGCCATCGGCCTGTGGGCCTGGGTCAAAATCGACCCCACCGCGATCCGCTACGTCGCCTTGTCGCCGTACGCCAAGGATATGGCCGAGAACATGTTCCGCGCTCTCTGGTCGGGCCTCATCTGCATCGCTGTCACGGTGATCGTGAGCCTGTTGACCGAGCCCAAGACCGAGAACGGAACTTGTCGGCCTGGTTTACGGCTGCACCGAAATCCCGTCGGAAGGCCATCTGCCCTGTGGCAACGGCCCATTTTCTGGGCCGGCGTGATACTGGCGGTCTTTCGTGGCTTTACAAATCATCTTCTGGTAGGAAACCACTATGCATCGACCTGGCATGCTTTCGATCTGGTTTTTCATCGGACT
The DNA here is from genome assembly GCA_963818905.1 of uncultured Acidobacteriaceae bacterium. Lineage (GTDB taxonomy): Bacteria > Acidobacteriota > Terriglobia > Terriglobales > Acidobacteriaceae > Bog-257. Next base: position 13,308 of record CAWFUE010000064.1, read on the forward strand.
TCTTCTGCTGGCCTATGGAATCCTGATTTTCGGCTCCGGCCTTTACGAGTACTTCAATCCGCCGCGGTGCAGCCGGTAAAGCTTCCCGAACTTCACGCCGCCATCTGGTGGGGCGTCCTTCTGCATCCTGATCGGCGTGATTTATATCATCGAAATTCAGACCCCGGAGGGGAATAAATGGCAGAATGACCAACTGGCAAAATGACATTCGGCATCATCGTCGGCAACCGTGGATTCTTCCCCGGCCACCTGGCGCAAAGCGGGCGAACGGAAATGATCGCCGCCCTCGAAAAGGCCGGCCACGACGCGGTCGCGGTGGGACCCGAAGAAGCGCGCCACGGCGCCGTCGAATCGCGCGCCGAAGCCGCCCTGTGCGCCGATCTGTTCCGCAAGCACGCGCCGAGATCGATGGCATCATTGTCACGCTGCCGAATTTCGGCGACGAGCGCGCCATCGCCGATACCCTGCGCTGGCCGGGCTCCACGTGCCGGTGCTGGTGCAGGCCACGCCCGATACGCCCGGCCGGATGACCATCGCCGACCGCCGCGACAGCTTCTGCGGCAAGATGTCGGCCTGCAATAACCTGACGCAGTACGGCATCCCGTACTCGCTGACCACGCTGCACACCGAAGCGCCCGATTCCGAGACGTTCGCGCAGGATCTCGACTGGTTCGCCGCCGTCTGCCGCGTGGTGCGCGGCCTGCGGCGCCTGCGCATCGGCGCCATCGGCGCGCGCCCCGCGGCGTTCAACACGGTCCGCTACAGCGAGAAGATTCTGGAAGCCAACGGCATCTCGGTCGAGCCCATCGATCTCTCCGAAATCTTCGGCCGCATCGCCCGCATGAAGGACGACGATCCCGCGGCGCACGCCAAGCTGGACGCCATCCGCAACTACGTGTCCACCGAGCGGCGTGCCCGCTCGAAGCGCTGATGAAGATGGCCAAGCTCGGCGCGGTGATCGATGACTGGATGGCGGAGACGCAAGTCGCCATCAGCGCCGTCCAGTGCTGGACCTCGCTCGAAGAGTACTTCGGCGTGGTGCCCTGCACCGTGATGAGCATGATGAGCGACAACCTGCATGTCGAGCGCCTGCGAAGTGGATATCTGCGGCGTGATCGGCATGCACGCGCTGCAACTCGCCTCCGGCACGCCCAGCGCGCTGCTCGATTGGAACAACAATTACGGCGACGATCCCGACAAGGCCGTCTGCTTCCATTGCAGCAATCTTCCCAAGCATTTCTTCAAGGAAGTGCGCATGGATTTCCAGCAGATCATCGCCGGCACGGTGGGCCGCGAGAACACCTACGGCACGTGCGTGGGCCTGGTGAAAGCCAGCCCCATGAGTTTCGCGCGCTTCTCCACCAACGACCGCGCACGGCGACATCCACGGCTACGTCGGCGAAGGCCGCTTCACCGACGATCCTCTGACCACCTTCGGCGGCGCGGGCGTGGTGGAGATCCCGAATTTGCAAGGCTTGCTGCGCTACATCTGCGAGCGCGGCTTCGAGCACCACGTGGCTGCCAACCTGGCGCCGGTGTCGGCGGCGGTCCGCGAGGCAGCCACGCGGTACCTCGGCTGGGCGTACATCAGCACGTGTAGGAGATGGTGGAGCTTGTCCTTTGCACTTCTATGAGCATCGTAGCCGGAGTCGACTTCGGAACCTTCAGCGACGCGGATATCCACATGGCGCCAGCCGGCGCCTCAGCGGTGAAAATCCTTTCGCGGGGGGTCCTTTTTTTCTATGAGCATCGTAGCCGGCATAATTGGGAATTGTCCACAGACGAACGCAGTAAACACAGATAGGAAGTATGGTGGTTTGATCTGTGTTCATCCGTGGCTAAATTGTGTTCTATGAGAATTGTAGATGTCCCCAAGGAGCCAGCCGACTCCCCAGCGTCTTCTGCCACCTGCGCGCCCTCCGG
>CAWFUE010000065.1:0-17151 GCA_963818905.1 uncultured Acidobacteriaceae bacterium
CGACGATGCAACTCGCCGCGACGAACCGCGAGCCGCGCCGCGCCGCGTCATTCGCGGCGCTGACCCGACGGACGCGGGCGATCGCCGCAGCAACAACGCGCGCGCGTTGTTGCTCGACGAGCGAGAATTCCTGAGAGAAAATCAAGGTCGAGCGGCTGTTTCCGCGTCACGCGCGGATGTCAATGCGCAAGTCGCTTTGCGGCGATAACTCGCGCTTCTCCAACGCGCGAAGTTTTCGCGCGATCGACGTTCCGCGGGTTTCTTCGACGATGGTTGCGCGCAGCATAATTCGATGGAGACGCGTTCGGCGGTGTCGGTCGCGCGCCTGCGACGCTTGCTCTGGCGCGCAACAGAGCTTCTATATTTTGTTGATCGTCCGCAAAAGCGAACAAGCGCGGACGACTTCGAGAGGATGCATCGACATGGCGAAAGCTGCTGCAAAGAAACCCGCCCGCAAGCCGGACGAAGCCGCAAGAAAGGCGCGGCAAAGAAGGCGACGCGCAAGGTCGCCGGCCAAGAAGGGCGCGCGCAAGGTTGTCACCAAAGCGACGCGCAAGGCCGCCGTAAAGAGACAGGTGGTCGAAGGCGTCGGTCAGCCCGTCCAGGGCCACCGAGTCCTGCACCTCGACCGGACCGTCTCTTGCTGTCCCGGCCCAGGAGTATGATCAGCAGGTGCGGCGCGCGGGTCATGGACTCCAGTTCGGCCACGATGACGTCGTACTCGCCCAGCCTGATCAGCTGCGAGGCGAGCGCGATGGCGTCCAGGCCGGACAGGCACACCTTGTTCACCGTCACCGCGGGGACGGTAAGTGGGTACGCCAGGCCGCGACGGCGGCCTGCCGGGCGGTGATCTGGCCCGCGCCCGCCTGCAGCACCTGCCCCATGATCGTGTACTGGACCTGATCCGGGCGCAGCCCCGCGCGGTCCAGGGCTGCCGCGATCGCGACGCCGCCGAGTTCGCTGGCAGACTTGCTGGCGAGGGATCCGAGCAGGCGGCCTACCGGTGTCCCTGGCGAGCACCAGCGAATGGGCCAGGAGACAGTATTCCGAGCCGTTGATTTCCGCCACCGCCAGGGCGATTTGTTCGCGCTCCCGTTCGGTGAGCCGGCCCTCCGCCAGCGATCCGCTGGCCAGCGCGTAAGCCATCGCCGCCGCGCGGGATTTGGCCAGGACTTTGACAAAATTCGTGACTTCCTCGCCGCCGGTACGCCCCCGGGCGAGCATTTGTTGCAATTCCTGGCTGAACGGATTCGGTTCCATGGGATTTGGACGCAGCATAACGGATCGGTTTTCTGGCAGTGCCTTAATTTGATTGTTGTAGTGTCGGCGCCTTGTCCGCCGTAGCCTTGGCGAAGGGGGATGTGCGCCGATGTCGAGCCACAGGCTCGACGCTACACCAAATTAAGGCACTGCCGGTTTTCTCAAAAGCTGTTGTCGTCTGGCATCATATCTTACAACCATTTATCAATCCTTGTGCCAACAAATCATGTATGCGGAAGTGGCTGGCGTTAAAGGACATGCGCAAGGCCGTGGTCTTCGCGGTTGTTTGCGAAGGTTCGCAGATTGCGACTTCTCGCAACCGGACTGCGGTTTATCGTCCTGATGAAGATGTCAGAAAAATCCAGTCAGAAATATAATACACCCCACCATCCTCAACGGTAGGGCGAGACTCCGTTCAGCCGTGATTTTTTCGGGGGGGGGGGGATCGAGTCACGGCTCGACGGAGTCTCGCCCTACCGGGTTGGACGCATTCGCGAAGACTGCGTTTGCGGAGGGCTTTTTCAGGCCGAGTTTTTTCAGGCGGGAGATCAGCGTGGTGGGTTTGACGCCGAGCAGTTCGGCGGTGCCGCCGGGGCCGTGGATTTTCCAACCGGTTTTGTTCAGGGCGGCGAGCACGTTGTCGCGCTCGCGCTGGCGCAATTCGGCGTCGCTGAGAATTTCCGGCGCGGGGCCGTTCTTCCATCCTCGGCGCCGCCGGGCCGGCCGGCGCGGCGCGCTGACTGTCGGGCAGGTCAAACCAGAGCACGCCGTTTTGCGCCAGGATCAGGGCGCGCTCGATGGTGTTCTGCAATTCGCGGACGTTGCCGGGCCAGTCGTAGTTCTGCAACTGGGCGACATGCGCCTGGGTGAGCCGGGCCGGCGGCAGCTTGAGCTTGCCGGATCGCCTTGTCCAGGAAATGAGCGGCCAGCAGGCGGAATGTCCTCTTTGCGCTCGCGCAAGGGCGCTACTTCGATGGGAAATACGTTGAGCCGGTAGTAGAGGTCCTGGCGAAAGCGGCCCGCCTCCACGTCCTCTGGGCAGGTCGCGGTTGGTTGCGGCGATGATGCGCACGTCCACCGTTCGGGTTCTCTCCTCGCCGACCCGCTCATATTGGCCTCTCCTGCAAAACGCGCAGGAACTTGCTCTGCAATTCCAGCGGAATTTCGCCCACCTCGTCCAGAAACAGAGTGCCGCCGTGCGCCGCCTCAAAACGGCCGGCGCGGTCCTTGAAGGCGCCGGTGAATGCGCCCTTGACGTGCCCGAAGAATTCGCTCTCGTACAGCTCCCTGGGAATGGAGGCGCAGTTGACGCGGATCAAGGGCCGCTCGCCGCGCCGGCTGTGCTTGTGAATTTCGCGCGCCACCAGTTCCTTGCCGGTGCCGGATTCGCCGAGGATCAGCACGGTCGCATCGGTGCGCGCCACCATTTCCACCTGGCGCAGCAGCTGCTTCAGGCGGCGCTTTCGCCGATCATGTCGCCGAAGGCCTTCGCCTCCTGGCACTTCCTCCCGCAGAAAGGTGTTCTCCAATTCCAAGCTGCGCCTTGAGCTGCTCGATTTCCTCAAAGGCCCGCGCATTGACGATGGCAGCGGCAATATGGTCGGCGAAGATGCGCAGCCAGGCGGGCGATTGCGCCGGAGTCGGAATGCGGTTGAACTGGGCAATGACCCCCAGAGATTTCGTTCTGAAAAATGATCGGCTGGCCGTCAAAACCGCGAATCCCCTGGCGGGCCGCCCATCCCGCCTCGCCGAATCCGTCAACCTCCCCGGCGGGGTTCTTGCTGATGATCGGCTGCCCGGTGGCGGCGATGCGCCCAATCGCCCCAACCCCCACCGGAATGCGCCGCAGTTCCCTCTCCATGATGCTTGTAGTGGCGGTCTGCGACCGCCGTTCCAGATCTCCATCCTCTGACTTTTGACCTCTGACCTCCGCCCTCTGACCTCCGGTCAACGACTCGGCGCTGGCCACAAGATGCAGGCAGCGCGTTTGGTCGGGACAAACGGGCCGCATTGGGCAGGAAGCGCAAAGGTCGCCCTTGTCCAACAGCCAGAGGCGCGCCAGCAGGGCATGAGGCCGTTGGGCGAGACTCTGCACGACTTTGCGCAGGAGATGCTCGACCGACCGCTCGGGAGCGATCTCCAGCAGGAGGTCCCGCAGCGAATCAAACTCCGGTTCGTAATCAGGCGCCAATGGCATAGATCATCGGTGGCGGCGGCTCCACGCGGCAATACATCCGGCCCCGCGGAAAGCGTCCCGCCATAGCGGCCGAAAGGCGTTCGAATCACATCACAGATAAAAGCTTCCGACATCGAGAGACTACCCCAGACAAGAAATGAAAACAGTTATTTCATGATACTTGACTGCAGCGGAGAGGATTTGCAGCTAGCCGGTCTACCTCATCAACAGATGCAGGGTAATGCCGACAGCAGTCCAGAAGGGAGTGACCAGCACGAAGGAAAACAACAGTCCCTGGGGAAATTGCAAACTGGCAGCGGCGTCGTTCGCGTTCCAGGACTCATCGTTCGAGTGATAAGCCCTGTTGAATTCCCCGAGTCGGTTGAGAGCCCACATAAGCTAGTTACTATACAGTAAGACGGATGCATGCAAGCCAAGGTTGGCTTCGCGGCCGCGCGTTATTTTGAGTTTGCCTCGCCCGACTCAGGTCAATCGCGACCGGTGCCTTGCGGAATCTCGAAGCGCTTCATTTTGTTGTAGAGCGAGCTGCGGGGAATGCCCAGCCGCCGGGCGGTGCGCTCGATCGATCCGCCTTCATCATGCAGGACGTGGTTGATATACGCGCACTCCATTTGTTTCAGCGTACCGCCCGCCACAGCCAGGCGCGGCATCTCCAGAGCCGAGCCTTGTAGATGCACGTGCTCGGAGCGGATCGCGCCATTCCCAGCAAGTAACGCGGCGCGCTCCAACACATTGCGTAGCTCGCGAATATTGCCCGGCCACGAGTAGCGCTGCAGAACGCTCATGGCAGAACTGGAAATCAGCAACTCCTCTGCGCCACGATTGCGAGCGATACTTCGAAGCATGGTTTGCGCCAGACGGGAAATGTCTTCAACCCGTTCGCGCAACGGCGGCACCTGAATGTAGACGATGTTGACCCGGAAATAGAGATCGCTGCGAAATCTTTGCTGGCGCACCAATTCCAGCAGTTCGCGATGTGTAGCCGAGATCAAGCGAATGTCCACGGCACGATCGCGAACATCTCCCAGACGCCGAAACGTGCGCTCCTCCAAAACCTTTAGCAGCTTCGGCTGCACCTGCAGGTCGATATCGCCGATCTCGTCCAGAAAAACGGTTCCTTGATTGGCGACTTCCAGCAATCCCTGCTTGGCGCTGACGGCGCTCGTGAAAGCGCCCTTTTCGTGGCCGAACAACTCCGACTCCAGCAGCTCGCGTGAAAGCCCGGCACAATTCAAATCCAGAAAGGGATGCTCCGCGCGGGGGCCGTTGCGATGAATCCAGTTAGCCAGCACGCCCTTTCCGGAGCCGGTTTCACCTTGCAGAAGGATTGGGCTCTCCGTTATCAGTACCCGGTTGGCGATTTCACGCAAGCGCCGCACCGCAACGCTGGTGCCAATAAATGGATCGTAATGTTCGCGCTGATACTTTGGCGCACGCGTGGCGGCCAGCCCGGCGCACTTCTGCCGGGCCAGCAATCGCAATAGCGCGTTATGGAGCTCGGGCAGCTCCACTGGCTTAAGGAAGACCTGGTCGGCGCCGTGCTCGACGACACGCGAGGTCAAAGTCGAGCCGGCAGCCTGTCCGGCAAGGACCAGAACCGGAATGCTCGGCTGCATACTCTTCGCCTGGCGCAGCAATTGCGGAGCATCGCCATTAGGAAGATACAGGTCGAGAATCACCGCGTCCGGCCGAAACCTTTGGAACTGCAGTTGTGCGTCCTGGCAGTTCGCCGCCTCCGAGACAATGTGACCTTGCGACAAAAGGAAGTTGCAGATGCCAGAAAGGATTACAGGATCGATACCGACGACCAGAATTCGGTTTTGACTCAAGTACTCACCTGCCCATTGAGATGGAGAGACGCTCGAGGGCCAGTACTGCTACCGCACTTTTGAATGTCGAGGGTCAACCACAGGAAGAATCGCTAATCATTGCTCATCGCGGCGCGGGAGTAGAGCAACTTCGAGCCAACGATCGTATGCCGCAATCCTCTACGCTGCAGATGAAGTGAGCAGTGATGCAGGTCACAGAAAAGCGTGCTGTGCATAAAAATAAAAAGCGGACCTGATGGCAGGTCCGCCTGCATCGGCACTCAGGAGATCTTAAGTGCCGGTGTTATGCTGTGCTCGCGCGCTTATGATCGTTTCAATTCAAATCGTCGAATCCGGGAGAACTGCAGCGCAATGTCCCAGACAAATTGCGGATTGTTCGTGAGATAGTACAAGTCGTACTCGAGATTTTCGTGGATGGGAAAGCCCCGGGCGGGGCTGATCTGCCACAAGCCCGTCAGTCCAGGCTTCACGCCGAGCCGCTGGCGCTGCATTGGGGAGTATTGCTCGACAATGAACGGCATCTCGGGACGAGGCCCGACCAGCGACATCTGTCCCAGCAGCACGTTAATCAATTGGGGAAGCTCATCGAGGCTGGTGTGCCGCAGGAAACGGCCCAGCGGTGTTACTCTCGGATCGTCTCCTGCTCCGGGCGAATTGCTGTAAACAGGCGCATCCCGATACATGGTGCGGAACTTGAACATGGTGAAGCGGCGGCCGCCTTTGCCGATTCGTTCTTGGCGGAAGAAGACAGGACCCGGAGAAGTCGTCTTAACGCCTAGAGCGATGGCCGGTCCCACAATAGCCAGTAGCAACATCCCAATGGCAGCGGCGGCGATGTCCAGTATTCGCTTGCCGAATTCGTAGAACAAGCGGTTGGCACCCTGGGGAAAATGGGCGAGCATGATGCCGTCCAACTCCGCGTAATCCATCCAGTAGCCCGGCTCAAGAAGATCGCCGGGGCTGAAATAAGTACTGATGCCTGCGCGCGCCAGTTTAGCCATGGTCAACAGCAGGGTTTCCCGGTCAAGCGACGAGCTGGCGACTACCAGGACTGAGGCGCCCAGTTGCCGAAAAAGCTCGGGACAGAGCGGTCCGGGAAACACCTTGGCGGAATGCCTCCGCCCGTAGGATGGGCCATAGATTTCGCTTGCAGTATCGTCCGGATCGTCGCTGACAAAGGCGACTGGGTTGACGCCAAACTTTGGCGATCGCAACAAGGCAGAATAAACACGAGTCGCTTCCGGACCGATTCCGAAGATGACCGCCGTACGGCTGGCATATCCTTTGCTGCGCAGCAGGCAGAGCAGACGGCGCATCTCCCATTTTTCGATTGTCAGGAAGAATGGGACAGTAATTGCTGCGCAAGAAACCACCAGGCGTGAGACAGGCGCGACACATAAGTAAGCGGCCACCAGCACCAGCAGGAAGGCTTGCAAAGTGACGCGCAGGATCCGCTCGGTTTCCCGGATGCCCAGCAGGCTGACCGACAATTCGTATCCGCCACGCCGCTCCAGCAGAAACACGATGAGGAGAGCAAAGGCTACGGCGCAGAGGAAGAACGTCGACGGAGTAAGCGCCGCTGCCGGCTGCCGCTTCACAACCTGATAGAGAGCGCTGGCCGCGTAAACCGCGACCAGAACGGCGGCAAAGTCCAGCAGCTTTTCCGCGGTAGAGAACACGAACTTTGGTGAAAAGCTCTTTTCGCGGGCGGCCAGTTGCGGAATCTCAGCAGCAACGATGGAACGAGCAGAAGAACTCATCGCATTTGAGGCAAGATCGAAATTCGGGAAAGAGGTTGGAGTTCGAAAGCTTCAGCTTCAGGCTAGAGGCTAGTCTCAGATCGCTGCCCTGGCGATGCTGCGGGAGTGCCTCGGCGGCTAAAGCCCCTTCGTGACAACAAGGTATACACGGCACAGCTGAAGCTGTGCCCCTTCAAAGCGGACTTAAAGTGATTTTTCCGGGCTGCGAATGGCTGATAAGAAGCTCGCCTTAGCCAGCGAACCTATGGTTCAGGAACTAATTGACAGCCTCCACATCTGCGCCATGCAGGTTAATGGCAACAGATTTCATGATGTGCTCAACGTTGATCACTAAGCGCATCGAATTTTGCTTTTCGACCAGCGTACCTTCCCATCCGGCGAAAGGGCCGTGCTTCACTCGCACGCGGTGTCCAATTCTTAGATAGGGATGCGGCTCGATGTCGCACGATTGCCCGGCACAGGTCCGTAAGCGTTCAACATCAACGTCAGGCAGAATTGCCGGCTTGCCCGCAACCGAGACGAGATGCACGACACCCACAGTTCGCAATACCGGTACCCGCTCGTGATCCGCAACGTGGACGAAGATGTAACCGGGAAAGAGTGGAGCCTCGGATCGCATGATCCTGTCGGACCAGCGCGAGAGCCGGTGATAGGTCGGCAGGATGAATTCCAGACTCTTTGAACGAAGCTGGTTGGCTACCTGATACTCGTGTCGTGCCCGAGTATAAGCGGCCAGCCAGCATCGTGCGTTTTGTAGGTTCGCTTCCATCTACTCAAGAAGAAAAGCGACCGAGCAAGTAAGGCTTCGCCACTCTCAGTCCCAGGAAAATCAAGACTGAGGACACGCAAGATTACCTCGTGATCTGTCCGAGGAACCAAATCAAAGTGCTATATTGCAGTGGTTCTAACGTGCCACCGTGGAAGAGCAAGGGGGCTACCATTAGCATCGGTCTGCATGTGCAAAACTAAAGCTCGGTTTTTCTGTGGGTTGCAAAGACGTTTGCGGAGGGGCGAAGTTTGCGCGAGAGTTAAATGTCCAAGTTCTGTGCGCCGGTGCGCGAAAAATGGACAAAGACGAAGCCATGATCTCAGCTTATTGCGCGGAAACGGGCTTATGCATCTTCGTCGGGTTCAGATCGAGGCTGCTCTCTAGCACCATTTCGATCGAGTCGCCGGTGGACAATTGGACTTCGGGCCCTCGAGTGAGCAGGACGGTCGCCAGGCCAAGAACTCCGCCGGCGGCGCCGCCGATTGCGGCGCCCTTTCCACCGCCAGCTATGGCACCGATTCCGGCTCCTGGGATGGTGTCACCGACGATGGTTCCGGCATCCTTCCCTTTGCTGCTTCCGCCCTCGATGGTTCCTTCCTTGCCTTTCACGCTGTTGTCGGCCGATCCCGGCGTGCCCTGTACTGCGCCAGGCAGCATGACGGTATAGCCATTCGGAAAAATCATCGAGGTGAAGCTCATCTGCAACTCGGCACGGCCTTTGACGCGGCCCGGACGGACCACTTGCCGCACTTCGCCTTGCACAAACGTTCCCGCCGGGATCACGATCTGGTCATTCTGCGTGATGGGGAATGCGGTCTGAGCGTAAACCGGATCGCCCGGTTTGGCGCTCTTGGTGTTGATCCCCTGTTTAAGGGTTAGCGGAATCTTGGTACCGGCAGGAACTTTGACAGGCGGCACGGCGGGAGGATCGGGCTGCGGTTCAGCCTGAGGTTGCGCTGGAGGAACGGCGGTCGCTCGCGGCGTGAGATGCGGCACATCCTGGCTGGTCTGAGCGCTGGCCGGCGACAGTGTGGCGATCGCAAGCAACGGGATTGCAAGCTTGGCGACGAACTTCATGAATCCTCCGGCCGGAATCCAGCACTTAGCACCTGGCATTTAGCAGTTAGTACTTAGAGTCTGACTCAGACTGCAAAGCCTGACGAACTACCTGCTACTTGAGAGAACGCGCGAGCGCTATGAAAGTCGCGGGCGGGTCATTTAACCGGGTTTCGGCGAACCCACTACATCCTAAGCGCTGGGTCGCAATGCTAAATGCTATACCAAGTGCCAAATGCCAATTGCTCACTTCAGGTTATACAACGCATTTACGTGCGAGGTCACGGTGATCTTCTCTGCACTGAACTCCGCTGTGGGAGGCGGCGGTGCAGCTTCTATGCCCATAGGCGCTGCCTTGGCCATCATGGGACGAATGGGTTGCACCTCGTTCACATCAACTGACGCGTAAGACAACTCGCCCAATGTGCGCCCGCTGGATTGCGCGACCGCGTTAGCTTCGTTGCGCGCGCGGCGCAGAGCGTCTTCCACCGCTTTCACTTTCGCCTCATCCATGTCGTCGAGCTGGTAGCTGATCGAAGTATCGGTCACATCCAGATTGGACAAGCCTTCGGTGATCGGCCCGATCTTCGAGAAATCCTTCAGCTTGATGCTGATGTTGGCGTCAACGCGATAGCCCACCAGCTTGCGCTTGGGATTCTTATAGTCGTAAACGGGCTGGGTGGCAAAGCGGCTGATTTGCGCGTCCTTGGGATCGATTCCGTTGCTGCGCAGAAGCTGGCGAATCTGCTCGGCAGCCTGCGAAGCTTTCTGAGTTGCATCCTGGAGCTTTTCTTCCTGCGCGGAGACGCCGAATTGCACCAGCGCAGTATCGGGATCGGCCTCGAACCTTCCGTCGGCGCCAACCCAGACCGTGTTGGGCAAAGGAGCTGTCGGGCGCTCCTGGGCGCGCAATGGAGTTGCAGGAGTTAGGAAGGAAAAGAGGACGATCAACAGCGCCGGAAAAGAAAGCCGTTGTTTTTTCATGACACTGTCTAGACGAACCGTTCCGCGAGGAGTAAGCGGCCTAATGAGCGGCCGCAGTATGTCCGGCCTTGGCTGCGACTTCCAGCCGGACTTCAGCGCGGCGCAGGGCGTGCAGCGTGGCGTCAAAATCGAGATCGGCTTTGGCTGCGTGCAGTGCTTCCTCGGCACGCGCCTTGGCGTTCTGGGCGCGCTGCACGTCGATGTCTTCGGCGCGCTCAGCCACGTCTGCAAGAATCGTGACCTTGTCCGGCAGAACCTCAGCGAAGCCCCACGACACGGCGAAGTAATAAGTCGTGCCGCCGTGGCTATAGCTGAGCTCTCCGATCATCAACTCCGTGATCAGTGGCGCATGCCCGGGCAAAATGCCGAGATAGCCGCTCTTGCCCGGTATTTGCACCTGGTCGGCCTCGTCGTCGACCAGTCGCTTGTCCGGAGTCACGATTTGTAGATGCAGCGTGTCGGCCATAAGGAAATTGTCGGTTGTCAGTTGTCAGCTACCAGCCGCCGGTCAGGCTAAATGTTAATCGCTAGTCGCTAGTTGCTCGTTACGCGTGTGCCTTCATCTTCTCGGCCTCTTGCAATACCTCGTCGATGTCGCCCTTCATGTAGAAGGCCTGCTCGGGAATGTCGTCGTGCTTGCCGTCGACAATCTCCTGGAAGCTGCGCACCGTATCCTCGATCTTCACATAACGTCCCTGCAAACCGGTGAACTGTTCGGCAACGTGGAACGGTTGCGAAAGGAACTTTTGGATTTTGCGGGCGCGCGACACGGTCAGCTTCTGATCTTCGCTGAGCTCGTCAATGCCGAGAATCGCGATGATGTCCTGCAGATCCTTGTAGCTCTGCAACACGCGCTTCACTGCCTGCGCGCAATTGTAATGTGCATCGCCCACGATGCGCGAATCGAGAATGCGCGAGGTCGAAGCCAGCGGATCGACGGCGGGGTAAATTCCCAACTCGGAGATCTGGCGCGAAAGCACGGTAGTCGCGTCCAGGTGAGCGAAGGTCGTGGCCGGAGCCGGATCGGTCAAGTCATCGGCGGGAACGTAAATCGCCTGCACCGAAGTGACCGAGCCTTTCTTGGTCGAGGTGATGCGCTCCTGCAACTCGCCCATTTCCGTCGCGAGATTCGGCTGATATCCCACGGCAGAGGGCATGCGGCCCAGCAGCGTGGAAACTTCCGATCCCGCCTGCGTGAAGCGGAAGATGTTGTCAATGAAGAGCAGCGTGTCGGAACCTTCTTCATCGCGGAAATACTCTGCGACAGTCAGCGCGGTCAGCGCCACGCGCAGACGCGCTCCCGGCGGCTCCGTCATCTGGCCGTAAATCAGCGCGGCTTTGGACTTCGATGGCTCCTTGATGTTGACGACGCCCGACTCCTGCATTTCCAGCCAGAGGTCGTTGCCTTCGCGCGTGCGCTCGCCGACGCCCGCGAACACGGAAAATCCGCCGTGCTTCAGAGCGACGTTGTTGATCAGCTCCATGATGATGACGGTCTTGCCGACGCCCGCGCCACCGAACAAGCCGATCTTGCCGCCGCGCAGGAACGGCTGGATCAGGTCGATGACCTTAACGCCGGTCTCAAACATCTGCATCTCGGTCGACTGCTCGTCGAATGCAGGGGCCTGGCGATGAATGGGATTGCGCTTGGAGCTATTCACTGGCCCGAGCTTGTCCACCGGATTGCCGATGACGTTCAGCACGCGGCCCAGCGTCTCGCGGCCGACGGGAACCGTGATCGGCCCGCCAAGGTCGATTGCTTTCATGCCGCGCACCATGCCTTCGGTGGGTTCCATGGCGACGCAGCGCACGCGGCCTTCGCCCAACTGCTGCTCGACTTCCAGAATGACGTCGAGCGGATGGGGAACGTTGAAGCCTTCGCTGGTGACGCGCAGCGCCGAGTAAATAGGCGGCAGCGCCGCCTCCGAGAATTGCACGTCCACTGCGGGACCTGCGATCTGTATTACGTGTCCAATGTTTTCTGCCATAGGAAATCGTCCGTTACTAATGCTCGAGCTGTTGTCGGTTGTCAGTTTGACGACCTAGCGGCCGACGGCTTCAGCAAAGCGATCAGCGCGTTCAGCATCCGTCCCAGCTCTCTTGATTCTTCCAGCAAACAATCTCGATCCGGCTGTTTTATGTACCCGAGCTTTGCCGTGATTACAACTTGGGTTTCCAACTCGTACAGCGAACCACGTGCATGTCCCTGGAACTGCTGAATGACAACGCTTCACAGTGCCGCCGCTCCGCTCACGATCTCGATGATCTCTTTCGTGATCGCCGCCTGGCGGGCGCGGTTCATCGTCAAGGTCAACGAATCGATGACTTCATTGGCGTTGTTGCTGGCCGAATCCATCGCCGTCATGCGGGCTGCGTTTTCCGCAGCCACCGACTCCAGCAATCCTTCAAAAATTTCGAAGGCGACGTAGCGCGGCAGCAGGTCAGAGAAAATCTCCCCGGGCGGCTGCTCGTAGATGTAATCGACCGGTGCGGTCCCGAACCTTGCCGCCTCGGCTTCCGCCGCGGTTGCGTCCGACTCTTTCAGGCTGATGCCGGCCGTGCGCGCCGCCTCGCCCATGCGCTCCCGCTCTTCCAGGGTGAGCTCTTCTGCCAGCGCAACTTCGCGACGGCCAAGCTCCTGCACCGGCAGAATCCGTTGCGCGATCAGCCGCTGCGAAATGACCGACTTAAACTCGTTGAAGATCAGGTACACCGAATCGATTTCCTCGTTCTTATAAGCCTTGGAAATCATGTCGGCGATTTCGGAAACCTCTTCGTAGTCGACCTGCGCCAGCAGGTTCAGGCGCTCGCCGATAATTTGGATTTGTCCGGCGCGTTCTTCGCCGTACTTGCCCATGGGATAGCGGCGGCGCAGATAGTCGCGTCCTTTGCGCCCAATCGCGAGTATGTCAATGGTCTTGTCTTTGAAATGGTCCAGAAACTTGGTCGCGGCCTTCAGCACATTCGAGTTGAACGCACCAGCCAGTCCGCGGTCGCCAGTCACCAGCACCAGCAGAATGTGCTCTTCCGGCCGAATGGCCAGCAGCGGATCCAGGGGCAAGCCGGTTGCGGGATCGACGAGGTCGGCGCGGCTGACCGTCGAAGTCAACACATTGGCGAGCATCTGCGCGTACGGACGCGACGCCAGCGCACGCTCCTGCGCACGGCGCAGCTTCGCCGCCGCCACCATCTTCATGGCTTTCGTGATCTGCCGCGTGTTTTTCACGCTGCGGATGCGCCGCCGAATGTCCCGTACGTTTGCCATGGGCCTTTACGCGCTCGCCGTCGCTGCCGGCTGATGCTCCGCCGCCTGATGTTCGCTGGCGAAGCGCTCCTTATATTCCTTGATCACCTTGGTCATCGCCGCACGAAGATCATCGTCCAGAACTTTCTTTTCTTCGATCGACCTCAGCAGGCCGGGATTGGCGCTGTCCACATAGGAGTACAAACCTTTTTCGAAATCGCGCAGCTGGCCGACTTCCATGTCGTCGAGCAGGCCTTGCGTGCCCGCGAAGATGATCAGAATCTGCTTGGAGAACGGCAGCGGCGCGTACTGCCCCTGCTTCAGGAGTTCGGTGAGGCGGCCGCCGCGTGCGAGCTGCGCCTGGGTGGCCTTGTCGAGATCGCTACCGAACTGCGCGAACGCCGCCAGCTCACGATACTGCGCCAGATCGAGACGCAACGTACCCGCAACCTGACGCATGGCCTTGATCTGCGCGTTGCCGCCGACGCGACTCACCGATAATCCCACGTTCACCGCCGGTCTCACGCCGGAGTTGAACAGATCGGTCTCCAGATAAATCTGGCCGTCCGTGATCGAGATGACGTTAGTCGGAATGTAAGCCGAGACGTCGCCCGCCTGGGTTTCGATGATCGGCAGCGCGGTGAGCGAACCGCCGCCAAGATCGTTGCTGAGCTTCGCCGCGCGTTCCAGCAGCCGCGAGTGGAGATAAAACACGTCGCCGGGATAAGCTTCGCGTCCCGGAGGACGCCGCAGCAGCAAGGAAATCTCGCGATAGGCGACCGCGTGCTTCGAGAGATCGTCATAGATGCACAGCGCGTGACGCTTGTTGTCGCGGAAATATTCGCCCATGGCGCAGGCGGCATAAGGCGCGATGTACAGCATGGGGGCGGGATCGGAAGCCGACGCCGAAACGACGATGGTGTAGTCCATCGCGCCGTAGTCTTCCAGCGTCTTCACCACCTGCGCGACCGACGAACGCTTTTGCCCGATCGCGCAATAAATGCAGATCAGGTCGCGGCCTTTGCTGTTGATGATGGTGTCGAGCGCGACAGCGGTCTTGCCGGTCTGTCGGTCGCCAATGATGAGCTCGCGCTGGCCGCGGCCGATGGGAATCATCGAGTCGATGGCCTTTAGTCCGGTGGCCATCGGCTCTTTCACTGGCTGGCGATCGACGACGCCTGGCGCCAGGCGCTCAATGTCGATGTATTCGTTGGAATTGATCGGCCCTTTGTCGTCGATGGGATTACCGAGCGAGTCAACCACCCGGCCAATGAGTGCGTCGCCCACAGGCACGCTCATGATGCGGCCGGTGCGCTTGACCTCGTCGCCCTCTTCGATTTCAACGTAGTCGCCCATCAGCACCACGCCGACCTGATCTTCTTCCAGGTTCATGGCGATGCCGGAGACGTCGTGCGGGAACGAGAGCAGTTCGCCGGCCATGACCTTGTCGAGGCCATAAATTCGGGCGATGCCGTCGCCGATGGACATGACCGTGCCGACTTCGTCGACCGCGATCTTGGTTTCGTAGTTGTCGATCTGCTCGCGAATGAGCTTGGTGATCTCGTCTGCTTTGATCTGCGCCATAATTTTTGAAGGGGCACGGCTTTAGCCGTGCCGCCGATGGCCCTTCTATATATTTGTCATCCGAGCGGGGACTTCAGTCCGAGCCGAGGGATCTGCGGTTATCCCGCGCTCAGCTCCTGCCGCATCTTCTCCAGCTGCCCGCGCACCGAGCCGTCATAAATCGTGCTGCCCGCCCGCACCACCACTCCGCCCAATAAATCGGGATTGGAGACATAGCGGGCACGAACCTTCTTGCCGGTCAAGCGCTCCACGCGCGATTCCAACTCTCGCTTCTCTTCTGGCGATAACCCACGCGTGCTGGAAACTTCCACCTCGGTGAATCCCAACTGCGCATCCAGTTCGCTCTCGAACTGTCGCGCGATGTCATCCAGCATCGGAATTCGCCGGTGGTCGATCAGCACCGCAATGAAGTTGCGAATCGGCTTCACCGCGCCAATCTGTTTTGCGATGGCGTCGAGCACCGCGCGCTTTTGCGCAGGCATGATCGCGGGCGATTCCCACACACGGCGCAGCTCGTCGCTTTCATGCACTGCGTCCACAATCGCATGCAGCTGCTGCCGCGCCGTATCACCGTCAATCTTGTCCTCGAGAATCACCTCGACCAGGGCTCGCGCATAGCGGCTGGCAACGGCTGCCATCTATTGACCGTCCTTTCCGAGCTGGCCGACGAAGTCGCGCACCAGCGCCTGATCGGTGGGCTCGTCAACGTGAATCTCGCGTGCCGCCAAATCCACGGCTAGTGACGCAGCATAGCCCTTCAGCTCGCGCCGTGCGTTGCGCGCGATGGCATCAATTTCGGCTTCGGCTCCCTGCACAATCTTCTTCGCGTCTTCTTCCGCAGACTGGCGAATGCGCTCTTCTTCGGCCGCAGCTTCTTTCTCGGCTGAGGCTCGTATATCCGCGACTTCAGCATCCAGCTTGCCCAGTCGCGCCTCAATATCGCTCAGCCGCCGAACAGCTTCGGCGCTCGCGGCCTGCGCATCCTTGATCCCCTTTTGTATCGCCAAGGTGCGATCGCGGAAGGCCTGCGGCAACTTCAATTTCACCACCAGCCAATAGAAGAAGAAGGCGAGGCCGGCGAAATTCAGAATGATCGAGATGGTGAACGAGATCTTCGGACCGATCCCGAGCTTGCGTCCAAACGTCTCGGCGGTGTGAGCCGCCTGCTCGGTGGTCCTTGCCAGAATCGCACCGACACCCGCGTTGGCGTCACCGGCGGATTGTTCGCTCGCGGCAGCGCTGTTGACGGCATTTTGAGCAGCTGCCTGATTTTCGGAACTCTGTGCCGCAACTGTTCCGGCACTCAAGATGAGGCAAGCAAAGAATGCGATTGCGACCGCGTGCGCCAGGAATCGCCGGCTCATGCTGGACCGCCTATCGCCGGAGTGGCTTCCGCAGGTTTGAGTATCGTGCGAATGATCTCCGAAGCCAGATGCTGAGTCTCGGTTTGCAGGCCCGCGCGCGCCTCAGCCATATCCTGCTCGATTGCCAGCCGCGCTTCGCGAATCTGCTGCTGTGCCCGTTGACGAGCCTCGGTCAATGCCTGCGCCCGCATCTGCTGCGCCTGTTGACGTCGCGCCTCCTGCGCTTTGAACACCGCCAGACGCGCCTCGCGCAGTTTCTGCTCGTATTCCTGCGTGCGCTCTTCAGCCGAGGCCACATCCGCGCGCGCCCTGGCGATGGCTCCTTCGGTGCGCTCGCGACGCTCCACCAGCACACGATTCATTGGCTTACGCACCAGATTCTGGTAGATGGCGTAGAGCAACAGCAGCATCACCACGGTGGGTATGCTGTCGAGCAGTAATTGGCCTACTTGTTGAAGCGTGGTGTCCATGCGTTGTCGTTGAGTGCCTACCGCTGAAGATGCACTGGGGGCGCTAGGGATACACGTGGAACTATTGAAACTATCAGAGATGATTGAATGGTGTCAACGAATGCGGGAACGCCGCTCCTCTGATTTCTGGAAGAACGATTCTTCCGGATAGTCAGACCGCAAGCGCGGTCGGACCGCGATGACTGCGAAGGCCAAAATTTTGTCTCTTCCGAGGAGATTAAAGACCGATGCCGGAAAAACGGCCGGGCTAACCTCTGTCGCGCCTTCAGCGCGCCGACGCACGCAATCCCATTTGGATTGTCAGGCACGCCGATGCGCGCTCCCCATTTTGAATTGTCATCCCGACCGAGCCGCTTCAGCGGCGAGCGGAGGGATCTGCTGTCTGCCCGCGGTGGAATGATGTCCGGGAGAAGCAATGTCCCCCGATGCGCTTGCTACTCCTGCAGCACCTGGCATGAGTACGTCTTCACCACCAGCCAGATCGCTCCGCCGACCTCAAGCCGCAACGATTCGCGGGCGGCCGGCGTGAGGTGCACCTCGAACTCGGCGCCGCAATTGACGCGCGCGATCACCATCACATCGCGCTGCTGCAAGAAGGTGATGGTGCCGCGCAGAATGTTCTGAGCGCTCGGTT
>CAWFUE010000066.1:0-198601 GCA_963818905.1 uncultured Acidobacteriaceae bacterium
CACTCGCTGGTTTAGCCCGGCTCGTCTTCGGTGGACGGCCACGACGTGCCGGTTGCGAACCCAGCCCCACGAGAGCCATAAGAGCCCCAATTGCATGTTCGATACGGCTCGCCTCTTGCCTAAGTTGTGCTACTACGCTTTCAATGTCCATGTCTGTCCTTTCGATTCGATCTAGCGATGGCCCGACGTTATGTGACGTCAGAGAACTCCTGTGGCCGCTGGGGCTTCCTCTGTAGGTCAGTCCAAGCAGGTCGGCGCGCTTCGTCTCCGGCCCACCCGTTGTCGTTGTACCACTTGAGGAAGTCTTCCCAATCGATGCGTTCGTTTGCTGGTGAGGCTATCTAGCCCAATTTGCAATAGGACTCCTCATCACGTTCCCGTCCGTCACGCGGCCATCGTATCACTAGGCTTCATTTCATCCCAGTTCCGCCATTGAACATAATGGCCGGTTTCTTCCTTGACGGCTTGCGCTAAGGCTTCCCATATCGTTTCGGTGAGCATATGGTTGCCCAGGGTTTTCAAGAAATCGATTGCGGCGGCCTCTCATGTTTATGATCTTTCTATGGTGACGGAACACAAACTGGGCGACATCATCGCGAACTCCGTCACACATGGCGTGGGGGCGGCGTTCGCTCTCGCAGGAGCGGGTGTACTGGTGGTCGCTGCGGCAGGTGGAACCGCCTGGCAGGTTGCCAGTTGCTCAATCTTTGGCTGCACACTGGTGCTGGTCTATGTCTGCTCTACTCTGTATCACTCGCTCGTCCGCACTCGTGCGCGTCACGTCCTGCGAATCATCGATCATTCTGCAATTTATCTACTGATCGCAGGAACCTATACACCGTTCTCCCTGGTGGCGCTCCGCGGGCACTTGGGATGGCTTCTGTTCGCCATCGTATGGAGCCTTGCTATCCTGGGAATCATCTTCAAGAGCTTTGCGATAGAACGATTCGCCATCGCGTCGGTCGTCGTATACCTGGGAATGGGTTGGCTGGCGGTGTTCGCGATTCGACCTTTACTGCACGCTCTCACGTGGCACGGCATATTCTGGATTGGGTTGGGCGGACTGTTTTATACAGTGGGCATAGTCTTCTACGCTCTCGACCGCCTTTCTTACTTCCATGCGTTCTGGCATCTCTTTGTGCTGGCTGGAAGCACCTGCCACTACTTCGCCGTGCTGTTCTATGTTGCCCAGTCGCGCTCCTGACGCGCAAAACCCTCGTCATTACTCGTGGTCAGCTTTCCGCGCATGAGGTCTTCGACGTCTAGCCGCATTGCCAGCCTCGGACCGGCGAATCCAACGTTCAGCAGGTCACATGGAGAATGGCATTGGTGTTTTCGGCGCGTCGATTCAAGAGATCCATAGCTTCTTCCGTTGGAAGAATGATCAATTCCACTTTGCGCCGCTCAGCCTCACGTCTGACTTCATCCATAACCGGTAGTGCTCCTTCCCCCGTGCCGACCACCAACCTACGGCATTTCCAGGGTATCTCTTCTTCTAGAGAGAGCGGCGTGTGTCCGAATTTGTTCCGGAACCTCTTGGACGGTTTCTTCTTGCGCTCGCGAATCTCTCCTCGGTCGATCACGATGTCATAGCCGTACTCAATGCCATCGATCCGAATTTGCCCAAACGAGAACTGTTGGAACTTCATGGCAGCTCTCTGATAAGCATACAACCGGGCGCTGCCCAGCCCTCCCGCACTGCATGATGGAAAGTTGAGGGTTATCCTGTAGGCACGGGCAAAGGCCAGACCATGATCGAAATCAAGTCGGTTCGCATGAGATTTCCGGCCGATGCCGACATCATTGTTGGTCAAGCACATTTCATCTGAGATGCCTTGGATAGCAGAGAGTTTCGTATGCGTTTTTCATCATCAGACACTACCGCTACGGACCGGGGGCACCCGCACATAATAAGCCTGAAACTGCGCGACCTGAATCAACTCTTCAATTCGATGGATCCTTCTCCGTTCATTGAAAAGGATCTTGACGACGACGCCGAAGAATTCATCGTAAGCTGGGCGCAAGAATTCTCCCCTAAAGATCCGATCAAATTGCGTATTCACTTGGACCAGTGGCCGCCGGAAGATCCCAAAGAACTGATCAGGACGGCCGTCCACAACTATTTTGCTCACCGTGCCAAAATCACTGACTTGGAGTTCAAACGTCTCCTCAGGCAGGGCCGCACCAGCCTCTTCATCGGGCTGCTGTTCCTGGCGGCGTGTCTATTCCTAAGTAAGATGTTGTTAGGTCATGAGGCAGGCACTTGGGCTGCGGTTATACGTGAGAGCCTAACGATTGCCGGTTGGGTCGCCATGTGGCGACCGATGCAGGTCTATCTTTACGATTGGTGGCCTCTGCTGCAACTGAGGCGAACTTTTACCAAGCTGAGCCACATGCCTGTGGAACTCGTCCAAAAAGGCAATACCGTTTCTGCCTTTCGGCGCGTGACATGATGATAGTGTCATGCACGCAGAACCAACGAAGAGAGGGTGCAGCGACGCTACCCTCCGCGAAGTCAAGAAAGAAATGGCAAAGCCCCGCATTGCGGAGTTGGGCAAAAGAGCTAAAGATAAGGGAGAGTGACTAAGCATGCGTAAGCGCCTAATTGCCTCAGTTTCGCAGGGTTCTAAGGTTGCTGCCGACGATCAAAGCTGGCTCGACCTCGCGAGCATGGCTGTGGTCGAGATCACCTCCGAAGAGAAGGAATTTCCAATCGAATCTGCGCTGCTGCCGGGAGAGCAACGGGGCTGGCGTGCGGCTGTCTCTGGGTCTCAGACGATCCGGCTGCGCTTCGATCGGCCCCCAGAAGCTGACTCGCATCCGGTTGTCCTTCGAAGAAAGGCAGGCCACGCGAACGCAAGAGTTTGTCCTGCGATTTTCTTCTGACTCAGAGAGTCCGCTACGCGACATTGTTCGCCAACAATGGACTTTCAGCGCCCCCGACGCAGTACGTGAGACTGAGGACTATGCTGTCGAACTCTCAGACGTCACGATTCTGGAACTGAACATTGTGCCTGACACGAGCGGAGGACCTGCACGTGCTTCTCTGCTGAGCCTGCGTGTGGCCTGATCGGCCTGGCCTTTCTCGATCGGCGGAGATGGCCTATACACTGTGTCGTATATCGATTGGAGAGTCCTGATGAAAATACGTGCATCCGTTGCCGTTTGGATGCTTTTCGGTTCAATTGCTTTCTTCTGTGCCGGTTCGATCGTCTCTTTTTCGGCAGAACCGGCAAACGGTGAACCGGCTGCGAAAGTGATCGAACTGGATACTCATGGGAAGGATTACCTGAAGCTGCTCGGCGGCCCTCCTGAAAGCGTCAGCATGGAATCAGGGTTGGTGGTTCTGGCTCCGCAGCAATCCGTCGGAAAACATAGTACCGGTCAACACGAAGAACTCCTGGTCGTGCTGGAAGGCAAGGGTGAAATGATTTTCAAGAACAAGTCCTCCTTACCGGTGGAAGCCAATCATGCCGTTTACTGTCCGCCGCAAACCGAGCACGACGTCAAGAATACTGGTACCAGCGTGCTGCGTTACGTGTACGTCGTGGCCGATACGAAGTGACAACCGGATCGCATGAAGCTCCCTGCGCCGCCCCACAGAGCTCGTGAGGTGTGAGAGTCGAGGTCGATCACGGCGTCATTGTCGTAGCTGACCTCATCGATTCGAACCGAGCCAAAAGAGAATTCGCCGAATCGCGTAACCTCCTGCCGGGGACAGTCAGCGCTTGCCACTGTTCCGATGTCGCCGCTCCGCAGCTCTGATTATGGTGGAAACCTCGGTGGAAAAGGCTTTGGCTAGATCGGCGAGGGTTCGTAGAGTTGGGCTCTTGGCGCCACGTTCCAGCTGGCCGATGTAGCGTTCCGTATATCCCAGATCGTGTGCCAATCTTGACTGGCTCCAGCCTCGATCGACACGCAGCCGGGTAATCTCAGCACCGACCGCCTCACCCAACGTGCGGGACTCGCGCTGTTTATCAGCACCAATCTTTTTGGGCACGCCCCATAGTTGTCGTTTGACGCTAAATGATTGAGGAACTATAGTTCGTCATTGATTGAGGGCAAGAGTTTTCGATCTGGAAATGAATCGCCGACTCCTACTGTTTCCGCAGGAAACCGGGAAGCAACGCAAGCGGCAATACCGATGAAAAATGGCTTCCGGTATTGGCGGAATCGACTAAAATGGGTCGCCAAGCGGCGGGCTCTGAAACGACAGTAGAGGACACGTAGCCCTGCGTCCCTTCTGAGGTACTCCACCTTGAATAAATCCAAGAGCCAATCCGTACGTGACTCGACCACCCGACTTCAGCGGGCCGCCCGCGGGCGTGCCGACGATGAAGCACGCCGCATCCCTTGGCAGGGGCTGCTTGATGCTCGTAATGAGTACATCGACTGGCAGGAGTTTTCCCTGTGGGTTCGCTCGACTCTGGAAGTGGAGAATCGCATTCCGGATTGGCTGGTCGAGATTCTCGACGACCGTGTTCCTGGATTTCTCGAAAGCGGAAAACAACTGACACCCAAAGCGGCCAAAGGCCGGCCTTTGCCTGTGCGACTGGAAGATTGGATCGATGACCACATTTTCGGATTTGCCAAGCAGGAAGGCTGGTTTAACGCAATCACGCATTACGCCATACGTGACCCGCGTTACCAGCGCGCCGAAGTGTGTTGGTCGGAGTGCACCGAGAAGTGGAAAAAAGCCAAACCAATCCAGTATCCGTCGTTCGAGGAGTGGAAAGGCATGGCGGCGCAATGTGACGAGACTGCTCATCTCACGGCCAAGGAACGCCAGGCCCGGGCATCAACAAAGTTGGTGCAACCTGATCGCCTTTGCGAGGCCGTCGCTCGATATATCGATTGGGAGGCCTTTGCGTATTGGGCTCGACCGGCACTGGAGCGCGAATCTCGACTGCCCGCGGAGGTTGCGAGCATTCTTGAATGTCGATGCCCTGGGTTCCTGAACGCAAGCGATTCCGGAGGTGACACACAAGCACTGCCGCGGCTGATGCTCTGGATTGCTGACCACTGCTTCCAGGATGCGCAAACTGAGGGCTGGTTCGATGCCATCCTCGTGCACGTGCGGAGCCATCCGCGGGCGATTCGGACTATGGAATACGCTGACCACTGCGACGAGCTGTGGAGTTCAGAACCGCCCAACCCTTACCCCTCTTTCGAAGACTGGCGCAGAGATGCCGATTTGTACGTTGACCTGGGCGACTGAACGCCCGTAAGAGTTCGACTGCCGGGCTCCAGCTTATTGGATGGATCTCCTTGAGCCCGCTGCGACTGCGGACGGGCAGATCTTCACATGCCGGAAGTACACGTTGCCCGCAATCTTCCTTCCGCAGGCGCAGGTCCTAACCACCAACGCGTGCTTTTGTGCGCGAGAGACACTCCATCTCCGGTCAGCGGCGTTCGTTACGCCGTACTCGCTTACCAACCATTTTGCCGTCGCCGGATCCATCAATGCCGTGTTGATCTCGCCGCCATGCTTCTTGCAGAACTCTTCAAACGCCCGGTCGGTGACAAACGGGTCAACGATCCTTAGCTGGCCGGCAGAAATCCAGTTCTGTACTTGCGTCGGGTTTACTCCAAGAAGGTCCGCGGTCCGTTCCCACGTGTATCCTTCGTCTCCTTTGGCCAGGGCAGCCGTGACCCGTTCGACAGCCGAGGACTCGAGACGTGGATGGTTTTTCTCACAGAATGCCGCCAGAGAGGCAATGGTGACGCGCGGATCGCGCACCCTCAACATCCCGCTTGCGACTAGATGCCGGAGTCTTGTGCGACTAACGCGGAGCATTGCCTGCAGGGTCCGCAAGGACCACCCGTCAGTAACCTTGGCGCTCATCCCGAGTGCACTGATTCGGAAACGAACCGCGCTAATCGAGCGGCCGAGACGATGGGCTATTTTCTTGACAGGTTCGTATCCGGCCCAGTTCAACAGCCGGTCGTCGTCCGCTGGTGTCCAAGGTTGGGATGCTGCCCGGCGGGCGGAGCCAGATTTTCGCGCTCTGGAAACGCTCTCGCGTGGTTGGTGTTGTTCAAAGCCAGCAAGCTCTGGGGTTCTTCGTAGATGGCGAATACGCCGCCAACAGTCTCCGCGCGTCAGCTCTGGGACCTGCTCAAGGATCTTGTTGATTGCGTCGCGCTTCGCCGCCGGGCCAAGTCTGATTCCAGCAATCAGCAAACGGTCGACAACTGCCAACCGTCGGGGGTTGATCTTGCTTGGCTTACCCTTTTTTCGCGGAGCCTCGGGCATTGCCCAACCTCACCACAGAAAGATCGGTGTCGTGAGCTCGCTTCCGCGGCAAGGTGAAGTTCACCAGTCGCGAGGCTTTCTCACGGTCAATACAGAGCGAAGTTGGCAGTTGCTGTTATCGCGATACCACGTTTGTGGTGCCTGCCTTTTGCTTCAGACGAGGGCGGTCTGCTGGTAATTACTCCTTACTTAACAAAGGAACATCTGCACGGAAAAAGTATGGAAGAAATATTCACTATTAGCGAATGAACCTTGTAACTACGGCGAGGACGCCAGACAAAAGTGCCAGGACTGTACGGTGCGGAACGCCTACCATTCGACCTCGACGCCTTGTTGCGATGCGATGAAATAGAGGGAAGCAGGTTTATCTTGACACGTCTTCTCATCTGGTGGTCTTCTCACCTGTTGGCAGTCTGCTGTTTTGGTGGCGAACCCTGGTCGGAGTTGTGAGGCCCCCTGGATGTCGAACCCGGAGTCGAGCCCTGAATGGGTCGTTTCTAGTAGTTCCGCAGAAACGAATGGGCAACCGCTCAACAAGGAGTTAATCGCGGTCGCGAGCCGCCTCTGGCCTCGGGTCCAGATTCACGCGCGTAGGGAGCTCACAAACTGGAATCCGGACGACAGTGTGGCTTTGGCGACCGAAGTTTGGGAAGGCGTGCTGCAGTCGGTCTCAAAGACTCTACAAAGGCGAAAAGGAAGCACTGCGGGGATTGTAGATCTGGATGCCTACCTGTTTGGAGTTTTCCTCCATCGTTTCAATCGAGCTCTGAAACGCGAACGACGCAGACAGGAAATGATCGAGCTGGTTCCCTCGGGCCGCGAGCTTGAGCAACTTCCGGGGGCTCGCGACGTGAAGTCGGCGCATGATCTGGAACGCTCCATTCAGGTTAAAGAAGCGATTGAGAATATGGACGACTGGACCCGCAAGGTCTTCGCCGCGAGGGTATATGGCTACAGTTGGAAAGAGATAGCAGAGCGTCAAGGTCTGAGTGTGCAAAAGGCAAAACTTCGATTCGGAAATGCACTTCGCAGACTTGCGGAGCGCTTGAGGTACCGCAAGTAAAGGGACAACGGCGGGCTAGTAGTCTGCAATTTGATTCCGACAGCAAAGTTGGCGTTTCCGTGCGGAACGACTTCACGAGAGCAGGTAAGTTCTGAGCGACCAGGATGAATTCGATAAAGAAGAAAAGGGCCTCTTGGATCTGCTAGGGAGTGGCCTGTCGCGGGAATTTCCGAACCCGCAGCGCGTGGGGTGCCCGGGCTCCGCAGTTCTGAGGGGTATCGCTTTCCGCATGCTGCGACTCGCGGACGCGAGCCATGGCTGAAGCATCTCAGTTCCTGCAGCTCGTGCTCTCAGGAATTCAGCGACTTCCGCAAGCAGGCGGCCGGCCAACGGCGACGAAAGTACCCCTTCCTCAGCGCTGCTGCCTTCCTCATTATTGCCGTGGCTGGATGGTTGTGGGTAAGGACCCAACATTCGAGTCAGTCAACCGAAACGCAGGTTGTAGATCTTCGGAACGTGCCTGCGGTTTACGGCCAAAACCCGATCCAAGCAGACCAGCACCCTCTTGAACTCCATCGATCGTGCAAGCACCTTATTCTGGAGTTGCCGAATGGGAGCAAAGAAGGAGCCGACGAAGTCGCCTTACTTCGCGAAACGGGCGCTCCGGTTCTGGCTTCGAGCGGCACAGCGCGATCGGAAAATAAGGGGGGCATGCTCAAGCTTGACCTGGACGTGAGCAAAGTTCAGCCGGGCCAGTACCTTCTTGGTCTCCGACAACCGGGAGAGGAATGGACCCGGTACCCGGTTCGTGTGATTTGAGCGCATGCCCAGAACTAACTAGGCGGACAAGAAGCAATACAATACGCAGCACTTCATGGGACGTTCTCAGTCTAGCTGAAGCCGGTGAGCCAAGAAGCACGAGGTTGGAGGGAAACGAAGATTCAACGTAGGCTTTCGGTTGACGCGCACGGGGTCCGATCAGATATTCACAAAGAAAGTGTCCATCATAGGGTAAGCTAAGAGTAATAAGTGCTGGATGCACTGTCAGAGCCACGCGAACGCGAAATCACGCAAACCTGTTTCGTGGTCCGACTCGTTGATATCTATCCGAACGATCGAGCCTTCAGGCCCATTCATCCTGAGAACAGGTATACCTCAAGTATTCACCGTGACAAGAAATTAGGCGCTGTGATGAACCACCCGATTAAGAGATCGGCTGTAGAAGATTGTGTCCGAATTAAGGACCTGGGCTACGCTTCTTCCCACCACATTCGCATGTATGGCCAACAATTTGAGATTGTCTCCGATCCGATTCCTGACGGGAATGGAGTTTCGGTCCAAGTCACAAGTGCCACAGAGCCGACGAAACGGACGCTGCGGCTTCCGACCTCGATTCTCGTAGGTTTCAAAGATTTTTTCCCCAAAGTCGCTTGAGTCGTAGCGGTGCGAGTTTCTGGCTAATGGCCACAACCCTCTACTCAAGGGTGACCATCCATGAGAGCCCCGTTGGGCGCCGCTTATACAACGGTTCCGAACAGCGCCCCGACGCCTGCCGTCAGCGCCATTGCGAGCGCACCCCAGAACGTGACGCGCATTGCGCCCGTCATCACATTAGCGCCACCGGCGCGCGCAGCTATGCTACCTAGAAGCGCGAGGAACAGCAGCGAACTGCCAAAGACCACGGCGATCAATCCCGTCTCGGGAGCCACGGCAGTGACCAACAGAGGCAAAGCTGCTCCAACAGCGAAACTCGCAGCCGATGACAAGGCAGCCTGAGTCGGACGCGCACGGAGACTCTCAGAGATGCCAAGTTCGTCGCGGGCATGCGCACCTAGCGCGTCATGGGCCATCAACTGCTCGGCAACCTGCTTCGCCAGCGATGGATCGAGTCCCCGAGCGACGTAGATCGCCGTCAATTCCTTGTGTTCGCCCCTGTCGTCTGCTCTGAGTTCCGCGCGCTCAAGCTCGAGGTCGGCCTGTTCTGTGTCTGCCTGTGAGTGCACAGACACATACTCACCCGCAGCCATCGACATAGACCCAGCCACCAGGCCGGCTACCCCAGCGATCAATATATTGCGGTGGGACGCATGCGCGGCGGCGACACCGAGTACCAGACTCGATGTTGAAAGAATGCCGTCGTTGGCGCCCAGTACCGCTGCGCGCAGCCAGCCGATGCGTCCTGTGCGGTGCCGTTCCTTGTTGCGTACTAGCATTCTTCAGACCTCGGTGACCTGCGAACCGCGAAAAACCACGAAACACCTTATGGTTATGGTTCGCGCCGCGGCCCCTGTTTTTCCGGCGAGCTGACTTAACACAATCTAACGCCTGTTCCGGCTTCATGGATGGGATTCCGGTCCTTGAATGCCGCGGAAACCAGCGTCGCCGGCTACAGCCGGTTAGATCCATTGCTTTCGCAGCAGCCACACCTTGATGATCTGGGTAAGGCCCACGTAGCTAAGCAGCGTGAGCATCAGGATTGGCCAGTACAGCCGCGGCAAGTGCGTGAAACCCAGCGCAGAGGCTATTGGAGAATACGGCAGCCACATCCCAAAGGCCATAATGCACAAGGTTGTGATCGTCAGCGATCGGCTTGCACGGCTCTGCAAGAAAGGAATCTTATTTGTGCGAATGACATGGATGATGAGCGTCTGCGTCATCAACGATTCCACAAACCAGCCGGTCTGAAATAGCGACGCTCGGGATGGATCCCAGCACTTGAAGATCCAGAGCATGACGAAGAAAGTCGTGTAATCGAAAATCGAGCTGATCGGACCGACATAGAGAATGAACCGCGTGATTTCCCCGATGTTCCAGGGCCGTGGTCGAGTTAACTGCTCTTCGTCCACGGAGTCCGCTGGGATCGGTACCTGAGAGAAGTCATACAAGAGGTTGTTCGTCAACACTTGAATCGGGGCCATCGGCAGGAACGGGAGGAAGGCGCTTGCCCCCACCACGCTGAACATGTTCCCGAAGTTGGAGCTTGCTCCCATCCGGATGTACTTAACGATGTTCGCAAAAACCTTGCGGCCTTCGAGAACGCCTCCTCCCAGCACCATGAGGTCCTTCTCCAGCAGGATCAGGTCTGCCGACTCCTTGGCGATGTCAGTGGCGGTGTCCACCGAGATGCCAACGTCCGCCGCTCGCAAGGCGGGAGCGTCGTTGATTCCGTCGCCCATGAATCCGACGACGTGGCCCTTGCCCCGGAGGACACGGATGACCCGTTCTTTGTGCGCGGGAGAGAGGCGGGCGAATAGAGCCGTCTTCTCCGCGGCCTCGGCAAGTTCGGCGTCGGACATCTTCTCCACGTCACCACCCAGGAGCATGGGGTCGGCAACGAGGCCGACATCCTTGCACACCTTGCGGCTGATCAGGTGGTTATCCCCAGTGAGGATTTTTACCGCCACCCCATGCTTGTGCAGGGCCGCAAGGCCGCGGGCAGCGGTTTCTTTGGGCGGATCCAAGAACGCGACGTATCCTCGGAGCACAAGGTCGCGCTCATCGTCCTTCGTGCAAATCTGTTTGCCGGGCAAATCTTTGTTTGCCACTGCCAACACGCGGAAGCCGTCGTTGCTAAGGCTGTCGTACTGTTGTTTCAGCCCTACCATCAAATCCGCGTGCATTTCGGATAGCTTGCCGTCGAGTTCGAAATGCGAACAGCGAAGGAAAACCTCTTCCGGAGCCCCCTTGGTGAGGAGAATCACCCTTCCTTCGGCATCCTCCAGCAGCACCGACATCATGCGTCGAGTGAAGTCGAATGGTATTTCGTCCAGCTTCTTATATTTCTCCACAATCGCCTTCGCGTGGAAGTCGGGAGTATCCAGAATCGCCCGATCGAGCAGGTTCCTGAGGCCTGTTTGGAAATAGCTGATCAGGTAGCCGTCCAGGAGCACTTCATCGGTTTCACGACCCGCGACGTTGCAATGCCGCATCAGGACGACTCGGTCCTCAGTGAGCGTACCTGTCTTGTCGGTGCACAGCACGTCCATGGCCCCGAAGTTCTGGATCGAGTTGAGCCTCTTGACGATCACTTTCTTGCGGCTCATGGCGAGCGCGCCCTTGGAGAGGCAGACGGAGACGATCATAGGCAACATCTCCGGTGTGAGGCCAACAGCCACAGCCAACGCAAAAAAGAAGGCCGCCTTCCAATCGTGCTTGGTGAAACCATTGATGAAAAAAACCAGTGGCACCATCACGACCATGAACTTCATCATCAGCCAGGTGAAGCGGTTGAGGCCCTGGTCGAAGCTCGTCAGCGGACGTTCTTCGGTGATCGAGTGGGCCATGCTTCCCAAGTAAGTACGCACCCCCGTCGTGACCACAACTGCCGTCGCCGTGCCGCTCTCGACGCTCGTCCCCATGAAGCACGTGTTCTTGAGTTCAGTGGGTGAGCTTTCCTCTTTAGGTTCGGGGTCGTGGGACTTCTCGACTGGGAGTGATTCGCCGGTGAGACTGCCTTGGCTCACGAACAAGTCTTTCGAAGACAGCAGACGCACGTCGCCTGGAATCATATCCCCGGCCGCCAGCTTAATGATGTCGCCGGGCACCAAATCCCGGAGCGGTATCTCCCTGGCCGCGCCGTCGCGAATGACCGTAGCGGTTACATGGATCATGGCCTTGAGCTTCTCAGCGGCGGAGTTCGCCCGCGCTTCCTGCCAAAAGCGCAGTCCCACGCTCAACACCACCATCGCCGCCATCACCGAGCCGGCCCGCGCGTCGCCGGTGAGGAAGGAAACCGCCGACAAAATTGTCAGCAGGATCACGAGGGGGTTGCGAATGATTTTCAGAATGCGGATAGGCCAGCCTTGCTTCCGCTCCTGGGCGACCTCATTCGGGCCCGTCGCGCGTGCCCGCTCTTCTGCCTCAACTTGCGTTAGGCCGCTTAGAGACGTTCGCAAGTCCCGGAGCAGTTCTTCGCCGTCCTTCCGGGCGGCGTCGATGACTGCAGGTGAAACATGGATATTCTGGTTCTTTGTCTTGGTTGAAACAGGCAGCGTGTTCGGATGATCCGGTCGCTGCGCGATTGCAGAGCCTGCCGTTCCTGCGCCGTCGACCACAACCTCCACCGACCCATCCTTTTCGGGTGTTGTCATTGTCTCTCTGACCGATTTATGACTTACGCTTACACTTCTACCTAGTGGTGCGAGACTCTCTATCCCATGGGCGCGCGCAGGTGTCCCAGTCGGAAATGGATGATCGCAAGGCCAGGAGCACACAGCCGATTGCAGCTTTATTCATCGACTTTCTTCGTCGATACGATCATCGCTGCCACAGGATCCGTGTGTCTTCCAGTGGGATCGCAACGCCATCGCAATGCGGTACCACTCGTGCCGTATAGTCCGCTAGCGGGCGAGCCGCAGATACAGCTGCGCTGTAAATGTAGGCGAACGGTTCGCCGGCAATTCGGCGAGCAAGCTTCATCTCCGACCGCACGGGCGGGCCGCCCATGACGCCGTCGGCGTAAAGCTCTACCCGCACCGTCTTCGGGTCGAGGTCATTGAGGAAGCACTGAAGCTCAAACAGATGCTGCTCGCCACGAGTCTCGACTTTTACTTCGCCAAAGTGTAACGTGGCCCACTTCTGTTCCAGATCGTGCTGCCAGTCGACTACTTGCTTGCCGATGGCGCCTTTATTGGCGGCGCGCAACTCGTAGGCGGCAGCAGCGGGGAGGTAGTGTTGCTCGGTGTATTCGCGCACTGTGCGATCGGCGGAGAAGCGCGGTGTCAACCGAGCCATGCTTTCCCGCATCCGCTTGATCCACGCCGCGGGAATGCCGCTCTGGTCTCGGGTGTAAAATTCCGGAATCACCTCCCGCTCGAGCAGATCGTAGAGAGCCTCGGCTTCAACTGTGTCCCAAGCGGGATCGTCCCCATGTTCGCGGCCATCGCCTAACGCCCAACCCACCTCAGGCGTGTAAGCTTCCGCCCACCAACCGTCCAATTCCGAGAGATTGATGCCTCCATTGACGAGTACTTTCATCCCACTCGTACCGCAAGCCTCCCACGGCCGCCGCGGGGTGTTGATCCAGACATCCACGCCCTGCACCAGGTGCTCGGTCAGCAGCATGTCGTAATCGCTGAGGAAGATCACATGAGAACGTGTCTCGGGCTGACGGATGAAGCGAATCCATTCCTGGATCAAAGCCTGCCCCGCCTGGTCCGCCGGGTGTGCCTTGCCGGCGATGATGAGTTGTACCGGGTGCTGGGGATTGGTCAACAAACGAATGAGGCGATCTGGGTCGTGCAGGAGCAGGTTCGGTCTCTTATATGTCGCGAAGCGCCGTGCAAAGCCCAGCGTCAGGGCGTTAGGATCAAAGAGCCGCTTCGCGGCTTCGACCTCCTCGGGCGGCACGCCTGCCGCGGCGAGGTCCAGAGACAATCGGTCGCGAGCGTATTCAACCAGAGACTTGCTGGCGGCAGTTCGAAATTGCCATAGCCTGATGTCGGAGACCCGGCGAATGTCCTGTTCCAGGGTCGCGGTGGTTCCTAGCCAGCGGTTCTTTCCACAGGCTGCCGTCCACAAATCGTCGGCTGGAGCCGAGTCCCAGGTCGGCATGTGCACTCCGTTAGTAACGTAACCAGCTGGAACCTCTTCCTCAGGCCAGCGCGGAAACAGAGACCGAAAGAGATGGCGGCTGACCTTTCCGTGCAACCGACTAACCCCATTGACCGCTCCGCTTCCACGGAATGCCAGATAGGCCATATTGAAAGTCTCCGACGAGTCGTTCGGATTCTGGCGGCCTAGAGCCAGCAAATCGTGAAGAGCAATGCCGAGCTTCCTTTCGGCATACCACCCAAGGTATTGCTCAATGAGGGCAGGTGCGAATCGATCAAAACCGGCGGCCACTGCCGTGTGGGTCGTGAAGAGGTTTCCTGCTCGCGTGGCGGCCAGAGCGACTTCGAAGGGCTGCCCTGTG
Organism: uncultured Acidobacteriaceae bacterium; assembly: GCA_963818905.1. Taxonomy (GTDB): domain Bacteria; phylum Acidobacteriota; class Terriglobia; order Terriglobales; family Acidobacteriaceae; genus Bog-257. Next base: position 14,173 of record CAWFUE010000066.1, read on the forward strand.
TCTTCCATGAAGTCTCGGGCGCGTTCCAGGACGGCGAACGCCGCATGGCCTTCGTTCAAATGACAGACCTCCGGCTTGATCCCGAGCGCGCGGAGCAACCGCCATCCGCCGATCCCGAGAAGTAGTTCCTGCTTGAGGCGCAACTCCGGACCACCGCCGTACAACTCGCTGGTAATCCCCCGATGGGCGGGAAAGTTCGCCGCGTCATTGCTGTCCAGCAGGTAAAGCTTGACTCGACCTACCTGGACCTGCCAGGCGCGCAACCACACCGAGTAACCAGGCAGGGCGATCTCCAACCGCAACCACTCGCCGTTCGGGTGGCGCAACGGCGTGATCGGCAACTGTCCGGGGTCGTTGTACGGGTAAAGAGCCTGTTGGGCTCCGTCCTTGTCAATCACCTGCCGAAAATATCCTTGTTGGTAGAGCAGCCCTACGCCGACTACCGGCACGCCCAAATTGCTGGCAGCTTTGAGTTGGTCGCCGGCCACATTCCCAAGTCCTCCCGAATAGATCGGCAGCGCTTCGCTCAACATGAATTCCATGCTGAAATACGCGATGCAGGTCAAGGGAGCTTGCGCATGTTTTTGCTGAAACCATGAAGACCTCTCCGCCGCCTGACGCTTGGATCGCAGCCGGTCATCAACGTTCGTACGGAAGGCAGGATCGGCCAGCACGCGTTCGAGTTGGTCCCGCGAGACCGTCTGCAGGACGACCCAGGGATTATGCGTGATCTCCCACAGTTTGGGATCAAGCTGCCGCCACACTTCGTCGGTGGCATGGTTCCATGACCAATGCAAATCGAGGGCGAGTTCCGCCAGAGAATCAAACCCCGCGATCTCGGTGGGTAGGAGGTTATAGATCGGATGGTTGGCCCGCCCTTGTTCGCTCATGACTTTTTGCCTCAGAGTTGTTTATCTGATGTCCGAAATCAATTCGTGAGAACGCTGTCTCGTAGCCGTGCAGAAGATTATCGGCCTCTGATTTGTAAGAACGGCGGCGAACTATCCTGCTGGCGAAGCACGGGCAGCGATGTCTGCCGCTTGGAGCGGGTTAAACAGTTCAGCCAGTCGGAGCTTACGCAAAGTGGAGCGGCCCTTCTGGTGATGACCTTCCATCCGGCGGAGAATGTCGTCGAGAGCGCACACTGCCTTGACGATGTATGGCCCCTTGTTGAGCATCACGCACTTCGCACGAACCCCCGCCGCTGCATCCGTGATCTCAGAGCGGGAGGCAACACCTTCCTTAGCCAGAGACTCGAGAACCTGAGTTTCCCAGATGACAGGAACGTTGGCGGCTTCACACGAGGAAACTCCGGTAGCACGGGTCTCGTCCGAACGCACTTTCAAATTCCCGTCACAAACCCAACCGTACTGGTTGTGTACAGACGGGAGCTGTGCAGAATCGCTCAACGGGGCTGAAATTAACACTTGCGCAGGCTGCGCAATAGAGAGCAGGAACCGCAAGTGTGGTCCTTCCAGTCATTGCGCCTGGATTACGGGCAGCCCCGGAACTTATCGAGCGGCTCGTTAAGGCAGATTGGCGAAGGATTATGGCAGGTTGATTGGCTGGCTCGACTGTAAGCGGCGTTTTGCTGTTCCGCAAGGCCGTCCTATACTGCCCGCCGACAGCATGGCTCTTGCGTCCTTCAGCCCGTCCATTCCGGTGTGCCGGGAGCGCGTGGTTAGCGTCCAGCGGCAGGAGGAGCCTGCTGCCTGTGTCTTCGCCAATCAAACCAAGTTTCTGTTGCCCCGTTTTCTCGCGAAGTCTGTCGCTATCGGCGACGAAGTCACGTTTCCGATTCCAGCACCAGCTGCAGTGGGCCCGGAAATCCTAGTCACCAAGAATGCCGTCTCCGAACCAAGTAGTTATGTCTACCAAGCGCCGATCGGATACGTCAGCCGACCGAAGCAGGACAAACGAAATCAGAGCTTTGTTTCTGCCGAGGTTCACCGAGGAGGCCTTGGCGTAGCTACGGTTTTCCTGCCTTGCGAGGTCCTGCGCGAGTACTTCTATCGCCTGCCGCGTACGTCCGACAGAGTCGATCATCCCACCCTGTACGAAGTGTTGCGTATCCCGGCCAGTGCTTCGCCCTCCGAGCTTCGCGTTGCTTTCAAACTGCGTGATCTGGAGCTAAGAACGGCGGGCGTGCTGCACCGAGAGCGAGTGGCACTGGAGCGGGCATTCAACATCGTCGGGCAGCCGGAGCTGCGCGCTTGCTATGACGCGCTGCTGGCTGATCCCGAAGCACCGGCATTATTTCCGTATGGTGGGTTTGGCTCTCTCTTGGCTGCCGGTGAGCCTTCCCGTGACGGACAAACATTCTTCGCTCGCCGCATCCTCGCGTTTTCACCAGATCTTCGGCGCTGGCGGTTCCACGTGCCACTGCGCAGGTGCGAGTTCTTCGATGAGCGGGCGCGGTGCCGCGACGTCCGTCGCAAGCTGGAGTTTTGGCTCGATCCAGCCGCCCTACATACATTCTGGGACCGCACCTGGAATCAGTGGAAGCATCTGCTGGGAACCAAGATCGAGGTCGAGGGCACGTTCGTACAGAGCGGCAAGTACTGTAAACGTCGTGAGCAGTGGGAGCTGGTTACCTGGGAAACTGCGTTGCCGAGCCGGCTGGAGGTCAAGCTGCCGCCCGATTTCCAGCAGCAAATGGAATCTGCCAAAGCTACCTATCATCGATTCGGCCAGTACTCGCGAGCATTGGATCAGATCCGGCTGCGCCTGGAACATCGGGCGGTCGAGCGAGCGGAGTTGCAGCGACTGTGTTCGGAAGTGCGCATTCCGAGTGACTTTGATGTCGCCCAGATCAGCTGGCGCGCCGATTACGATCCGTTCTTTTATCGCCAGCTTTCACGCCGGTCCCGCCTCATCTATCTGTTTCAGGATGAATATATTTTCGACGTGGAGAAAGCCGTCGTCGTCGAAACCCCTCAGCTGGGACACGCGACGTACGTCTTCGCCAAACCCCGGAGCATGGATAGTTTTCTTGCTCTGTATACAAAGATCACGAAGGACGACATCCGCCGGAACCGGGACAACGCCGCCGAGCGGCTCGGATTCCTCGGCCGCGTGATTCACGGCACCAACCCAAGAGCATGGCTCAAAGAAGTCAGGCAACGGATAGGCGAGAGGATCGACTTTGCAGGGGCCATCGCGGAGTGAATTACTGACGAATGCACGTGCACTTTTTGTGGCGTTCGATTTGACGGCGACTTGCTGTGCTGACCAGTCAAAGTGTGATTGGTGAAATAAAGCTGGGCGCCTATATGCGATCGGATGTTGCACTTTGAGGATGTTGGTCGCGGCGTAGCCTGATCCATTTTTCGGGAGTTGCCCACGATATCCAGCTGAGCCCCGGCACTGGCACCAATAACCAGCGATTCCTCGTGCTCTTCGATTTGCACATTCGAGCACGATCATGGCGAAGAATCTGGCAGCTGCGGTGGAAGAATCCGTGCACGCAGGACACAGTGACAGGAACCCAATAGCGAATCCGGCAGAAGGCGGTCAAGGTGTGAATCGGTGAAAAGTTACTGTGGACTTTGATTTGACGGATTAGCTTTCTTGGTTCGAAATACACGTCATCGGTCACTCGATCTGACCCCTTTGGAGTTGATTATGTCCAGCCAACCGTCTTTAGCGTCGTCCCGAGCGGACTTCGACCATGAACCATTTGTTGCTGCCGACAGGGCTGCCGCTTATCTCGGTGTGACTCGTCGCACTTTGTTGCTGAAGGCCCGGCTTGGCAAGATTCCGGCTCACCCGCTGGATCCCGGCGCCAAGAAGAAAGAGTGGAGATTCAAACTGTCGGAGCTAGACCGGCATCTCTGCTCTTCGGTAAACTCTTGCCTGCAGCCCACCTGAGCCATCGCAAAGGAGATGTGAATGGCCAGGTATCAAAACGGCTCGGTGAGAATCGAGCAACGCAAAGATGGCCCGACGTGGGTGTATCGGTTTCAGGTTACGCGTTCCGACGGTAAGCGGGTCGAGCACACTAGCTCTCTCGGTCTTGTACGGGACATAGGAAGTAAGGAAAAAGACGCGTGGGATGGAGTCGATCGCCAGCACCTCCGGGAAACCGTTAACCACTTACAGCCCTTTCAGGGAACGCCTCGCACCTATGGTCAACTCTGTCAGCACTACATGGAAAACGAACTGATGGAGGATCAAGGAGAGGCCACTATCGAAAAGGCATTTGCCACGATCGAGACGTATAAACGCCACTTGACCAATCGCATCATTCCCCGTTGGGGAAGACTGGCGCCGTTGGCCATTGAGTCGCTTGCGATCGAGACGTGGTTCAAGGAACTGAAGAAGGGAAACCCCAAGGAGAAAGTCAAACCCTTGGCCGACCCGACCATCGACAAGATCAGGCGCGTGATGAACCTAGTCTACCTGCACGGGCAGAGGTGCAATTTCCTTCCTCGGCAACAGGAAGGCAACCCGATGAACTGGGTACGTCAGAGGACGACCAGTACGTATCAGGCGCTGATCATGACGCCACAGCAAGCCTTCGAGATTCTTCTCAACATTCCTGAGCCGCGGCGCACGCTCGCCTTGAGCGACGCCGCCACCGCTTTAAGAGTGTCAGAGATTCTGGGCCTGATGTGGACGGATCTGAATTTCGAGGATCTAGTGATGTACGTGAGGCGTGCGTATGTGTGGGGACGGTTCAAGGAACCGAAGTCGAAGGCTTCGAAGGCGCCGGTTCCGATGCACCCCCTCCTGGCCGGCTTTCTGCTGGCCTGGCGTGAGAAGACGCCGTATGCCACGGATAATGACTTTGTGTTCCCCAGCACTCGTCTGAAGGGCAAAAAGCCATTGTCAGCTTCAATCCTGGTGCAGAAGTATCTTCGTCCGGCCGCGGTGAAGACAGGAGTCATCGCGGATGGGCAGAAGGTGCGCTTCGGGTTCCACAACTTCCGTCACTCGTTGGCTTCGGCCTTGGTGAAGATGAAAGTCGACCCGAAGACGGTGCAGGAGTTCCTGCGGCAGGCGCACATCACGACCACTCTCCAGCTGTACGCCCAATCCGACATGGAGTCGAAGCGGGATGCGCAGGGCAGGTTTCTGGAGCAGTTGCTCGGGGACAAGGCACACCTGCTCACGGAGCGAATTCAGTGATTATCTTGGGTGGAACCTTGGGTGGAAGATTTGGGCCCTGTGCCGCTAAGTTCTTTGGAATGATGGTGGCCAGGGACGGAATCGAACCGCCGACGCCAGCCTTTTCAGGGCTGCGCTCTACCAGCTGAGCTACCTGGCCACGGAGCGAGAATCGCTGCGAAAAGGATTGCTTCCGCAGCAAGATTATAGCAATCGTGTATGCGCTTTCGCCAATCGGTAGTGTCCTAGACTTTAGGAGCCCCACCCGCCAATCGGATTTTGCGGTACTGCCTTAAATCAGATTTGAGGCAGTACCGATTTTACAACCCGGTTGCATCCCTTCCTTGTGGAGAGGTGAGCGAGATGATTTGGGCATCTCCCAGTTGGGTGAGCTGCGGAGGCGCTGGCACCTGTTTGTTGTCGAAAAAGCTGCCACGATGATTGGGCGTCTCTTCACCGCTGACGACTTCAAACAGGACATATTGTTGAGCATCAGTTCTCGCCGCCATGCCTCCCTGCTGTACCAAGCCTTCTACGATTCGAAGCCCATTGCATCTGCACAAATCCCATCTTGCCTGAAGAACTAACAACTGCGCGCCAAGTTCGAAGCTAACAGCTGAATGGTTTCTTGCTACACTACCCGCTCGGATGGCGACAGCAGCGACAGCAGTCAGGGCCAAACGCACTCGCATTGAGTCAGTGGACGTCCTTCGTGGGGCGGTCATGGTGCTGATGGCCCTCGATCACGTACGCGATTTCCTTGGCGTGGGTAATCCTACCGATCTCGCCACCACTACAGTTCCGCTGTTCTTCACCCGTTGGGTGACACACTTTTGCGCGCCAGTATTCTTTCTGCTGACTGGGACAGGAGCATGCCTCGCGCTGCCCCGCAGGTCGAAACGCGAGCTGTCATACTTCCTGTGGACGCGCGGTGTTTGGCTCATCTTTGTAGAGATCGTTCCGCTTCGCTGCCTGGGCTTTCAATTCAACTTTGATTATCGCGTGACGCTGCTATTCATATTATGGGCGCTGGGCTGGTCGATGATTGTGCTGTCAGCGCTGATTTACCTGCCGGACTGGGCGATAACATTGTTCGCCATTGCGATGATCTGCGGCCACAATCTGCTCGACTCTATCAACTCGAACAATCCGCTCTTCATCATCCTTTACGGTCGAGGCATTGTGCTGTCTATCCAACAGCACGTTGTGCGTGTTGTTTATCCGCTGATTCCCTGGATGGGCGTCACCGCAGCCGGCTATAGCCTGGGGCGAATCTACAACTGGCCGATCCAGCGCCGCAAGATGTTTCTGTTGCGACTGGGGATCATTCTGACTGCGGCCTTTGTGCTTTTGCGCGCGCTGAATATCTATGGTGACCCAAGCCCTTGGAGCGCGCAGAAATCAACTACATTCACCGTGCTGTCGTTCCTTAATACCACGAAGTATCCACCGTCGCTGCTCTTCCTGCTGATGACGCTCGGCCCGGCGATGCTGGCGCTGTGGTGGTTGGACGGCTGGACTCCATCAGTACTGCGGCCCGTGCTGACCATCGGGAAGGTGCCGATGTTCTACTACGTTCTCCACATCCCACTGATTCATCTCATCGCGGTCGTCGTCTGCTATGCGCGTTATGGCCATGTCTACTGGATGTTCCAATCGCCGACCATAGCGCAGTTTCCAGTAACGCCGCCACCGGGTTGGGGACTGTCGCTGCCGTGGATTTATGCGGTGTGGGGAATGGTTGTGCTGTTGCTGTATCCACTGTGCCGCTGGTTCGCCGGAGTGAAGCAGCGAAGGACCGAGGCGTGGCTGAGCTATCTCTGATGATCCAGTCGCCTTACTGCTGAATGATTCCTTTCTGCAAATCGCTGGCGGCCTGCTTCAAGTTCCCGGGCGTACCAAGGTCTCTCCAGTAATATTCGTCGGCGCGAAAGCCGAGAATCTTCTCTTCCTGCGCGGCTAGCCGGAGATAGGCGGAGATGATGGGGAAAGCGCCTTCTTCCGTAATCAGCGAAAAAATGCGAGGAGAAATTACGTGGATACCGCAGAATGCGAGCGCGTTGTAATGTGCCGATGCATGCAGCAGTTCCGGCGCGCCATCTTCGCTGGAGATTCGGCCAACGAGCCGAAGCTGGTCTTCAAAGAGCAACTGGCGAGAAGTAGCTCGTTGCTGCACCGCCAGCGTGGCGAGCGCATCGTTTTCTCTGTGAAGCTGTACCATCCGCCGAAGATCAACCGTGCTGAGCACATCGACATTATGCAGAACGAAGGGCTGATGCGGCTGATCGAGAAAAAAATGTGCCGCTTTTTTCAGCCCGCCGCCGGTGTCGAGCAAGTCCTGCTCGCGGGATATTTCGACCCGCATACCGAAGCTATTATTGGCCTTCAGGTAATCGACGACCATGTCCGCGAAGTGATGTACGTTGACAATCACCTCCGTTATGCCAAAGCTGCGGAGTCGAGCCAGCGTTATTTCCAGCAGAGTGCGGCGGTTGATTTCGACCAGCGCCTTCGGAACGTTGTCGGTGAGCGGCCGCAAGCGCGTGCCCAGGCCGGCGGCGAGGATCATCGCGCGCATCAGTCGCAATTCTCCAACTCGCGATGCCGAACGATGACGTCGAGATCGGTGCGTGCGCGAAGATGTTTGGCGAGTTGCTCAGCCAGGTAGACTGAGCGGTGCTGGCCGCCGGTGCAGCCGAATGAGACGGTGAGGCTCTTAAAGCCGCGCTGCAGGTAATTGTCGATGCTGGCATTGACCAGTGAAGTAACATTTGCGAAGAACCGGCGTACGCTCTCTTCTTGCTCGAGATATTCGATAACGGATGCATCTCTTCCGGTCACGGACTTGAATCGCTCTTCACGGCCGGGATTGGGCAAGCCGCGAGCGTCGAAGACGAAGCCGCCACCATGTCCGCTTTCGTCGCGAAGCGATCCGCGAAGGAAAGAGAAGCTTACCACCTGCACCGTCAGACGGTCGGCCTCAGCGCCGAGACGATGCAGCGTTTCCGAGCCAAGCATCTGATGGAAAGCAGCCGTCAGTTCGGGCAGTGCGATCGGCAGTTCGACATTGTGCAGCAGCCAGCGAATATTCTTCAAAGCATACGGCACGCTTTGCAGAAAGAGCGGCTTGCCTTCATAGAATCCGCGAAAGCCATACGCGCCCATGGCCTGCATGATGCGAATGAGAACGTAGGAATAGTAGTGCCGGATGAACGCGGCGCGATCGAGCTTGATAAATCCGGCAAGCCTGTCGAGATAATGATTCAAGATTTGCTGCCGGAAGTCCGGTGGCAGATCGGCCTTGGCGTCGAACAGCAGAGAAGCGATGTCGTACTGCAAGGCGCCCTTGCGGCCACCCTGATAATCCAGAAAGAACGGCTCGCCTTCCACAAGCATGACGTTGCGTGACTGAAAGTCGCGATAGAGGAAATATTCGCGATCTGCGCTAAGAGAGAATTCGATCAGGCGGTCGAAGTCATCCTCCAGCGCCTGTTCGTTGAACGGGATATTCGCCAGACGCAGGAAGTAGTACTTGAAGTAATTCAGGTCCCAGGCGATGGATTGGCGGTCGAAGCTGGCTCGCGGATAGCAGACGCCGTAGTCCAGATCGCGACTCGCCTCAATCTGAAAACGTGGCAAGAAAGCCGCAACTTTACGATAAGCCTCGAGCGCGGAGGGAGCGACATCGGCATCGGAGCGGTTCTTGCCGAGAAACTGGAAGAGTGTCAGATCTCCTAAATCTTGTTCCAGGTAGGCATCATGGTCCAAGTCTTCCGCGAAGATTTCCGGAACTGGCAGGCCATGCCGCCGGAAGTGGAGCGAGAACGTCAGGAAGGCGACGTTCTCTTCGCGGACGTCGTAGAGAATGCCGATTGCGCTGTGCTGCTGGTTGCGCAGCCGAATGATTCTGCGATTGGAAGCGCCGAGTGGCGACTGCAGCGGGTGCACGGTTTCTGCGGCGGAGCCGAAGTGCTGCTCGAAAAGCCGTTGGAGAGTGTCCATGAGGATGGGTTTACAGCAGTTTCACGTCCGCTATATAGGACACGGGTGTAGCATGCGTTTGACAAGCTGCTAAAACCAGAAACAGCAGATCCCTCACCGACTAAAGCCGGTTCCGTATGACAAACATAAATGAGCTGTGACGGCGCACAGGGTGCGCCCTTTCAAAACGCATCAAATTGCTCGCGTAAAGGTTGACATTCCGGGCTAAACCAGCGCCAGTCTGTCGCGCACGTCGAATCCGGCCTTGCGCAGCAGGTTCTCCACCACAGCGTCGTTCAGGCGACTGGCATCGTATTCCACGCGAATCGTGCGCTCCTGCTCATTGAAGCGCACGCGACGGATACCGTAAACGTCGCTTACCTGAGCCAGAGCGCTCATCTCGCTCTCACCCGGCGGTATCCCGTAGCGAAACAAAACTTCTACAGTAGTCATCGGAGTCGCCTCACAAACGTGCAATCATAGAATACGGAACCGCCCGGCAACTGTCGCATCTAGAATTGAGGGGCGCGCCCGCGCAGGCTCAGGATTCAATATAGTGCATGAACATAATTGTGAACAGCGCGACTTCGCTGGTAAAGAGAACGAGGCAATGGGCGAGCCCGAGACACCGCTGGAAAACCTGACGTTGGATTTCACGACCAAGGATCCCGTGTGCGGTATGACCGTGGAACCAGCGCAGGCTCGCGGCAAGGCAAAGTATCAGGGAGACACGTACTTCTTCTGCTCGCCCGGCTGCATGCACCAGTTCATGGCTTCCCCGGCAAAGTATGTCGCTCCCACTGCCGACGCGCCTACCGCGGTTCCTGTGGTGCAGCCTCCGCCGAAGAAGGTCGACAAAGATCCAGTGTGCGGCATGAGGGTCGATCCTGCGAAAGCGGCTTCCACCGCGGAGTACGACGGCAAGCTGTATCACTTTTGCTCACGCGGTTGTGGCGAGAAGTTCCGGCGCGATCCCAAGCGCTATCTCGACGCGATGCAGAAGCCGGTGGTGATGCCGGGCATGGTGCAACTGGGTGCCGCGCCGGTGCAGATTGGCCCTGCGCGCAAAGTCGAGAAAGATCCTGTCTGCGGGATGAATGTCGATCCTGCCAAGACGGCGAGCACGGCGACACACGCGGGCAAGACGTATTACTTCTGTTCCCGCGGATGCGGCGAAAAATTCACTGCGGAGCCGGAGAAGTATCTTGCCGCTTCGACGGCAGCCCAAGCAGCTGCGCCCGCACCGGCGAAGAGCGAGCCCAAAGGCGCCGCGTACGTCTGCCCAATGGATCTCGAGGTTCGACAGGACCATCCCGGCGCTTGTCCCAAGTGCGGGATGGCGCTGGAGCCGGAAGTCCCTGCTACAACCAGGACGCAGTGGACTTGCCCGATGCATGCGGAGATCGTGCGCGATGCTCCGGGCTCATGCCCGATCTGCGGCATGGCGCTGGAGCCGAAGACGGTGAGTCCTGCGACGGAAGAAAATCCTGAACTACGCGACATGACGAGCCGCTTCTGGACCAGCTTGGTGATTGGTATTCCGCTGATCGCGTTTGCCATGCTACGGATGTCGCCGCGGATGTTGCCACTGCTGCACGACGTCGGTCCGCGACTGGGTAACTGGATCGAATTCGCACTGGCGACTCCGGTCGTGTTGTGGTGCGGCTGGCCATTTTTCCAGCGCGCCTGGGCCTCGGTGAAGTTCCGCAGCCCAAACATGTTCACGCTGATCGCCATGGGCGTTGGCGTGGCCTACGTCTACAGCGCAATTGCGACGATGGCGCCGCGCCTGTTTCCGCCTTCTCATCGGGGCATGGGCGGATTGCCGGATGTGTACTTCGAAGCGGCGGCGGCGATCATCGCGCTGGTGTTGCTGGGCCAGGTGTTGGAGCTGCGCGCACGCAGTCGCACGTCGAGCGCTATTCGCGCGCTGCTCGATCTCTCGCCGAAGATGGCGCGCATCATGCGTGACGATGGCAGCGAGTACGACGTCCCGCTCGATCAGGTGAACGTCGGGGACAAGCTGCGAGTGCGTCCCGGCGAAAAGATCCCGGTAGATGGAACCGTGCTCGATGGCCTGAGCTCGGTCGATGAGTCGATGGTCACGGGCGAGTCGATCCCGATCGAGAAGCACGCCGGCGACAAAGTCATCGGTGCGACCGTGAATGGTACTGGCTGGCTGCTGATGCGTGCCGAGCGCGTGGGCAGCGAAACCATGCTGGCGCAGATCGTGAAGATGGTGAGCGAGGCGCAACGCAGCCGCGCTCCCATTCAGCGGCTGGTGGACAAGGTCGCGGCGTGGTTCGTTCCGACGGTGCTGACGGTCGCGGTAATCACCTTCGTCGTGTGGTTCGTCAAGGGACCCGAGCCGCGTCTGGCAAATGCAATCGTGAACGCGGTCGCGGTGCTGATCATTGCGTGTCCTTGCGCGCTCGGATTGGCCACACCGGTGGCGATCATGGTCGGCACCGGACGTGGCGCGCGTGCCGGTGTCCTCATCAAGAACGCCGAGGCGCTGGAGACGCTACAGAAGGTGGATACGCTGGCGCTCGACAAAACCGGCACGCTCACGCAAGGCAAGCCGGAGCTGATGTCGGTTGTGGCCGTCGGCGGCGAGACCGAGGAACGCGTGGTGCGGCTGGTCGCCAGTCTGGAGCGGGGAAGTGAACATCCGCTGGCGGCAGCGGTCGTGGAAGCTGCCGTGGCGAACGGGATGTCCCTGATTCCGGCCGATGAATTTCGTTCGCTTACCGGTCGCGGAGTTGTCGGCCGGCTCGGAGGACACGAGGTTGCGGCAGGCAACGAAGCCTTGTTGGAAGAACTACAGATCGATGCGAGTGAGCTCGCTGCGAAAGCTGAGGCTTTACGCAAAGACGGACAGACTGTCGTCTTTGCGGCAGTCGATGGCCGAGCTGCGGGAATTCTTGGCATCGCCGATCCCGTGAAGCCCGAAGCGGCGCAGGCGGTTCGTGATCTACGCGCGCAAGGTCTACGAGTAGTGATGCTGACTGGTGACAATGAGACGACCGCGGCAGCCGTGGCACGGCAGATCGGCATCAGCGACTTTGAAGCCGGCGTACTTCCGGATCGCAAAGCCGACGCGGTGAAGAAGCTTCAGGAGCAGGGAAGAACGGTCGCGATGGCAGGTGACGGCATCAACGACGCACCGGCTCTGGCGCAGGCCCAGGTCGGCATTGCCATGGGAACCGGAACTGATGTCGCGATGGAAAGCGCGGGCATCACCTTGCTGAAGGGCGATCTCGCCGCGCTGGTGCGCGCGCGTCGCCTGAGTCGCGCGGTCATGGCGAATATTCGCGAGAATCTTTTTTTTGCGTTTGTCTACAACTCGGTAGGCGTGCCGATCGCGGCGGGGATTCTCTATCCCAGGTTCGGGATACTGCTGAGCCCGATCATCGCCGCCGCCGCCATGAGCTTCAGCTCGGTGTCGGTGATCACCAACGCGCTAAGGCTGCGCAAGACGAACTTGTAGGCTTTCCCGGAACGGTCCGATCTTCTTTTGTTCTTTGATCGTCCGAAATTCGCCGCTACAATAACCCCTCGCGCCCACACATCCTGACAATGGCGTTCTATTGCACGCGCTAGTGGGTCTGCCATGGGCACTTCGGTCCGGTACCGATTCTTACGTTCTATTTCATGCTTCGCCGCATTCCTCATGCCGGTTTCATTTGCGCTCGTCGTGACGGTGCGTCGTGTGGCGGCGCAAAGCCACGAGCCCGCGCTCGGCTCGGTGGACCGTGGCGTTATCCAGCAGATGCTGAAGGAAACCAACGAGACGGTGCGGAAACAATATTACGATCCCACATTTCACGGCGCCGACCTTGACGGCAGCTACCGGAAATCCCAGCAAGCCATAGCCTCTGCCACATCGGTGCATCAAGGCTTTGAAGCGGTCGAAAATTTCCTTGCCGTGCTGCAGGACTCCCACACCCACTTCATTCCGCCGAAACAGGCGTTCACGGTGGAGCAGGGCTGGGAGATGCAGATGATCGGCGACAAGTGCCTGGTCACGCACGTGAAGGAGGGTTCCGACGCAGCGACCAAAGGACTGAAGCCGGGCGATCGGATCCTATTTGTGGATGGTGAGAAGCCCTCGCGTCAGGATTGGCTGAACCTGCGATACCGCCTCAAAGTTCTAAGCCCGCGATCGAGTTTGCATTTGGTCGTCGCCAGCCCCGGCTCTCAACCAAAAACGCTGGTCGTACAGTCGGTGGTCAAACAACTTCCCGCGCAATATGATCTGACCAGTAACGATATCTGGAGAATCCAGGAACACAATCAGATTGTCTGGCATAAATTCGAAGCCCGCAGCGTCGAGGTGGAGAAGGTTGCCGTACTCAAGCTGCCGGTGTTCGCCGCCCACAACCAGGCCGCGATCGATTCATTCTTTCACAAGGCCGATAAATATCCCGCGATGGTGATCGATCTGCGCGGCAATCCAGGAGGCGCGGAGGACGTCCTTCTGGAGACGACGGGCAAGCTTTTCGAACACGAGGTCAAGATCGGGGAGACGGTCGGCAGAAACAAAGCCAAGGCGCTAATTGCCAAGGGCAGCGGATCCCATGCTTATTCCGGGAAGGTGATTGTGCTCGTCGATAGTGAATCGGCATCGAGCTCCGAGATTTTCGCCCGGGTCATGCAGCTTGAGAAACGTGGCGCGGTGGTTGGTGACAATTCAGCCGGGGCGGTACGGCGCAGCGAGCGTTTCAATTTTGCGCACGGCGGCGGGTGGGGCGCCGGCAATCTCTTTGCGGATGGCGTCGCCGTTACCATTGCCGATCTGAAGATGACTGACGGCAAGAGCCTCGAGAACACAGGTGTAACGCCGGATGAGATTGTCCTTCCCACGCCGGAGGAGCTGGCGGCCGGCGCCGACCCACAGCTCGCGCGGGCACTGCAGTTGGCGGGCGCGCCGATCTCAGCCGAAAAGGCGGGGCAGGTGTTTCCTTTCATCGAGCAATAGAGCTTCGCAATCCGCGTTCCATCGTCTTTTCCGAGCCGTTAGGGCTGGCGATTACATAGACGTCGGAACTCATGTTGAGTTGACGATATCGTATGCCTGGTGCCTAGGTTCGGCCCTTTTTTGGCCTAACCTGGGACAGAGATAAACCTCAGCTCTGCCGCAGCCAATTCTCGCGCCGAAGGTCTTTCACACGCGCGAATTCACGGTCATTGTCGGTGACGAGGTTAAGGCCAAGTGTCAATGCCTGCGACGCGATGAGCATGTCATTCGCGCCGATCGGCCAGCCGGCTTTTTCGAGCCGCGTACGCAGCTCTCCGTACGCAATGTCGGCCGGCTCCTGCAATGGCAAAATCTCGATCGCACCAAGTACCGCCTCAAGCTGCGCCGTCAGTCGAGCAGACTGCTTCTTCGCCGCCCCGTAACGGAGCTCGGCAGCTACGATAATGCTGGTGCAGACTTGCGCTTCTCCGATCTTTCGGATGTGTTGCGCAACACGTCCCCGCGGATTGCGGACCATGTCGGAAACGATATTAGTATCAAGCAGGTAACGCATCAGAGCGTAACCGAGTCGGGAGGCGAATCAGGAATTGGTGGGAAGTCTTCCTCGAGCGTCTGCAGAGTTGCCAAGACTGCCAGCAGCGAGTGCGGAGAAGCTGCTTCGATGATCAGCCGGCCAGCCTCTTTGCGGATAACCGCATCCTCGCCGGGAAGCTCGAACTCCCGCGGGATCCTCACCGCTTGATTTCTGCCGTTCTTGAAAAGCTTGACGTGGCGTTCCGCTGCAAGTTTGTGAGGCATATGTTGGAGCATATGCCAAGAAGAGGGAGTTTGCAATATCCACGGCCCCAGGTTCGCCATCTTCTGGCTAATCTGGGCACCGTTACATTCCCGGCATCTTCATCCCGGCGAGGCGCTTGGCGAAGCTGGGCTTGCCCATGGTCTTGAACATCTTGCGCATTTGCGCGTACTGGCGTAGCAGCTGATTCACTTCCTGGACGCTTGTCCCCGAGCCACGGGCGATGCGCTTGCGGCGGCTGCCGTTGATGACTTCGTGATGATCGCGCTCGTACGGCGTCATGGAGTTGATGATCGCCTCCACGCGGTTGAGCTGCTTGTCGTCGACTTTATCGGCGGCCTGCTGCATGTTGGCGAAGGGCCCGATCTTCGGCATCATGCCCATGATGCTGGAAATCGATCCCAGCTTCTTCACCTGCTTGAGCTGGCCGCGAAAATCCTCCAGCGAGAAGCCGTCGCTGGAGAGGGCCTTGCGCGCGAACTCTTCCGACTTGCCTTTGTCGAGCTTGGCTTCGGCCTTCTCGATGAGCGAAAGGATGTCGCCCATGCCGAGAATGCGGCCGACGATGCGGTCGGGATGGAACGGCTCCAGCGCATCATACTTTTCGCCGATGCCAATGAACTTGATGGGCTGGCCGGTGACGTTGCGGATCGACAGCGCCGCACCGCCGCGCGCGTCACCATCCATCTTGGTGAGCACCACGCCGGTGAGGGTGAGCTTCTTGTGGAATTCGTCCGCCGAGCGCACCGCGTCCTGGCCGGTCATGGAGTCAGCGACGAAGAGAATTTCCTGCGGGTTCAGGATCTTCTTCAGTGACTGCATCTCGTCCATGAGCTGCTCGTCAATATGCAAGCGGCCGGCGGTATCGACGATCAGCACATCGCACGCGTTGTTGATGGCTTCGCGCCGAGCTTCTTTTACCAGGCGCTCGACGGTTGCGGTGTTCGATTCCTCGACCTTGCCTTCGTAGAGCTGGGCCTTGATAGCATTGGCAACGACCTTCAGCTGCTCGCGCGCCGCAGGACGATAGACGTCAACCGACACCAGCATCGGCCGATGTCCGCCGTTTTTCAGCCAGTGCGCCAGCTTGCCGGAAGTGGTCGTCTTGCCGGAACCTTGAAGTCCCGCCATCAGGACGACGGTCGGCGGCTGCGAGGCGAACTTCAGCTTGGCAGTATCTTTCCCGAGGATGTTGATGAGTTCGTCGCGAACGATCTTGATGACCTGCTCGCCCGGCGAGAGAGCAGTCATTACCTCCTGGCCCACAGCCTTCTCGCGGATGTGGTCGACCAGCTCTTTGACGACCTTGAAGTTGACGTCGGCTTCCAGCAGCGCCATGCGGATTTCTTTCAGCGCTTCGCCGATGTTTTCTTCCGTCAGCGTGCCCTGTCCGCGCAGGTTCTTGAAGGCGCGCTGGAGTTTTTCTGTGAGGTTCTCAAACATGGTCAGGAGTCCAAATGAAATGAATGGATAGCCGGAGAAGGCTCCGAGCTTTGCAACAGAATATCACCCACTCAGGAAGTCGCGCTGCGCTTACGCAAGGCGCCAGGACATCGATGGGCCTATCCACGTCCTGACAAAGCCGTTTTATACACCTCCGCCGCCGCGATCACCGTATTGCAGTGGATGGTGACCGTGTCCTCGATACGAATCGCGTATCCGCCGGCGTAAGTCGTCATGATTGGGATATTGCGCGTCCGCGCGGCATGAAAAACCATCTCATCGCGCTGTTTGAGGCCGTCGATCGTCATATCCAATCCGCCGAGTTGGTCTTCGCAATATGGATCGGCGCCGGCGACGTAGCAGATTAGTTCGGGCTCAAACTGCTCCAGCCCGTTACCCAGTGCAGTGTTCAGCCAGGAGAGATACTCGGCGTCGCTGCAGCCATCGCGCAGACTGACATCGATCGACGACTGCGGTTTGAAGTAGGGATAGTTGTTCTCCTGATGCAACGAGATGGTGAACACATCCTTACGCCCCCGCCGAGTCATGTCGATCGCAGGAGCAGAACTGATCGTCGAACTCCCAGGGGAAGGCAGCGTTCCCGTTCCCAAGCCGGCGTTGCCGAAGATGACCGCCGTTCCGTTGCCCTGATGCACGTCGCAATCGACGGTCATGGCGCGCTTAATCTTCCCGCGTTTCTGCATGGCTCGAATCGCGACCGCAAAGTCGTTGATCATGCAGAATCCTTCACCGTGCTCGGGAAATGCATGATGAAAGCCGCCGCCGAGATTGACGCAAACGCCGTCCTCCAACGCTCGTTCAGCTGCCAGTATCGAGCCGCCGGTATGCAGCATGAAGGCGTCGACGACTTGCGGCGAATACGGAATTTCCATCTGCAGCTCTTCGCGCGGGCTGAGGCTGCCTTCCATCAGCTTGTTCACGTAATACGGCGAGTGCACCAGCATCACGTCGGACTCGCTCGCCGGTTCCGGCGCGATGAAGTCGCTTTCCTCCGCCACATGCTGCTGCAACAGCCGCTCGCGAACCAGCCGAAACTTGTCGGCGCGGAAGACGTGCTCGCCGATGGGCAGGTAATACTCGTCGCTATAGACCAGCTTGAATGGCAGCATGAATCGATCTAGGTAACTTGCACTACCAGTTCAATTCTAGACCAGAGGCCACGGCTGCGAGAGCCAGCGGCTCTTTTGTGAATCCGGGCCGACGGCATCGCTGGCCGATTGATGATCAACTGCTGCTGGGCCCAGGGTCACCAAGGGGCCAGCACTTGGAGAAATGCCGCTCCGCAGCAGATTTTTGTTTACGGCATTGCAATGATGGCGCACACTCTAGCAATTCCAAAACAAGGAGGGCTGTACGTATGAAGCAAGTTGTGCGGCTTGCGGTTGGATTGCTCTGCCTGTCGCTATTACTTCTGGCAGGAGCCTCGGCTCAGGACCAGTACACCGAAGGTACGGTGAATCGCGTCGTACTGTTACGCATTCTGCCGGGCCACTTCAACGCCGCTATGAGCGACTTGAAAAACAATCTTCAACCGATCTGGGAAGAGGAAAAGGCCAACGGTATCATCGAGGGCTATCAGCTTTTCTTTAACCAGACCAAATCCGGCATCGACGACTGGGACATCGGTCTGGTGCTCACCTACAAGAACATGGCTGCTCTGGACGGCCTTGGAATGAAGGTTCTTGAGCTGCGGATGAAGAAGTATGGAGACAAGAGTAAAGAGCAGCAAGTGATCGATAAGCGGGTTGAGAATCTGGAGACGGTGGACAGTTATCTGACTCGAAACATCACGCTGAAGTAGCTTTGTATGGATGTCCCAGGTCTCGCGTTTCTCGAGACCTGGTGAGGTACACGTTTTCATTTAAGATGCCTCCATGGCATCGGCTGTCCAACTTGGGTCGCTGCGGCGCGCCGCGCGTTATAACCTGCTTGCGACCGCTGGCGTCATGCTGGTCCTGGTCTTCGTGATCTGCGCGCTGTTTGCGCCTTGGATCGCGCCCTACGACCCCGCGCATATCGATCTGCCGCAGCGTCTGATGGCGCCGTCGTTCTCGCACTGGTTCGGCACCGATGAACTGGGCCGGGACATTCTGTCGCGCGTAATCTACGGGGCGCGAATTTCCATGCTAGTGGGCAGCTGTGTGGTGGCAGCTTCGCTTACGCTCGGCCTCATCTTCGGATCGATTGCCGGATTCTATGGCGGTATCACCGATCGAGTACTCAATGTGGTAGTGATGAACGCCTTCATGTCGTTCCCCGGAATTCTACTGGCCATCGCCTTCGTAGCCTTTCTTGGGCCAGGAATTTTCAACCTGATCTTCGCCTTATCACTCGGAGGATGGGTGGGCTATGCGCGACTGGTTCGCGCGCAAGTGCTGGCGGTGCGCGAGCGCGAGTTCGTCGAAGCGGCACGAGCTCTCGGAGCCGGCGATCTGCGCATCATCGTGCGGCATATCCTGCCCAACATCATTCAGCCGGTCATTGTGCAGGCAGCAATTGGCATGGCAGGCGCGATTCTGGCCGAGGCGACGATGAGCTTTCTTGGACTTGGTGTTCCTCCGCCGACTGCAAGTTGGGGCACCATGTTGAACGACGCGCGTTCGCACCTCTTCGATTCTCCGCACCTGGTGCTGTTTCCCGCAGCCGCTGTCATGCTGGCCGTGCTGTCGTTTAACTTTATCGGCGACGGGCTGCGCGATTATCTCGATCCACGATCGAGAATCGAAGTCGGTCTGTGAAGGAAGCAGCAATTAACAGATATGACATCGGCAGAGTTAGCAATCAGCGATTAGCAACCCAGGGCAAACGATATCTGGTCGCCGCATGCTGAATGCTAACTGACCCGTGCTAAAGTATGAAGTCACCGAGGCAGCCAATCCGACACAGCAAACAGTTAAATGGCCATCGTCCCCAGGAATAGTGCGCCCGGCGGCGCTGATTCGACCGACTCTCTTGCCGCTGGCAATGCGGCGGCCGCGCCGATGGCCAACCAGTTGCGCCGCTCGTTCCGCACACGCGACGGCGTCGCGCTGATCGTCTCCAATGTGATTGGCTCGGGAATCTTCTTCACCCCGGCGTTCATCGCCAAGCTGGTTCCCAATCCCGGCGACATGTTGGCGCTTTGGATCGCAGGCGGATTTCTCGCCTTAGCGGGCGCCATGTCATACGCGCAACTCGCGCGGCGCTGGCCGGCAGCCGGCGGCGAATACATCTACTTGTCCAAAGCGTACGGACCGACCGCAGGTTTTCTCTCCGGCTGGACGTCGCTGATTGCAGGATTTTCCGGTGCGATCGCGGCCAGTGCGGTCGCCCTCGTCAGCTACCTTGGACACTACTTCCCCTCAGTGGCATCCGATCACAGTTTGTTCTCGATCGGCTTCTATATCGGCGCATTCACCTTTTCGCCGCGCACCATGACTGCAGCATCTGTGATCGTCCTGTTCGCACTGTTGCATGCCTGCAACCTGGGAGCGGGCAAGATAACGCAAAACGCGCTGGCGTTCGGCATTGTGGCTTTCATCATCGCATTCACCGTGCTTGGCTTCGCACTAGGGAAAGGCTCGTGGTCGCACTTCCACGCGACGAGTGCCCCTATCCGGCCGGTAAGTTGGCTGCTGGCATTCATTCCCATCATGTTCAGCTACAGTGGATGGAATGCCGCCGCCTACGTCACCGAGGAAATGCATGATGTGCGTCGAACCATTCGGCGCGCTCTGCTGATTGGAACGCTGATCGCAATCGGCGTGTACGTGAGTCTGAATGCGCTTTATCTGTACGCGTTGCCAACCTCCGAGATGCAGAATGCGGTGAACATCGGCGATGTTGCCGCTCATGCGCTGTTCGGAGTCGGCAGCAACTTTGTGACTCCTGTCATAATCGTCGCCTTGCTGGGCGTGATCAGCGCGATGACCATCGCCGGGCCGCGCGTTTATTTCGCCATGTCGCGCGACGGCGCGTTCATTCCGAGCTTCGCTCGTGTCAGCCGCCGCTTCGGAACGCCCGCACTCGCGGTCGGATTGCAAGCTTTGTGGAGCGTATTGCTGGTTACTGCCGGCGGCTTCGAAGCGCTCCTGAACTACACCGGCTTTATGATTCTGCTGTCGTCGGGAGCAGCGGTTGCAGGATTGTTTGTAGCGCGGCGGCATGAATTGCGCGAGAATCCCAGGTTGTGGTTGCAGATGCTGGCGCCGGCCGCGTTCGTGGTGCCCTGCGCAGCGATCGTCGTCAACACTATTTGGGGCGCGCCCAAAACCGCGCTCGTGGGCTGTCTGCTCATCGCCGCTGGACTGCCTGTTTTCTATTGGTCAAGAAGGATGAACCCGCTTGCCGTCTCTCCGGCTTTGGCCATTGGGAACGAGAAACCTCTTCTGCATCGGAGCATGCCTGAGTAAAGTCACAAACACATATGCACAGCGAATATAAGAAACTTTCCGGGGTAATTTCCGTCTGCATTCTTCCTTTCTGCTGCCTCGCCGCGCAGACCCCGCAGTTCGTTCCCTATTCGGCGGCGCAGCCGGTGCTGAATGCCTATCTGAGTTCGCTGCCCGCTGAACTCAAGCCGAACGGCCAGCCCACAGCCGCCGCATGGGAGAAATGGGTTCGCGATCAAGACAAGGAGATTCGCGTCCGCATTGAGCAGGGCGAAGAGAACACACTGACCAACCTGTTGCGTCTGGGCGTGACGTATACCCAGGAACCTGAGATCACCTACGAGCGTCTGGCAGAGTTCGGCAGCAGCAGTTACGTCAATACCCTCGCCGATCGGCGGGCCAACGATCTGGTTCGCGCCCTGGCTGCGCCGCACCTCAGCCCTGGCATGATGGAAATGCGTGCTCTGCTGGAAAAGAGGGGCTACAGCCTGAAGACCCCGGCCGATCAGCAGAAGGTAAAGGCGTATCTGCTAGCCAACCTGGCGCGGCTGCGCGATGTCGTTAATCGCGATAAGCAGCAGGCAAAGATCAATCCCTACCAGGCATTCAAGGATCGCGGTATCTCGACCGACAGCAATCTCTATCCGGATTACACCATCGACGTGCACCTGAAGCATATGATGGACGCCGGTCTGCTGAAGCCGGGCAGCGTGCATCGGATCGCAATCGTCGGTCCAGGCCTGGACTTCGTTAACAAGAAATCCGGCTCGGATTTTTACCCGCCGCAGACTACGCAGCCGTTTGCTGTCATTGATACATTGGCGCGGCTGGGCCTGGCCGATCCGAATACCATCGAGGTCTACACCTTCGACATCAGCTCGCGGGTCAACAAACACTTGGAGCAGGCGCGCCGCGAAGCTGCTGCCGGCAAGCCTTATACCATCCAGCTCCTGGCCAGCCCTTCGGACGATTGGGAAAAAAGCTATTTGTCGGGGTTCCTGGAATTCTGGCAGAAGCTCGGCAGTCAGGTCGGCAAATCAACCACGCCGATTCCTGTGCCGGAAGAAGCAGGGAACATCTGGAACCGCGCGATCAGCGTGCGCCCGAGTGTAGTGAAGCGAGTCACACCGGTCGACATGAATATCGTTTACCAGACTGTGACGTTGCCGCCGGACAAGCAGTTCGATCTCATCATCGGCACCAACATTTTTGTCTATTACGGCGGGCTGGAGCAATCGTTGGCGCGTGCGAACCTGGGCACCATGATCAAGCCCGGCGGCTTTCTTCTGACCAACGAAGCCTTGCCCGATAAGGCGCCATCGCTGCTGACGAATTCGCTGAAGACTTCGATGCCGATCATGGGTAATCGCAACGATTACATGTTCACCTATGCGCGCTCCAAGTAAGGCCGAAACAGACTTGCAGGGCGAATCGAGGCAGGCTGCTCGACATCCTCGACTTAGGGTACTCTTCCGGATATCGTGAAGCAGGATGGCAACCGGCGTGACGGCAACTTCAATCAGGCAACCACCGCGGCTGGCTGTGCAAGCCTTCTGGCTGACGGCCGCGAAGTTTGTTGCCGCGGCATTCAACATCGCACTGCCCATCCTGCTGGTGCGTCTGCTGCCGCAAACCGAATACGGCATTCTCAAGCAAGCCTTTCTGTTCATCTCAACCGCGACGACCGTCGCCACCTTCGGCGTCGGCACCAGCGCTTTTTATTACATGCCGCGGCATCCGGAGCGCGGCGGCCAGATCGCACTTAACATCCTGCTCTACAACTTTGTGGTTGGCTGGATTCCGCTCATTGCCATCGTCCTCTATCCCCACGCACTGCAATTCCTTTTCAAGTCCAATGCCCTGGTACCGCTGGCGGCGCTGCTGGGAGTTCTGGTTCTGTTGACGCTGACTTCCAGCCTGGTGCAGCAGATTCCCGTGGCCATGCAGGATGTGCGTTACTCGACCATCTTCATTGTGGGTACGCAGATTTTGCGTGTCGTCTTGTTCGCTGCCGCGGCGCTGTGGTTCCGCTCAGTAAAGAGCCTGTTGATCGCCGCTCTGCTCAACCAATTGCTCTCGATTGTCATACTGTTCTGGTATGTCGACGAGCGATTTCCGCGCTTCTGGATGCACTTTGATTGGGAATTCTTCAAGGAGCAGCTGGCTTACGCGCTGCCCTATGGCGCGGTTGGCATGTTGTGGGTGATCCAGAAAGATCTCGACAACTATTTCGTCAGCCATTCGCTCGGTCCCAAGGATTTCGCGATCTATGCCGTGGGCTGGGTTGATGTGCCGCTGCTCACGCTGGCGCTGGAATCGGTGGTTTCGGTGATGCAGATACGGGTGAGCAGCCTGCAAAAGGAAGATCGCAAAGCCGACATTCGTTATGTCACCGCATCGGCCACCAACCAGCTGGCCGCGATTCAGTTTCCCCTGTTTGCCATGCTCTTCGTCGCCGGCCATGATCTCATTGTGCTGCTCTACACCCGCGCCTACGAAGCTAGCGCGAACATTTTCCTGGTCAGCCTGATCCTGCTATTGCTGGGAGTGTTCCTGCTCGATCCGATTATTCGCGCTTATAAAGAGTTGCGGAAGTTCCTGCTGGTTGTGCGGATCGGCATATTCATCGCCCTCTTCTGCACGTTGGGACCGGCCATTCGCCACTTCGGAATGATTGGCGCGGCGGTCAGCACCGTCGCCTGGCAGGTGATTGAGCGAATCATCATCGCCTGGGGCGCGGTGCGAGTAGTCGACGCCGAGGCCCACGATATTCGCCTGTATGCCGACCTCTTCAAAGTCACCGGTGTGACTATTGCCGCCGGCCTGGTGGCTTATGTTGTTCGCAACTTGATAAATCCGCTTTTATTGATTCCGCGCATTTTGGCGGTTGGCATCTGCGTCGGTGCGATTTATCTGCCGGCAATGTTTTTTCTGCGCCTTCCCGGATGGGAGATGCTGACCAAGGAGCGGCTGCTATCGGCGATGCGCTCGACATTAGCAAGATTGCGCGGGGCGAATGCGTAGCTGGTCGAGCGTACCTTCCGGTCCGCGTCCAGGCGCTTTATCTCCGAGGCTGGAGCCGGCTTCAGAGCCCGGCTAATGGAAGCGCTACATCCTACTTTTCCCAGCTGAAAATGCGCTTCCAGTCATTCTTCATGCTGATGACGAACCACCCCTTCGACTTCGCTTCGTCGTAAAGCGCTTGCGTGAACGTCCCGATCTCGGTCGCCGGCAATCCCTGCGCAGGACCATAGGCGTATTCCCGCGTAGCATCGTCGTGCAGCACGATCATCTCAAGGTTCGCTCCGCCGCCTGCTTGCGTGTACTCCAGCATCTGCTGATCGCCCGTGGAGTTGCCAAACGCTGTCTTGGGATGGCGACCGATGAACAGGTAAATGTCCTCTGGCTTGCCGGAGAAATTATTGTTCAGCAGCAACTTCGGCGGCCGCACCAGCTCGCCATTTCCGGCTTTGTCGTAGGTGTAATGCGTCTCAACCGCTGAGCCGATGATCTGCTCCGGCGGAATACCGTAAACTTGTTGCGCGTAGGAGCGCACGAAATCCTGTCCGCCGCCGGTGACGATGTATGTTCGATATCCGTTGGCGCGCAGGTATTGCATCACTTCGAGCATCGGCTGATAAACCAGGTCAGTGTAAGGCCGATGCCAGCGCCGATCTTTGGCGTTCGCCAGCCAATCTTTAACCTCCGCCTGGAAAGCCTCCGTCGTCATCCCGGTGTGGGTTGCGACGTAGACTGCTTCGAATTCTTCCGGTGTAAACTTCGCCATCGCGGCTTGGTCGCCGGCAATGATCGATTTGAACGGCTCGGTCGCCTTCCACTCAGGGTGCTGTGGCGCCAGCTCCACCACGCGCGCAAAGGCGAAGATCATCTGCGTGTACATGGGATGCTCGACCCACGTCGTGCCATCCTGATCGAACGTTGCGAAGCGCCGCTCGGGAGAAACGTAGTTTGGATTTGCCTGATCAGTGGTGATGTGGACGAAGTTAAGGATGGCTTGTTTTGCCGGCCCGTTGTTCCAGGAGGGCAGTGGATCGGTTTGCGCCTGGGCCGCGAGCGCGGCGAAGAGCAGCAGCCAAAGTGTTAGTAATCGTGAAACACGTCCTGGATGTAATAACTCGCGCGTGAAATTGAGCATAGTCTTTGAGCGGAATGAGTGCCGCTATTATTCGGGTGGAGCACGCTTTCACGTGCTGCTAAGAACTCTTGATTGGGACGCTTTGTATCAGGGCATAACTTCAGTGTTTGGGTAGAGCTGGTCTAAGTCCTCTACATTTGTCATCCGAGGACGCCTGAAAGCCGTCGTTTCCAGAAATCGGCTTCAGCCTCCAGGTCGCTAGAACGATACTTCCACTCCCACCAGCGGTCCTTTTTGGACCAAGTGAACCCCTATGCGATCCGATGAGTTGTTGTTTACCACGAGACGCGAACCTAACGCATAGCCCGCATTGATGCTGAAATATTTGTTTAGGGTTAGACCCAAATCGTTAGTTGTGGAAAGGAAATTACCGTAGCCGAACAGGTACATACCATACAAATTACCTTCAAGAAACAGTCGTGACGAGTCGGTCAGATAAACCCGGTATTGCGGGCCGGCAACCGGAATCGGGGCCAGCAACGAGCCGCTGCCGGTGACCGCAAGCTGATGCACACCCCCGCGGTGGTTTGCGCCGTAGCGCTTAGGGAAGCCTTCGTGTCGAATAAATCTATCTGCACGCCAACCCCAATGTGTCCGCGCTTGCGCCGGATGATGTCATACCAATAGCCTGGCGCATAGAGGTTCGCCTTCAAATCGGCATGCGTCGTAGCTCCAACATTGAAGGTCTGGCCCTGATAGGTGATGGTGCGATTTAATACCACAGTCCGGGATTGCGTGAATGGGCTGACAGTCAACGTCAGATGGTTCTTGCGAGTGAATTTCCAGTCCAGGAATCCGATGCCGGTGGAATAGTTGTTGAATCCCAGATCGTGATTGATGTCGATATGATCGCTGCTGCTCGATCCTTGAAAGTCGCCCGATGGGCTGGAGTAAAACCAGAAGCCATCAATCCGCAACTTATAGGAGTCGAAGTCCTCGTTGTCATCGCTATCAGCAGCATGGACCAGCGGAACGGCGACGAAGAGCATCAAGAAGACCATCGCAGCCAGGAACTTCGGCAAACCTCTACGACACTGGCGCAAGTGTGTAGGCACGCAATATCCTCCCTTGGACAATCGGCAGAGTAGTTTACTGCTTGATAGACCAGAACCGAAATAGCTGTTTTGTGTGGAGAATCCAGGCTGTACCTAACCCGCTGCTGCCAGCTTCCGAGCTAGTCAGCTACTTCCTCCCGCGATAGAGCCCGGCAATCCCCAAGGTATACGGGTTCCAGCACACTTCGACGAATCCCGCATCGCGCATCCGTTGCAGCATTTCATCGGGGGATGGAAAGCGCAGCACCGACGCCGGCAAATAGGCGTAGGGCCCACGCACACCGGAGATGAGCGTACCGATGGCCGGCAACACGCGGCGAAAGTAGACGCGATATACCTGGCCGAGCAATCCTTGTGGTTCGCCGAAGTCGAGGATGCCGACCTCGCCACCAGGCGCTAGCACACGATAAATCTCTGCCAGCCCGCGATCGTAGTTGGCGAGATTGCGGAATCCAAACGCGGAAGTTACCAGTTGAAATTTGTTGGCGGTGAACGGCAGATGCAGAGCGTCGGCTTCGATCCAGCGAATCCTCCGCTCTTCGGACTTGTCGCGTGCTCGCACCAGCATGGCGTGGGAAAAGTCGGCGCCGTAGAGTTCGACATCCGCGCCTTTGGTTTGCCGATGCAACGCAAACGTCATGTCGCCGGTACCGCAACAGAGGTCGAGTACCTGCGCCCCCGGACGGCACAACACATCCCCGAACGCTCGCGCTGTACGGTTCCACCACACACGGTCGACATTCATCGACAGCACATGGTTGAGCAAATCGTAACGCGGAGCGATGGAGGTAAACATCTCGCGCACCGCGTCGGATGCGGAGGCTTCGTCGCGTGCTCCCGCCGGAGCGGCTCCAATTATGCGTTCATGAGTCTGACCGTCGCGCTCAAGCATGGAAGATTTGTTCGAAGCTCGAACTACAGAGTACGACCCGGAACACGACTTTGTATCGGGTCACGACAGTAGGGTTTACGTGAGAACAACCTTGTTCCTCGGCGGTGGATTTCGTTGCGGCATCACCCTATGGGTTCGACAGCCTGCGAATCTCTTTCACCGCCTTTAGGATAGTCAGCCCAGGAACATTGTTGACGATCTCAACCCTCCCGACACTCCTGGCCAGAACGAAGTGCGGCACGCCGCCGACTGTCTTTTTGTCGGCAAGCAGCCGCTTCAGGATGGGCTTGCCATCGACATTGATCTTCGGCAACGGACCATACGCCTGCACCAGCGCGATGATTCGCTGCGCAGTCGCATAATCGGTTACGTTCGTCTCAGCGCCGATAATGCTGGCGGCAATCATTCCCCACCCGACCGCTTCACCGTGCAGCAAGCGCACGTAGTTCGTCTCAGCCTCCAACGCGTGTCCAATAGTATGTCCGAAGTTCAGGATGCGGCGTTCGCCGCTCTCACGCTCGTCGGCGCTCACTACTTCGGCCTTCACCCGAATGCATTCCGCAATCAGCGTCTCCAGCAGCGCGCCGTCGCGACGAAGCAACGCGTCGCGGTTCGCTTCCATCAGCTCGAAGATTGCCGGATTGCGAATCACGCCATATTTCATCGCCTCAAAAAGCCCCGAGCGATATTCGCGCTCCGGCAGCGTCGCCAGCACCTCGGGATCGACCAGCACGGCGAGGGGCTGATGAAAAGTTCCCAGCAGGTTCTTGCCGGCTTTCAGGTTCACGCCTGTCTTGCCGCCAATGGCAGAGTCTACCTGCGCGAGCAGGGTCGTTGGAATCTGCACCACAGGAATGCCGCGCATGAAGATCGAAGCCAGAAATGCGCCGACATCGCCCACCACTCCACCGCCCAGCGCGAGTAAGACCGAATGACGATCAGCCCCGAAACTTACCAGCTGCGCCGCAAGCTTTTCCAGTCCAGCAAGAGTCTTGGAGCGCTCGCCATCCGGCATGGCGATGATTTCGATCTTGCATCCAGCTTTGCTGAAGCTTTTCAGCAAGGTTTTTGTCCAATGTTTGCGAATGGGCGGCGCGGTTAGTACAAATAGGCGGGCGGCAGCCGGAATCACATCGCGCAGAGCAGTCCCGGATGAGCGCAACAATCCTCGCTCAACCAATACCTCATACGATCGCGAAGGAGTGTGAACTGGAATGCGAATCAAGGATCTAGTGTAACGGATCAGTGATCTGGATTTACCTCAACGCATAGACAGAAATGATGAGCACAACCGGCGCCGTGTCCCATCCTGAATTTAGAGCTTCCGTCATGCTCTCGCATTCCTACTGCGTGCTACCATGAACCCAGTTATGCCAGCTCTTCCGTCCGAGGCCGATTTCATCGTCGTGGGCGCAGGTATAGCGGGCCTGCGCGCTTCGGTGGAGCTTGCCTCGGCAGGCCGCGTGCTTTGCCTCGCTAAGCGTGAGTTGACGGAATCGAATACGCAATATGCGCAGGGTGGCATCGCGGTCGCGCTAAGTGATGACGACGAAGTCCGGCTGCATTTAGAGGACACGCTTAAGGCTGGAGACGGGCTGTGCAATGAAGAAGCGGCGCGGGTGCTGGTGGAAGAAGGTCCGCCGCGGATCGAAGAGCTGATTGAGTGGGGCACAGAGTTCGACCGCGCCGGCTCCAAGATTGCCTTTACCCGTGAAGGCGCGCATAGCCGCAGCCGTGTGCTTCACGCCCACGGCGATTCCACTGGACGCGAGATTGGCCGCGCTCTTTATTTGAAAGCCACAACCATAAAATCCATCAGCTTTCGAGAATTCGAATTCACCACCGACCTGCTGGTGCGCGATGGCAAAGTCACAGGCATTCGCGTGCTGGATGAAGTGGGGCAGTTCCATGAAATCTATGCCAGCTCGGTGCTGCTGGCGACCGGCGGGCTTGGCCACGTCTATAGCAACACCACCAATCCGGCGGTTGCGACGGGCGATGGCGTTGCGATGGCCCATCGTGCGGGCGCCGATATCAGCGACATGGAATTCGTGCAGTTTCATCCGACGGCCTTGTTCCTGAAGGGAGCTCCGCGTTTCTTGCTGTCGGAGGCGCTGCGCGGCGAAGGCGCTTATCTCCGCAATCTCGAGCTGAAACGTTTCATGCCCAAGTATCACGACCTGGCGGAACTGGCGCCTCGCGACGTGGTGGCGCGCGCCATCGCCCATGAGCTCGATCTGGTCAAACGGCCGGACGCGGCTGTCTATCTCGACTTGACACACCTCAACCCGGAACGCGTTCGCAAACGTTTTCCGACGATCTATTCCACCTGCATGGAATACAACATCGACATCGCCACTGAACTGGTTCCGGTGCGGCCGGCGGCTCATTACGCCATGGGCGGCGTTCGCACCAATCTTGAGGGACGGACTTCGCTGCCCGGCCTGTATGCGGCTGGGGAAGTGGCCTGCACCGGCGTACACGGCGCCAATCGTCTGGCCAGCAACTCGCTGCTTGAGGGTTTGGTTTACGGCGCGCGCGCTGCCCAGAGCATGCGGGAAAATCTGCACCCAGTCAGTAAGAATTCAGCTGCCGCAGCTCAGCAAACTTCCGCTGCCGGTGGTAATGGACAGTCAGGCGCGGTGGAAAAGTTTATCCAGAAAGTGCAGTCTCTCATGTGGGAGCATGTGGGCGTTGTACGTGACGGCAAGACGCTGCAGCAGGTCGTTCCTGAGCTACGAGCGCTGCAAGCCCAGATGCCCTCGCTCGGCGACCGTCGTTCGCACGAAGCCGCCAACATCCTGCAAGCCGGGTTGCTGATCGCACGCTCCGCGCTGGCGCGTGAGGAAAGCCGCGGAGCTCACTATCGCCTCGATCATCCGCTGAAGAACGACGCCAAATACCGTAAACACTCCGTGATCAGCGGAGATAATATCCGCTTCGAATAATTTATCCAGCCTCCCGTGTGCCACCTTGCTTATCCGGAACTCTTCTGCCCTTGGCTCGGCTGTTTCCTGCGTGGGAACAGCAGCGACAACACGATCGAGCCTAGCAGGATGCCGGCCACCGCGCCGAGTGCGAGCACGGTCGGGATTTGCACGTAATCCGACGCCAGCATCTTCACGCCGATGAAGATCAGTATGATCGACAGGCCGTAGTGCAGGAAGTGAAAGGCTTCGATCATTCCCGACAACACAAAGAACAACGAGCGCAGTCCGAGGATGGCCAGCACGTTCGATGTGTAGACGATGAACGGCTCGCGGGTGACCGCCAGCACAGCTGGAATGGAATCGACAGCAAACAGCAAATCCGTCGTCTCGACAACGATGAGAACCAGTGCCAGAGGAGTTGCGAAGGTCAACGCGCCGCGTCGAACGAAGAAGCGGCCACCTTCGTAATCGTTGGTCACCCGGAATATCCTGCGAAAGGCGCGCAATAAGGGATTGGACTCAGGATGGATTTGTTTTCCATGTTGCCGCATCAAACGAATGCCGCTGTAGATGAGAATGCCGCCGAAGACAAAGACGATCCAGTGAAAGCGGTTCAACAGGGTAACGCCGGCCGCGATAAACGCCGCCCGCATAATGAGCGCGCCCAGCACACCCCAGAACAACACCTCGTGCTGGAACTCGCGCGGTACGCTGAAATAGCGAAAGATCAGCAGAAATACGAATAGATTGTCGACACTAAGCGACAGCTCGATGATGTATCCGGTAATAAATTCGACCGATAATTGCGAGTTCGGTCGCAGGCTGTTGCCGACGATAGTATGGCCGAAGAAATAAATGAAAACCGCGAAAAGCGCCGCGAGGCTGATCCATAGCGTTGTCCAGGCAAGCGCCTCGCGAAATCCAACCACATGCTTCCGACGATGAAAGACGCCGAGGTCGAGCGCCATCATTGCCACTACAAACAGATTGAAGACAACCCAATAGATCCAGTTGGAAGGCATTCACGGGATTCCGCAGCAGCCATTTTAGAGCAGGGTGCTCCAGCTTGCCGCGAACTTGACGCGCAGGTCGCTAGCCGGGGCAGAGTCGACTACTTGGCCGCTCCTGTGTTCTCACGCAGCACGATGTCTTTTTGGTCGTACGGCTCAATGGTGACCGTCAGATCTTTGCGGGTATCAAACTGTTGTTGGGTAACTGGCGGCGATATCATCACTGTGCCCTTTTGTTCGGCACCTGGCAGAATCTTCATCTCGACCTTCAGCGGATTCGCATGCCCCCGCAGATCGGGGTACGCCGACAAATAGCGTTCGTAATCACTGGCTGATGCCGCTTCGTCCGATTCATCGCCTTGCTCCGTCTTCACATCGGCCTTGAGATCCTTGATGTAGAGAGGTTTGTCGCTCACATTTCGCAGCGTCACTTCGATGAGGATCATGGGACTCGGCATACCGACAGGCTGGCTGAACCACACTCCATCGATGCTGCCCTGCACGATCGGCCGGGCCCGGTTTACGTAGACGAGGATTCCAACCACCACCCCAACCAGCACGATTGCGATGCCGATCGGCACCAGCGGCGGCAGGTTTCGCTTTGCGCTACCGAACTCATCGTAGGCGGGAGCTTCGGCTTTGACCTCTGCCGGCATCTCGGGCTGCGGCGTGGGCTGCTCTGATTTCGGAAGAACTTCCGGTGCAGCCTTCGGCGGAATTTCGTTGTCAGCCATTTATGCTCCAATCCCACATCAATCTACAGTGACGATTTGTAGGAACATCAACCAGCGGCCACTAGCCACTCGCCACCGCTTCCGGCCACTGCTTCTTCGCCGCCTTGCGAAATTCCTTTTCCGGCAGCGTATTCAACACGTCCGCCGGCGTGAGCCATGCGCGTCGCGCCTGAAGAATGCCGTATTTCATCTTCTCGAAGTGCGACGTGTGGTGCGCGTCGGTGTTGATTACGATCTTCACTCCGCGTTCGCGCGCCATGCGCAGATGAACGTCGTTCAAATCTAACCGGTCAGGATACGCATTCAGCTCCATCGCGACTTTCTTCTTCAACGCACTCTTCAGCACCGCGTCCATGTCGAAGCGATAGGCATCGCGGCGCAGCAACAACCTTCCCGTGGGATGTCCCAAGATCGAAACGTTCTTATTGTCCAGCGCGCGCAGCAGCCGCTCCGTCATCTGCTGCGGCTCCTGGTTAAACGCCGAGTGGACGCTGGCTACGACCACGTCCATCTGCTCCAGCACCTCGTCGGATAGATCAAGCTCGCCATCAGCCAGAATATCGACTTCGACTCCTGCCATGATCGTGATGCCGCCAATCTGCTCATTGGCCGCGCGGATGCGAGCTATGTGCTCCAGCGCGCGCTTGTCATCGAGGCCGTTAGCGAACGCCAGATTCTTCGAGTGATCGGTAATGGCAATGTACTTGTAGCCACGCCGCTTTGCCGCCTCGGCCATCTCGTCGATCGTACACTTGCCGTCGGTCTCGACCGTATGCATGTGAACTTCGCCGCGAATATCCTGCAGCGTGATCAGCCTTGGTAGCTTGTGCTCGGCCGCAAGTTCGATCTCACCGCAGTTCTCGCGCATCTCAGGCGGAATGCAGTCCAGCTTGAGCGCTCCGTAAATCTCGTCTTCAGTTGCGCCGGCCACGCGCTTCTCATTGTCGAGGCGGAATAGTCCGTACTCATTGAGCGTCAGGCCCATCTTCAGCGCGCGCTGGCGAAGCGTCACGTTATGGTTTTTCGATCCGGTGAAATACTGCATCGCCGCGCCGTAGGATTCCGGCGGCAGCAGCCGCACATCCACCTGCATTCCGCTGCGCAGTTTGAAGCTGACCTTGTTGTCGCCTTTCGCCAGCACCTGCAGAATGCCGGGGAAGCGTAGAATCTCTTCGATCAGTTCGGCGCGCTGCTGATCGTTGACGCAACATGGCCCGGTAATCAGCACGTCGAGATCGCCCACGGTCTCGCGCCCGCGCCGCAGCGATCCGGCGGGGGTGATCTTCTCGATCCCCTTGATGTGCTTCAGATGTTCGGTGAGTTTCTCGGCGGTGCGATCGGCTTCGTCCAGCAGGAAGCGGCCAGAAATGCGCCGATAATCCTCGATCGCTTTGAGGATCTTCTGCTCGCTTTTCTCGCTGAGGCGCGGCAGTTCGCGCAGCTTGCCCTCGCGCGCCAGTTTCTCCACGCCCTCAAGGTCGCTCACCTGGAACGCGCTCCACAACAGCGCAATCGTCTTCGGCCCGAGGCCCTGGATCTTCAGCAGCTCCAGCATGCTGGGCCGGTATTTCTGTAGCAGCTCCTGATGTAGCCCGAGCTTGCCCTCGCGGCAAAGCTCCTGGATGTTGGCCGCCATCCCCTTACCGATGCCAGGAATCTCCAGCAGCTTCTTAGGTTCGGCGATGAGTTCAGAAACTTGCTGCGGATGACCTTCCAGCGCTTCGGCTGCGCGACGATAGGAACGAATGCGGAACGAGTCGTCGCCGTTGACCTCCATCAGGTCTGCCGTTTCGTAGAAGATGTTCGCGATGGCCTTGTTGTCCAAACGGAAATGCCTGAGCGAATTGTATCGCGAGAGCGGCGGGTCGCTTCGCGCCTGACCACAGAAAAACCCACCCAAGCAGCCGAAGCTCGGGTGGGCACCACTAGAAGCTTACAACCGACAACTGGCCACCGACAACTGATCAAGGCGAAGCCCTCCAGACCATGGCATCATTCCTTTGCGGTGTCACCAGGTCGCAGCTTGCCGTGGTGCCATAGAGATTGCCGTTTGTATCCGGGGTCACGTTGTAGAAGATGTCCGCATTGCCGGAGATCACAGCTATGTTGTCGGCAACTTTTACAACCGCACCGCAATAGTACCCATAGCCGTACCCGATATCTGTAGCGCCTGTGGCAGCGTAGAGGTTTCCTGCCTCGTCAACGGTTAACGCGTGGAAGATACTGTAATCCAGACCACAAACGTCGAAGGCGTTGTCTATCACGTTGAATGTCCAGCCGCTGCCGGAGAACGATAGTTTGAAAATCAGGCCGACCCTGTTCAAGTCGAGCATGCAAGAAAAGTTAACGGTGCTGTTACACGTGCTAATACCGTACATATTGCCTGCGCTGTCCTGGACCGGGTTGCCGGGCGAAGCGCCGTCGTTAGCGCCGGTGAAGTTGTAGAGGACGTTTTCCGTCCAGCCGATGCCGGAAGGTACTAATTGGAACACCACCCCGTATCCGTACAGGCCGCCCCCTGCCGTTCCGTAAAAATTCCCGTCATGGCCTAACAGCAGACTGCCAGGCCAACCGTTGTTTACTCCGGTGAAGCTGTACAGGATCTTCTCCGTCCAGCCTCCCTGCGCGGGCGCAAGCTCAAACACAGCGCCATTTCCAGATGGCCCGCCCGGACCGGATATCCCATAGAGATTGCCGGCCGAGTCGAAGAACAGCGGCTTACCGTTCCACGCATCCGTGTTGCTGGTGAATTGATAGATCGTTGCCTCATTCGAGCACGTGGCGTTGGTGCAGATGTTCGCCGGCGGCCCGGCCTCATAGATGAGCCCGCAATAGGACGTTCCCCCCGTGCCGCAGTTCTGGATGCCACCGGTCGCAGCTCCGAAGACATCTCCCTCCGGCCCAGCAATAACTCCGTTCGGGCTGCTTCCGCTGCTGCCGCCGAGGAAGTTGTACAGCGTGCTCATGACCCAGTGACCGGCTCTTTGCGCCAGCTCATAGATCAGGCCTTGAGCATAATTTCCTGCGATTGGCAGCGTCCCGAAAATGTTTCCCGCTCGGTTGATGGCTACACCAGAGGGCGGATCAAAATAATTAAAGGGGCCGAGACTCTGCAGCTCCTGGAAACCTTCCTGCTGACCGGGACAGGAGAAATTGCTGTCGTAGCTGGTGGTCGTGCCGCTGCCCAGAATGGTGAATGACTCCGACGGAATCGTGCCAATACTGGTCGCCGACGCCGAAGACGGACATCCTTGCGAAGTACAGCCGATGCCGGAATTCTCGTCCCAGTAAACCGAGTCGTCATCGGAAGCCTCACCGTTCTGCAGATTGACCCAATAGGTGCCAGTGTTCAGCGTGACGTTGAACGCGCTGGTGGTTTCATTGCAGATGTCGAATCCAAGCGAGTTCACGACGCAGCCGCTCTGGGTGATGGATAGGGTCTGATTGAAATACACTGTGCCGCTATTCTCGGTTGACGTGATGCCCAAAGTCACGGATGGCAAGACATCGCCAGGAAACAGCCACGCCGCAAAGGTCATACGAGTGACGGGGGTGCCACTGCTGACCACCGTGAACGTATCGCTAACCACAAATCCGAAGCCAAAGTTCCATCCGTCGGTGTTGCCGTTGGTGGGTCCATTGTCATAGATGTCATTGGCTTGCAGCGGTCCGCGATGAGTTGCGCGCGACACAGACTTCGGTAACGTAGCCTGTGCTTTGGCGCGATGCGCCAGCCGCGCGGCGTACTCCGGCATCTTCGCCGCCTCGCCCGCCGTCGCCGGAGCTGATTTCTGTGCCCGGGCAGGAGTGACTGCCACCGCGACCAGCAGCGCAGCGATTAACGCCAGGTTGATTGTGCGGAACAGTAAACTGAGAGATTGTTTTTTGCTGCGCATCGGCTTGTTCTCCTCGCCCTAGGGGTAGAGTGGACGCGAAGGGAAATTGGGCGCGTCTGGGAGGTCTGGGAGAACCTGGTTCGGAGGATTCAATCTCGCCACGCTGAGAGCGCTGGCGGGAGCAGGAAAGGTACTGGGAATCTTCTCCCGAGACACCCGCCAAGATTGCACGCTCGCGGCAAAGTTTTGTCAGTGATGTGCGCCGCAGGGCGAGGTGACTATCTGGCGGGTTCAACTCTAGGAAATTATGAAACGGAAGCCTCTTTCATGCAAAAGAGACTTAGGCGCGACAGGCTCATCGATGACACCGGATCGAGTCGCCGCATCACCGGTAGCCAATATCAATGCACCGCTGCCACTGCCATCTCGCTGCCTTTGGTCGCAGCGTCGATCTGGGCCAGCAGAGCCTGCGCCTGCTTGGCGTTGGCGCCTTTCGGCCCGTGCGACAAAGCTGTCTGCAACTCGTAACGCGCGTCCTTGTATAGCTTCATGGGATATAGCGCGCAAGCCTTTACCAGATGCAGGCTGGCAAAGCTGTTACCACCCAATCCTTCCGCCTGGCGCGCGAGCAGCAGCGCTTTTTGGTACATGCCCTTGCCCACCGCGGCTCGCGCCATCTCGAAGTAGCCCTGCCAGGAGCGCGGAGAGAGACTTGTGCCCCGCTCGGAGACCTGCAGAGCGTCGTCAAAGCGTCCTTCGTGGTTGTACACCGCTCCCAACGCTACGTACGCTCCAGGCGAGCTGGGATCGATGCGGACCGCGTGCTCCAGATACTGCTCGGCTTCCTCGAGTTCGTCGTTCTGCATCTTGATATATCCCCGCAGCGTGAGAGCGTCGGCGAATTCCGGCTCGATGATCAAGGCATTCTCCAGCAAGGCAAGCGCTTCATCATCGCGGCCGTGCTGAAATGCATTGAGCGCCTTGCGGTAGAGCTTCCACGCTTTTTCCGGCACCAGATAGTGAGCGACAGACACCGTGGCGTCCAGACCGTACTGCGGCTCCTGCGCGGCAGGCAAACGCAACTCCAGCGCCGGCTGCAGCGGTCCCACCGAAACTCCTTGGCTCGCCTGCAAATCTCCGGAGTTGGCAACTACTTCGTACGTGCCCAGGGTGACGTTATGCAGTTGGAAGCTTCCGTCCTGGTCCGTGTAGGTTGAGGTTATAGGTATTGCCGTGCTGCTCTCATCCAGTTCGACGCGAACTCCCGCTACGGGTTTTCCGTCGGCATTCAACACCACGCCGGCTAAGTCGCCAGTCTTGGTCCGCAAATCGCCGGTGTTGTTCATTAGCTGCGAGACTTGAGCGCTAAGGAAGCCGGTCAGGAGAAAAGATAAGGGGAGCAACGCAACCAGGACCCTGGTAAACATGCTAAGTCCGCCTGCTCGCTGATTCCACGAGGTGTCTCCCCTTTGGATCTGCTTGCGGCAGCTTCTTGGGTAGCTCGCCACGTTTCGGCGCGGGCTGTTTTGCACCGCGCTAATCGTGAGATGAAATTTTTTGAAAGTAGTTGGCTAGTCTAATGTGAGAGAGTAGAAAATAAATCGCTGTTCACACAGGCAACCATGAGAAGACATTTTGTGAAACACGTTCTGTAAAAGCTTTAAGGACACTGCGTCCTGACGGTCGACATCATGCGTGAACACAAATCCGTCGTGATCCAACCAGCGCGTAACGTTCTCGGCAGCCTGCGGGTACCGGGCGACAAATCCATTTCGCATCGTTACGCAATGTTGGCCGCTCTGGCCAACGGCCGCTCCCGCTTCGACAATTTTGCTCCCGGGGCCGACTGCGCCAATACATTGGGCTGTGTTCGGGCGCTGGGATGCAATGTCGAACACAATGGCATAGGAGCCGTGGTGATAGATGGGTTGGGGGCTCAGCTTCACCCGCCGACTGACCCGCTGGATTGCGGCAACTCCGGGTCGACGATGCGCATGCTGTCCGGCATTCTCGCCGGCCAGCCGTTCGCCAGCGAGCTGGTTGGAGACGAATCGCTCTCGCGACGACCGATGAGGCGCGTCATCGATCCGCTGACACAGATGGGAGCTTCGATCACAGCGGCTGACGGCGATCGGGCGCCCCTGCGCATTCGTGGCGCCAAGCTGCACGGCATCGAGTACCGGCCGCCGGTGGCAAGCGCGCAGGTCAAAACTTCCGTTCTCTTCGCCGGACTGCTTGCCGAAGGCACGACGACCGTGGAGGAACCGGCTCGCACTCGCGATCACGGAGAACTGGCGCTGCGCGCGTTTGGCGCCGGGGTAGAGCGAAGGCAAAATGCGGTGAGCATCGCCGGCGGACAGACGCTCCAGCCCTTGGAAACCTTTGTGCCCGGAGACATCTCGTCCGCGGCGTTCTTCCTGTGCGCCGCCTCGATCTTCCCCGAATCCAATCTTGTGCTCGACGGTGTTCTGCTGAACCCAACCCGTTCGGCATTGCTGGATGTGCTGGCGGCAATGGGCAGTCGCATTTCCATGCTGCGCGTCGAGGAGAACCATGGGGAGTTGGTCGGAACCATTGCCCTGGTTCCGGGGCAGGGAAGACAGGTGACGATCGCAGGCGCGCTGACAGCATTGCTCATCGACGAGCTTCCCGTGCTTGCGGCCATCGCGCCGTTCACTGTCGGCGGTCTCGAAGTTCGCGATGCCGGCGAACTGCGGGTGAAAGAATCCGATCGACTGAGCGCGGTCACACGTAACCTCGAAGCTATGGGCGCGCAGGTGGAGCAGACGGACAATGGCTGGCGCATTCCCGGCGGACAGAAGTTACATGGCGCGGAAATCGAGAGCTACGACGATCATCGCATCGCCATGGCGTTCGCTGTCGCTGCGCTGCGGGCGGAAGGAGAGAGCGTGATTAGCAATGCCGGGTGCGTCGCGATATCGTATCCCGGCTTCTTTGAGGATCTGGAAAAACTAATAGACCGATAGCGCGGTTTCCATGCGCTGCCCCCCTTCCGAGACAAGGCCGATAGCGACTCTCGCGTTAATATTCCGGGCTACTGCGACAACTCGGACTCCGTTCCGCGCTCGATCTCCGATATCTGTATCGGCGCGATGCCCGCCTTCCGCAGCGCTTCATTCAGCTTCGTCAGATCTGTTTTCTTGAGCTGTGTCCATGCAGCCATGCTGTTCTTTGCCGCCTGATCGGACTCGCGGTACAAATCCATCGCTTGCGACGGTATGGTGCGATCTCCGCTCTCTACGACACGCAACGCGGCGCCCAGGCCAGTGCTCGCCGATTCCAGCCCGCTGATCCCGCCCGGCACCGTTCGTTCGCCCCGCTCGATCTTCTGAAGCGCCGCGTTCATTTCCGTCACCTGACCGAGCAGATCGGGATGGTGTTTCAGACTCTGCGTTTCAATCTCGGTCAGCCGCTTCTTCACTGCTCCAATGTCGGCCAATGCCTTCCTGCTGCTTTGCACTTGGGCAAAGATGTCCAGCCCGACTCGCAGCTGATCGTTCAACTCCATCGGGGTCGCTTGCGAACGCGGATCCATCTCCACGTTCAACGGCTGCGTTAAGGTCTTGCCATCGGCCGTCAATTTGAGCTGGTAAGTTCCGGGCACCGCACGAGGCCCGTGCGGCGCGCCGTAGCCTTCTTCCTCCTCGGTCTCAGGATTGGCACCCGAGCTGCCCCACCGTAAGTCCCAAACGAATCGATGCGCACCGGCGGTGTTCTCCAGCACAGCAGGCTTCGGGATCCAGCGCTCGGCAATCGCTAAGGGAGGATGATGCTGCTCCTTCCGTGGTCCGCCAATGTACCGGCGCACCAGCTTGCCGCTGGAATCGAAAATTTCCAGCGTCAGCGACTTCACTGGCGTTGGCAGATAGTAATCGACGATGGTGCCGTCCGGCGGATTCTTGGCCGTGGGCTCTTCTGGTGGCAGCGGGGAGCCGAGAAAAACATCGTTGTCTACCCGTACCGCAGTCGTAGGTTTGTACAGAGCAACGTTCTGCGCCTGCGCTTGCGGAGTCATCTGCCGCAATGACGTGATGTCGTCCATGATCCAGAACGAGCGACCGTGAGTTGCGATGATCAGATCGTCACCATGAATCATGATGTCACGAATGGATGTGACCGGAAGATTCAGCTGCAGCGGCTGCCAATGATCGCCGTCGTCGAAGGACACATAAATCCCCAGCTCGGTTCCCGCGAATAGCAAGCCCTTATTCTGCGTGTCTTCGCGAACGGCATTTACGAAATGATCCGCAGGGATGCCGGTGACGATCGGCTGCCAGTTCCTTCCATAATCGCGAGTGCGGTAGATGTACGGCGTCTGATCGTCCAGCCGATGCCGGTCGACAGCAACATAGGCAACTGCCGGGTCGAAGCGCGATGCCTCGATCATTGCGATCTTGCTCCAGTCGGTTAAGCCCTTCGGAGTGACGTCTTCCCATGTCTTGCCACCGTCACGCGTCAGATGCAGCAGGCCGGTGTCGCTGCCGGCCCAGATTTCATCCGCCTTCACTGGCGAAGGCGCAATGCTGAAAACCACGCCAAACCCTCGCTGTTTTGCGTTCTGCAAGGTTGCTGGACCCGACGGCTTGTTCAGTGCGGCGCCCGGCGCTGCGCCGGTGAGGTCGGGGCTGATCTGCTGCCAATGCAATCCGCCGTCGGTCGTCTTCATCACATATTGCGTGCCAAGGTAAAGCGCGTTCTTCTCCGCCGGCGACAACACCAGCACCGGAGTCCACGGATCGCGATACTTGCGCAGATTGATTTCGCTGCCAAAGTTAGACATCGGCCATGGCGTGATGTCCTGGCTCAGCGAGGTACGGCGATCGAAACGCACCACGCTGCCATAAACTCCACTGGCGAAAAGGATGTTCGGATCATCGGGGTCGGGTACGATCCAGCCGCTCTCACCGCCGCCCACCATAAACCAATCGCGCCCGGTGATCAGTCCGTGATCGGTGCGGTTGGGCACAGCGATGGAACCTGTGTCCTGCTGGGCGCCGTATACGTGATAGGGAAATTCGTTGTCGGTCGCCACGTGATAGAACTGCGCCGTCGGCTGGTTGTACCACGATGACCAGGTCTGCCCCCGATTGACGCTGATGGTCGTTCCCTGGTCGGTCCCGAGGATCATGTGCGACGAATCCTTGGGATCGACCCAGATCTGGTGGTAATCGTCGCCGCCGGGCGCGCCGCGCACAATCGAGATGGTTTTGCCGCCATCCTCCGACTTGTACAGCGCGATGTTCGGCATGTAGATCACATCAGGATTATTGGGATCGATCGTAATCGCCCATGAAATACCAGGCGCGGCTGGTCAGGCGCGGATCGCTGTTGGCCAACGTCCAGGTGTTGCCGCCGTTGTCGGAGCGGTAAAGCCCGGACTTTTTGCCGGCATCAATCAGCGCGTACACGCGCTTGCCATCAGGCGA
This sequence comes from uncultured Acidobacteriaceae bacterium, assembly GCA_963818905.1. Classification (GTDB taxonomy): domain Bacteria; phylum Acidobacteriota; class Terriglobia; order Terriglobales; family Acidobacteriaceae; genus Bog-257. The sequence goes on from CAWFUE010000066.1 coordinate 54,934, forward strand.
GACAGCGACACCCACTCGGCCCCAGTCGCCTTCGGGAAGTCCGTTGCCGGTCAGTTGCGTCCAGGTCGCGCCACTGTCGGTGGAGCGATAGATTCCGCCGCCCGGACCTCCCAGCGGGGGATACGTACTCCAAGGCGGACGGTGCGCATTCCACGTGCCGGCGAAAAGAATGTTGGGCGTCGCAGCCGCGATTGCGAGGTCGGAGACACCGACGCTTGAGCCTTTATCCAGAACGTGCGTCCAGGTCGCGCCGCCGTCCGTTGACTTATAGACACCGCGCGTGTCGTTCGGGCCATAGGCATGGCCGAGCACTCCGACGTAGACGACATCAGGGTTGCGTGGATCGATAACAATCCGGCTGATCTGCCGGGAATCTCGTAATCCGATATTTCTCCAGGTTTGTCCACCATCCGAAGATTTGTAAACGCCATCGCCGGAGCTGAGGGCGGAGCGAATATCGGACTCGCCTGTGCCCACGTAGATCACATTGGGATCGGAGGGCGCGACTTCCAGCGCGCCGATGGAGGCGATGGGCTGGCCGTCAAATACTGGTGTCCAGGTGATGCCGGCATCGGTCGTCTTCCAAATGCCGCCATCAACCGAGCCAAAATAAAAAACTGCGCCGCCGCCGGTCACGCCCGTGACGGCAGCCGTCCGGCCGCCGCGATAAGGGCCAATCAGCCGCCATTGCAGAGCGCTCAGCATCTGCGGAGCGACTTGCGCGGCGGTGAAGATGTTCAGAAACAGAGCACTGAAAACAATAACAATGGACAAGGAAAAACGGCTTGCTCGATGAGTCAATCGAAGTCCTCTACCTGCAAAGATCGGTGGGAATAGATTACACTTTCGCGTTGCGACTGCAATGTCAGTGAGACGCAAATTAGGTGATTGTTATAGATGAGGCGAATTTCCACTGCACTCTGCTTCCTTCTTGTCGTTAGCACATTCACAATAGCGCCGCTTTGGGCGCAGCAGATCGACACATCTCTCCTCGGTGAAATGAAGTGGCGTGATGTCGGGCCGTTTCGCGGCGGCCGGACGCGGGCCCTTTGCGGCGTGCCTGGCCAGCCCAACGTTTTCTACATCGGTGCGGTGAACGGCGGAGTGTGGAAGACGACTGATTTCGGTCGTACCTGGGACCCGATCTTCGATCGCGAGCCGACCGGCTCGATTGGCGCGATTGCGGTCGCGCCCTCGGACCCGAACATTGTTTACGTCGGCAGCGGAGAAGGACTGCATCGCCCCGATCTCTCGGTTGGAGATGGAATTTACAAGTCGACCGACGAAGGCGCGACCTGGACCCACCTGGGATTGCGCGATGGCCAGCAGATCTCGATGATGGCGGTCGATCCGCATGATTCCAATCGGCTGTTCGTTGCTGTTGCCGGGCATCCTTACGGTCCGAATCCGGAGCGCGGCATCTATCGTTCGATGGACGGTGGACAGACCTTCGAGAAGATTCTCTACAAGAACGATAACATCGGCGGAAATGATGTCGAGATCGATGCCTTGAACCCCAATGTGGTATATGCCGCATTGTGGGAGGCGCGGGAAGGTCCGTGGGAGAACGGCGAATTCAATGGCACCGATGCGGGCATCTTCAAATCGACCGACGGCGGCCAAACCTGGAAGCAGCTTTCCGGAGGTCTGCCCAGCGGCATCATTCAGGCCTACGTCAAGATTGCGCCCAGCGATCCCAACCGGCTGTTCGCGGTAGTCGCCGTCAAAGGCAAGGTGGATTTATATACCTCGACCAACGGCGGTGAGACGTGGAGCACCGTAACCGACGATCCCCGCCCGAAGGTGCGCATCGGCGGGGGCGACTTGCCAATGCCGGGGATCGATCCCAAGAATCCCGACGTAATTTACGTGACAAGTACGGTCACCTGGAAGTCTACGGATGGCGGAAAAACCTGGACCGGCTTTCGCGGCGCGCCCGGTGGCGACGATTACCAGAACGTTTGGATCAGTCCTAACTACCCGAGTATCATTGCGCTGACCAGCGACCAGGGCGCGATCATCAGCGTGAATGGCGGGCAAACCTGGAGCTCGTGGTACAACCAGCCGACGGCGCAGATGTATCACGTCAATGCTGACAACGCGTTTCCGTATCGGCTGTGCAGCGGACAGCAAGAGAGCGGCTCGGTTTGCATCGCCAGCCGCGGGAATGACGGCGAGATCACCTTTCGCGACTGGCATCCCGTGGCAGCGGAAGAGTACGGCTATGTTGTTCCCGATCCGCTTGATGCTGACATCGTCTATGGGGGAAAGCTGACGCGCTACCAGCGGCGAACGACGCAGGCACAAAACATCATCCCGCTGCCGCTGGGCGGTCCAGATTTTCGCGTGATTCGGACCGAGCCGATTGCTTTCGATCCGCTCGACCAACACGTGATGTATTTTGCGGCTAACACATTGTGGGACACGAGCGACGGCGGCCAGAGCTGGAAACAGGTCAGCCCCGATCTGACGCGCAAGAGTTTTCCAGTGCCGGCCAGCGTCGGTATCTACAGCTCCGATCCGGCAGCTCAGCCCAGACAGCGCGGCGTCATTTATGCGCTGGCTCTTTCGCCGGTGGAGAAAGGCCGGATATGGGCGGGAACGGACGATGGCCTGATCTGGCTCACCAGCGATGGCGGAGCACATTGGAACAACGTCACGCCGCTGCAGCTTTCGGCGTGGCAAAAAGTTTCCGTGCTGGAGGCCAGCCACACCGATGCGCAAACCGCCTACGCTGCCATCAACACGCTGCGCCTCGACGATCTTCATCCCTATATTTATCGGACGCATGATGGCGGCAAGAGCTGGACTGAGATCACCAACGGCATTCCGGCAGACGAGAACGTGAATTCGGTGCGCGAAGATCCACAGCACAAAGGCCTGCTCTTCGCCGGAACCGAGCGCGCAGCTTATGTCTCCTTTGACGATGGCGATCACTGGCAGTCGTTGCGGCTTAACATGCCGGCTACCTCGATACGCGATCTCCTCATCAAGGACAACGACCTCGCTGTCGCAACGCACGGCCGCGGGTTCTGGATTCTCGACGACATCACGCCGCTGCGGCAACTGGATGAAAAGGTGCTCAGCGGCACGGCATACCTGTTCGCTCCTGAGGCCGCGCTGCGCGTGCGCTGGGATACGAATACTGATACACCGCTGCCGCCCGACACGCCGGCAGGACAGAATCCTCCCGACGGCGCCATCCTCAACTATTACGTGAAATCCGCATCGTCAGCTCCGGTGACGTTGGAGATCCTCGACAGCAATGGTAAGACAGTTCGACGTTTATCCAGTGCGGATCCAGTTCCTCCGCCCGATCCGCAACTTGCCATCCCTTCCTATTGGCTGCGCCCGCTGGAACGATTGTCGAACGCTGCCGGCTTCCATCGCTTTGTTTGGGACATGCATTACGCGCCGGTGCCGGGGATCAAACCGGAGTACCCGATCGCAGCCGTGTACAAGAACACCGCGCCGCAGCCCACTTCGCCGTGGATCATGCCGGGAAAGTATACGGTCGTGCTCACGGTTGATGGGCAGAGGTATACGCAGCCCCTCAGCGTTGAGATGGATCCGCGCGTAAAAACTTCGTTGGCTGATCTACAGAAACAGTTCGATGCCTCGATGCAGGTTTATGACGAGCTGCTGGCGTTGCAGCCGGTCATCGAGCAGGCGACGGCTGTGCGCGAGAAACTGAAATCCATGGGCGCCAAGGCCTCGGGAGCGGAAGCCGTCAGGCTGGACGAGATCAGCAAGAAGCTGGACGCCCTGGCCGGCGGCGAGGGAAGACGCAGACGCGGAGCGCATGCGGACACGTTGGCCGGCACACGCGATTCATTAATGCAGGTGTTCACGATGCTCCAGGAAGTTGATCTTGCGCCCACGACTCAGGTGGCGCAGGCGGTGCCGAAGCTGCAGAAATCAACCACAGCGCTGATTCAGCAATGGAATCAACTGGAGAGTGGGGAACTGACGAAGTTAAAGCTGCAGTAGTGACTTTCTGCCTCGCTGCTGCAGCCGATTCTAAATCCGATGGCGAGCCTAGCGGCTGCTGCTACCCCCGGCTTCGCTCTGCTGCGCAGTCAGTCGCGCATTGTTGTGCTGCGCGATGATCTTCTTGGCATTATCAGCCAATTGCTTGGCTTGAGGAAGCAGTTCGAGCGCCTTCTGCACTTCAGGATCGGTTTCGGCGTGGACCATCATGCCTTCCTGCTGACCGAATTCGTTAATGAACAGCTCACTCTTGATGTTCGAGCGAATCCACTCGTTATTCTCGGCCAGGTCGGCTTCGGTGAAGGTGATCTTCTGCTCGTCGAGGAATTTGCGGAACTCCTGCATCACGGCGTCATCCACTTCGAACTGCTTGGTGACCGTGTGATTAATTACGTAATGCTTGGCGAAGTTAAAGAAGGCGTATTTCTGCAGCAGGTCGTCCTGGAATCTGTTGGTCTTAGGATTGGGAATCTTCACGTCGGGCGTGATTCCGCCGCCGCCGTAAACGGTACGGCCGCTGTCGGTCATCTTCACTTCGTGATTGCCGATGGCAGCATCGCCGTTGTCGCGATCGTTGTAATAGTAGTCGTAAAGCGAAACGCCGTTGTAATCGCGCTGAATCAGCCGGCCGCTGGGCGTGTAGTACTTCGCAGTGGTCAGCGCCAGCCCGGTGTTCTCCGATAGTGGATAGACCGTCTGCACCAGACCCTTGCCAAAGGTGGTCTCTCCGGCAATCAGTCCGCGATCGTGATCCTGAATGGCGCCGGCGACAATCTCAGCTGCTGAGGCAGTCCCGCGATTCACCAGTACCACAATGGGGTAGTCCTTGCCGCCGTTACCGTGGGTCGCTTTGTAAACCTTTTCGGCCGACGCGCGGCCATGATGCGAGACGATGACTTGTCCCTTCTTCAGGAACTGATCGGCCACACCAACACCCTCGCTGAGCAGCCCGCCGGGATTCTGGCGCAGATCAAGAATGAGTCCGTGAATGTCGCCGAACTCATCGAGTGCATCACGTACTTCTTTTTCTGTTGTCTCCTGGAAACCCGAGATGTGGATGTAGCCAATGCCGGGACGAATCAGGAAATGCACGTCGACGCTGTAACGGGGAATCTCATCGCGAATGACGGTGAAATCCAGCGGTTTGTCTGAACCCTCGCGTAGCACCGTGATCTTGACGCTGGTGCCCTTGGGACCTTTCAACAAGTCGGCAACATCGCTGGTGCTCATGTTGTCGGTCTGCTTGCCGTCGACGGCGATGATGATGTCCCCAGGCCGAATACCCGCTCGATAGGCGGGCGCGCCGGCGAAGGGCGCAATCACGATGACCTTGTTGTTACGCGGACCGACCTGCATGCCCACGCCGTAATACTTGCCGCGCTGCTCTTCGCGCAGGGCTGCGTAGGCTTTGGGATCGAAGAAATTGGAGTGCGGGTCTAGCACCCGCAGCATTCCCGGGATGGCGCCGTTGTAGATGGCCTTGTCGGGATCGACAGGCTCGGCATAGTTCTGCTGTACCACTTCATAGACGTCGCTGAAGGTGCGCAAGCTATCGCGAACGTCGGTGTCGCTGCTGCCGGAAGAGGTGGTGGATGTAAGCCGCTGACCAAACAGCATGCCCAGACAACCACAAGCCAGAATGATGGAGAGAACTAGAACAGCAGAGCGCCGCGAACTACGTGCCATGTGCGTTTCCTTCGACTACTACCCCGTCGAGCTCAGGATCGCTCGTTTTCGGGGGCCTCAACTCGGCCGGGAATGCATCTGAGGACTGGCGCACCGGGGTGTGAGACTTAATCGCAGTATAGCATGCAGGTTAATCCCGACCCAGCGTCCAATTCAGCCGCTATTTTGGATGCTGATTCCAAATCGAAAGCTGCGAAATCCTTGATTCCCGCTGTGTAACAGACGGCACAAACGGGGGATAGTAAGCCCGGAAGCTGCTTTTTCGGGATATCCAGCAGCTTTCCCAGTATAGGTAAGCACGCCGGCACGCCGGCACATCGGCCACTGCAGTCGGAGTTCCAAGCGGCGAATTCCCCCATTCAGTAGAGCAGATACTTCACCCGCAAATCCATGAACTGGTCGACTTGGTCGCGCCAGTCATCGGCGATGCGCCGCGGATCTTCTCCCGCCTGCAAAGCAGCGAAGGCGGCATGGTTCGCCAGCAGCTGATTCATCTTGGTAAGGTCGTAGCCCAGCGGATAAAGCTTGTGCAGCGCCGCCGCCAGTTCCATGCCCAGCTCGGGCGCATCCAGCTGATCCCGAGCGATGACGATGATATTCACTCCAAAGCACTCGCGTCGCGCGTAAGGGCCTGAGGTTGGCGTAAACGTTGTGGGCACGAAGCGCACCCCACCGATGTTTCTGGAGTTGAGATAGGCAGACAGCTCCTGCGGGATGATGTAAGGCGATCCGATCAGCTGGAACGGCATGTCAGTTCCCCGTCCGACAGAAAGGCCGGTCGCCTCGATCAGCGCGACTCCGGGATACAGCAGTGCTTGATCGAGGTTGCGGATGTAGGGCGTAGGGCTTGCCCACATTGCCCCAGTGGAATCAAACCAGTCACCCCGCAGCCAACCGCGCATGGGTACCACTGTGAGGTCGGCATCGATATGCTTTTCCTCGTTGAAGAGCTTGGCCAGCTCGCCGATCGTCATGCCGTGTCGCACCGGCAGGGGATAGTAGTTGACGAAATTCTCCTGTCCCGCGTTCGGTAGCGGGCCCTGAACATAGGCGCCAGTGATCGGATTGGGCCGGTCGAGCACGATGATAGGCTTCTTCGCCTTGGCCGCCGCTTCTAGGAAATATCCCAGGGTAGTCTCGTAGGACGAATACCGCGCGCCGACGTCCTGCAGATCGAAGACGATTACATCGAGCTTGCGGATGATGTCCATTGGCGGCCGGCGCTTGGCGTCGGTATCGCCCCAGACGCTATAGATCGGCACGCCGGTGGCGCCGTCCTTGGAAACTGGGCTTTGGCTGTCCGTCCCCAGCAACCCGTGTTCGGGAGTGAAGATTGCCGTCAACTGCATTCCTGGCTCTTGCGCGAGCACGTCGATGGTGCGTTTGCCCTTGCTGTCGACGCCACTCTGATTGGTTACCAGCCCAATGTGCGGCGTGGTGACGTTGGGAATTTTCAGTGGCTCGAAATTCCGCTCTTCCAGCACATCGATTCCGGTCAGCACCTTGCCGTTGCGAACCACGATGCGCCGCGCCGCCATCTCGGCTTCGTTGTAGCCGGTGATGCGCGCCAGCCTCGTCTTCTGGGCTTCACTGGGATTGAGTTGCAAGGCGGCGGCGACTGCTGTCGCTACCTCGGTGCGCAACTCAATGGCGTTGCCCCCCTTCAGTAAGGTCGCATTGGTGAGAAGCACGACGTAGGTATTCGTGGTCGGATCAATCCACAAGGATGTTCCGGTAAATCCGGTATGTCCGAAGGAGCCGACCGGCAACAGTTCGCCTCGATTGGAGGAGAATGGCGAATCGATATCCCATCCCAGACCGCGCAGATTGGGCATGTTGGCCGGTTGCTGCGGCGTGGTCATCTTCTCCACGATGAGCGGAGAGAGAATGCCGCCGCCTCCGTTCAGCATGGCCTGCGCGAACTTTGCCACGTCATCGGCAGTGGAGAACAGACCAGCATCGCCGGCGACACCGCCCATCTGACGCGCCGTGGGATCGTGGACGGTGCCGCGCAAGGTCTGTCCGGTGTGCTCATCGCGCTGAGTGGCAGCCGTGCGCGGTCCCCATGACGCCGGAGGATTGAAGCGGGTCGAAACCATCCCCAGCGGACCGAAGATATTGGTCTGCGCACATTGATCCAGCGGCATCCCGCTGACCTTCTGCACCAACTCGCCGAGAACGACAAAGCCAACGTCGCTATACAGGAAGGTCGAGCCCGGCGGATTCACCAGCTTGGTTGCATTGGCCCGGCTATAGCCTTCCTCGGTCCCATTCCACGATTCCTTCAGATTCAGGTCCGCAGGCAGACCCGAGTAGTGCGTCAGCAACATGCGGATGGTCACATCATCTTTGCCGTTCTGTCCGAAATCCGGAATATACTTCGCCACCGGATCGTTCAGTTTGATCTGGCCCAGTTGTTCCAGTCGCATGACGCAGGTGGTTGTGGCAATAACCTTGGTGAGCGATGCCAGATCGAAGATGGTGTCGACGGTCATCGGCTCCGGGTTAGGACCGGCAGTACGATTGCCGTAGGCCTTGCGATAAACGATCGCCCCGTTGTGGCCGACGATCAGCACTGCGCCGGGCACAGTTCCATTCTTGACTGCATCCTTCAACACTGTGTCGAGTGGAGCGAAGTGGCTCTGCTCCTCGACTGTGGCGATCGGCGCAGTAGTAGTCGCAGACGGGTTCGCCGTGGATGTGCTCGACGGTCGGGCGGGACTGGCAGAATTCTGCGTCGTGGAAGGAGAATTCTTGCTGGTTCCCAAATTTGTGGACTTCTGGGCGAAAGCGGACGCGTTGAACAGAACAGCAAGGCAAACAAAGACCAGCGGAATAGCCGGCCGGCGCAGACGCAGCTTCAAGAAAACCTTTCCACGAATGGGTTGTGCCCGCAGCTACGCGGGAAAGCTATTATAAGTGGCGCTCCGATTTCGCCGCACGTAAGAGGAACTTTTTACGCCGTCTTCCGAACAACTCGGGTCGCCACGTCCCGCCTTCGAGCAGCAGGAGCGGCAATTCTCGCGAGCATTCAACATACTTCGCGAGGCAATCCAGCAGCACGCATTTCCCGGAGCTGCTTTGGCTGTCACCCATCGCGGAGCGCTCGTTGCATCCCAGGGATTTGGCCGATTCACCTACGGAGCCAATGCGCCGGAGGTGAGACCTGACACGGTGTTCGACTTGGCATCGGTTACCAAAGTAATCGCGACCACGGCGGCGGCGATGTTGCTATACGAACGCGGCAAGTTATCGCTGCAAGAGCCGGTCGCGCGGACGATCCCCGAATTTATTTCGCTGGCTCCCAAACACCGCCGCGTCGTTCGCGCGGAGGTCACGTTGCGCATGCTGCTGGCCCATTCCAGCGGATTGCCCGCCTACGAGAAGCTGTATGAGTTTGCCGGCAATCGTGACGACCTAATCCGCGCCGCGCTGACCGCTCGCCTGGTTGCAGTACCAGGAACGCGCGTCGCATACAGCGACATCGGATTCATCGTGCTTGGGGAGGTTCTGGCCGACAAAGCCGAGATTCCGCTCGACCTCTTCACGCGCCAGGAAATCTTTATCCCATTAGGGATGACGCGAACCCATTTCAACCCGCCGCCGGATTGGAAGCCTAGCATTCCCCCGACGGAAGATGACCGGAAGTTTCGCAAGTGCATCATACAAGGTGAAGTCAACGACGAAAACGCTTACGTGATGGGCGGAGTTGCGGGACACGCCGGCGTTTTCGCTCCTGCGATTGATGTGGCCCGCTTTGCCGAGTGCATGCTCCGCGGCGGTTCGCCTATTCTGAAACCGGAGACCGTGAAGCTGTTCACCCACCGCGAATCCGAGCCCCCGGGCACCACGCGGGCATTGGGATGGGACACGCCATCCCGGCCGGAATCGTCCTCCGGCACTTTATTCTCGCTCGTTTCCTACGGACACCTGGGCTTCACCGGAACATCGCTGTGGATCGATCCCGGGCGCAAGCTTTCGGTTACGCTGCTGACCAACCGTACCTGGCCCGACCGCACCGCGCAGCTTATTCGCCAAGTGCGCCCGCAAGTCCATGACGCTATCGTCGAGGCCCTCGAAGAGCGCTGATTGGCCTACCCCCAGAATCAAACTTGGCATCTACTTTTCTGCGTTTGCCATCTTTAAGTTGTTGTAAAGGGAAGCCATGAAAGATAGGTTGCAGCTAAGCGCCGGGAATGAAGACTGGCGTTGGATCAAGGAGATCCCGATGCGCCGCTGGTATGTGCCGCTGACAGTCCTGGGCCTCGGCGGGATAGGTGCATTACTGCTGAGTGATCCGGGGAGGACTGCGCTCCGTAGGCTGCTCGAGAATTTTCAGCAAGCGCCCGATCGCCTGCTCGAATTGAACGATAACTTCCAGGGCGAGTTGGACAGAATTCAATCTGCGCTGGACCGCATCGCCGATTCCATCGATCCCCGTCCGCAGATTGGTGGTTGAGAGCTGTTCGCCTGCACCTTTTCGGATAGTGCGGCGCTCCAGCCTCCCATTTCCTGCCATCCGAGGAGGCCTCCAGGCCGACGAGGGATCTGCTTTTTCAGCGCGTACTTACTCGTCGGTCACATCCTCGAACAAATCGCTCTCAAGCTTGGCTTCGCGCGGATCCCGCGTTGCTGCCAAGTGATACATCTCCGTCGCGCCGCCGCGCTCGCCGAGATTCTTCCTCACCCGGTCGAACAGCGGCGCCTGGGTAGTGTGTTGCTGGAAAGCCTGCACCTTTTTCTCGAAGCGTTCCTTGCCGATCTCGATATGCGCCGTTACCGTGGGCTGGGCGATCGGCTGCCGGTCGGGTAGTTTGAAATCCGCCGTATGGTAATAGAGTTTCTGCGCGCGATGCGGAGTCAGGCCTTGCTCCAGTTGCTCTTGGTATCGGTCCGGACGTCCTGCCCATTCAAATGCCATGGTTGCGAACGTGCCGGCCATCGCGTGATCGACGTGGCCGGTGAGGCCGCCGTCGGGGCCGAAGGTGAGGATCACATGCGGACGAATCTGCCGGATGCGTAGCACCAAATCGCCTGCCGCCTGATAGAGGTCGACCCGGTCGAGTTTGCTGTCGGGATAATCCAGTACTTCACCTCGCGTGACGCGAAGCACTTTGCACGAAGCCGCGAACTCGGCACGCCGCAGCTCAGCAAGCTCTTCGCTGCTACGCGAGGCGCCGCGATTGCGAGCCGCCGTGCCTGCCGTCATGCAGACAACAGAGGTCTCAACGCCCCGTTCGGCGTAAAGTAGCAACGCGCCACCGAAGGCGCCGGCCTCGTCATCGGGATGGGCGGTAATGCAGAGAAGCTTGTGCATAAACTTGTTGTGACTCATTCTATTCGGTGAAAGCGATCACTGCCGGGGCTGGAGAATTGTCATCACAAGCGCCCGCTTCCGGAGCGAGGGATCGGCTGTTCCGCGGCGATAACCAAAATTTCGCGGGAAATCGAATGAAGGTGTTGACAGCAATTTTGCTGCTCTCCAGCTGCTTGTGGGTGCAGACGGATTCGAGGTTCCAGTACCCGTTGATCCTGACCGTAACCAGTGCGCACGTTTCCAGCGGCGCAACCGGTGCGACGACGCAGATCATGGGTTATCTATCAGATGACCCGCAGAAAAAGCCGGTGCGGATGGTCTGCAATGTCGCGATGTCGAGCCTTGGCCCTGACGGCAAGGCAAACACCTATCCCGCCCGTTATGGCTATCAGCCCAACTTCCGCGCTCCGAAGCACATTACGATTTATGCCCGCGAACCAGGAAAGGATGATATGCGAGAGTACAAGTGTTCCGTAGCGCCCCCAAATTGAGCTAGCTAACTCTTGCCCGCCTTGCCAAAGCGGAGCATATTCGCGATAATCGATGTGTTGTTGCCTCCAGGTATGTGAGGTCCGATGAGCGCCTGAGCTGCGTTCGTTGGGGTGTGGAGCGACTCCCGAGTCCCCGACAAGCACCGATTTTGCGCTTGCTGGGGTGGAAGATCGCTGGAGCACCCGTTTTCCGATCATCTCGCCTGAGGAAATGTTGCCGCCGAAAACCTGCGTTTCTAACTGGAAGAGGCGGGTTGGTGTGTCGCAGGCTGAAGCCTGCTCGGAAATAAGGGGATCGCGATAGACGCTGGCCTGAAGGCCAGCTCTAGCCGGCCCATCAGGAAAGGAAACCATTCTCTGTGTTGATGATTCGTCTATCGCGCCGCGGTGCGCGCAAGCAGCCGTACTACCGCATCGTGGTTATCGAAAAGGACCGGGCGCGCGATGGCCGCTCGGTGGAAGTGGTGGGCACCTATAACCCGCGGACCAATCCCGCCAGCGTGTTGTTGAAGCACGAGCGCATCGCTTACTGGACGTCGAAAGGCGCGCAGTTGTCGGATCGCGTGCGAAAGCTGGTGGAGAAGGCTCCGGCAGCTCCTGCGGCGGCTTCGACGGAAGCGCCTAGCGTAGCCTAGAACTCGGCGTTTGAGGAGAGTCCCACAATGTCGGAGAGCAAGCCGGACGTGATCGCATTGATGGAACACCTCGCGAAGGCGATCGTGGAGGCGCCGGACGAAGTCACGGTCGAGCCCTTCGAAGAGGGTGGTCAGACGGTGCTGGAGCTCGTCGTCGCCGAAGAGGACGTGGGGCGAGTGATTGGCCGTCACGGACGAACCGCGCGCAGCTTGCGAACCATCTTGCATGCCGCCGCACTGCGCACGCGCAAGCGCTATCAGTTGGAGATTGTGGAATAGCCGGCGAGTTCATTACCGTGGCGCGCGTGCTGAAGCCGCAGGGACGGCGCGGCGAGGTGCTGGCCGAGCTGCATACTGATTTTCCGGAGCGCCTTGCCCAGCGTAAAACGCTGTCGGGATTGGCGCCCGATGGTGGCCGTCGCGACTTAGAAGTGGAAGAGCACTGGTTCCACAAGGGCGGCGTGGTATTGAAGTTTGCCGGCTTCGGCAGTATCAGCGAAGCGGAACAGCTGACGGGTTTTGAGTTGCAGGTGCCGCGCGAGCAGCGTACCGAGTTGCAAGAAGGCGCGGCCTACGTCAGTGAAATCGTCGGCTCGGATGTTTGGGATGGGCAACGCTTCCTGGGCCGGATAACGGATGTGCAGTTCGGGGCAGGAGAAGCTCCGCTGCTGGTTGTAAAGCTGCCCTATTGTGTGCCGCGACGAGGCGGATGTGAGGGAACTTCCGCGGAAGTGCTTGTTCCTTACGCGGAAGAATTTGTCAGGAAGATCGATCTGGCGAACGGCCGCATCGACATGGCGTTGCCCGAAGGGCTACTGGATGTGGATGCACCGCTGAGCGACGAAGAGAAGCGCCAGCAGAAGCAGGAGGCTGACGAGGTGAGAGCGGCGGAAGGGCGGCCGGAGGCGAAGTGAAGTTGTAGCTTTAAAGGAGCTCAGCTTCAGCAGGGCCGGCCAGAAGTGGAGAAAACCGGCTTTAGCCGCTGAGGAGATTTGCTTGTCGATTTCGGAAGGGTCGAGCGCCTCAGGGGCTAAAGCCCAGAGCGGATCCAGATGCTGACGGCACGGCTGAAGCCGTGCCCCTTTAAATCGTAGGCCGCAATGAAGTTCGAGATCCTGACGATTTTTCCGGACTTTTTTCGCGGGCCGCTGGACTACGGAATTGTGCGACGGGCGCGCGAGGCGAGCCTGATCGAGATCGGTATTCACGATCTGCGGGAGTTTACGCACGACCGGCATCGCACCGTGGATGATCGGCCGTTCGGCGGCGGCGAAGGCATGGTGCTCAAGCCCGAGCCGATTTTCGAATGCCTGGAGTCGCTGAATGTTTCCCCGCGCGAAAAGCGGGTGAAGCAGGACGTGCGCGAATCGGTTGTGCTGCTGTCGCCGCAAGGGCAGATATTTACCCAAGCTATGGCACAGGAGATGATCAGTCGCGAGCGTGTTGTGCTGATCTGCGGGCGCTACGAAGGCATCGACGAGCGCGTGAGCGAGCATCTTGCCGATCGCGAGATTTCTGTCGGTGATTTTGTCCTGAGCGGCGGAGAATTGGCCGCGGCGATTGTGGTTGACTGCGTGACGCGGCTGATCCCAAGCGCGCTGGGCAACGAGGCGTCGTCACAGCAGGAGTCGTTCACGGCGAGCGCAGCCATGAATCCGCGGTCCCCGGGCGAGCCGCCGAGTTCGACGTGCGGGTCGGGTGGTTTGCTGGATTATCCGCATTACACGCGGCCGGCAGAGTTTCGTGGGATTCCGGTTCCCGAAGTGCTGATTAACGGCAACCATGAGCAGATTCGCAAATGGCGGCGCAGTTGCGCTCTGCGCAAGACGCTGCATAATCGCCCCGATCTGCTGGATCGGGCAGTATTGAGCGAAGAAGATCGCAAGCTGCTGTTGGAAATAGAAGGCGAAAATGGGCACGACCGACACGCCAGTTGACGTCATTCTGAAGCGCTTCGAGCAACCCGACGAGACGCGAGTCTTCGAGAAGGGCAAGTTCGAGCTAATTCAGGTAGGCGGCATGACGATTGGCCGCGCTACTTACGAGCCGGGCTGGAAGTGGTCGGAGCACGTCGGCAAAGCGACCGGCGTGAAGAGTTGCAATGTCGAGCACGTCGGTATGGTTGTCGCAGGGTGCGCTACGGCGGCAATGGATGACGGGCGCGTCATCGAGATGCGTGCTGGCGATGTGTTCTACATTCCGCCGGGTCACGACAGCTGGGTGGTTGGTAACGAGCCGTATGTCTCGCTGCATTTCATGGGCGCGGCCGATTACGCGCGGAACAAGTAATTGAACAATTCCGAAAGGGAAGACAATGTCGAATTCGCAAATTATTGACCGGCTGCTCGCCAAGACGCGGCGCACCGATATCCCCGATTTCAAGCCTGGCGACACGGTTCGCGTGCAGGTGAAAATCAAGGAAGGCGATAAGGAACGCCTGCAGGCGTTCGAAGGCGTGGTTATCGCCAAGAGCAAGGGCGCTCAGCCCAGCTTCACGGTGCGCAAGATGAGCTTCGGCCAAGGCGTGGAACGCATCTTTCCACTTAACTCGAAGGTCATCGACAAGGTTGACGTGCTGCGCTCGGCCCATGTTCGACGCGCCAAGCTGTACTATCTGCGCGCGCTGCGTGGTAAGGCCGCCCGCCTGCGCGAAGTAGAAACCACGCGCAGCTAGGTCGATCCACGGATGGTGAGGGGCAAATTGCAACGCCCACCGTGTCGACAGATACGATGGGCGTTCACTCTCAGCGCTTGGCCTTTGGGCGCACAAATTTCAGAGCTGTGTGCGTTGCAGAAAAGCTGACCACCTTCACGTCCACCAGTCCTGCCAGCTTGCCGGCATCTAATACCTGCTGCTCTTTGATTTCCTGCTTCCCCTTGGGATAGACAATCCACAGAGCACCGCCGCTATTCAGCGAAGATGCCAGCTTTGCGGACTTCGCAAGTTGCGGCGATTTCTGAACTCCGAGAAATATCAGGTCGGAATCCTTCAGCGGCGCGGCATGTGAAAAGACCCTGGCTGCAGCGCGAAGTTGCTCAAGAAATTTGTCGTCGTCTATGGCCACAGCCGAGATCACGAGTCCGGGCTTGATTCCTAGTTTCTCGGCTGTGCTCTTCGGATTGCGAATTTTATACGCCCACTTGTCAGCTTTATCGCCGAGTTCGAAGATTGCCGAGCCTTCCGGCCACTTTAAATGAAGCTCGCCATCGCGGGACGAGATGGACTGCAGCGAGCGCAGCGGTATCTTCAGGCGTAGATCGCCGCGGAAAATGATCTCATCGGTTTCGAGCAGCGCCTTGCCGTGAGCCGTTTCGCCACCCGACCGAACGGTACAGAGGATTTCGCGACCCATTTGCTCTCCCGACAATTGCACCAGCATGGTTGAGGAATCTGTCGAAGTCAATATGCAGGTTGCAAACATTTAATGAACTGTTTGGCATTGCTTAAGCCCGTCTTCGTGACGCCGATTTATGAAGCCCAAAAGTGCGAAACCCCGCTGGGGGAGCGGGGTTTCGCGTCTCGCCCGGGCAGCTGCAGCGGACGCAAGTGCCGGGTCCTCGTCTGTGCGCAATCTGCTCTCGCGCTAGTGCAACCTTGAGCTAAACCTTCGCGGCCAGCTCAAGCAATCCCACAGCCATGGCAATCCAGACCGCAAGAGCCACCGTGTTTAAGGTGACGCGGATTGCGGCGTTGTCAATCAGCCAGTTATATTTCGCGTCCATAGTGTTTCTCCTTTAGAGTGTGGCTCCCTCAACAAATCGCTTTGATCTTGTCGGAGATCCCTGAAGGTTGCGCCGAGAGTGCTTTCGGACCCTCGAGCTAACTTCTGCAGCTATATACGAGCCACGGGGAGAAAGGTTCCGTCAACAAAATGTGAAATCGGGATGGAGTACAGATTTACAGCATAGGGCGCATGATGCGTCAGAGCAGGAGATACTGCCTGAAATGCGATGAATCGGATCAGCCAGCGCGCAGTGTTTCACTAGGGCGCTCGGACTGCGGTGCATCTGCCGGTATGGTCACATGTCCAGGCAAGACTTCGCGCAAAGCCCACTCGATGCGCTCCACCGAATCGCGAATCATCTGCACCGACTCCTCGTTGTCGGCGACGGTGGCGTAGGTGATGACCTGCAATGCATTGCGGATGTGATGGTTCATCTCGGCGATCGTGTTTAGGCGCTCTTCAACCAGTTTGCGTCGCAAACGCTCATTGTTAGTGAGACTGAAGAAAAGAAAACCTGCCACAATACCGGTCAGGCCGTTGGAGAGGAGCAGAATGTCAGTGCGGGTCACGCCGTCCCTGGCCAGCACGCGGTCGAAGCTGAAGCCTACCAACCAGACCAGCACGACCACACAGACGCAGAGGACAATCAGCCGCATTCGTGAGTCTCGACCCAGATCCAGATCCATGGCTAACCCACCCTACTGTTAAGACGCTTCAGCGGGAATTTCGTCTTTGTGAAAATGCCGCAAGATCGCATCCAGTTGCGCACGGTTCACTACCGCCGCCAAGGCCGCAGCGTCAGCCTCCTTTACCGCCTGCAGGCTGCCAAAATGCTGTAGCAGGCGCTTGGTCGTGCGCTCTCCTACACCGGGAATCTCCAGCAGCTCGGTTTTGCGATCGCGCATCTCGCGGCGTTTGCGATGGAATGTGACCGCGAAACGATGCGCTTCGTCGCGCACGAGCTGCACCAGGTGCAGCACCGGCGAGTGACGGTCAAGCACTACCGGCTCATCTTCCTGCCCTTGTATGTAGATGATTTCCTCTCGCTTGGCGATGGAAGCCAGCGGCTGATTCACGATGCCCAGCGCTTCCAGAGCCTCGGCCGCGGCGTGCAGCTGTCCGATGCCGCCGTCAATCAGTACCAGGCTGGGCATGTTCTGCTTTTCCTCCAGCACGCGCTTGTAGCGCCGGGTCACAACCTCGCGCATGGAAGCGAAATCATCTACCCCGTCAACTCCTTTGATGATGAACTTGCGATAGTCGGATTTCTTAATCTTGCCTTCTTCCCAGACCACCATCGAGGCGACCGTCTCCGCGCCCTGGATATGGGAGATGTCGAAGCACTCGATGCGCTTTGGCAGCTCGGGCAGCATCAGAGCGTCCTGCACCGCTTCCTGGATCGCCTTGGTCGCCGGCTTCATGACGCGGAAGCGCTGATCAAATGCCTGCTTGGCATTCTGCCCGACCAGATCGACCAGCGAGCGCTTCTCACCGCGCTGTGGGACATGAATTTGCACGTGACGCTTCTGGCCTTCGGACAGCATTTCCTCCAGCGTCGCGCGGTCTTCGAAGTCGACGGGCACGTAAATTGTGTGCGGAACGTACTGCTGCTCGAGATAAACCTGCTTCAGCAGCGACGAGAAGAACTCGCCCGGTTCAAAGCCCGCACCGCCGATACATTCGCTGAGGTCTTCCCAGAAGAACTCGCGCTTGTCGACGATCTTGCCGCCGCGCATGTGGAACAGGTTGACCGCGACCATCTCGTTTTCGTAGTGGTAGCCGAAGACGTCGGCATCGTCGCCCTCAACAGCTGCAATTCGCTGTTTCTGTTCCAGGAGTTCCACAGTCGAGATCAGGTCGCGATACTTCGCCGCCAGCTCATACTGCTCGCGCTCGGCGGCTGCAGCCATACGCTCATGCAAAGAGCGCGTCAGGTCGGCGCCGCGCCCTTCCAGGAACAGGCGCACGTCATGGACTGCTTCAGCGTAGCGCTCCGGCGTGGTCAGTCCCTCGACACACGGCCCCAGACATCGCCCGATGTAGTACTGGAGGCATGGGCGCGGGTAATAACGATTCAAGTCGAGCTTGCACGACGGAATCAGAAAGTGGCGATGAATGAGATCAACCAGCCGGTATGCCAGGCTGGTGGGGAAGTACGGACCGAAGTAGAGTGAACCGTCCTTGCGCAAGCGCCGCGTCGGAAACACCCGCGGATAACGCTCCGTAATCGTCAGCTTGATGTAGGGATACGTCTTATCATCGCGCAGAAGAATGTTGTAGCGGGGCTTCTTCTGCTTGATGAGGTTGTTCTCGAGCGCAAGCGCTTCCTTCTCGTTATCGACGACAACGTAGTCGAGATCGACCGCCTCGCGCAGCAGCGATCCGGTCTTCGCATCGGCCAGCTTGCCTTCCAGAAAATACGAGCGCACGCGCGAGCGCAGGTTGTTGGCCTTGCCCACGTAGATGATCTGCCCCTCGGCGTTCTTATACAGATACACGCCGGGCGAGGTGGGCAGAGTGCGAATTTTCTGGTGAAGATCCATCTGCTGGTGAAGATCCATCTGATAGAAGCTGTAAGCCCTCAGCTTTCAGCTCTCAGTTAAAGGCGCAGTTTCTTGGCCGACGGCTGACAGCTCATGGCTGGTCATGGTAAAAATTCTACTCCGCACGTCAGGATTATCCGGCGTCGCATCCCATCTTTGCGGACGAAGTGCAGCCCACGTTGCTAAGGCATTGAAAGCAAGAAGCTAATTCAGTCCGTTGTATTCGTTCATTGGCCCTAGACTTGCTCCTGCAAAGGTCAGGCCGAATGGCTGTTCGCTCGCCAAGGCCGACAGTTGGCAAGGAGCCATCTCCCATGAATCGATTTTCGGTGCTCGCAGTGCTGGTGGCCAGCAGCCTGCCCTTTACCGTCGGTTGCACCACCAAGAGCTACGTCCGCAACCAGACCACCCCAATCATCAACAACGTCAATGAATTAGATGATCAAACGGCGAAAAATACTCGCGATATCAAGGACGTTGATACTCGCGCCCAGCAGGGAATCGCGCAGGTAAATGATAAATCTGCAGCTGCCGATCAGAAGGCGCTGGCCGCCGGTCAAGCCGCCGATCAGGCGAATCAGAATGCGACCCAGGCTTCGAATCGTGTAACCAGCCTCGCCGGGACGGTTGAGAACCTCGACAACTACAAGCCGGTTACCAATACGACCGTGCTGTTCGGTTTCGACAAAGATCAGCTCACGCGAAAGGACAAGCAGACACTCGACGATTTTGGCTCGCAGCTTCAGAGCCAGAAGCACTACATCATTCAGGTCGAGGGCTACACTGACTCGACCGGTCCTGCGGACTACAACTATCAGCTTAGCCAGCGGCGCGCGGATGCCGTCATTCAGTACCTGGCGCAAAAGTATAGCGTGCCCGCCTATAAGATTTTCCTGATTGGATTGGGCAAAGACAATCCGGTAGCGCAGAACACGAGCGCCGCAGGACGGGCGCAAAATCGCCGTGTCGACATTCGGCTGATGACCAACAGCCTGACCGAGTCGGCACAAACCAGCTCTCTCAACCAGCAGCAGTCGACGCAACAGCAAGCGACGCAGCAGCCATAACACAGGGCGCGGCCACACTCGTCCCCGCGCCCAGTGTTACTCAAGCTCCCCTCAGCCCGGAGCCAATGGCCGACAGGGCCCTTGGAAAAAGGCCGTTCAGCAATGGGCGGCCTTTGCCTTTGGGGCACGAAATACTCGCACTTACCGGCGTGTTCTATGATCGACACAAATCATGAGCACGACACTGCAGCGTTTGATGCTGCGCTTGATCAACGCCTGGCCGCCGTTCCTTGCGTCCGGCATCCGGGTCAAGTGGGGGCGCGATCACAAATCCGTCGATGTCGAGATGAACCTCCGCTTCTGGAACCGGAACTACGTTGGCACGCACTACGGCGGCTCGCTCTACTCCATGACCGATCCCTTCTACATGCTAATGCTGATGGAGAATCTTGGCCCGGGCTACGTCGTCTGGGACAAGGCCGCGAGCATCCGTTTCCGCAAGCCAGGGAAGGGGAAGGTCACGGCGGCATTCCGCCTGACCGATGAGCAACTAGACGACATTCGCACCAAGCTCACCACGCAGGAAAAGTATGAGCCTTCATTTCTGGTTGAGGTGAGAGACGAAGCCGGCGACGTGGTCGCCGAAGTGCAAAAAGTGCTCCACATCAAACGCAAGGCGCACGCCGGCGCAGCAAGCAGCGAGTGACCCTCTATCCCTCCCGGCCATGCAATGCAGCGCTCAAGCCGCCGCGAAATCCGTCGCACCCGCAGGTTCACCGTTCTCCGGCTTCGATTCCTCCAAGCGGAGGCGCAGCACCTCTTCACGATCGCCGTCAAAGTCCTGCCGCAGATGGAGGTAGAGATCCTCCAAACGGCCGCTGGCGCCAATAGTGACCAGCAGCTTGGCCAGGGCCAGCATCCCAGCCCGATTGGCGACGATGTAGGGAATGCCGTCGTTGAACTCGACGCGAAGCTGCTCGTTCGACCGCTCCACGTACTCGAAGATGATCTCCCGCTTGCGCGCTTCTTTCTCCACTTCGTACTGAAATGCCTGTCCAACAGTTACGTCCGCGTGACCGGTCATATAACGCCCCCAAAGAGTAATGCTCATGCCTGTGAAATCGCCTGAAAAGCGACCAAAGCGATAGCTTCAGAATTTTGAGCGACCTTGCCGTGACGAAGGGGCGTCAGCTCAATGGGAGAGCTGCATCCAGACGAAGGAGGGATTGGCAACCATCATACTGGTTGCAGGGTTTTCAATCCAGAGATTTTCGACGCCTGTGTGCCCGTACCGGCAACAATTCCTTGAAGGATACGAAACATGGACGATTGCGCGAGTGCTGACTTGGGCCGCCGGGTTCACATACAATATGAAGGTGCAGTTTCGTTATCTTTTTCTTGCCATACTTTGCCTTGGGCTCGCCGGCGTAGCCGTAGCACAACAATCGCCGCCGGTAGAGCAAGTGCCAGTCGACAAGTCAGCTCCTACGCCGAAGGACAACTCGGCCAATCCGCCTCGCTCCGACAATGTTCCTGCCGGCGAGAGCTCCAGCAAGCAAACGCAGATCGATGTATCTCCGCCCCCCAATGATGCCAAAGCGCATCCCGAGGCGAATTTGAGCAACTCCGATGTCGATGAATTCACGCCCTATAACCCGATGAAGGCGATGAAGGATATCGAAGTCGGCGACTTCTATTACAAGAGGGACAATTACGAAGCCGCCATCAGCCGTTACCGCGAGGCGCTGGAGTTCAAACCCCATGATGCTGAGGCGACCTACAAGCTGGCGGAGGTGTTGAACAAGACCGGCGACACTGCCGGAGCGACGGAAAATTACGAAGCCTATCTGAAGATCCTGCCGAATGGTCCCTACGCAAAGAAGGCCAAGGAAGCGCTGGCCAAGCTGAGGGAAAAATCGGCGCCGAGCAGCGCGAAGAAGTAGGTTGGTTTCTTGGCCTTGGCCTGCCCGAAAAGCAGATTCCTCGCTTCGCTCGTGATGACAATTTCGGAGCTTGAGGGCTTGCTCGAAACTGGAAACCCGAAACTTGAAATTACTGTTTCTTCTTGATCACCAGTGACTGCCGCAAGGGCACGATCGCTCCGCGGCTGGGATCGACGCTGGCTTGCTGGGCGCGGGTCATCACTTCATTCCGCACGTAGCTGACAAACTCCGACATCTGGCGCTGCATTTCTTCCATGCGCTCGCGCATTTGCAGGATGATGGCGATGCCGGAGATGTTCACGCCCAAATCGCGGGCCAGCGAGAGGATCAGCTCCAGCCGCTCCAGATCACTGTCGGTATAGAGGCGCGTGTTGCCCTCGGTGCGTGATGGCTTGAGTAATCCCTCGCGTTCGTAGAGACGCAGCGTCTGTGGATGAATGCCGTACATCTCGGCCACCGAGCTGATCATGTACGCGCCTTGTTTCTTTCGTTTAGGCATAAAAAAGCAATTAGCTATTAACAGCTAGTAAAGCCATCCGAAATCCTTAATGCTGCGTGAACCAGAAGGTGTCATCACGAGGAGGCCTTCAGGCCGACGAGGGATCCGCTGTTCGTTTCCCTGACTCCTGGGTGCCCCATCCTAGCCCCGATTTTGGGCTAGGGTGGGAGATCATCACACTTGTTTCCACAACTCCGCCCTCGGATCGTCCGGATTCAGCTTCGCCAGTTCGCGCAAAATTTCTTTCGACTTCTCATCGGCAATCCTGGGGGTCACGGTTTGAATCTCCACGATCTCGTCGCCGCGCTGGCCCTCGGTCACGGCCGATGGGACGCCCTTTTCCCGCAAGCGCAGCTTTTGTCCGCATTGTGTGCCCGGAGGAATCCGCAGCAGAGCGCGGCCGTCGATAGTGGGAACCTCAACCTTCCCTCCCAAAGCAGCCTCGCTGAAGGTTATGGGAACGGTGAGATGTATGTCATCGCCCTCGCGCTTGAACACGGGATGCTCGCCGGTGCGCACGATGATGTAGAGGTCGCCGGCCTGGCCACCCATGGTGCCGGCATTACCCCGACCGGGCAGACGGATGCGCTGACCGTCGCGCGTGCCCGGCTTGATGCGAACTTTCAGCGGTTCGCTGCGTTCCACCCGGCGTTCGCCGTGACAAATCGGACACACGCTACGATTCTTGCCGCTGCCGCCGCAGCGCGGACACGTCACGTTGAACTTCATGCTGCCGCTTTTCTGTGTGATAGTGCCTTTGCCGTGGCATTGCGGACATTCCCCCGGCTGCTCGATGTAGCCCTGTCCATGACAGTTGCCGCAGACTTCAAGGTGCGGAATGTTGAGCTGCATCTCGGCGCCGCGAATTGCCTGCCAAAAGCCGACGTTCACCTGATATTCGAGATCGCTCCCCGGCTCGGGACGCTGCATCTGCTCCGCGCCGACGCCGCCTCCCGATCCAAAGATGCTGGAGAAGATGTCGCGAAATCCGCCACCACCGGCGCGCCGTCCGGCTGCGCCTGCGCCTTCGGCGAAGTCGTTGAAGTCGAAGCCGCTGAAATCGATGGGAACTTCCTGGGTGTAGGTGCGTGATCCGCCTGGACCTGCGGACTGGCCAGGTCCACCAAATCCGCCGGCGCCAAAGCCGCCACCCCGCGCATAAGCCTCGGCCGCAGCCGGATCGATATTGTCGGAGTAGAAGCCGAGCTGGTCGTAAATCTTGCGCTTCTTGGGATCGCTGAGAACGTCGTTGGCCTCAGACAGTTGCTTGAACTTCTCCTCGGCAGACTTGTCCCCGGGATTTACGTCGGGATGATATTTGCGCGCCAGCTTGCGGAACGCCTTGCGGATGTCCTCCGCCGAGGCGGTCTTCTTAATCCCGAGGATGCCGTAATAATCTTTTTGGGTCGTTGTGGCCATGTTTAGCTGACGGCTCTTAGCTCCCAGGCTTTAGCTCTTAGCAATCTCGCGCCTGGTCGGGTGCCCCATCCTAGCCTTGTTTTGGCTAGGGTGGGAGAGTATTTAGTTCACGCCGGCCTGTCCGGTGTCGCCGACCGGGATCACCATGTTCGGCACGAATCCCACTTCATCATCGTTGATCACAGGAATCGCCTTCATCCGGCCTCCGAGGCCAGAGGTAACCAGATACCAGCGCCCGTCATCGCGGTTGAAACTCAACATATACGACTGATTCTTCACTTCGAATCTCAATTGTTCCTTCGATCCGGGGAGTTCATCCTGTTGTTCTGGCGGGCTGAACCCCGCTCTTTTTGTGTCGTCCCTACGGGACTCGGGTTCATTCTCGACGCCTCCCCAGCGTTGAAACGCTGGGCTATCATCTTCCGTCCCGCCTTGCGGGACTCGTTTTGTGTGCGTAAACATCCACGCGCCCTCGTACGTATTAAGCTCAGCTAGCGCTTGTGAGCAGGGGCGCTTGCGCGCCCCGTACTCTTTCACGTTCTCGGATCAGGGTCATTAGCCGTTAGCTTTCGCCTAATCGCCAGTTGCTAACGATCCTTCGACTCGCGGCCAACCGGCCGCTCGCTCAGGATGATCGCGGCGGGCCTCAGACGACCCGCCAAACGCGATCACTTCTTGTCTTCCACGTCTACGTACTCGGCGTCGATTACGCCTTCGTCCTTCTTCTTCTGCTCGCCGCTGCTAGCCTGCCCATCTCCGCCGGGAACTGGACCGCCGCTTGGAGGCGTCTGCGCTGAAGTCGCCTTGTACATGGCCTCGGCCAGCTTGTGCGAAGCTGCAGTCAGGTTCTCGCGAGCCTTGTTCATTGCGCCGGCGTCCGTTCCCTCCAACGCCTTTTTGGCGTCGGCAAGAGCGTTTTCGACATCTCCGCGCTCCTGGCCGGAGATCTTGTCGCCATGCTCGCGCAGCATCTTCTCGATGTTGTAGACCATGCCGTCGAGCTGGTTGCGAGCTTCGACCTCGTCACGCTTGGCCTTGTCTTCGGCCGCGTGCGCGTCGGCGTCCTTGGCCATGCGCTCGACCTCTTCCTTGCTCAAACCCGAAGACGACGTAATCGTAATCTTCTGGTCCTTGCCGGTCGCCATGTCCTTCGCGTTGACGTTCAGAATGCCGTTGGCATCGATGTCGAACGTAACCTCGATCTGCGGGATTCCACGCGGCGCTGGCGGAAGTCCAGTCAGGTGGAACTTGCCCAGGGTGCGATTGTCGCGCGCCATGGGGCGTTCGCCCTGCATCACGTGCACCTCGACCGAGGTCTGGTTGTCGGCTGCGGTCGAGAACATCTCCGACTTCTTAGTCGGAATGGTCGTGTTACGCGGAATCATCGGAGTCGCCACGCCGCCCATCGTCTCGATCGACAGCGTCAGAGGCGTTACGTCGAGCAGCAGCAGGTCCTTCACCTCACCGCCCAGCACGCCACCTTGAATCGCAGCGCCGACCGCGACCACTTCGTCAGGATTGACGCCCTTGTGCGGCTCTTTGCCGAAAATCTCCTTTACCAGCGCCTGAATGCGAGGCATACGCGTCTGGCCTCCGACCAACACCACTTCGTTGATCTTGTCGGGCGAGATGCCGGCGTCTTTGATCGCCGCCTTACAGGGGCCGATAGAGCGATCGATGATGTCCTTCACCATCTCTTCCAGCTTGGAGCGAGTCAGGGTCTTGACCAGGTGCTTCGGACCGCTCGCATCCGCCGTGATGAACGGCAGATTGATTTCGGTCTGCATGGTGGTGGAGAGCTCGATCTTGGCGCGCTCTGCCGCGTCACGGAGACGCTGCAGCGCCATCTCGTTACCCTTGTCGCGCAGGTTCAGGCCTTCGTCTTTCTTGAACTCGTCGATGAGCCAGTCAACGATGCGCTGGTCGATGTTGTCGCCGCCCAGGTGGGTGTCGCCATTGGTGGACTTCACCTCGATGACGCCTTCGCCGACTTCCAGAATCGAAATGTCGAACGTGCCGCCGCCGAAGTCGTATACGGCGATGGTCTCGTCCTTCTTCTTGTCGAGTCCGTAGGCGAGAGCGGCCGCCGTCGGCTCGTTGATAATGCGCTTCACGTCGAGACCGGCAATCTTGCCCGCATCTTTCGTCGCCTGACGCTGCGCGTCGTTGAAGTACGCTGGAACAGTGATCACGGCGTCGGTTACCGACTCGCCAAGATAATCTTCCGCGGCCTTCTTGAGCTTCTGCAGAATCATGGCCGAAATTTGCGGTGGGGTATATTCCTTGCCCTGCGCCAGCACTGCCACGTGATCGCCCGACTGGACGACCTTGTAGGGCACCATCTTCATCTCTTCATTGACCTCGTCGTAACGACGTCCCATAAAGCGCTTGATGGAGTAAATGGTGTTCTCCGGGTTGGTAATGGCCTGCCGCTTGGCGACCTGGCCGACCAGTCGCTCTCCATTCTTGGTGAAACCGACGACCGATGGCGTAGTCCGCCCACCTTCTTCATTGGGGATGACTTTGGGCTCGCCGCCTTCCATGACGGCGACCACGGAGTTGGTCGTGCCCAAGTCAATTCCGATAATCTTTCCCATTGCAGCCACCCTCCTTCAGGGTTTGAAACTCGTAAAGTGCTGAAAAATAAGTATTATATCAGCAACAAATTCCTTCATAGCAGAGCTACTATAGAACTTGAGTGAATCATTGTCAATGTTTAGATGTGCCGCGATGGGTGAAGGTTGCGAGGATTTAGGGCGAAGCGAGCAGGCGATTTAATCAAGATCACAGCTGGTCGAATTAGAATGCCCGCCCCAGCCAAAAGAAGGCCAGAACGGGCGGTGCGCTTGTAGAGTCTCAACTCCTCACTCCGGCTGAGTGAGCGGGGCGACGGGCTCTGAAACCTCGGCGGGTTCTTCTTCCAGCATAAACTCCAGCACCTCCTGCGGAGCCGACGAGGTCCAAACCGGCGCAAAAGACAGCCGATGCAGCGGAGTGGGTCCTTTCTCGCGCAGCATCTTCAGGTGCTTCGGCGTGCTATAGCCCTTGTTCGAGGCAAGGCCGTATTCCGGGAAGACCGGGTCCCATGCGCTGATCATGGCATCACGCTCGACCTTGGCGATGATGGACGCAGCAGCGATGGAAGCCGAGAGAGCGTCGCCGTGGATGATGGGAGTCTGCTGACATTCGCAATTGATGCGCAGCGCGTCGATCAGCAGGTGGTCGGGGCGCAAGGTCAGCATGGAGACAGCTTCTTCCATGGCGCGCTTCGAAGCCCAATAGATGTTGATCTGGTCGATGGTGGCGACGTCGACGGCGGCAATGGCCCAAGCCATCGCGTGCTCGCGAATACGTGGAGCAAGTTTCTCCCGCGTCTGGCGATCCAGAAGCTTGGAATCGCGGAGGCCGCGAATGCGATACCCCGGATCGAGAATCACCGCAGCGGCGACAACAGGTCCGAAGAGCGATCCGCGTCCCACTTCGTCCACACCGGCGACCAGCTTCGCGCCCGACGTCCAGGCAAGGTTCTCGTACTTCAGCGTACACTTCAGCCGTTTGAGCAGGCGAAGCTTAAGCGTCGCCTTGGAGACGGTCTTCTCATTTCCCTTACGTGTCGTTTTCCTGGTTGCTGATTTCACAGAGAAGCAGACCGGTTAAGAGAATTGTAGAACAGCGGCTTGAGTAGGCGGAGAGTTTACGAGAGATTATTCCGACGAACGCTAGCCTTGAACAACGAGCCCGGCATCTCACTTTTCCGGGGTGACGCATGGTTCGTAAACAGGCGACGTCTCTCGCAGCTTACCTTGCTCTGCTTCTCGCCTGCATGGTAGCAATCCTTCTCCTCGAAGCCTCGTGTGGAGGCGGAAGCAATTCTTCCGGCAACTCATCCACGCTTACGAGCGGCACTTCCGGTAACAGCGGTAGTTCCAGCAGCAGCGGCGGTTCCAGTAGTGGTGGCGGCACTGGCGGATCAGGCGGAACTGGAGGTTCCAGTGGCAGCGGCGGATCAGGCGGAACCGGCGGTTCCGGCGGCAGCGGCGGTTCTGGTGGGAGCGGCGGCTCGGGCGGATCAGGTGGCTCCGGTGGCGGCGGAGGAATTATGGCGGAGCAGCACGTCGCCGTCGTCGTGTTGGAGAACATGAATTACAGCGATGTCGTCGGCAGCGTTAATGCGCCGTACATCAACAGCCTGATCGCGCAGGGCGGTCTCGCAACCCAGTACTACGCCAATACCCATCCCTCGATCGGCAATTACTTTGTGATCACGACAGGAGAGATTTACACCAACGACGACGGCTTCACTGGCGTGCTGTCGATCGACAATGTGGTGCGCGAACTTACTGCGGCCGGGGTTTCGTGGAAGGTTTACGCCCAGAGCCTGCCGCACCAAGGTTATCTTGGCGGCGACGTTTATCCGTACCTGCGCCATCACAATCCATTCACCTACTTTTCCGATGTGCAGCCGCCGTCGCAGCTGAACATGAACATCGTGGACTTCTCGCAGCTGGCCACAGACCTGGCCGCGGGACAACTTCCCGCCTATTCGTACATTCTTCCCGATGCTGAGCACGATGCGCACGATTGCCCGGGAGGTGGTCAGAACTGCGATGTCGGAGTCAGACTTGCTGCCGCCGATACATGGCTGTCGCAGAATCTGCCTCAATTGCTGAACGACTCACACTTCCAGCAGAGTGGATTGCTGATTATTACCACCGACGAGTCGCGAAACGATGACACCAACGGTGGAGGAAAAATAGCGACCTTGCTTCTTGGCACGGGAGTCAAAGCAGGCTATCAGGGCGCCGTGCAATACGATCATCGCAGCCTGCTCGGGCTGACTATGACAGCGCTTGGCGTAAGCACAATTCCCAATGGCGCCGGATCAGCGCCGCAGATGACGGAATTCTTCCAGCAATAGCGGTACGAGTCAAAGAGCGGTACCGCCGCGCAGCCGGTGCGATGGTTCGCGCTACTTAGATTGGCTGTAGAAGTAGTCGCAGATCCGGCCGGCAATTTCCTTCGAGAACGCAGCGGTATAGTGCACGGAATCGACATAAAGATTTTCGTGCTTGTTCTGCTGCATGTCGGCCAGCCATAAGACATCCTTTCCCAGCTTTCCCTGTGCCCGCAAGGCATCCATCAGCGGATACCCGTACTTGGGACGCACATATCCCCCAAACTCGTTTTCAGAGTGCAGAAAGAAGTGGTATCGAAGGTCATACTTGTACACCGGAATCGGTTGCCACACAAAAATCGTTCGCACCCCATAGCCCGCGGCGGCAAGCTCGATCATCTTTTTGTTCTCGAGCCATCGATCAACCGCGCCCTGCAGCACAACCGGATCGGCGTAATTGGGACCCTCTTCGGTTTGGGTTTGGGTTACGGTTGGTGCCGTGCCCGGATTCGCGAAACGATCTCGCAGCCAGTGCGCCGCGCGGATCATGGGAATATCGTTCAGCGGATTCGCATTGACCTGCCCATCCATGAAGCTGCGAAGCTGCGCGGTGAACTTCGGCACGCCATCCGCCAGGATGAAATCGTTGAGGCCATCGATAAAGATCGCCACTTGCGGGACGTGTCCATCACGCAGCAGTTTCTGGAACAGAATGAGTTCCTGGCTGCTGATGTATGCCGGACGCGCGAAGTTGTAGACGGCCATTGGCGCGTCGCTATGCAGTTGTCGAGCGCATTCCTGCAGATAGGACGGAATAGTCTCGTCGTCGGGAAGGTAATAGCCGAAGGCAGTCGAGCCGCCGAAGATGAAGACGTTGAGATATCCCGGACGTGGCGGCCACGGCGCCTGATTTTTCGAGTAGCGGAAGCCGGCGGGATCGACATTGACGAATCGTCCGCGAAACGGCCGCTCGCGAAAGCCGGTCAGCGGCTCGTATTCGAACTCACGATCCGCTCGCGGCGTTTGCCGGATCAGCGCCTTCACATCCGCCTCGCTCCAGCCGGGATACGCGGCCTGCAACTTGGCGGCGTCGAAATGTCCTTCGTGGAACGGCACCTGCGCAGGCTGCTTGATGCGAATGATCACGTACAGCACCGCATTCAGCAGCAATAGCAGAATTACGGCATTGAACAAGCCGACAGCCGCGACCACATACCACTTCTTAAGTGTCTCGGCGAACTTCGAAGAATCAGAAGCGGAATTGGAAGTGACAGGTCGATCTTCGAGTTTGGCAGTACGGGCGGGCAATGCTGCGGACTCCTGCGAGGAAGACAACTATAGCAGAAGCGATTCGCGGGCCGATGTACTAGACGTATTCCTCTCAATCTGTCACGCTAAATGGTTAACTCCACAATCTGGAAAGCACTCGTTCATGGCCGAATCTCGCATCACTCCGCGCGCTCAGGATTTCGCTAGCTGGTATCAGGACATCGTTTTACAAGGCGATATGGCCGAGCCGGCGGAAATCGTCAAGGGCTGCATGGTCATCAAGGCCAACGGCTACGCGGTTTGGGAGCTGTTGCAGCGCGAATTCGACGACCGCTTCAAAGCCACTGGTCACCAGAACTACTATTTCCCCCTGCTGATCCCGCAGAGTTTTCTGCACAAGGAGGCCGAGCACGTCGAAGGCTTCTCGCCCGAGCTGGCGGTGGTGACGCACGCCGGCGGCAAGCAACTGGAAGAACCGTATGTGCTGCGGCCGACGTCGGAGACCATCATCGGCCACTTCTTCGCCAAGTGGATCAAGAGCTGGCGCGATCTGCCGGTGCTGCTCAATCAGTGGGCCAACATCATTCGCTGGGAGCTGCGCACGCGCATGTTTCTGCGCACCACGGAATTTCTCTGGCAGGAGGGCCACACTGCGCACGCCAATCACGAAGAGGCCAAGCAGGAAGTTCTGCGCATGCTCGATGTCTACGCCGATGTCGCCGAAAACGTAATGGCGATGCCGGTGATCAAGGGCCTGAAGACGCAGTCGGAGCGCTTCGCGGGCGCGCTCTACACCTACTCGATCGAAGCTATGATGCAGAACGGCTTTGCGCTGCAAGCCGGAACCAGCCACGACCTCGGGCAGAACTTTGGCAAGGCATTCGATGTGCAGTTCCAGAACAGCGAAGGCCAGCTTGAGTACGTCTGGCAAACAAGTTGGGGCGTGAGCACGCGGCTGATCGGTGGGCTGATCATGAGCCACTCCGACGACAAGGGACTGGTGCTGCCGCCGAAGCTTGCGCCGGCAAAAGCGGTGCTGGTGCCGATCTATCGCAAGGACGAAGAGAAAGGCAACGTGCTCGAAGCTGCGCATCGCATCGCGAAAGACGTGGGCGCGAAGGTTGACGACCGCGAAGGTCTGACTCCGGGCGCGAAGTTCTTTCATTGGGAGCGCCTCGGAGTTCCGCTCGTACTGGAGCTCGGTCCGCGCGATCTCGCGTCAGGCAGTGTCGTTGTTAAGCGGCGCGATACGGGGACGAAAGAACCGATGGCGCAGTCGGAGCTGGCGGCGAAAGTGCCGGCACTGCTCGACGAGATGCAGAAAACCTTGTATGACGCAGCCAAGCAGCGCATGAAGGCCAACACAGTGTTAGCGAATTCGATCGAGGAAGTTGAGTCAATCCTGGAAGACGTGACCGCCGAAAAAGGCGGCGGCAAGTTCGTCATGGCGCATATGAAAGACGATCCCCGCTGCGATCTGCGAGTCAAGCTATTCAAGGCGACAATCCGTTGCATTCCTGTCGTCGATGAATACGATGGTCCGGGCAAATGCATTGTCACCGGCGAAGAAGTGGATCGGCGCGTGGTGATTGCCAAGGCATATTAGCAGCGAGCAATTGGCAACAAGCAATCAGCTCCGAGATAATCTCTCCGGCTCCATGCCTCTGTGGTGAACATGATTTCCGAGGTGCTCGTATGGGTATCTACGATTTCTCCGCAACCCTGAACGACGGCAACAAGAAGAAGCTGAGCGCCTACAAGGGCAAAGTTCTGCTGATCGTCAACACCGCCAGCCGATGCGGCAACACGCCGCAATACAAAGGTCTGCAGGAGCTCTACGCCAAGTACCACGATCGCGGTTTCGAAGTGCTGGCGTTTCCCTGCAACCAGTTCGGTCATCAGGAGCCCGGCTCCGACGAGGACATCAGGGACTTTTGCGAAACGAGATACGGCGTGGAGTTCCCACTGTTTTCCAAGATCGAGGTGAACGGCGACAATGCCCATCCGCTGTACAAATTTCTGAAGAGCGAAAAGACCGGCTTGCTGGGCGATTCCATCAAGTGGAACTTCACCAAGTTTCTCCTCGACAGGGAAGGAAACGTGATCGAGCGCTACGCGCCGATGACGCCTCCATCACGAATCGCCTCCGACATCGAGAAGCAGCTGGCGAAGTAGACCGCCGGTGGGTCAGCTGCCCAACTGGTGGAACTTGGCAGCCTTCCGGACTGTACTAACATTCGCCGAGGAAAATCTTCTCATGCCAATTGTCGACATCAAAAACCTCAACGCTACCGAACGCTTGCCGGGTTGGCACGGCCGCTATTTCCACTCGTCCAACATGACCTTCGCGCACTACGATTTCGTCGCCGGATCAACTATCCACGAGCACTTCCATCCTGAGGAAGAAGTTTACGAGGTGATCGAAGGTGAGCTGGAAGTGACCATCGACGGCGTGACGGAAGTTGCCCGCCCGGGATTGCTGGCGTTCGTGCCGTCAGGCGTGCGCCATTCCGTGAAAGCTCTCACCGACGGCCGCGTAATCATCGTCGACTCCCCCGCGCGGCCGGATTTCAGGTAGCTTTCCGATTTGCCAGTAAAGCGATCGATGGCTGTATCCGCTTGCTGACCGGAAACTCGCACGCCTGGACGGTCAGCCGTTCCCGTGCTCGTGCCGTTCGGGCAGACCGAGCCGCGACGCGGTCTCGCCTTCGAAATCGAACTCGATGAGAACCGCCGGTTCGTCGCCGATGACTTGCCCGTCGTGACCGGCTTCAATGACCACCACCTGCGGTGCTATGTAATCGCGAGTGCAGCCGTCCTCAAACATCATGTGAATTTTTCCGCGGGCGAGAAAGCCCACATGCGAGTGCATGCAGACATCGGTGCCGACGTGGGGCTTGACGTCTCGCGCCCAGTGAAATCCGACCGGATAGACGGCTCGCTTCACACGAGCTTGGCCCGTGCGAACGGTGTCGAGCTGAACTCCTCCCAGTTCGCGATGCTCAGCTCCCGGTATCGGTGCAAGCAGCGGATCAGATGCAGACATCATGCCCTCCTCAATTGCCGTATGCGGGAGATTCTACTGTACCTCGTCCGTCAAAATGCGCCCGACTCCAAGGCGCAAGTCTGGTTGCCTTTAACGGCTGATGGCTGATAGCTCTTTCCCGTCATTGACCCCGCCCCGCTCAAAATGTTATAAAAACTCGCCATTGTGTGTGCTGCAGAAGTGCACATAAAACGGTGCAAGTGTTCCCGACGCGGCCAAGCCTCAACACTTCCGTCTCGGCCACCCCATCAAGTCCCAAGTCCAAAGACGGGACTTGTCGGGGGCCCCGGTTTGAAGAAGTGGAAGCGCGTTTCCGGGATTCCAGCAGGCCCAATCAGCCCCGTAAGTCCAAGTTCGGGACTTGTCGGGAACACGATTGCCAACAAGTGCGCACGTGCGACTTGTGGACAATCGAGCTGTGCGCGCCCGGCCGGCTGGGTGGTCAACGATCTCTTGGAAACGATGTCCGTGAGTGATCGCGGCAGAGTGAAACAACCGTAACGTCATCATGCATGGACGCTGTCGCCAGCGGCGCGTCCAGCGGAGGAATCATATGCAGACCTGGCTCGCTGCCCTGCGGCGGCTGTCTTCGGTAACACGCAAAAGTCCGGCCAAATTATTTATCGCCACTTTCACACTTGTTATGCTGCACGCTTCCACGGCATTCGCTCAGCCGAGCGAAGCCGGCGGCGAAGCCAACCTTCAGCTCCCCGATCTTTCCTCGGTTAGTTTCCTGGGTATGAACGGGCACAACATCCTGCTCATCGGTATTATCTTCTGCATCTTCGGACTGCTCTTCGGCCTGGCGATTTACATGCAGCTTAAGAACCTGCCGGTACATCGCGCGATGCGGGAAATCTCCGAACTGATCTACGAGACCTGCAAGACCTATCTGGTAACGCAAGGCAAGTTCCTCGCGATCCTGTGGGCCTTTATCGCGGTCATCATTCTTCTGTACTTCGGACTGCTGCTGCATTTTGAAGCGCTGCGCGTCATCGTCATTCTTGCTTTCAGCGTCCTGGGAATTTTGGGCAGCTATGGCGTAGCCTGGTTCGGCATCCGCGTCAACACCTTTGCCAACTCGCGCACCGCGTTCGCCGGACTGGGCGGCAAGCCTTATCCGCTGTATTCGATTCCGCTGCGGGCCGGCATGAGTATCGGCATGATGCTGATCTCGGTCGAGCTGCTGATCATGCTTTGCATTCTGCTGTTCGTCCCCGGCGGCTATGCCGGCCAGTGCTTCATCGGTTTCGCCATCGGCGAGTCGCTGGGCGCAGCCGCACTGCGTATCGCCGGCGGCATCTTTACCAAGATCGCCGACATTGGCTCCGACCTGATGAAAATTGTTTTCAAAATCAAGGAAGACGACGCGCGCAACCCCGGCGTCATTGCTGACTGCACCGGCGACAATGCCGGCGACTCGGTTGGCCCCAGCGCCGACGGCTTCGAAACCTACGGTGTCACCGGCGTCGCGCTCATTACCTTCATCCTGCTCGGCGTTCGCAATCCTACGGTGCAGGTCCAGCTGCTAGTCTGGATATTCATCATGCGCGTCATGATGCTGGTTTCCAGCACCGTCGCGTATTTCCTGAACGAGGCCGTTGCCAAGGGCCGCTACGGCAACTCTGATGTGATGAATTTCGAAGCGCCGCTCACCTCCCTGGTATGGCTGACCTCGATCGTTTCCATCATTCTCACCTACATCGTGTCGTACCTCATCGTGCCGGTGCTGGGCGGCGATGCAACCCAGTGGTGGAAGCTGGCTACCATCATCTCCTGCGGAACTCTGGCAGGCGCGATTATTCCGGAGCTGGTGAAAGTCTTTACCTCGGTTGAATCCGGACACACCAAAGAAGTCGTGACCTCGGCCGAGGAAGGCGGAGCCTCGCTGGACATTCTGTCAGGATTGGTGGCCGGCAATTTCTCCTGCTACTACCTGGGTTTCACCATGGTTCTGCTGATGAGCATCGGCTACTACGTCAGTACCTTCGGACTCGGCGACCTGATGCTGGCTCCGGCCGTCTTCGCCTTCGGCCTGGTGGCCTTCGGATTCCTCGGCATGGGCCCGGTGACCATCGCCGTCGACTCGTATGGTCCGGTGACGGACAATGCGCAATCGGTCTATGAGCTGTCGCTGATCGAACAGGTGCCGAACATCGAGGGCGAACTGCTGCGCGACTACAAAATCAACGTCAACTTCGAGCGCGCCAAGCATATGCTGGAGGAGAACGATGGCGCGGGCAATACCTTCAAAGCTACGGCCAAGCCGGTGCTGATTGGCACGGCGGTCGTCGGCGCGACCACCATGATCTTCTCCATCATCATGGCGCTCACGCACGGACTCACGGAGAATGTCGGCAATCTCTCGCTGCTACACGCGCCGTTCGTGCTCGGCTTGATCAGCGGCGGCGCCATTATTTACTGGTTCACCGGCGCTTCCATGCAGGCAGTCACCACCGGCGCATATCGCGCGGTGGAGTTTATTAAAGCCAACATCAAGCTCGAAGGCGTGGAGAAAGCGTCGGTTGAGGACAGCAAGAAGGTCGTAGAAATCTGCACCAAGTATGCGCAGAAGGGCATGTTCAACATCTTCCTTGCCGTCTTCTTCGTGACGCTGGCGTTCGCGTTCGTCGAGCCGTTCTTCTTCATCGGTTACCTGATCGCGATCGCCATCTCCGGCTTGTATCAGGCGATGTTCATGGCTAACGCCGGCGGTGCCTGGGATAACGCTAAGAAGATCGTGGAGGTCGAGCTCAAGCAGAAAGGCACGGCATTACACGATGCGACGGTGGTCGGCGACACCGTCGGCGATCCTTTCAAAGACACGTCCTCGGTCGCGATGAATCCGATCATCAAATTCACCACGCTGTTCGGATTGCTGGCGGTGGAACTTGCGGTGCAGCTGACCGAGACCAGCGGCGCGGGCTTCAGCCACGTGCTGGCGGTGGCGTTCTTCCTGGTCTCGTTCTTCTTTGTCTGGAAGTCGTTCTACGGAATGCGGATCGTCAAAGCGAAGGCGTAAATCAGGGCGGGTGCCCTACTCATTTGCTGTTTTCGAATGAGTAGGGTCCCCGTATTCGATCTGCTCGACGAACGTCTGGCGTTACTTTTTACAATTTCCCTGAATCTCCTTCACGCTGTCCACGCGAAAGAAGCGCTGCCCGTTCATCATGCCGTTATTAGAGCTGGCGCTGGCATCGCGGTTGTTATCGGCTTTTCCGCTGAGCTCGACCATCTGCCCGACGTGCGAGCCCAGGTCTTGTTCGTCACCCATCAGCATGTGCGTGGTTCCGTTCTTGGTGGTCAGCCGGTACTGGTTCGGTGAGCCGGCCAGGCATCCGCGAATTGTGTGTTCCTGCGAATTCATGTTGTTGCCCTGATCATTGGCGTTCTGCGCAAAGCCGATCACGGGCGCCATCAATAAAAGAGAGAAAAACAAGCTTGCGAATCTCATAATGACCCTCCTTCAGCCCTGCTCTACCGTTCCTTGGCAGGCTCTCTGTACTACGTACAGCGGTTGTAAGTAATTAGAGTGCAGGCTGGTAGAGGGTGTTGTCAGGACCGCTCTGGCGACGCTCGCCGCCGTCGCGACCGGTCTCCTCACCTTCGGTCGCGCCGCGGTTTCGGTTTGTGCTTGTGATGCTTGCTCGGCTGAGTTGGCGTTGGCGTAGGGGTGGGCGTTGGTGTCGGAGCGGGTGTCGTCGTCGTCCCCGCCAGCGCCTCCAGCAGCGCTTCTCCATCCGGACTACCCCAGCCGCTGCAAGCATCCCATCCCGGTCCGGCGCTGTAATCTCCGTTATTACCGGAGGTGATGTCGTGGAACGCGCCCTCGTTTTCACCGATGTTCTGGTACAACGTCGGATTCACATATCCCACGGCCTTGCCTTCCGACTGATTGATGAGCGCGATCAGCCCCGCCCACAGCGGCGCGACGGCGCTGGTGCCTCCCACGACGAAACTGGAGCCATCGACTACGACGTTGTAGCCGGTGTTAGGATCGGCATCGCCGGCTACGTCGGGAACGCCACGGCCGACGTAGCCTTCGGGATTGGTTGAGGGCGGCACGTTCGCATTGGCTTGCCACGACGGCAGAGGAAACGTCCCGCTGACTCCGCCGCCGGTCGCGCCCTCGCCGCTGGAAAGGTCGTTCCAAACTACTTCGCTCTCGATGGTCTCGCCGCTAAGCTCCAGCGTGGTGCCGCCGCAGGCCAATGAGTATGGACTGGAGGCGGGAAAGTCCACGTGATCCAAACCGTCGCTAACGCCATCGGTTGAGCCGCTATCGCCGCACGCCACGCATACGGTCACGCCGATAGCTGCGGCCGCCTGCAATGCGTTGTTGTACGACGTCAGAGACTGCGAGGTCCATGTCGACTCCGGCCCTCCCCAGCTGATGGAAATTACTGACGGCTTGTTGACCGTGTCGTTCACCGCCTGATTGATGGCATCGAGAAACCCCGCGTCAGTGTTGGGAGCGAAATAGACTGCAATGGTTGCGGCGGGCGCAATCGCGCCGGCTACCTCGATGTCGAGTCCGACTTCTGTGTCCGGGCCACTGGTATCGCCGGTGGGAGCGTTCTGCGCGCCATCGACCGAGACCGCGACCACGATAGGAACGGGCGAGATTCCGAGATTCTGGAAATAGGTAGTGAGATCGGATTGGTTGAAGCCGCCGCCAAGCTCGATAATTCCTATTGTCTCTCCGCTGCCGTTCAGGTTCGTGGGATAACTGTACGCCTCGGCAACCTGGGGAGCGTTATAGGAAACCGCCGCTGCTGCAGGCTTTGCCTTGCCTTTTCCCTTGGTTGCTACCCGAAAATGCGGCTTAGCTTGGGGACGGTTGTCGAGACCGTGCACGCCGACGATAATCCCGCTTAATTCCTGTGGCACATTCACAGAACCACTTCGCCCGCGGTACGAACCGCCCTCGTGGGTGTAGTTGTGCAGCGGTACCTGGAACGCCTTCGTGAAGTTTCCGGCCGTGCCGCTGAGGGCAACGGTCCTCGCGGCGAGATCGACTTGCGCCACCGCTAATCCAAAGCTGCTGACGAAGGCCTGCACCTTCTGCACATCCGCCGGGTCGGCACCGTAACGCGATGCATACTCTTGGCGCGAAATGCGCTCACCGCGTGCGATCATCTGCTCCAGCGAGGGCGCTTTCTGGCCTGAGCTACGCGGGCGCAGCACAACTGTTACCTGCATGAACTGGTTGGGATCGGCTGCGGCGCCCTGCTTCGCGCCAGCCATGGGCGTGCGTTCACTGCCCGGGATTTTCACGTATTTGGTATTCGCCATAAGTGCTCCTGGGAGATTTAGTTGCCGGTTGTCAGTTGTCAGTTGTCGGTTTGGCCGGAGGCGGACCGATTCGACTAATAGGTGTCCTTCAATTCCGCTTTGCGGCGCTCAGGATGACAGGCGCTCTAGCATTCTGCAGAACAGGAAACAGCGAACGGCGCAGGTGATGGCTGATAGCCGACGGCTGACGGCTGACGGCTCACAATCGCGCGACCTGTCGAACTGACAACTGCTTTACGGTCCCTTCATCTTCTCTTTCACGCTCTTGGCCAGCTTCTCTATCTCTTCTGCCTTCTTGATTACGTCGAGTGACAGCGTATTCTCTGTCGTCTTATCCACTGACTGTTTCAACTCGGTTGCCAGTTCCAGCAATTTTTCCGTGTCCTTCTTGATCTCCTGCTGGCGCTCGAGGTTGACTTTCTTCGCCATTTCCTTCTTCTGCTGAACTTCCCATTCGCTGTTGTCGGGCTGCACTTCGCCGGGCACGGGACGCGGTATCTGCGCGGCGGAGCAAATTGCGAGACTCATCAGGAGTGCGGCCAACAGGCCAAGTCCGGTCAATCGCGTCAGAAGGTGGGCGGTGAACCTCATATTGCTGGTGATTATATTCTGCGGATCATGCCTATGTGGCAGCACACGCCATCGCAATAAGGCAGAGTGTCCCATTCCATCTGCACTTTGGAACGGACCAGAGTAATTCTTTCAGCGCGGCTGGTTGCTATAATCCGCCACAATGTTATCTCCCGTTGCGCACGGTTTGCAGGCGGTGCTGATCGGGCCCAGTCGTGCCGTCGAGATGTTGCACAGTTGGGGCGACGACACCTTCGACTTCGTGCGCCACCAGGTGCCGCGAATCATCGGCGTCCTCATCATTGCCTTCATTCTCACGCGCCTGCTGAAGGCCATGGCGCGGCATCTCAGCGCCCTGAGCCAGAGCGCGGGGCTGCCCTCGGCGGTTCGCGCCCAACAACTGCGGACGCTGTCCAGCGTGATCTACAGCGTAGGCGTGTTCATCATCATGTTCCTGGCGGCGCTGCAGATTCTGCCGCTGCTGGGCATCAATATGGGACCGCTGCTGGCCAGTGCCGGCATCGCCGGAGTCGCCGTCGGATTTGGCGCCCAGACCCTGGTCCACGACTTCATCAACGGCTTTTTCATCCTGGTCGAGAATCAATTTGATATTGGCGACGTAGTCAAAATAGCTGGAGTGCAGGGAAAGGTGGAATTTATGACCCTGCGCCGCACCGTGCTGCGCGATGCCGACGGAACCGTACATAACGTTCCCAGCAGCCAGATCACGGTGGTCAGCAATATGACCCGCGACTGGACACAACTTTCGATGACCGTTTCCGTCGATTACCACAGCGACAGCGACAAGGTGATCAAGCTGCTGCAAGAAGTTGGAGATGAATTGGCGAGCGATCCCACCTATTCCGGTCAGATTGTCGCCAAGCCTGAGGTGCCGGGCATTGAGAAAGTCAGCGGCACGGAGATCGAGTACCTCATGCTGGTGAAGACGAAGCCGGGACAACAAGACGCTGTACGCCGCGAACTACGTCGCCGCATCAAGGCCTGCTTTGAGAAGAACCAGATCCAGCCCGGCAATCCGAATCGCGTATACGTGCTGGACTCGGTGGAGCCGAGTTAGCCGTCAGCTATCAGCTGGATGCCCCGTTCCAGCCCCCCGCTCTGCCTTCAACACTACGGCGCGAAGTAGCTGGAGATGTCGAGGATCAGGTTCGTCTCACCTTGCGCATAAGCATCAATGAATCCGTTCATCGTCCCGACCACCGCCATGTTGGAAGTGATGGCGCCATCGATTGCATTTAATGTCGAGACATCCGGCAGGCTCGCACCTTGCGGTGACAGCGTCAGGTAGAGCAATTCACCTTGCGGTATCACGGTTGCATTCAGCACGTAGGCTTGCGCGCTTCCCGGCGGTGCGCAGCTGCTGCCTTCCACATTCACGACAATTCCGCCGTTGAAGGCTCCGCCGCCGCTGCGCGTGTCCAGCACGCGGCAGGGGGTCACGGGATACAGCGAAAGCGGATCCGACCCGGAATCCGCCGGCGCGAAGTATCCGTTGATGTCAATTAGCAGGTCGGTGTCGGCCGTCGGATACACTTGGATGTCGCCGCCCACTCCCGCAGGTATCAGAGCTGCATTGGCGACGATGGTTCCCGTCGGCGCGTTGAGAGTGGAAGTCATGGGCAGCTGATCTCCGGCAGGCCATGCGGTGAGGTATTGCAGCGGGGCTCCGCCAGTAGGAATTGCAGTAAGGTTCAGCGAGTATGCCTGCGCCGTATCGGGTATGTTGCAGGCGGTTGCGTCAAGTATGGGAAAATCGCGGATGTGACCTCCCTGCAGCGACGGGCCTCCCAGATACCCATCAGGCCCACGAGTGTCGGCCACCCGGCAGGGCGGCAGCGTGAAGAATGCCAGCGTGGATGAGGCTGGCGTATCAAAGTAGCCATTGATGTCCAGAATGACGTTAGTTGTGTTGCTGACGTAAACGTTCACTCCGCTATCGGTGCCCGCAGCCACGACCGCAGCATTCGCCTTGACCCGTCCATCGGAATTCATAAGCGAGACGACCGGCTGCGGCTGGCCGGTCGGCCAGATCGTGAGATAGCCCAGCTCGCCTTGCGGGATCACCGTCACGTTCAGCGAGAACGCTGCTGCGCTCACCGGAATTCCGCAATCCTCTTGCGTGATATTGAAGGTGCGGAAAGTTCCGCCCGTGATAGGACCGCCGTTGGTTCGCGTGTCGACGAGACGGCAGGGCATCACGGTCACGAACTGTAGTGCGCCCGAACCGTTGCCGGCTTCGGTGTGACGTGCTGCTTCTTGTGCGCTCAAAGGTAAAGCGACAACAGCGAGTACCGCCGCCATCGTTAACTGCCCGAACCGGCTCACCACAGACATTTCGATCCCTCCGTGTCGGTAGGCTTAGC
Source organism: uncultured Acidobacteriaceae bacterium (assembly GCA_963818905.1). Lineage (GTDB taxonomy): Bacteria > Acidobacteriota > Terriglobia > Terriglobales > Acidobacteriaceae > Bog-257. Next base: position 95,647 of record CAWFUE010000066.1, read on the forward strand.
CTGCTAGAAAGAAGTTATTCCCATCGCAGCCGTCTTCCCGCCGATCGGGCTAGCGCGATCTGACGTTACCGTTTACGTTGCCACGAGGTAACTGCTGGAATGGCTGGACTGCAACATCCCCTGCGCAACATCGAGGCTGTACCTTCTGACTTAGCAGCGGCTGGGAATCTAGTAGATGTTCACACTCGCGGCATTCGGGAACAACTGCGAAATACAGGCCGGGAGTGACAGTCTTTGTTCCCGCCTTGGGACACAAACGAGCAGAACTTATCCGCTTCTGTTGACGTATTTAAGTGTGGCACTTGCTTCGCTATACTTGAGGGTTTTTGCGATCAACCACAGCCTCCGAATAACGAGATCACATCTCGGAAGGAACTTCATGCATCGTCGCGCCTTGTTAGCTGCCGTACTTTTCTCTCCAATAATTGCAATCGCCTGGCAAACCAACATCCCTCCGCTTCCCGCAACACCCAAGCATCCCGTTGTCGAGCAGTATTTTGGCGTTAAGGTCACCGATGACTATCGCTGGTTGGAAGACAGCAAGAGTCCGCAGGTGATTGCGTGGACGCAAGCCGAAAATGCGCATGCGCGCGCCATCCTGAACGCTCTGCCGATCCAAACCCAGATACAACAGTTCCTGAAGACGCTGATCGATACCAGTTCGCCGGCTTATTTCGCGATGCAGATGCGCGGCGGGGTTCTGTTCGCAATCTATGCCGAGCCTCACAAGCAGCAGCCGATGCTGGTCACGCTGAAGTCGCCCGACGATCCTGCCTCCAGGCACGTGGTGCTCGATCCAACGCAAATCGATTCCACCAACTCCACCGCCATTCAGTTCTATGTTCCTTCGCAGGACGGCAGCAAGGTCGCGGTATCGCTGGCGCAGGGTGGGAGTGAAATGGGGTCAGTCCATGTTTATGAGGTGGCGACCGGTCAGGCGCTGCCGGACGTTGTCCCGCGCGTGACCGCTATCGGCGGCGGCAGCGTTATCTGGAAGGCCGATGGCAGCGGTTTCTTCTACACCCACTATCCCAGTCCGGGCGAACATCCGCAGCAGGATTTAAATTTCTACCAGCAGATCTACTTTCACAAGCTAGGCACCCCGGCAGCGCAGGACAGCTACGTTATCGGCAAAGACTGGCCACGCATTGCGGAGACGGTTTTAAGCGCAAGCCAGGATGGTAAATACCTGCTGGCGACGGTGGGCAATGGAGACGGTGGCGATTACGAACACTACCTCTGCGGCGCCGACGGCAAGTGGACGCAGATTACGCAGTTCTCCGACGGAATCAAGGCGGTGGTTGTTGGCGACGACGCAGTCTACATGCTCTCCCACGATCATGCGCCGCATGGCAAACTACTGCGTGCGCCGCTGTCCTCGCCGGATGTGAAGAACGCCAAGGTCATCGTGCCGGAAAGTTCTGCCGTGATCCAGGATTTCACCTATACGCTGGCCGGTATGCAGCCGACGTTGGTGGTCACGCCGTCGCGAATCTACGTTACGGTACTGGTCGGCGGACCAACCGAGATTCGCATCTTCGATCACGACGGACATGACCTCAGCACAGTTCCCGCCGAGCCTGTTTCCACCGTCACGCAGATTCTGCCTTTGCAGGGCGACGAGATTCTCTTCGGCAACGTCAGCTACGTCGATCCGATGGCATGGTTTCGTTACGATCCCACATCGAAGAAGGTGACCGTCACCGCCTTGCGCGAGACCTCACCCTACAGCTTTGCCGATGTCGACGTCACGCGGGATTTCGCGGTTTCGAAGGATGGAACTAAAGTTCCGCTCACGGTTTTCAGCCGCAAGGGAACCAAGCTCAATGGACAGAATCCGGCAATCCTCACCGGTTACGGCGGATTCGACCTGAGCATGACTCCGTTTTTCGACCCGATAACGATTCCGTGGCTGGATGCGGGCGGCGTCTTCGCTATTGCCAATCTGCGCGGCGGCGGCGAATTCGGAGAGGAGTGGCACCAGCAAGGCATGCTGACCCACAAGCAAAATGTTTTCGACGACTTCATCGGTTGCGCCGAGTACCTCATTACCAAGGGATATACAAATCCCTCCCGCCTGGGTATTCAAGGCGGCAGCAATGGCGGATTGCTGATGGGTGCGGTGCTGACCCAGCGGCCCGATCTCTTCCGCGCCGTCGCTTCCGGCGCTGGACTTTACGATATGGTTCGCTTTGAGACCACGCAGAATGGACAGTACAACGCAACCGAGTACGGGTCGGTCAAGAATCCGGAGCAGTTCAAGGCGCTCTATGCCTACTCGCCGTATCACAACGTGCAGGATGGAGTGAAATATCCCGCCGTGCTGTTGACGATTGGGGAAAACGATCCGCGCGTCGATCCCTGGCACTCGAAAAAATTTGCCGCGGCATTGCAGGCGGCAACGGCGTCCAAAAATCCCATCCTGCTGATCAGCTTTTCCAACGCCGGGCACGGGGGCATCGGCTCGTCGGAAGACCAGCAGGTTTCGATGGCCACGTATGACTTGGAATTCCTGTATGACCAGTTGGGCGTGCAGTGGGTGACGCCGCAAACCGCGGCGAAATAATTTACCGTGGATCGTGAAATCGTGGATCGTGAATCGTAGATCCCAGCGCTTCAGTGCTGGGCAGGCGTTTGGTTATGAGCTGAGTCCGGTAGAGACGGCATGGTTTTCATAACGGCCTCGCAGCTCCCGGATTCAACTCTTCTTGCTGGTCTGGTTTCCAGCCGCCTTTGCCTGCCGTCCGGAGCCATTCTTCCTGGCAGCCGCTTCGGCCTGCTTTTTCTTGCGAGCTTCGGCGCGACGCTGCTTTCGCAGCTCTTCTGGCGAATACATGCTGCCGCGGCAATTCTTGCTGCCGCAGTAACACGGCGCCTCGTCCTCGCCGTCGTAAAGCCAGTAGTCGTAGGTGAGCTCTTCGCCGGCGGCAATGTCGCGAATGCTGGAGATGAAGACGCGGTCATCTTCCTCGTCGGTCTCACAGTTGGGATCGCAGGAGTGGTTCACGAACATGGCCATGCCATGGCCATCGATGACAATGTCGCCATCCCCGATGCCGAAAAGATAAGTGAACGGTCGGCCGTCGTAACGATCATCCCCCTCGGCTTTGGTAATGCGCTCGCCGGTGTACTCCAGAATTCGCTTGCCCTTGGCAATGGCGTCGAGCGTGAAACAACCGGCGGCATGAATGTCAGAGGAGCGAATGACCAGGCGTGGCAAGCAGCTGTTCTCCCGTTGGGTTTGAAATGCAGTATAGCAGTCAGCAATCAGCTTTCAGCACTGCCTTCAGCGGCGCTTGGTGTGAGGGCACGACGTCAGTCGCGCCGATAAGCCATTATTTCTCAAGCGTGCAGAAAGGACCCTGAACCGGAAATCGGCTTCACCCGCTGAGATAAATTATGCTGAATGCTGAATGAATGCTGATTGCTGATTGCTGATGAACATCCTGCTCATTGGTGGCACGCGCTTCATCGGCCCTCACGTCGTTCGCCAGCTGGCGGAACGTGGGGATTCCGTCACGGTCTACCACCGGGGCGAGCATGAAGCTGCACTCCCTGACAACGTCCGTCATGTGCGCCAGCCGGAAGCCGCCATGCCCATTCGTAGCTTTCCTGCGCAGCTGCTGACACCACAGCCAGACGTCGTGATTCACATGATCGCGATGGGCAAAGCCGACGCGCAGGCGGCGATGAACTTCTTTCGCGGAAACACTGGCCGGGTGATTTGGATCAGCAGCGGAGATGTTTATCGCGCCTACGGGCGATTCATCGGAATCGAACCCGGGCCGATCGAACCGGGGTTGCTGACTGAGGAGTCGCCGCTGCGCGGCGTGTTCTATCCGTATCGAGATCCAGCTAAACCGGCGGACGACTTCGTCAACTTCTACGAGAAAATTCTAGTGGAGCGCGTCGCCTTTTCCGATCGGCAATTGCCAGGCACGGTTCTGCGACTGCCGAAGGTTTACGGTCCGGGCGAGAACGGCGATCTGGCGACGGTCTACGGCTTTCGCAATCACCCGCAGTGGCGATGGACGCACGGCTTCGTCGAGAACGTCGCTGCCGCGATTGTGCTGGCCGCGCATCATCCGGCAGCCGCCCACCGAATCTACAACGTTGGCGAGGAGCACACGCCGACCATCGCCGAGCGCATGGCGAACCTGCCACCGTCAAACCTTCCCACCAACACGGATACGAAATTTAATTTCGAGCAGGACATCGCGTACGAGACGACGCGCATTCGCGAGGAGCTCGGCTATCACGAGACCATTTCTGAGAGGTTAGCAATGCAACGATTACTGCAGGCGAAATGAGAGAGTGCGCGGCCGGCCCTGGCCCACCGGGCGCTCTCGCCCTTCATTTTGGCATCACCAGCTTGGCGATCGTCTGCAGCTGCATGTTCGACGTGCCCTCGTAGATCTTGCCGATCTTCGAGTCGCGGAAGAATTTCTCCACCGGGTAATCTTTGGTGAATCCATAGCCACCGTAGATCTCGACGCACAGCGACGCCACGCGCTCGGCAACCTGTGAGCAGTAAAGCTTGGTCATCGCAGCTTCCTTCACGAAGTTCATCCCGGCATCTTTCATGCGAGCGCAGTTGTAGAGCAGCATGCGCGCAGCTTCAATCTCGGTCGCCATCTGCGCGATCTGGAATTGAATGCCCTGGAACTCGGCGATGGCGCGGCCAAACTGCTTGCGCTCCTGCGCGTACTTCGCGGCGAATTCCCACGCGCCGCGCGCCAGCCCGAGCATCTGCGCGCCAATACCGATGCGGCCTTCGTTGAGCGTCTCGATCGCGATCTTGTAGCCCTTACCGACTTCGCCCAGAACATTTTCTTTCGGGACGCGGCAATCGTCCAGAATCAGCTCGCAGGTGCTGGAGGCGCGAATGCCGAGCTTGTCTTCTTTCTTGCCAACAGTGAATCCCGGGAAAGTTTTTTCCACGATGAACGCGGTGATGCCCTTGTACCCCGCTGTGGGATCGACCGTCGCCAGCAGAATAAACACCCCTGCTTCTTTGCCGTTGGTGATCCACAGCTTCTGGCCGTTCAGCAGGTACTCGCTGCCTTTGAGTTCGGCTCGAGTCTGCAGCGCGAAGGCATCCGATCCCGATCCTGCCTCACTCAGCGCATATGCGCCGACGGTGTCTTTGCACATCCTTGGCAGGTAGCGTTTCTTCTGCTCAGCCGTCGTCCAGCGCAGCAGAGCATTGTTGACCAGGGTGTTCTGCACATCGACCACGACACCCGCCGAGGGATCGACGCGCGAGAGTTCCTCGACCGCGAGAATAGCCTCGAAGAACGTGCCTGCGCCGCCGCCGTACTCTTCCGGAACTTCGATGCCCATCAGCCCAAGCTCGAAGAACTGGTCGATGAGGGAATGCTCGAAGACACCCTTCTCGTCCATTTCCTTCACGTGCGGACGGACACTCTCGTCGGCAAATTGGCGAACCGTATCGCGAAAGAGTACTTCGTCTTCGGTGAGCGCGACCAACGGCATTGGAGCGTTGGCGACGGCGTGTGCAGTAGCTTCAGACATGATGGCAGTCCTTATCGATGGAGTAGGAAACCCTTGATTTTAGCATTCAGGGAATGAGATCGGTTTAACATGACCGCCTCCTACGCCTTGATCGGGGCCCTTAGCTTCGGCAAGCCGGATACGGCACTCTTAAGTTCGGGATCGCTCGCAATCACGTCCAAAAGTTTCCTGGTAATTTCATCGTCGATCTCGGCGGAGTGCTGGATTTCCACCGGATAACGCACGACAAACTCGGCACCAGTGTCGGCGAAAGACAATCGCGCCGTGGGAGTTGGTGCGGTGATCGAGGTGTCGAGAATGCGTTCGACCACGGAGTGCTGCCGCTCAATGCTGTGCCGGTATTTCTCATAGATCGATTTGACCGCGTCGAGCAGCTTGCGCTCAAGTGCCGCGTAGTCTGCTCCCGGAACCAGATTCACGGCCAGTTCATGCCAGGCATACGCAGTGCCAGGTAATTGTTTGAAGAAAGGCGCCGACTGGAACATCACGGAATTTGCGAAGACCACCACACGACCCGTCGGATACAACTCAATCCCCGTACCCGACAGTTCCATCAGGTAAAGCCGCACCAGCCCGATCTCGATCACATCGCCAGTCACACCTGAAATGGTTAAGCGATCGCCCACGCGGACACCGTAGCGGCCGATAAGGAAGAAGTACGCCGCAATCGAAAGAATGACGGTCTGCAGTGCCACCGCCAGGCCCGCAGTGATGAATCCGGCGAAGGTAGCGAGGGAACTAAACTCGCTGACGAAGCCGAGAGCGATGACCAGCACCATCAGGAACACAGTCACGAAACGGCGAATCAGCATGAGCTGCCGTCGTCGCCGGGTGTCGCGGACGTAGCGATAGGTAGCGCGACGCCAGACTTCCGAGAGCACGAACACAAACGCCAGTGCGACCACAATGATTCCGACGCGCAGCAACAGCGAGCGCAGCACGCGGAGATATTCGCTTTCAATCGAGTTGCGCCATTCCTGCAAATCGCCACGGCATTGGTCAAGCAGGATGATCTCTTGCCGCAAGGGGACGGCAGCGGCGGAGACTTGCTTGAATTGCGTTTTCAGCGTCTCGAATGTCTGGCGCATGGCCGCGATCTTTGCCGGGTCGGAGGTCGGCGGCTGATTGACGATCGCTCGCCCTTGCTGCACCAGGTTCTTCAGTGAGTCGCGCATGGGCGCGTCCAGCTTTTCTGCAGTATCGCGGAGGTGCGCGGTCTCCGAAAGCAGCTGATCGATGTCGCGGATGTCGCCCATTTGCTCGAATAGAAGCGTGGCCAGGCCGAATAGGCCGGAGCTTTGAGCGCGGCTGGATTTTGAAGGTTGCGTAGTACCGGCTGCGGTCTGTTTCTTGTTCTCGGCGAACACCTCCGGGACCGACTGCTTGAGTTGATTAATCTGACCTTCCAGTCCGGTGCCGCCGTTTTCGTTGGTGGTAACGCTGTCAATTTTCTGCAGCGCGTCCAAGATGGTCTTGTCGAGATCGAGTTCGCCCTGCAAAGCATCGCGTTGCGAGATCAACTGCTGCCGCTTGCTTGCCGGGGCAGAGGCGATTTGTTTGTTGAGATCATCAATTTGTGACTGGGTTTGAGCGATGCGGTTCGCGGTGTCGCTGGTCGCTTTGCTGATGGCCGCCTGCTGGTCGGAGGCAGCCTGTCCCGGGGTCGTATTCGCACCAGCCTTGCCGCCGTTGTTTTGGGCGAGCAGTTTCACCTGCGCCTCCGACGCTTGAAATGCAAGTTGCAGCGCCTGTGCGGCCGTGCTGCGCGCATTCTCCAGATACAGAACATCGCTGGGCTGTCCGGCGGTAATGTCCAGTCCGGCGATCTGCCGGTACCAGCTGATCGCGGCGTTCAGGTGAGCGAGAATGGAGTGGCTGTCCGGGGCGGGCGGCGGCGCGGGAGCTTCGGCGGTCCAGCCGACTGCGAGTGCCACCAACAGGGCGAGAAGGAAAATGACGATCGCGGTGCGGCTCACGCGGGCCGTAGATGTCAGTCTTACCAAACGCTTCCTCACTGGAAATGGGTCCAGCAATATGGGATGCAGCTGGCCGGTTAGGCGTCTACGAGTTATGTGAGTACCGGCCGTCAGGCTACGAAGATTTTGTACAGCATCAGGTAAATCACGACGCCAGTGATGGAGACATACATCCAGATCGCGAACGTATATGGCGCAATCGCTTTATGACGGGCAAACTTTCCTTTCAGCGCGCGTGCCAGTGTGATCAGGATAAACGGCACGACAACGGCAGCCAGAATGGTATGTGAAGTAAGCAGGGTGAAGTAGAAAAGCCTTGAGAAACCTTGTCCCCGAAAGTGAGTGACCCCGGCGCGCAGCACCAGGTGATAGTAGAGATAGGAAATAAGAAACAGGCTGGAGGTGACGAAGGCAGCCAGCATCATGCGCTTATGCGCATCCTCGCGGCCACGCTTGATGAAGTACAGGCCCGAGCCAATGAGAACGGCGCTAGAGCCGTTGAGCACCGCGTCGAGCGCGGGAAAGAATGTCATAGGCAGCTGCATTATCATGCCGCCGGTTTGGTAGTGCGACGGTTGGCCACCAGAAATGACATGGCGAACATCACCAGCGTAAACAGCGCCAGGACAGTAAGATTGCCGCCGAGCGAGAGGTCGGTCGACGATGAGCCGGGGAACAGCAACGACCGCAGCGCCTCGGTTCCATAAGTCAGAGGGTTGATGCGCATCAGCAGGCGAATCCACAGAGAGGCGCCGGAGAGCGGAAACAGCGATCCCGACAGCAGCCACAGCGGAATCAGAAACAGGTTGATAATGGCGTGAAAAGCCTGTGTTGAATCCATCGGCCAGGCGATGATGAAGCCCAGCGCAGTCAGCGAGAATGACACCAGGAAAATCACCAGCACAGTCAGGCCAAAACTAGCGAACGTGAAGCGCACTCCGACAGCGGGCGCGAATACCAGAAAGATCAGTCCTTGCGCTGTGGCCAGCGTCGCTCCTCCCAGGACTTTGCCTAAGACGATTACCGAGCGGCTGACCGGCGCGACCAGCACCGATAACAGAAAGCCTTCTTTGCGATCTTCGATCACCGACATCATGGTAAAGATGGCGGTGAACAGCACGATCATGATCAGCGCGCCGGGAAAGAAAAACGCGAGATAGTGCTGGCCGCCGGCTCCGCTGGAGCGAAACGAGGTGCCGAAGCCCGAGCCGATGACGATCCAGAACAACAGCGGCGATGCGATGACGCCGACCACGCGTGCGCGTTGCCGGTAAAAGCGGATGACCTCGCGCCACCACAGCGACATCGCCGGCAGCAGCGTGCTCGCGCTTGCGGGCGTCAGGGTTGCGGGAAAAGATTGTGTGTCAGTAGCCATGAGTCAGTTGTCAATTGCCGGAATCATCATTTGCTCTCCGCCGATTCCTCGTCGCTCTCTTCTGTCCAGAAGCGATGTCCCGTACGGCGAATGAACACGTCTTCCAGGCTCGGCTTGTGCACTGAAACGCCTTCGATCTCGCCGGGAAATGCCTCGACTACCTCGGTCACGAAGCGATGCCCACTTTCGATCTCCAGGCGTACACGATGATCCAGCACCGTCGGGTGCAGCGCGAAGCGCTGTTCGATTCTTTGCGCCAGCGAGTCCGGCGCCTTGGATTCCAGCAGAATCACATCCCCGCCGATTTCGCTCTTCAACTCCGCCGGGGTCCCTAGCGCGACCACGCTGCCGTTGGCGTAAATCGCCAGCCGATCGCAGCGCTCGGCTTCTTCCATCAGGTGGGTCGTGACCAGCACGGTCACGCGCTCTTCATCGCGCAGAATCTGCAGATATTGCCAAAGGTCGCGGCGCGCTCCGGGATCGAGTCCCGTGGTCGGCTCATCCAGCAGCAGCACCGACGGATGATGTAACAATCCCTTCGCCAGCTCCAGCCGCCGCTGCATGCCTCCGGAAAACGTCTCGGCTTTTTCTTTTGCACGATCAGCCAAGCCGACCCGGTTCAGCATCTCGCTGACGCGCTTTTTCAGCGTAGCGCCACGCAATCCGTAGATGTGGCCGACCAGCATCAGGTTCTCTTCCGCCGAAAGCTTCACGTCGATACTTTGCGCCTGGAAGACAACGCCGATGTTGCGCCGCACCATGGCAGGCTCCCGTGCGACATCGTGTCCCAGGATCAAAGCGCGTCCGCCGGAGGGCAGCATCAAGGTTGAAAGGATGCGGAAGGTCGTGGTCTTACCGCTACCGTTGGGGCCGAGCAGCCCGAAGATCTCAGCTGGACGCACATCAAAGGAAACGCCGGCCAATGCGACGCGATCTCCATATTGATGACGCAGAGCCTGCAACTGAATGACGGGAGCCGCGGCGGCAAAGTCTTCCATCGTCGCCGGGTGGTGAAGAGTATTGGAAACGCTCATGCTAAGGCCAAAGATGATTTTATATGAGTGAGACGCCGTGCAGGAGCCGAAGCGCGCCCTTTGTTGCGTCATTCGGCGCGACTAAAGTCGTGCCCTGCTACAGAACTGAGTGCTGAGTGCTGATCGCTTCTTTACGCCCGATTGATCATCATCAGGGCGAACAGCAGTGGCAGGTAAATCACCGAAGCTTGAAGCACGTGACGCGCTCGCACCTTCGACTCGGGCGCCAGGGGGCTCAGCTTCATCGTCCACATGCGCAGGCTGAACCACAACATTCCAATTCCGAGCATGAGCGCGCCGGCGAAGTACGTCCATCCCGACATGCCCATCAGAGCCGGCGCGAGCGACACCGGAACCAGCGCCAGCGCGTACATCACGATGGCGAAGGCGGTCGAGCGGCCATCGCTCTCGACCACAGGCAGCATCCGGATGCGCGCGTTCTCATAGTCTTCGCGATAGAGCCACGCGATGGAGTGGAAGTGAGGAAACTGCCAGAAGAAAACAATGGCGAAGAGCACCAGCGCTTCAGCGTCGAGGCGGCCGCGGATCGCCGTCCAGCCCAGCACCGGAGGCATGGCGCCGGGAAATGCGCCGAGGAAGGTGCAGATGGGATGCACGCGCTTCATCGGCGTATAGACGCCAAGGTAGGTTATCGACGTCAGCGCTGCCAGGGCAGCAGTCAGCCAGTTGGTCGTGGCCCACAAGTAAAGCACGCCGCCAATGGTCATGCCAAAGGCGACGACCGAGCCGTGCAGCAGGCTCAGACTGCCGGTCACCAGCGGACGGCGCGCCGTGCGCCGCATCAGCGCGTCAATATCGCGCTCCACGACTTCGTTGATCGCTGCGGTGCCGCCGCTCACTAAAGCGATGCCGATCAGCGCATGCCACAGCGTCCACGACAGCGACGACACGCCCGATTTTGCTGCTGCGAAATACGCTCCCGCCCACGCTGTCATCACAATCAGAGTGGTAACGCGCGCCTTGGTTAACGTCGCGTAGTCGCGAAGCAGTGAAGCAATACCTTCGCGCGGTACAGCCAACGGCTGGCTGGCAGTGCTCATGCGATGACGGCCTTTCCATGTGCCCGCTGTGCGGCGGATTCAGTACTGTGAACGGTGATCATGCGCCGCGACTGGATGGCGAGGAGCACGCTCACCGCCAGTACCAGCGCTCCCCAAGCAACATGGGAGACGGTACTCACGACCATAATCTGCCATGGTTGAACTGCATCATGTCCCCAGGTCATGCGCGTCAGATAGGCGCAGAAGCCGAGCCCAAGCTGGATCATCAGCAGCGCCAGTAGTAATTGTGCCGGTTTGCGCAGGTGGTCGACATTACCATAACGGCTTAGCACGCGCACCACCGTCCAACACACCACTGCCGTCACCACGCCGGCGCCGATCAGGTGAGGCAAAAGTTTCATCCCCGAATGGCGAAAAGCCGCGCCCAGAATCAATTGCACCCAGATGCAAGCCGCCGCGATCGTAGTCAGCATTGGGGTGCTGGGCCATGCATGCTGCTCAAGGATCGGTTGGTAATCCTGCAGCCAGGCGCGACTGGTGAACAGCGCCATTGCGACGACGATGCAGAAGATCATCTGGCCCAGCGTGGCGTGAGCTGTGGAGATGGACCATGGCAAAAAATTCAATACCGTAATGCCGCCGAGAATTCCCTGGCCGATGACGGCGCCCAGCGCCGTCCAGCCGAGCACGCGCATCCATTTACGAGTTTCGATGCGCTGCGTCCACACCGCCATCACGATGATCAACAGACCGATGAACTCGGCGATCATACGATGGCTGTGTTCATATTTCACGCCGCCAACCATGGGCGGCAGCCTGTACAGCGAACCGAAAGATGTTGGCCAATCCGGCACAGACATCCCAGCATCGTTGCTGGTCACCAGTGCGCCGGCGACGATCAGAAGAAATGTAGCCCAAGCCAGGATGACAACGAACCGATGATAGGCCGGGTGGTAAGCGATAGGGTCAGGTCGCGACGTCAGAACAGGCTCCTTTAAACGTTGCGTCCGCGCAAAGCGAAGGAATCGCTTGTGGGGCAATGTCTCGCCTTAGTCCGTGCAAGACTCCGCCGGCTGGGGCGAGCGAAAAAGTTCAAGTAGAAGTTGCGGCGTAATTTGCGGCGAACGCCTTTCTCCTCACCGGCGTTCGTGCGAATAATTGTACCAGACGAGTTTGCACCAGGATTGCAGCCACCGTCACTATCCCGACAGAGGCTATGCGCCAAATATGCGCTCTAATTGGTGCGATCACAACCGCAAGCCCGGCTTTGGACATCCAAATGACGGCATGGCAGAGGATCATCGTCTAGCTTTTCTGGTTATCGAGTCTGAACCAGCGCAAGGGTTGTCGACTCGCAAACTTCTTTTGGAGAGCGCCAAACATAATGTGCTCACGGCTTACTCTCCCGAGGAAGGCGTCAGGATGTTCCGGCGTTTTCCTCATGTCGATGTGGTGGCTATTGATGGGTCGTTCGGCGAACAGGCTTGTACCGAACTGGTCAAGCAGCTGAAAAGCCAGCACCAGAAGATACGGGTGGTAGCGTTTGTCCCGCATGTCGGCGCGCAATGCGATTGGGCAGATGAGACGACGAGCTCACATGATCCAGCGGGACTGTTGCACCTACTGCAGGAAATGGGTGGCAGGACCGACATCGCCTGATGGTTCAGCCCTGGCTGCTGACCTCGGCTGCCAGCCAGGCGAGATAGTCTTCGCTTCCGGCATCGAGCGCAAGCTGTACGCATTCGGGCAGCTCATACGGATGCAGTTCCTTAAACACAGATGGCAGCTGATCCGCATGCTCGCTAGTGGTCTTGATCAGGAGTAGATATTCCTGCTCGTTCTGCACTTCGTTCTTCCAGCGATAAACCGAGCGGATGGGGCCAACGACATTCACACAGGCCGCCAGCCGACGCTCGACCAGTTGCCGAGCGAGCTTCTCCGCTGCGTCCTTCAGGCCAACGGTAGTGAGCACGATGCGCGCGTTCGTCATTGGATTGCGGCTGAAACTGTAGCACGTGGCAGAGCCGTGAGCCAGAAGCCACGAGCCCCGGCATAGCCCCTTTCGCCATCTGTTCGTTGTATCTGACATGGTTCGCTGCAATGCTTTTCGCGGAACTTTGCTTGACGACGCTCCCGATGACGAGCGCACTATAGATGATTGTGAAGATCACGATTCGCTTCGCCGGAAAGTGGCTCTATCGCATGCGTCGCGTTATGGCGACGCTGTGCATTGCCATGCTGGCGGTCGGCATTGGATACAAAGTTGTTTTTGGCGCCAATGGCATGAAGGTCTGGCAAAGCAAGCGCGCCGAGTTTCAAGAGTTACAGCAGGATATTGAGCGCAAGACGCTGGAGCATGAGCAGTTGGAGCATCGCGTGGCCGCTCTGCAACGCGGGGATCGAAGTGTGATTGAAAAGGAAGCTCGCGAGCAACTTGGCTACGTTAAACCCGGCGAGACAGTTCTATTTGAGCAACGGTCTAAGCCGATTCCTCGCCAGACCCCGTCCATCGCAGAAAATACCGAGCAGAAGTAACCCTCGAAGTTCCACTGATAACCTCGTCCTAAGTGAGCACAACCCAGCGGCGTCCGAGCTGTGACGGCCTGCAGCTTTGGTCTGGCAAAGTGCCTGTCTTGGTGCGATTCTGCATCGCGTTTTTCGCCGCAAAGCACTCCTGATGAACTAAACTTGTCCGCAACGCAATCCACCGTCCTGGCTAGGTTGAGGATGGCGGGGTGGGACGCAATCGACCAGCATTTCGCAAGCGGAACATCCGCGGTGTATTGGCACGAAATCAGCCGGCCGCCAGACGCCGACTTTAATAGGAGATCGGACGATGACGAAGAAAGTTCTCTTGGTGATTGGCCTCTATCTTTGCAGCATGACGCTGCTGGCCGCAGCCAAAGACCAGACCTGGGATGGCTGGATCAGCGACTCCAAATGTGGCGCGCAGGGCGCCAATGCCTCTCACGAAGCCTGTGCGAAGAAGTGCATTCAGGCAGGCGCTAAGCCGGTTTTGGTTAGCGACAAGGATCAGAAGGTGATTCCTATCGATAACCCTGACGCATTGCAGGACAACATCGGTCATCACGTACAGATCACGGGCAACATGACCAAGGATGGTTCGTTGCACGTCGCCAGCGTAAAAATGCTTTCGCAGCAGGGCGGAAGCGGCGGCGGGATGAACGACATGCACTGAGTCGCGTTCGGTGAAATGGGCACGCCTTCACAGACTGCTTAAGAGATTCGGTTTTGACCTGCTTTGAAGGGGAACAGCTTTAGCTGTGCCGTTGCAGTTTGTTTATTTTTGTCATCCCAAACGGACTTTAGTCGGTGAGGGATCTGCTGTTGCGAATTTTTCAGCAGCCTCTTCAGCCCTGCCGAAAGCCCGCAATACAAGGTGGCTTTAGGCCTGGGTCGCCGTGGCTAAAGCCAGATGTGTCGACGTACCGTTTCGCCGAGTTGAAGCCTGGCGCTTCCACCGCAACGAAATCCTTGCCCGACAACGCGAATTTTGACTTACCCGCCGTCTCGCGTAGTATGAACACTCAACCAGCCACAGAGTCATGAAATCAGTTCTTGTCGCAGTTCTCGTTGTACTGTTCTCGTCGGCGACGGTCTTCGCGCAGCAACAGGCGCCCTCATCCAATCCCATACCTTTGCCGCCCGCTAAAGGCCCCGCGTCGCCGCCCGCAACGAACGCAGCAACCCCGCTCTCCGGCAAGCAGACAACTGCAGGGACGCCGCAGGCCGGTACGGTACAGACTGCAGCGCCGCCCGACTATTCGCAGGAAGCCTATGTGGTCGAGCGCTCCCGGCAATCTCTCCGCTTTGAGAACGACGGCACGGGGGTGGAGCAGACCGAAGCGCAAATCAAAGTGATCAGCGAGAGCGGCGTGCAAATACTGGGCCAGGTCAAGGTGGGATATAGCGCCTTGAGCGAGAAGCTCGATATCGACTATGTGCGCGTGCGCAAGCCTGACGGCAGCGTCGTGGTCGCGCAGGAATCCGCGGTCCAGGACCTGACGTTTCCCGACGCGCCGGTCTACACCGATTATCACGAGAAGCATATCAGCGTCCCATCTCTGCGGCCGGGCGATGTGTTGGAGTACCGGCTCGTCAAGACCATTACCGCGCCGCTCGCGCCGGGACAATTTTGGACCGCCTACAACTTTGCGGACAAGGGGGTCGTTCTCGACGAAGAGGTAGAGATCAATGTTCCCAAGGACCGGCAGATCAAGCTCAAGACCAAGCCGGGATTGGAAGCGAAGATTACCGACGACGGCGACCGGCGTATCTATCTCTGGACGCAGTCTCGGCTGAAGAACGACGACGAAAACGATAAGAAAAAGAAGAAGGCCAAGAAACCTGAAGACCAGATTCCATCCATTCAACTGACGACGTTCAAGAGTTGGGAGGAGCTGGGCGCGTGGTATGGCGGTTTAGAGCGCGACCGGCGCATCCCCGACGCCAGCGTCAAGGCCGAAGCGGCGGAGCTGGTCAAAGGCAAGACCGGCGACATGGCGAAGGTGAAGGCGCTCTACGACTATGTCTCGCGCAACATTCGCTATGTTAGTTTGTCATTCGGCCTGGGGCGGATACAGCCGCATGCAGCCAGCGAGGTGTTGGCCAATGGCTACGGCGATTGCAAGGACAAGAACACGCTGCTGGCGGCGCTGCTCGATGCCCAGGGTTTCCATTCCACATCGGTGCTGATCGGCTCCAATATCAAGCTCGATCCCGAGATTCCTTCGCCATCACAATTCGATCACGTGATTACGCGCGTGCCGGTGGACGGCAAAGAAATCTGGCTGGACAGCACGCCCGGCGTCGCACCCTTCCGCATGTTGTCGGCGAACTTGCGGGACAAACAGGCGCTGGCGATCCCTCCCGATGGCAATGCAGTGCTGGTGCGCACGCCGGCGGATCTGCCGTTCGAAGCTTTTGACCGAACTGCCTTGGTCGGAAGCGTCAATGACAGCGGCGAACTCACGGCGCACGTCACCGCTATCTCGCGAGGCGATACCGAGATCGCGCTGCGCTATTCCATGCGCCGCATGCCCAGCAGCCACTGGAAAGACATATTCGAATACATGCTGAAACGTGCTCAAATGCCGGGCGTGGAGATCACCAATCTGAAATCCAGCGATCCCAGCGCGACCGACGATCCGCTTACGGTCGATTTCGATGTTACTGTGCATAACTACTTCGACTGGTCCGCGGCAGAGTCGAAGTTCGTTTTGCCGCTGGGCTCGATTCATATGCCGAGTGCGGATGACGACGAAGGGGATGCCGGCGCGTCGGCTGAGCCCATCAAGCTGGGCGCGGTGCGCGAGGATCAGGCGGAGGTCAAGATCACGTTTCCCGCCAAGTACAAGGTACATTCGCCGATCGATGTGGACCTTAAGCGCGACTACGCCGAATATCACGCCACCTACAAGTTCGATGCCGGGCAGTTGACCAGCCATCGCACTCTGAAGGTCACTGCTTCGGAAATTCCGCACGATCGCAATGAAGACTATGCCGCATTCCGCCGTGTGGTCGGCTCGGACGAGGCGCAGCAGGTGATGCTGGACAATCTGTCGCCTACCGGCGCCGTTATCGGCGCAAACGAGTCGGCAGACGATCTGGAATCGGCGGGTGTCGAAGCTCTGCACAATGAGAAGTATCAACTGGCAGTCACGTTATTCCAGCAGGTTGTGAAGCTAGAGCCGAAGCATAAGTCTGCGTGGAACAATTTGGGGCAGGCCTACATGGCCCTGGGCGAAACGGATAAGGCGGTTCAGGCATATCAGACCGCCATTATCTCCAATCCCTATGACGAATTTGCCTATAGCAATCTCGGACTCGCGTACGAGAGCCAGGCCAAGTACGATGATGCCATCAAGCAGTTTCAAAAGCAGCTGGAGATCAATCCGCTCGATCGCTTCGCGCACGGCAATCTCGGCCAGCTTTACCTGCAGCAAAAGAAATATGCGGAGGCGGTGGCTGAATTAGAAAAAGCGGCTGATCTCGAACCGAAGAATCCGCTGGTACACATCTCTCTCGGCCAGGCATACATCGCCACCAATCAAACCGATAAGGGAATGGCGAACTTTGAGGAAGCGATCAGGTTGGCGCCGAATCCGCTTACCTGGAACGACATCTCGTATGCGCTATCGGAAGAGAATGTGCAACTGGATCGCGCCGCCCAATACGCGGATGCCGCCACCAACGCACTGGAGACGCAGGCACGCGATGTCAATCTCGACAACCTCCGGATGCAGGACATAGGAACCACGCGGCTGCTGTTTGCGGTGTGGGACACGCGAGGATGGGTCGAGTTCAAACGTGGTGACTTCGATGCCGCGGAGAAGTACATTCTGCCGGCGTGGCAAGCCGGTGGCGCCGGCGACGAAGCCGAACATCTGGGCGAGATTTACGAGAAGCAGGGCAAACGCGAACAGGCCATTGACTATTACATGCTGTCGCTGGTGGTTGAAGGCGCCAGCATGGATGCGCGTCCCCGTCTTACGGCGCTAGGGGTGAAGGATATTGACGGTCGTATGCCTGCCGCTCGCAAGAAACTTGCCCAGCGCGACACGATATCGCTCGACAAGTCCGACAGGGGTACGGCGGAATTCTTCCTGCTGGTTTCGCCGGGGAAAGTGGAGCAAGTGAAGTTCATCAAGGGCGACGACAATCTGCAGAGCTTCACCGAGATTCTGCAGAAGACCGATGTACGGATGAAGTTTCCGCCGCAGTCACAGGCCCGCGTGGTGCGGCGTGCGGTGGTTCACTGCGGGACGACCGCGCTCGGGCCGTGCACCATGGAACTCGTGCCATCGATCGACGTCAGGTCGTTGGAGTAGTGCCAAGCGGGTATCCACCAATCACGATTCACGATCCACGATTCACGCCTCGCGCTTCTGCGGTAAAATTCTTGCCGGAGGCTGAGATGTCTGACTTGCGGTATCCGATCGGCAAGTTCGAGTGGGTCGAAACTGAAAGCGAAGAGCAAAGTGCGAAGGACCGGGAGCGCTACATCCAGGCTATTTCCAAGCTGCCGATCCAGATGCGAACTGCCGTTCAAAGGCTAAATTTAGAGCAATTGGATACGCCCTATCGCCCCGACGGCTGGACCGTCCGGCAAGTAGTACACCATGTTCCGGAAAGCCACATGAACGCGTACATCCGGTTCAAACTGGCGCTCACCGAGGATCAGCCGCAAATCAAGCCTTACAAGGAAGCCGAGTGGGCGAAGCTCCCCGACAACGAAATCACTCCCATCGAAGTATCTCTTCAGCTGCTCGCCGCATTGCATTCGCGTTGGGTCGACACCCTGCAAACCATGCGGCCATCCGATTTCGCAAGAACGCTCATTCATCCTGAACGCGGCGTACTCACGCTGGACCGCATGCTGGCAATGTATGCCTGGCATGGCGCACATCATCTGGCGCACATTACATCGCTGCGCGAGCGGATGCAGTGGAATCAGCGCGCTGCGGCTGCGCAATAGCCATTGATAGCAATGTCCGTCCGTTGTCCAGGAGAATGCCTAAGACACAGACACGGTCTTGAGCTTCGGCAGCGGCGGAGCGCCTTTGCCGCCGTCCTTCGCAACCTCGCGATAGATCTCCAGCATGCGGCGGACACTGACGTCCCAGGAGAACTTTGCCGCCTGTTCCATACCGCGAGTCTTTAACTTGTCGCGCAGAGACTGGTCGAGCAGCACGCGATGCAGCGCGCGCATGATCTCGAAGACGTTCTCGGGATTGACCATCACTGCCGCATTTCCCACAACTTCAGGAATGGAAGAGGTGTTGCTGGTCACGACCGGAGTCGCATGGGCCATCGCTTCCAGCGGCGGCAGGCCGAAGCCTTCGTAGAGTGATGGAAAAACGAAGATCTTCGCCTGGTCGTAGAAGATGCGCAAGATGTCGATGGGCACGAAGCCGAGGAAGCGGACGTCGTTCTGCACCCCGCCCTTGACGCACGCGCGACGCAAATCAGGGTGTTTCGATACCTCGTCACCGATGATGATGAGCTTCAGGTCTTCGAATTTTCCTTCCTTGTTGAGCTCATTTTTCAGTGCAGCGAAGGCCTCGATGATGCGTACCACGTTCTTGTGCGGGCTGATGCGCCCGGCATAGAGCAGGAACGGCGTATTTACCTGGTAGCGCTCGGCGATAAACTCGCGTTCGGCTTCGCTGGCATGCCCCAGCCTGAAGCTGTCGTCGATGGCGTTGTAGATGACCTCGATCTTCTCGGGCGGCACGTTGAAGAGCCGCACCGTATCGGCTTTGGAAAAATTTGAGACTGCGAGGATGCGCGCGGCGCGATGCAGCACGCGCTTCGTGAACTGGAAGTGCAGACTCCGCTTGACCGCTGACTGGCTATTGACGCGGTACATGTGGTCCAGCAGATCGTGCACCGTGACCACGTAGGGACATGGGATGCCCTGCGGTTTCCAGAACAGATGCGGAACATGCAGCAGGTCACAGCGGTTGTCCTTCAGGACGCGATGCAGCTCCAGATAGCTGGCGACGGAGAACTCATTAGGCTGGCCGGGAACGGTAATGAAATTCGGGGGCAGCGCGCCGATGTCGCCAAATCTGCCGCGCGGACCGATCTTGTCAGGAATGCCGATCAGGAAATATTCGTTCTCGTGATCGAGCCGTGCAAGGGTACGGATGGCGTTGCGTGTGTAAGTCCCCACGCCGAACTCGGTGATGCGGCGAATATCGATGGCAACGCGCACACCGTAGTGTAAACCGTAGCAACCAGCGAGCGGAGCTGATCGGGTATAGTTGGCGTTGCAGTTGCGATATTCAACTTCGCGCCTGGGGAATCAGCTGCAGAAATCGGCGGTCGATATGAACGAGCCAGTCACCGCAGACGAATTCCGTTCCGCTCTCGGCCGCTTCGCCACTGGGGTTACCGTGATAACCGTCGAGACGCCCCAGGGACCAGTGCATGGCATGACGGCCAACGCCTTCTGTTCCGTATCGCTGCGTCCGCCGCTGGTGCTGGTTTGCGTCGATCATCTGGCCGCGACTTACTTGCATCTGCGGGAGCGTGGCCGATTCGGTGTCAGCGTACTGAAGGAAAGTCAGGAGGCGCTGTCAGAGTACTTCGCCGATCCGGAGCGTGATCCGGATGCCGCGTACCGGCTGGGCATTCGATATCGCAACATGCGCAGCGGCATTCCCGTGCTGGACGATGCGCTGGCCAATTTGGATTGCAATGTGGTTAGCGCCTACTCTGCCGGCGACCATAGCATCTTTGTTGCTGAGCTGCTGGAAGTGACCTTGGGCGAAGGATCGCCGCTGCTGTATTTTCGCGGGCGGTATGGTCTAAACCAGACCGCGCCGCCCGGCTAGCTGAGATGCGCCGCCCGACTGCTTGCGTTATTCTTCGATGATGCAGTGATTGCAGGTTTCTCGCTGTGAGCCGGACATGGCCTCGTCCTTCACTTTAATAACGCGACGCACAACGGTTGCGGACATCTCCCCGCGCGATCTTGTCGACCTGTTGCGTGATGTGCGTGACGGCGCGCCGCTTGAGCCTGCAATGGCGGCGCAGCTTTTACGTTGCGATGACGAAACGCTGCCCGATCTGCTAAGCACTGCTCGCGCGCTCAAAGAGCAATACCATCCCGGCGTCATTACATACTCGCGCAAGGTTTTTATCCCCCTGACCAATTTGTGCCGCGACTATTGCGGCTACTGCACGTATCGGCGCGATCCAGGCGAAGGCGGCGCACATACCATGACGCCGGACGAAGTTCTCGCCGTCGCGCAGCACGGCGAGAAACTCGGCTGTACCGAGGCACTGTTTTCGCTGGGCGATCGTCCGGAAGCAATTTTTCCCGAGATGCGCGAGACACTACGTCGGCTGGGCTACCGCAGCACGCTGCATTATCTGGAAGCAATGTGCGAGCTGGTCCTGCGCGAGACGAGCTTGTTGCCGCACGCCAACCCGGGACTGCTGAGCGCTAACTGGATCGAACGATTGCGCGCCAGTAATCCAAGCCTTGGGCTGATGCTGGAGAGCACGAGCACGCGACTCGCGGACGCTCATCCTGACGGGCGAGCTCCGGACAAAGTTCCAGCCCTGCGGCTCAAGACTACCGAAGATGCCGGCAAGGCCGGCGTACCCTTCACCACCGGAATTCTGATCGGCATCGGGGAGACGATGGCAGACCGCGTCGATTCATTGATGGCGATCAAGCGTCTGCACCAGCACTACGGCCATATCCAAGAAGTCATCATTCAAAATTTTCGCGCCAAGGCGCGCATTCCAATGGCGGCGTGGTCCGAACCTGACACTGCTGACATGTTGCGCACTATCGCCGTCGCGCGACTCATCCTGTGCGAGATGAATATTCAAGCGCCGCCGAACCTTACCGAAAATGGTTACGAGCGGCTCCTCGAAGCCGGCATCAATGACTGGGGTGGAGTTTCGCCGCTTACGCCCGATTACATCAATCCCGAAGCGCCCTGGCCGCATCTGCTGGAGTTGCAGCGCCGCACCGAAGCCGCAGGACAGAAGCTGGTACAACGATTGCCGGTGTATCCGGAGTTTGTGCCGCGAGTGATTGCGCGCGGCGGCATCCTAGCGCAGCGGCTGCAAAGTATATCGGACCATGAGGGGTATGCGAGGGCTGCGTGAATGATCGTCGTCTTCACAGGCGGAACGGGCGGTAGCAAGCTGGTGCAGGGCTTGCAACAGGTGGTCCCGCCTGGAGAGCTCACCGTCATCGTCAACACGGGCGATGACCTGGAGTGGTGGGGACTGCATGTTTCTCCCGACGTTGATTCGGTGTTGTACAGCCTGGCCGATCTGCTGAGTAAGGATCGGGGTTGGGGCGTTGAAGACGACAGCTTCCGCTGCCTGGAGCGCATGAAGCAACTGGATCAGCCGGCGTGGTTCAGTTTGGGAGATCTGGATCTGGCGACGCATCTGACCCGCACCGCGATGCTGCGTGCCGGCAAGACACTCAGCGAAGCGACGGCGGAGCTGGCCGCAAAATTCGGCATTCGCGCGCGCGTGCTACCCATGTCCGACGATCGCGTCTCCACCGTGCTGGAAACGCCCGAGGGGACGCTCACTTTTCAGGAGTACTTTGTTCGCGAGCGGCACCAGGTGGAAGTGCGCGCGGTTCGTTTCGAGGGAGCGGAGCACTCACGTCCCGCGCCAGGAGTGATCGAGAGCATTGAAGGCGCCGATGCGATCATCTTCGCACCAAGTAATCCGGTGACCAGTATTGGCCCGATTCTGGCGGTGCCGGGGATTCGCGATTCGTTGCGGCAAACGGCTGCCCCTGTTATTGCGGTGAGTCCAATCGTGGGAGGGGCTGCGGTATCCGGTCCGGCGGGCGTTTTGATGCAGATGATGGGCTGGCCGAGCACGAGTGCCGGCGTGGCCGAGGCCTACGATGATTTTCTCGACGTGCTGGTCGTGGATAACGCCGACAGGGAAGCGCTCAGCAGTCAGCAATCAGCAGTCGGCAATCAGGAGTCAGAGCCGGCGGGTTCGAGAAGTGCAGCTCCTTGTCGATCCACGATTCACGATCCACGATTCACGATTCACCACTCACGATCCACTCCTGTCCAGTTTTTCCACACCAACACCATCATGCGTTCCGTGGACGACAAGCGCGAACTCGCGACATTCGTTTTAGACTGCTGCGCGAGTTGGCAGAGCGCCGGGACCTGATATGTGCGGAATCCTGCTCATCCCGTTCAAAAGCGTGGCTACGGCGAAGCAGCGGCTCGCTAAAGCTCTCAATCAGCAGCAACGTTCGCAGTTGGCGGAAGCGATGCTGCGCGACGTGTTAAGCGCAGCCAGCGGAGTCAGGAATCGTATTGATGTGGCGCTGGTCACCGGCGATGCGCGAGCGCAGACGATGGCGCGAGAGTTTGGATTTGTTGTGATCGAAGATACGCGCAATGAGAGCGAGACCGCTGCGATTGAATTCGCAACTGCTTGGTGTGAGCAGCGGGGTTACGACACAACTATCGTCGTCCCCGCCGACATTCCGCTCATCACAAGCGATGAGTTGCACCGCGTGCTGGATGCTGCGCCCGCTGAAGGCGCGGTGTTCGTTCCTGCTTACGATCGACGTGGCAGCAACTGCATTCTGCGGCGTCCAGCTTCAATTATTGCTTTGCGATTCGGCAATGACAGCTTTCTGCCGCACTGCGAAGCTATTCAGCGAACCGGCAGAGAGCTGGTCATTCTGGAAATGCCGGGCATCGGGCTGGACATCGATAATCCGCATGAACTGGAGTTGCTGGTCGAGCGAGCGGGTGACACGAATGCGCAGCATCTGCTGCGATCATGGGATTTCGGCCAGCGTGATTTTGGCGCGTGGGAAGCCGCGGTTTGAGAAAACGCGCGCAAGCCGCATTCGCAATGGCGACTGGTGAGCTCCGCGCGATTCCGGTGCGTGGCGTCCGCGAAGTCTTGCCTGGGGACTCGGTCGCTGATATTTTGCTCGACGCTCTGGTTCTGGGCGGTCTGCGCCTGCATGAGGGCGACATTCTGGTCATCAAGCACAAAATTGTTTCCAAAGCCGAAGATCGCAGAGTTTTGCTCGATTCGGTCAGACCCTCCGCTGCGGCTCGGGGATTTGCCGCGCAAAACCGCGTTGATGCGCGAGTGGTTGAGCTCGCTCTGCGTGAGGCCAAGCGTGTCGTTCGCAAGAAACACGTGCTGATAACGGAAACCCAGCACGGATTTGTGTGTGCCAACGGCGGCGTCGACGTGTCGAATGTCGATGGCGGCAAGACCGCGGTTCTGCTGCCTGACGATCCCGATCGCTCCGCCGGGGAAATTCACAGAAGATTGAAGAAACGCACCGGGCTGCACATTCCGGTGATCATCGCTGATAGCTTTGGACGTCCGTGGCGTGAGGGATTATGCGAGGTCGCCATCGGCGTTGCTGGAATGAAGGTGATTCACGATTATCGCGGCAGCCCCGACGCTTATGGATACCGATTGCATGCCACGGAAGAAGCTGTGGCTGACGAGCTGGCCTGCGTTGCCGGGCTGGTTTGCGGCAAGAACGCGCGCATTCCGGCTTGTATAATTCGGGGATATTCGTACCGTCGCGGGAGCGGTAGAGCGCAGCAGTTAGTGCGGCCGGCGGCGAAAGATTTGTTTCGATAGCCATCGTTGGAATAGGAGTCGTTCGACTCGGGCTCGCTCAGGATGACAAAGAGGAAAGCGATGCAGGGGCTCAGTTGGTGCAATCGGCAGTTGCTGCAAGAGACAAGCTGGGAGGATCTGGCGCGACGAGTTTCGACGCCCGTACGCGCGGCAATCGAGAGGGTCATGGCGTCGCTCGACGGGGGAGCGCTGAGTCGCGAGGAATGTCTGTTGCTGGCCAATTGCGATGGCGACGATCTCTTCGGCTTGGTGACAGCGGCGAACGAGCTGCGGCAGCGAATCGTCGGAGACGTCGTCAGTTATGTCATAACCCGCAATATCAATTTCACCAATGTTTGTTTTGTGGGATGCAAGTTCTGCGCGTTTAGCGTCGGGCCGCGCGATGAGACGGCATATTTCCTTTCGCTCGATGAGATTGAGCACAAATGTCGCGAAGCAGAAGGTTGGGGCGCGACCGAAGTTTGCATTCAGGGCGGGCTTCCGCGCAATCTGCCTCCGTTTTACTATCGCGATATTCTGCGTGCAGTGAAGTCTGCGACTCCGAGCATGCACGCTCACGCCTTCTCGCCAATGGAGATGGCATACGGCGTTGAGCTGACAGGTATGCCGGTTCGCGAGTACCTGCTCATGCTCAAGGCGAACGGACTCGACACGCTGCCCGGCACAGCCGCGGAGATTCTCGACGACCAGGTTCGCCACGTCCTCTCACGCAACAAGCTGAGCGCGGCGCAATGGCGCGAAGTGATCGAAACCGCGCACGAGTGCGGCATCCGCAGCACTTCAACCATGATGTATGGGCACACCGAGACCACCGAACAATGGGTCAACCAGCTGCTGCTCTTCCGGGAAATCCAGTCGCGGACGGGCGGATTCACCGAGTTTGTGCCCCTGGGCTTCATCCACGAGAACACGCTGCTCTTCGCTCAGGGACTGGCGCGCGGTGGTGGCACCCTGGCCGAACATCTTAAGGTGCATGCTCTGGCGCGGATCGTGCTCGCCGGCTCCATCAATCACATTCAGGTCTCATGGGTGAAGCTCGGTCGCGAAGTTTCCCAGCTTGCACTGCTGGCCGGCGCCGACGACTACGGTGGAACGTTGTTCGAAGAAAACATTTCACGCCTGGCAGGATCGACCTTCGGCCAATACACGTCGGCGGGAGAATTTCAGGAGCGCATTCTGGAACTGGGCAGAATTCCCGCGCAGCGCAATACTCTCTACTCGAAGTACATTCCGATTGGGAACGATTCTGGCGGAGTTGGTTTAAAAACAGTAATCCAGGCTGTGTGATCACATGATAACTCGCAGGGCTGTCAAACAACTGGCGCCAGGCTACACCGGAGTTGAAGGGGCGCGGCTTCAGCCGCGCCACAACCGGCAATTTCGAAAGTTGGCTTTAGCCACTGAGGGAGTTGAGCGCCAGGGGCTGAAGTCGTTACCGCAGCGGCTAAATCCGAGCCCAATTTCGATCCCATTCGGCGTCGCTGAAGCCGCGCCCTTTCAAAGCGCTATACCGCCAGGTGGCAACGCGTGATCGCGATTGTGGGAGGCACCGGTCCGGAAGGATCGGGTTTGGCGCTGCGCTGGGCGCGGGCCGGCGAGTCAGTCGTAATTGGATCGCGTGATGGCGAACGCGCCCGAGCGGCGGCTACGCAGATCGCCGACAAAGCCGGCGCTTTGGGCAGCGTCGAGGGAGTGGAGAACGTGGTCGCGGTGAAGATGTGCGACATCGTGGTACTCACGGTTCCCTTCGCCGGACAAGCCGAGCTGCTCAAGCAGTTGAAGCCTTCATTCCGCCCCGGCACAGTTCTGATCGACGCCACCGTTCCGCTAGCGGCGGCGGTGGGCGGACGCCCAACGCGGCTGCTCGGGGTGTGGCAAGGATCGGCAGCCGAGCAGGCGCAGGAGATCGTCGGGAAGAATGTCCCGGTAGCCGCAGCGTTTCATAGCTTGTCGGCTACAGTGCTCAACGACGATGGCGATATCGATTGCGACGTCATCGTGTGCAGCGACGACGATCGCGCGCGTCAGGCCGCCTCCGATCTGGCGTTGAAGATGCCGGGCGTGCGCGCTATCGATGGCGGCAAGCTGGAGAATGCGCGGATCGTCGAAGCCATGACCGCGCTGCTGATCACGCTCAATATCCGTCACAAGGTGCACGGCGCGGGATGGAGAGTGACGGGGCTGGGAATTTGAAGCCGCGCTCTCAATGGCCAGTTGTCAGTCGTCAGTGAAAGGCACGTGCAATACGGGTTGCAGGTCTTCGGATGCATACATCGCAAGCGGGCCGAGAGCTCTTTTACCTGGTGTAGCGAATCCTGTTCATCGCCTTCTTCAGCGACTGCATGGCCAGATTGGTGTGATGGCCCTGACGCTGCGCCTCGGTAACCATGTCATCGAATTCCTTCCATGGCGGCTCAGCCAGGCGCTGCAGAACGATGGTGTCGCCCTTGGCCAGTACCAGAAATGCAGTTCCCGGCTCCAGGTGCAGACGTTTGCGAACATCTTCAGGAATAACGACTTGCCCGCGCGACGATAGAGTGGTAGTCACAGGAATCATAACAATCTTACCAGTAAGATGCCTTACTAGTAAGATTATACGCGACAATCTTACTGATAAGAAAATCGGAGGCCAGCTGGGCCTTTTACCAGCTGGCCATGCCCCCGATCACGAAAAACCCATCCCGTTCGGCGAGCGCGAGCCCTTGCTTGACCTGATAAACTTTTTCGCCAAGGGATTATGGCGCTCTCACTTGCCGGCCTTCGAACCAAGCTTTTCGCCGATCCAGAGGGCAAGTTCGTGCACGATGCAGTGCTGGACTCCTGCGGTCAGCATGCTGCCAAAATCGCCATTGTTGACCTGTCGAGCGTGCCGGCGCGGCGCATTACCTATGCCGCCTACGCTGCCATGGTGGAACGTGTGGCGTGTGGACTGGTCGCCGCCGGTGTTCGCTCCGGCGAGACCATCGCCATCTTCTTGCCCAATTGTTGGGAGTTCGCCGTCGCCTATCATGCGGCGACGCTTGCGGGCGCCATACCCACAACCCTGAATCCCACCTACCGCGAGCGCGAGGTTCACTACCAGATCGAAGCCGCTGATGCCGCGGTTCTCATCACCGATGGCAGTCTGCTCACGGGAATCAGTCTCGCGGGATTGCCGAGTTTGCGGCGGGTGTACACGGTGCGAGCTTCGGGACCGAGCGGTTCACAAGCTTTCGATTCGCTGTTGGAATCGGTGGAAGGCGTTCATCTACCCGAGCCGGAGCACGACTCACGACTCACGCTGGCGACGCTGCCTTTTTCCAGCGGCACCACCGGTCTGCCCAAGGGCGTGATGTTGTCACATTACAACCTGGTGGCAAATGTCTATCAGACGCTCACCCCAGGCGAGTACGGGGCGATCAGCAATGACGACAACATGCTGTGCTTCCTGCCGCTGTATCACATCTACGGCTTGACGGTTGGACTCAACCTCGGCTTGATGCGAGGTTGCACCCTGGTGCTGATGCCACGCTTCGATTGCGATCAATCGCTGCATGCCATTGCGGAAGAAAACATCACGCAGGTTCTGTGTGTTCCCCCCACGCTGCTGGCCTATTGTCAGGCTGCGGAGCAAGGAAAGTTTCCCCGCGAGCACCGGCTGCGTTGGGTGAAGTCGGGCGCGGCGCCGCTTGCTCCGGAGCTGGCGCGGCGTTTCACCGCGAGTACCGGCGTCCCCATCCGTCAGGGTTATGGGATGACCGAAGCTTCACCGGTAACGCACATGGGCTTTTTGTCGGCGGAATTATATCGGCCGGAATCTGTGGGCGCGCCGGTGGCGCAAACCGATTGCCGAATTGTGGACGAGAAAGGACAGGATGTTGCACCGGGGGATCTTGGCGAGTTGGTGATGCACGGCCCGCAGTTCATGCTGGGCTATTGGAAATCTCCCGATGCGACGGACGCGGTTCTGCGCGACGGCTGGTACTGGTCGGGAGACATCGTGCGCGTCGATGAGGACGGCTTTTATTACGTTGTCGATCGCCGCAAGGAGATGATCAAGTACAAGGGATTCTCGATTGCGCCTGCTGAAGTGGAAAGCGTGTTGCTTGAGAATCCCATGGTGCGGGATTGCGGTGTAGTGTCGCGCACCGATGCTGCGGGCGAAGAGATCCCCTGCGCGTTCGTCGTGCTATCGGAAAGCGAGCCGGCGAACCAGCAGACGGCGGAGAAGCTGCAAAGCTTCGTCGCGGAACGGCTCTCGAATTACAAGATGCCACGCGAGGTGTATTTCGTGCAGAAGCTGCCGCGGACGGCGTCGGGCAAGATCCTGCGGCGCGAGCTGCGGAAGCTGGTGTGAGGCGATGCGCTTACCGGTATTGCATGGGCAATAAAGAAAGGGAGCGAATTGCTCCCTTGGTTGTGCAGCACAATGCGATTTGTCAGATACCGGAGGAGATGGATCACTCTCCCGCATGGGACATACTGGTGCCGCTATCGAAGGTCACGCCGGTCTTGCTGCGGCTGAAATCGATTTCGCTGATGGACGCAGTGCCGTTGCCGCCTTGCGTGATGATCTGGTTGCTCTCAGGTGCTGCGCTGCCGAGTTGCTTTACCTGTCCGGTTGCCGAGGCGACTTCCTTGCCATTTCTGATGAACTTCACCTGCGCCGTCGAGCCAGTGGTATCGCACTTGACCGTGTAGTCGCCGGCAGGCAGTGTTGTGCCGTTCAACTGCGCAGCGTTGTAAAGTGTGACGCTCTCAGATTTCGAGGCGGCGAACGCGCCGATCGACATGGTCAACGCGAAAAGAACTACTGTGACACGAGCCAGCATACGAGTCATTTTCCTATCTCCTTACTTCTTGACTTCTTGACTATCGTTCTGGCGGCCCACGCGATTGCAACCCCCACGAAATCCGACTCCGTATTGCGGAGAGCGCCGTCTACAGCCTTCGGCGTGAATCGTAGCGAACTTGCATTTCCTACCGCTTGGCATAGAATTTGAAATCGGGGTTAAACAGCACGGGGACGACTTCATGCCTGCCTCGAGTTAGTCTCGCCTGGGCCGCCAAACCGCTGGCGAAACACTCTGTTTGACCCCACAGTGATTAGAGCAACTAGAGTGCCAGAAGATGCGCACTCCTCCTCAACCGCCCGTTCAGGTATACGCTGCACGTGAGCAAAAAGTTCACGCTCGGGATTCTTCGCGATGTGAATTGGACGCCTCGCCTGGCGTAAAGTAACTGCGGCTCGCGTCAAGAGAAGTCAATCCAGCCCAAAATTTAATCTGGTGTTTCACTTCGGAACAATCGGGACAACATTTCCCACATTGAATCGAATTGACAGGTTGCCCATTTACCGACAGCAATCTGCAGCAGCGTAAGTTTATGAGGTGATAAGGCTGATTCAGATACATCAGTTGGCCCTCTAGTTGCTTCTAAGAAAACAGTAGCAAGTTTTGAAATCGCGGGGCCGATCCAATGGTGTTCTCGTCACGTGAAGTGGTTGCTCTCTGCGTCTTCTGTCTGGCCGTTCCGCTGGCCTTTGCACAGTCGAAAACCCTCACGCTGGACGAGATTGTCGCCCGGCTACAACAATCGCAGGCGCAATCACGTGAAGAGAGTGTCGCCTACACCGTAACCCGCGACTACCAACTCTCTCCCGCCGGTGCTAAGCGGCCTGTTTCAGATGTGGTAGCACAGATCAACTTCGTTCCGCCCGGCGCGAAGGATTACAGCATCGTCAGCTCACAGGGCAATGACCGCGGAACCAGTATTGTGAAGAAGGTCCTCGATCATGAGGCGCAGATGGCCGGTCATCCTGAAACGCACGCGATCAGCCGCAGCAATTACGATTTCGCACTGCTCGGCCACGACACGGTCGATGGTCATGAATGCTATGTGCTGCAGCTGTCACCGAAACGCGATGCAGTAGAGCTGGTTAGGGGAAAAGCCTGGATCGACGCTGACGATTTTGAAATACGCAGAATCGAAGGCGTCACCGCGAAGAGCCCGTCGATGTGGATCAAAGACCTGACATTGACGCTGACCTACGGACAGGTAAACGGCGTGTGGGTGCAGACCTCAACCCAGGCCAGAGCCGACGTGCGCTTTGCCGGCGCCCACGTGCTGACTTCACGCGAGCTGGATGTGCGGCGGGCGTCGATCAGCGCGCAAGCGCAGCCGCCGGTGCGAGTGCATCAGCGGCGCAACGGCCACAATGTGGGAGCCGATGCCGCGACGTGGGTCGCGCGGTAAGCATATTCCCTGGACCATTCCTGAATAACCCGTTTCGCCCTAGTGGCGAGCACCGCTAAGCCAGCGGGTTTACCGTTCAGGGAGGAGTGTCGCTGAACTATGAGGTGCAGCACTGAGTATGGGGAGGTGAGTTTGCAGATGAATGCCCTTCATCTTGGGCGTATAGTGCAGTTGTCGGACCACTCCGGGGGCCAGCATGGTTGGTCCAAAGCTCGCACTGGTTGCAGTTGCTTTCTCACTCGCAGCTGTGGCTTCGGGATGCGGCGGGTCGTCCAACTCATCCAACTCGTCCACCCCACCAACCCCAAGCTCGCCTCTTCAAGTGACCACCAATGCCCAGCTGCCAACGGGCGTAGTGAATGCTCCCTATACGACGACTCTGACTGCGACCGGCGGCATCACGCCCTATGCCTGGAATGTGGCGTCAGGGAACTTGCCGGCGGGGCTGAGCCTGAATATAACGGGCGTCATCTCGGGTACACCCACCACTACAGGTAACTCGTCGTTTACCGTGGCGGTCTCGGATTCAGAGCAGCCGCCCCGCGTCGCGAATGGACCATTCACGATCACGATCAATCCAGCGCTACAGATTACAACCACTTCCTTGCCCAGCGGCAGTGCTAACGTTTCTTACGGCGCAACTCTGGCTGCCGCAGGCGGCCTCGCACCGTACTCCTGGAGCCTTGTGAATGGGAATCTGCCGGTCGGACTTACATTAAACGCGACCAGCGGCGTGATCTCCGGCATACCCAACGGTCCTGGCACATCAAGCTTCACCGTCCAGGTCTCAGATAGTGAGACACCGGCGGCGACAGCTACAGCCAACCTCAGCATCGTGATCAACCCGCCACCTGCGAGAAGTGCGGCTCTCTACACGTCGGATTGCGGGGTCTTCCTGAAGCAGACTGGGTTGCAAATCCAGAGCGACGGTTCCCTTACCCTTTTGCCATCGTCGCCTGAATCTGCGATTACCGGAGCTTACTTTGCCTCTTCGCCGACGTTGCCTCTGTTGTTCACGTTTCTCAAATATTCGGGAAACGGAAACCCCTACCAAAACTACTTGCAGTCGCTCCTGGTAAACCCCGACTACTCGCTCGATTCAATTAGCTCGACTGGTCCCTTCCCGGGACAATACTACGACTACGGATTTCCTTCGGTCGATCCCACGGGATCGAACCTCTACTTACCGGGCTTCGTCAACGGCAGCGCAGGCATAACCGCGTTTCCCGCCAACGGTTCTCTACAGCCGTTGAGTACCATCGGCCTACCCGATGTAACCGGCTTTTCGGCGCGCCTGGTGTTCACGCCCGACGGAACCCAAGCGTTCCTCCCAATCTGTACTCAATCCGGTCAGGGCGAGATTCTATCCTTCTCCCGTGGGTCGAATGGCATGCTCACTTCCACCGCGACCTACAACGGGCCTGGCTGTACAGTTGCAGGAGCAATGTCAGTGTCGCCCGATGGCAGGTATCTGGCGACAAACGAAATCCAGATTTACAGTATCGCCAGCGATGGTACTCTTACTCCTATCTTGCCCCAGCCCGTCACGCTGACTTATCAAGGAAATACTCTCAGCGTGAGCGATTTGGCATGGGACTCATCAGGTTCCTTCTTGCTGGCCGCCGCCGAAGGCACTGGGGTCTCATTCTCCTACGGTGGCGTAGCGGTTCTTACTTTTGACGGAAGTACTCTCATCGTAACCGTCCCTCCGACGGGAGGGGCCGTCGTGCGTTTGCAGTCTGCAGGGTCCTTTGAGTACGCTCTGCAGAGCTCTCCTCTCATCCTCGGATATGACTTCCAGAATGGCCAATTAACTCCTCTTCCCGGTTCACCCTACCTATATGGGAACGGCTGTGACATGGTGATCTACTGACCAGACGGCGCGGCGTAATGACATCGCGACCGACTGCGCAATCAATTCTGGATATTGGGAGAAATCTTAGCCGAGAGGAGAGTTAGCTAATGAAAACACGCGCGAGGCGAGATGGTGGCGCAATGCCACGATGGCCTGATTAAGTCAAAGCGAAGCTCCTCAGCGGCTAAAGCCGCGTTTAGGGAGATTCTGACTAGTCCGCCTTTGCTAGGGACGGTCTTCAGACCGTGCGAAAAAAGCAGCGAAATCAAGCTACAGTTTAGCTGCCGGGCCTGTAAGCCGAATTCTGTCTGCCGCCTTGCAGCGGCAGGACGGTCATTCCTCTGGGCCGCACATTACTGTGCGGCTCTAGCGACCTACCCGGAAGTTGTGACGCACCGAGCCGGCACGTTCCCGCCGAAGCGAAATCCTCCCCTATTTGGTCTTGCTCCGTGTGGGGTTTGCCCTGCCACCGTCATTACTGACGGCGCGGTGCGCTCTTACCGCACCTTTTCACCCTTACCTCGCCTAACCACCGCAACGCACGGTCGACTTGAAGGGGCACGGCTTCAGCCGTGCCGAAACAGCCAGGAAGACCTCGGCTTTAGCCGCTGCGGGTAAGCTCGCAATTCATCCTCGCAAGCGAGTTTGCCTTTGCGCGCTGCGGTGGTCAGGCGGGGCGGTATGTTTTCTGTGGCACTGGCCGTCAACGGCCCTTTGAGAACCGCCGCCCGGACGTTATCCGGCACACCGCTCTGTGGAGTTCGGACTTTCCTCTGCCGGCTTGCGCCAGCAGCGACCGTCCGGCCCAGCAGCTAACATCATCATTATAGATGTTCGGTCGATGAGGAAGGCGCATGCGAATCGCGCGCAATGATCGCTAGCTTTCCTTCAGTACCAGCTGATCGGCGGGCGAAAAGACATAGGCGCGAATCATCATGGTGCTCAGTAGCGATGTCAGCCCGGACGATGCCAGGATCATCGCGATCACCACGAATTGATAGATCGCAGCGTAGAGCGGGTCGGCGCCGGAGAGCAGCATGCCGGTCATCAGGCCCGGGATCCAGACGATGCCCAGCGACCGCAAATTGTCGATGGCCGGAATGAGCGAGGAGTGAATGCTCGCTTCGGTATAGCTGGCGATGGTCTTCTCCGGCGTGGCGCCGAGAGCCAGCGCCGTCTCGATCTCGCCCGCGTGCGACAGCACCTCCGAACGAAAGCGATTCAGTGCGAGACCGTTGGTGTTCATCGCGTTGGCGATGATCATGCTCCCGACAGGGATCAGCGAGGTGATCGCGGTGTCGATCACGCCCGCCCAGGTCATGATTGCGGTTACCAGACCGGCGCCGGCGGCGATGGAGTACGTCGAGACCTTGCGCGCGCCGGCGATATTCTTCGCGCGTTTGGCGGAGATGGAGCCGGCGGCGATGATCATGCCCGCCAGCAGGAAGACACTGCTCCAGCGCGGCGCTTTCAGCAACAACATAAGCACCGAGCCGACGACGACGATCTGCACGATGCCGCGCAGCAACGCCACGGCAGTATCGCTTTCGAGATGAATGTTGCGACGGCGGGCCAGAAGAATAACGAGCAGCGCCAACGCTGACGCGATGGCCGCCTGCGCGAATCCCAGCGATATTTGCGAATGAAAAAGTGCCTTAAGCACCGAACACCTCCATCGGGTTTCCGATCTGGAGCAGCCGTCCAGCATCAATAGTGGCGACGCGATCACAAACCCGGCGAGCCTGCTCGCGATCGTGCGTTACCAAAACAAATGTGTAACCGTTGGCGCTGACCAGATGGTGAATGAGATCTTCAATGCCGGTCTTAGCATGCTCGTCCAGCGCCGAGGTGGGCTCATCGAGCAGCAGAATCTCGGGCTGATTGGCGAGAGCACGCGCCAGCGAGACCCGTTGCTGCTCTCCACCGGAGAGATTGGCGACATTGCGCGCGGCAAAACCGGCGAGCCCGACACGCTGCAGCAAGCCGGCGATTTCGTTGCCAGCTAGCGTCTCACCGCGCTGCGCGGGCCCAAAGCGCAGATTGGCAGCAACGTCGCCGGAAAAGAGAAATGGCCGCTGCGTGACCATGCCGATGCGACGCCGCAATTCGCGCGGTGAGATCTGGCGATAATCCTGATCTTCAAGAAAGACAGTGCCGCTGGTGGGCTCGTCCAGGCGATTCAGCAGCCGGAGCAGGGAACTCTTGCCTGAGCCGCTTGGGCCAACCAAGCCCAGCAACTCGCCGCGCTCGACCTCGAGCGAGATGTCATTGACGATCCATACCTCGCCGACGCGCCGTCCCAGATGCTCCGTTCGCAGCACGACTGCGCGCGGCGACGCACTCATTTGTCCAGATGTCCGTAATAGATGTTGGTGTCGTATTCCAGCACCACACGACCATCGGCGGCATGCGAGGAAAAGAGCTCGGGCAGAGCTTTCAACATTGCGTCGTGCTTCTCCCCCGACTTTGGGATGTAAGACGACGAGAGCAGCCGGCCGCGCAGGCCATTGAGATCAAGCCGCTGCTCATTGTGCTGCTGAATGAGGCTCATCTGGTTGGGCGCGAAGAAGCGCTGCAAGGCAGCATAAGTAGCAACGTATTTCTGCGACACCGATTCGTAATCGGTGGAATATCGATAAATAAATTCTTCATAGGCGCGGAGAAACGGTGTGGATTGGGTGTCACGCTGATGCCAGATGAGCACCGCCCAGCCGCCTGGCTTCAGGATGCGAGCGAATTCCGCACGGGTCTCCGGCGGCCGAAACCAGTGAAACGCCTGCCCGGCGACGACGAAATCCACACTCGCCGATTCCAGGCCGGTGAACTCCGCGCTGCCGTCTATCATGGTGAACTTCGGATAGGACGCAAGATATTCTCTGCCCGTACTTCGCATCTCGGCATTGGGCTCGACGCCGATAACCTGATTGCCATTCTGCAGGAAGATCTCAGCCAGCAGTCCGGTGCCGCAGCCAACGTCGGCAACGATATGCTGCGGCGTCAGACGGCAAATTTGTCCGAGAACATCTACCACATCGTGGGAGTAGCGAGGGCGGTATTTCGCGTAGTCGCCGGCGCGGTCAGAGAAGCGAATCAGGGGATCACGAACCGATTCTGTCATTGGTGAAATGATATCGTAACGTGGCACATGAGATCAGAGAGCCAGCCAAAGACGGCCCTCGTCGCGGCAATCTGTGCTGCCATTCGTCGCGTTCCGCGAGGCCGCGTCAGTACCTATGGAGCGATTGCCAAAGCTGCCGGGTATCCGCGATGCGCGCGTCATGTAGGACGAGTTCTGAGGCAAGTTGGAGGGCTGCCGTGGCATCGCATTCTGGGCTCCGGCGGGCGGATCTCGCTGCGCGGCGAGTCGGCGATGGAGCAGCGCTTTTTGCTCGAATCGGAAGGGGTTCGTTTTAGGGGACGCCGCGTGGATCTGCGCCAGTTCGAGCATCGATTTACCGCCAGAGCCAAGTCCGCAGCAAGTGGCAAGCGTGTTCCCAAAACGGAGCGGTTGCGGCCAAAGTGGTAGAAATTTGTGGCTCTTCGGTCTATCCACGGCTACATCAGTACCGTAAAATAAAGGTAATTTCGATCTGATTAGGGATCTGGATTGGGGATTATGTTCAGGGTGGGCCGAGTCCGTTTACTTGCCATTGCAGTAGTAATCTTATTTGCCGCGCAGCTTTTCGCGCAGCGCTATCAGGAGCGCGATCACACCGTTTTTCATCGTCCGGCGCCGCCGGCCAAGCATCAATCAGCGCCGGCCGCGAATACCGCCGGAACTCGCAGGCCGGTGGTAGCGACTGGGACAGCCGCTCGAACACCTGATGCAAACGGGCGCCATGATGCGACCTATAGCACACCGTCGACGTCAGCCGAGCCGCGCAATCCGCAATATCCGCCAAGTCCGAAATAGTCTGGATCACGAGTAGTGCCGCTTGAGAATGGATGCGCGCCTTCGTGCATCGGCGCGTCCAGATCCTTCGCTCGCAAAAGAGGCTCGCTCAGGATGACAAGGCAACCCGGCGTCGCATGTGAAACTGCACCACTCTCTCGTTACGAGATCTCTGTGTAATAGCGCTCGCCGGAGCAGCCGCGGCAGAGGATTTTGCCATCGCGCCGCACCTCACGCTGGAAGTTGATCCCCTCGCCGCACTCGGCGCAGACAATGCGCTCGCCTTTGAAGCCGGGCAACTCCTCGGGTGGCAATGTTACTTTTACCCATTGCTCGGTGAACAGGTCATGGTTCGACAGTTCGCGGTAAGCCAGCATCTGCTGCTGGTTCTTGTTTTCGATTTCGGGGTGCAGATTGCGAGCAAGATTCTTTGAGCTTTCTTTGGCGCAGACCCGCACCGCACGGCCCGACTCGAGATCGACAAAAGTTGCGGCGACTTTGCCCCAGTCGCGAAACTTCAGTGCGCGCTTGCCCAAACGGCATCCGGTAACGACGGCAACAGCATCGGTAGCGCAGCGATCGATCTCAACGAACGTAATCAGGCGCTTGCGATCTTTGCCGTGCGGATCGTCGATGCCCAGTAATTCCAGGCCACGCATCGCCAGCCGCACACCTAGAATCTGACCCGCGCACAAATGCCCGTGGGCAATCTCGGCGTCACCCAGCAGCTCGTCAAATGTCTTCAATACCGTTTACTCCTCATCGGAATCGTTCTCCGGGGCTTCGTCGGCAAAGCGGCCGCTGACCTTCACCGTAAACTTATCGCCGCCGGCGGGCAGGAAGGTCACGCGCGACGGCTGCCGATCCCAGTGCGGCCTGGCGCAATTGCTATCCGAGGAATTTCCCATGCTGACCTGTCCCAGTTCCTTGCGAAACAGTGGCTTCTTACCGCCGATTTCTGCCACTACGGCATTGACGCGCTCGCCATTGGATGTGATGCCGCAGTAGGCAGCGTAGTCACGATACCAGCTCACCTCCGAGTAAAAGGGATCGAAGTCGGGGAGCTTGACCAGCGAAATCTTACCCGAAACACGATCCACCAGCAGCCAGCCGCCGCGTTCCCAGAGCCACTTGGCCGACTGCCTGGGGTCGTCGGGCAAAGTGTCGTTGACGCGATACGCCCGGCGGACTACGAACTCGCGATCGGTAACATCGTGAACCTGGCCGGTGGTAAAGTCCTTGAGTTTGGTGTCGACGTAGAGCGCCCGGACGGTAATCTCGATGGTCTTGTCTTCCGCCGGGCCAATGAATAGTTTGACATTGGTGGCTTTTCCGAGAGCAACCACGTGCGGCTTGGAAGTTGTGGCAGCAGGCAAGGTCATCGGCAACATAAGAATCAGCAATAAAGCAGCGCGCATAAGAGCTCGAATAGGCTAAACCGGCCCGCTGGGCGCCGCGCAGGCAGCCGGTCCAACCAAGTTATTCCTTCCTGATGTTAATGGCCTGACAACTGACATACAATGAATTTGCGTCTAAGCTGAGGATGGAATTGACGTATAGCTTCATTGTCCCTGCCTATAACGAGAGCGAACGCCTCGCCGTATCTCTGCCCAAGATGCGAGACTACATCCGCCAGCAGCAGCTATCGAGCGAGATTATTGTGGTGAACGACGGCTCGACCGATAACACGGCCGAAGTGGTTCGGCACTTTATGTCTCTCGACCCTGATATCCGGCTGGTTGAAAATCCTGGAAATCGCGGCAAAGGTTACAGCGTCCGTAATGGAATGCTGCATGCGCGCGGCGACGTGATGCTGTTTACCGATGCCGATCTCTCCTCGCCGATTTACGAGGCTGGGAAGTTGTTTGCCGCGCTGGAGCAGGGCGCCGATGTTGCTATTGGATCGCGCTGGCTGCAAGCCGAGCTGCAAACCGAACGTCAGCCATGGCATCGGCAGCTGTACGGACGCTGTTTTAATCTGGCGCTGCGCATCGTGCTAGGCCTCCATTTTTGCGATACGCAGTGCGGCTTCAAGGCCTTCACGCGCGGTGCGGCGCGGACCGTCTTTACCCGTCAGCGAATCGAGCGCTGGGGCTTCGATCCCGAGCTGCTGTTCCTGGCCAACAAATTCAAGCTGCGCACCGTCGAACTTCCGGTGGAGTGGGCGCACGATCATCGCTCTAAGATCAGCCCGCTGCGGGATGGTATAAAGATGGGTCTGGAGATGCTGGCGGTGCGCTGGAACGACCTGAAAGGTCTGTACAAGGCCCCGTCTTTGGTTCCAGAACAGGTTCCGATTGCTGATGAAAGTCCCGTGAAACCAGCGGCTTCCATGCCGGTTGCGAAATAGCTCCTGAAAGGAAATTTCCCAGCCCTAGGCAGTGGCCAGCCGACAATCGTGTAGATACCGTTTCTTAATCTTAAAATTTGTAGCTTTCTCCCGGCTCAAGCATCTGTTGCTGAGTCGGCTCGTTGTTCTTGGCCGGAGCACAGTTCGAAAGATTTCTTGCATCTAAGGGATTCTATGTCGACACCGGTCGCACGCAACGCGGTCGAGGGCACCGATAGCGGTCAACGAGACGCGTCTCTGTTGCAGCGGTATCTGAACGTTCGCGATACGTCGTTGCGAATCTGCGCCCCCCTGAGCGTGGAGGACCATAGTCTTCAGCCCATGGCCGACGCCAGTCCGGCGAAGTGGCATCTAGCGCATACCACGTGGTTCTTCGAGACCTTCGTGCTGTCGCAGTACATGGACCAGTTCGCCGCATTCCATCCGGCATTTCGCAATCTTTTCAACTCGTATTACAACGCGGTGGGTGATCGTCCGCTGCGAGCTTTGCGCTATATTCTGTCGCGGCCCAGCCTCGACGAAGTTCATGCCTATCGGATCTACGTCGACGAAGCCATGGTGCATCTGCTGACGCTGGATCTTCCTGGCGAGGCGCTCGATCTGATCGCGCTAGGCATTAACCATGAGCAGCAGCACCAGGAGCTGATCGTCACCGATGTGAAGAATGGCCTGTGGACGAATCCGCTGCGGCCGGCGTATCGAATCAAGCCGGATCACGAAACTTGGCAGATAGAACGCTCGGCGCCACCGCTGGCGTGGAAGAGCTTCGCCGGAGGTTTGTATTCGGTTGGATTCGAAGGCGACAGCTTCGCCTTTGATAACGAAGGTCCGCGTCACAAGGTTTATCTCGAGCCGTTTCGGCTAGCCTCGCGGCTGGTCACCAATGGCGAATATCTCGATTTCATGCGCGATGGCGGGTACAGCAAACCGGTGCTGTGGTTCTCCGATGGGTGGGACTGCGTTCGCACCAATCAATGGAATGCGCCGCTGTATTGGGAGCAGCGCGACGGCGAGTGGTGGAACTATACGGTCGAAGGCATGCAGCCTTTGCGGCTGAATGAGCCTGTGTGCCATATCAGCTACTACGAGGCAGATGCGTTCGCGCGCTGGGCTGGGGCACGGCTGCCCAGCGAGTTTGAATGGGAGGTAGCCGCACAACGCTGCGTTGTCGCCGGAAATTTCCTGGATGACGACGTGCTGCATCCACAACCGGCCGATGTGGGCGAACCCCTTGCTCAGATGTTCGGGGATGTGTGGGAGTGGACGGCGAGCCCGTACGTTGCCTATCCAGGATTTAAACCGGCAGCAGGCGCGGTCGGCGAATACAACGGCAAATTCATGTGCAACCAGATGGTGCTGCGTGGTGGCTCGTGCGCTACACCGCAGTCG
The DNA here is from genome assembly GCA_963818905.1 of uncultured Acidobacteriaceae bacterium. Taxonomy (GTDB): domain Bacteria; phylum Acidobacteriota; class Terriglobia; order Terriglobales; family Acidobacteriaceae; genus Bog-257. The sequence continues at coordinate 135,464 of CAWFUE010000066.1, forward strand.
CACATTCGCACGACCTATCGCAACTTTTTTCCACCTCATGCGCGCTGGCAGTTCATGGGGGTCAGGTTGGCGAATGGCGACTAGCAAGCAACTCCAGATCTTTACCAACGACGCGATAGCGCTCGACGTTCGGCAGGGTCTGACCGCGTTGCCGAAGTATCTTCCCTGCAAACTTTTTTATGATGAGATTGGCTCGCAGCTGTTCGAGCGGATCACCGATTTACCGGAGTACTACCTGACGCGCACCGAGCGCTCGATCCTGGAGCGGTATGCGGGCGAAATCCTCGCACAAGCGGGACCGTCGCTGACGCTGGTGGAGTTGGGCGCGGGCACGGCAGCCAAGACTTGCATCTTGATTGAAGAACTGCTGCAGCGCCAGAGTCGGGCGCTATTCTACCCCATTGACGTTTCGGCGTCGGCGCTGGACGAGGCGGTGCGCCAGCTTGGCAGGCAATTCCCGGCGCTGCGAGTGAATCCGATTGTTGCCGACTACACCGGCGGCGTTGCCGCGCTCAGCCGCATCATGGGCCGCAAGCTGGTGCTCTACATCGGCTCCAGTATTGGAAATTTTGAGCCCGACGCGTCGATTCGTCTGCTGCGCCGCATTCGCCAGACACTGCGCTCCGGCGATGCTCTGCTATTGGGTGCGGACCTTGCCAAGAGCTCGAAGATTCTCCTACCCGCCTATGACGATTCCCAGGGTGTGACGGCTGCGTTCAACAAGAACATTCTGGCGCGGCTGAATCGCGAACTTGAGGCCGACTTCGACCTCGACGCCTTCCGGCACGTTGCCCTGTGGAACCGGCGCTGTTCGCGAATGGAAATCTACCTGGAGAGCATGACGGCGCAAACCGTATTTCTGCCTGCCCTCGATCTCGATGTTTCCTTCCAGCGCGGCGAACGCATTCACACCGAAAACAGCTACAAATACACGGACGCGATGATCGAATCGATCCTGCGCCAAAGCGGCTTCACGCTGGAGCAGTCGTGGTGCGACCGAAAAAAGTGGTTCGGGGTGCACTTGGCGCGGGTATAGCGCAAACGGGGCACCCGGCGCTATTGAATCGCTTCGGCCACAGGCGTCCACGTCCGTGCTTCAAAGTCGCGAAACTGCTCTTCCAGCTTCCACTGCAATCTCGCCTTCTCGCTGGAATCCAACAGCTTCTTACAGGCGGCGGACGGCTCGTTTGAGTTTCCGACGCACTCCTTCACCATCACGAAGTTCCGGCCATCGCTCCACAAACTCGCGCCGGGCACGAACGCGTACTCCAGGCTGGTGCGCGCCATCTTCTTAAGCTGCAAATAGGAAAGCTTCTGATCGGTAGCGCCGCGCAGATACTCGTGCGTCATGTCGGAACGCGATACGCCTTCGTCGTCTGTCGCCAGCGCTACCGGAACCCCGGCGCGAATGTACTGGCTCAACGGATGTCGCGGACCGCTGACACCCAGAATCGTGGCATTGCTGGTGAGGCAAATCTCCACCATGATCTTGCGTGAAGCCATCTCGTTCAACAGTTGCAGCGGATCGCGTTCGTTCATCACATCGATGCCGTGACCGATGCGTTCGGCATGCGCAATCTCAATCGAATCGCGAATATGCCACTGTAATTCTTCCGGTGGCACCAATCCCTCGACCAGCTCGCCCGCATGCAGGGAGATGTGAACTTTGGGATAGATGCTGTGCAGGTATTGCATCATGCGCAGGTGCAACGAAAAATCGCGCGTGGGAACATACCAGTCTTCCGGTTGCACCAGATTTACGGCGACGAAGCGCGGATCGACACTTGCCAGTTCGAAGCCCTGCACCATTTGTGCGAATACGACTTCTTTAGGCCAGGCGCGCAGCACCATGTACTGATAGCGCTGAACGATGGCGCAACCCGGATCGGGTTGCGGGGTGGCGCACTTGAGTTGGGTGTTACGCACCGCCTCGGCGTCATCCATTTCCTTGCGCGCTGCCGCGATCGCTTGCGGCATCCCGTTGGCCAGCAGCTTGTCTCGCTGTCGAGAAAAGTCGTCATCCCAGCCGCTGCGCTCCGCCAGAGCCAAAAGGTCGCCGAAGGCCGCCGCGTGCATCAGTTCCTGATAAATTTCGTGCTGGGAGGCCGCGCGATTCGCGGTTTCGGCCAGCATCTCTCCGGTGTTGCCGTAGCTGGCAACGATGAACTTGTCGAAGGTGTCGAAGAAGTGATCGTGACCCGATTCGCCGGAAAGTTGCCAGTTCCGCATTGAGTAGGCGTCGATCATCCGGCGATAGAGCACCGGATCAGCCAGGGCTTTGCTCGCGGGTTCGGTGTTTTTTTCGCCTCCGCAGGGCGACGGTCTGATGAACAGCGTCTTGGGATCGACACACAAGCCGGCATGGGCCGCCCACTGAATAAACGATTCCGCATATATGGCGCCCAACAGATGATTGTGCAGATCGCCCCCCTTGGGCATCTCGCGCAGGAAAACCAGCAGCAGGTTGGGATTATTCTGAATGCTCTCGAAATAGCCGGCGGTCTTGCTTTCGTCGGAATTAGCAGCGGAGCTAGCTGCAGTCGCCAGCGATGATGCAGCCAGGAAGGCCGAGACAAACACGAACAAGGCAAGCCGGTAAAGCCGAATCTTCATGTAGCTCCAAGAACCTAAAGAAGGGTTCTCTTGCAGTCGTCACGCACAGGGAGAGCCAGCCTTCCGGCCACCGACCAGGCGCTTACAAAATAGGCTTAAGTAGCTCTATCATTGGAAATTATCGAGATACCCAAGCAATTTGTTTATCGGTCACAGCGAACGCGGCGCTGAAGCCCCGCTCTACCCGGACGAATGATAGCAGTCAACGGCAGAGGCCGACAGCCGCTTGCCGGTCATATAAGATAATGTGTCTTTCGCCTCAAACCAGGAACGAACGTGCCGGACCTATTCAACTATCCGCTGGTAGTTTTTGCCGCGTGTCTGATCGTCCTTTGGCTCTCGGTGCAGATCGGAGCCTGGGTCGGCCGAAGCCTGAAGCCTGTCGAACCTGACGCGCACGATGACATCGGTGTGGTGATCAACGCTAGTCTGACCCTGCTGGCCCTGATTATCGGATTCAGCTTTTCTATGGCGGTGAGCCGCTACGATCAGCGCAAGAACTATGAAGAGGAAGAGGCGAACGCAATCGGTACGGAGTATCTGCGCGCCGGTTTGTTGCCCGCGAACGACGCGGCGACGATTCGGCCATTGCTGACTAAGTATCTCGATGAGCGCTTGCGGTTTTATGTAACCCGCGATCGCCAGGAGCTTGAGCGGGTGAGCAACGAGACTACGCGGTTGCAGAATGAAATGTGGTCCATCGTTCAGAACGCCGCTGCGGCAAAACCTACTCCTGTGACTGCGCTGGCGGTTGCGGGAATGAACGACGTCTTGAACCGGCAGGGATACACCCAGGCTGCCTGGTGGAACCGCATTCCAGCCGGAGCGTGGACGCTGATGATAACGCTGGCCATCTGCTGCACTCTGCTGATGGGCTATGACGCACATCGCAGGCGAGGCCTTTTAGTGACGGTCTTGCCGTTTATTCTTTCAATCGCGTTCTTCCTGATAGCGGACATCGATAGTCCGCGTAGAGGCGTGATTCGCGTGCGTCCGCAAAACTTGATCAGCCTCTCCGATTCGCTGCATAGCCAGTAGGTGTCGCGCGATGGACAAGCTCACAATCCTCATCACGCGGGAGCAGATTGCGGCCAAAGTTGCCGAGATTGGCGCGCGCATCACGGCCGATTTCGCCGGGGAAGCTGTCGTGTTGATCGGAGTGCTCAAGGGAGCGACTATTTTTCTGGCTGACTTGGCGCGCGAGATCAAGCTGGATGCGACCTTCGACTTCATCGCCGTTTGCAGCTATGGCAACGCCAAGCAGCACAGCGGCGAGGTGAAGCTGGTAAAGGATGTGGACCGCTCCATGGGGGGCAGGAACGTCATCCTGGTGGAGGATATTCTCGACACTGGCCTGACGCTGAGTTATATCAGGAAGCTTCTGGAGGCGCATCAGCCCAAGCGGCTCAAGATTGCTGCCCTGCTGGATAAAGTTTCGCGGCGCACGGAAGCGATTGGAGCGGATTATGTTGGATTCGTGATTCCTGACGAATTTGTCGTAGGATATGGACTTGACTTTGCCGAGCGTTATCGTAATCTGCCAGATGTTTGCGTACTGCAATCCGATGGGGCATAGAATCTAGACTGGCTATGTCAGTGTATCTGCCTGTTGTCGCCGGAATGCCTGCCCTGCCCGTAAGCGATTGGCGGAGTGCAGCCAAGCTAATCGAACATACCCTTTTGAAACCGGATGCCACTCGCAATCAGGTGACGGTTCTTTGCTGCGAGGCTGTGCGCTACGAGTTTCATGCCGTCATGGTGAACCCGGTGAACGTGGCTCTGGCTGCGGCGCAGCTGCACGGAACGCCGGTGAAGGTCGGCACCGTCGTCGGTTTTCCGCTGGGTGCGAACTTGACGGTCACCAAGCTGCTCGAAGCTGAAACCGCCTTACGGCAAGGGGCTCACGAACTGGACATGGTCATGAACATCGGCGCGTTGAAGTCGGGGGAGCGCGTGCTGGTTCAGAGCGAGATGCGGAGCCTCACGCGATTGGCGCACCAACATGGCGCCCTGCTGAAGCTCATCGTGGAAAACGCATTGCTGAGCCAGGAAGAAAAAATCCTGGCTTGCGCACTGGCGGCGGATGCGGGAGTTGATTTTGTAAAGACCTCCAGCGGGCTGGCCGATTCGGGCGCAACCGCTTCCGACGTGGCTCTGATGCGCGGCGTGGTAGGACTTGCCATCGGGGTAAAGGCCGCGGGCGGGATTCGCAGCGCGGCGCAGCTGCTGGAAATGGTCGATGCCGGAGCTAATCGCATCGGCACCAGCGCCAGCGTGCAAATCGTGCGGGAACTCGGCGCGCCGGCGGACAACTGACCCATGGCGCGTCTGACCGGCGTGCTGGGCATCCTCTCGATCCTCCTGTTTGCCTATCTCTTCTCCACCAATCGCAGAGCCATTCGTCTCCGCACCATCCTGGTCGGACTTGCGCTGCAATTTGTGTTTGCGGTGCTGGTGCTGCGCGTGAGCTTCGGGGTGAAGGTGATGACGGTTGCCGGCGACGCGGTCGATCACCTGCTGAGCTACTCCTTCGCCGGGTCGTCGTTCGTCTTTGGCGAACTGGGCGCCAAGATGTCGAAGTTCGGCGTGGTCTTCGCCTTCCAGGTGCTGCCGATCATCATCTTCATCGCCGCGTTTTTTTCAATTCTGTACTACTACGGCGTCATGCAATTCATCATCCGGCAACTGGCGAAGGTGATGGTGCGTTTCATGGGCGCCAGCGGAGTCGAGTCACTCAACGTCGCCGCCAGCATCTTCATGGGAATTACGGAAGCGCCGCTGACCATCCGACCCTATCTGCCGAAGGTGACGCGTTCGGAACTGATGACCATCATGACCAGCGGCATGGCTCACGTCTCGGGCGCGATGCTGGGCGCTTACATTTTGCTGGGGATCGAAGCGCGGCATCTGCTGGCCGCCGTCATCATGACGGCGCCGGGCACCATTCTGATCGCGAAGATGCTGGTGCCGGAAACCGAGCAGCCGCTAACGGCGGGAGCCGTCAAGATCGATGTAGCTGAACTGGAAGAGCGGCCGGCCAACGTTCTGGACGCAGCCGCCAAAGGCACGACCGACGGCCTCTATCTCGCATTGAATGTAGCGGCGATACTGATCTCGTTTCTGGCAATTATTGCGCTGCTGGACGGGCTGCTAGGCGGCACACACAATTTTCTGGCAGCGCACGGCTTTCGCTGGTTTCCGGGCAAGCTGGAGACGATCTTCGGCGTAATCTTTGCGCCCGTGGCCTGGCTGATCGGCATTCCATGGCACAACTGTCTGGCGATCGGCAATCTGCTGGGCACACGCATGGTGCTGAATGAACTGGTCGCCTACACCATGTTGACGGCGCAGAAAGCCGCGCTCGATCCGCGCTCGTTCACCATTGCCACGTTCGCGCTGTGCGGCTTCGCCAATCTCGGCTCGATCGGAATCGTGATCGGCGGGCTGAGCAGCCTGGCGCCCACGCGGCGTCGCGATCTGGCGCAACTCGGCTTCAAGGCAATGATCGCGGGGACGCTGGCGAATCTGATGTCCGCGAGTATTGTGGGATTGTTGATTAGTGGATAGTGAATCGTGGATCGTGGGTCGAATCGCGAATCGTGACTGGCCGCGCATGACGGGCTGTCAGCAACGAGTCACCAGCCTTGGTCATTGCGTTATCGCGGCAACGACCAAGGCTGTCGGGTGCACCACTGAATCGCAACCCTACTTACCGCTTACTGCGCCAGAACATGCTTCGCCGCGTCGCCGGCAAAGGTCATCTCCTGCAGGACGCGCTCATTCTTCGCGTTGGTGGTGTAGACTTGCTGGCTTTGCTCGGCCTTGGCTTTCAAGGGAACCAGATTGCAGTTAGCCTGGGCTTCGGCTTTCTTCCCCCCGATCTGCTTGAAGATCATGACGTGCGTCTGGCCGTTCATTTGGTGGGTGACGTTATAGTTGCCAGCCGGCAGCAGCGTGCCTCCAACAACGGTCGGTGCAGTGAAGGTAATGGTCTGCTTGTCCGCAACTCCCATGGAATTATCGTTCGCCAACATGAAGGTGCAGGCGAATAGCGTGATCACCGCCAGAAGAATGGTGATCGTCCTCTTCTGAAACATAGTTCCTCCGTGAGAAATTCCCGCAATACGCGGGTATAAGGCCACTTCCAAGTGTAGGCAGCGGCATGGCCAGCTGCCGTGAGCCGAGTCACATGGAGGTGTTAACTCGATAGGCCAACCACGCGGATCTGTTTTCCCGCTTGGCAAGACTTGCGATCACCGTCTGAAATTCCACAAAGGCCCTACTGCATCTTCCTGGCACTGCCGATAGGAGTTACTGGCAGTACCAAGTAGCTGAAACAGCTACAGCAGTGTCTGTTTGGCGAATTCGCAGGGAGGAAGGTCAAACATGAAACTAGCCGTTCACGAGCTGCTACGGGACGAATCCGGTCAGGACCTGATCGAGTACGCCCTGGTGGCGGCAATTATCGCGTTGGCTGCGGTCTCGGCAATGAGCACGCTGGCCAACAACGTCAGCAATGCATTCAGCGCGGTGGGCAGCAAACTCAGCAGCTCCGTGGCCTGAGGCCGCAGCGCAACAGTCGAGGAGCGGCGCAGCCTGGGCGCCGTTCTTTACGCATAGCAGAAAAATGCGGACGGCTGCGGTTGAACGGTGGCTGCCAAAGATAGGTCCACAGGCGCAACTCCGGTATGGGAAGCGGTCGCCAGCCGCCACCGCTTCGCTCAACCCTGGCCGGCTTGCGCAGCGCTCGCTCGGCGAAGCTCGCAAAAGGCGCGAACCGATTCGCGCGGGCGCTGGCGGCAAGCGGCAAATTGAGGCGGCGATTATTGAGATGACAACATGAACTCCCGTCGCATCGTACTTGCTCTGCTGATCGCGCTGCTGCTGTCGGGCGCGGTCACCTTCATCATCAGCCGTAAACTCACCGCCGGAAGCGCTACCCATTCGAACCTGCAGCATTACGTCGCAGCCTCGCGGCCGCTGGATGCCGGCGAGGTGCTAAAGCCGGAAGATCTGATTCTGACGGAGTGGCCGGCATCGTTGCCGCTGCCGAATGCCTTCAGCAAAATCGCCGGCCTTGCGGGGAGAGCTGTGATTTATCCCGTCGCCGCATCGGAGCCGATTCTGGAAGGATATTTGGCCGCTCCCGGCTCGGGCATCGGATTGACCACCAAGATCCCGGAGGGTATGCGCGCGACCTCGGTGAAATCGGACGAGGTAGTCGGGGTCGCCGGATTTCTCTTTCCCGGCTCACACGTGGATGTGCTGGTCACCTTTCGCTCCGATCGCACGCCGGCGCCGCAAACCCAGATTGTTCTGCAGGATGTCGAGGTGCTGACCATCGGCCAGAAGCTGCAGCCCGATCCGCAGGGTAAGGCGGAAACGGTGAATGTCGTCACTCTGCTGCTCACCCCGGAGGACGCGCAGAAGCTGGTACTGGCCAGTACGCAGGGAAGCATTCAATTCGTTCTGCGCAACGGCGCCGACCACACCAAAGTCAGTGCCAAGGCGGTGCAGATGGCGCAGCTGTCCGGAGTGGAAGCGTCACCGGCGGAAGCGGTAACGCCTCGTCCTCATTTGCCGATGAAAGAACCGTATGTGGTGGAGACCATTCTTGGCGACCACCGTAGCAGCAAGAGCTTTGAGTGAGGTTATGGAACCCCTGGCTGTCTTCGCCCGAATGTTGGTGCTCACTGCCTGGTTGCCGGCGAGCGTTCTCGGCAGCGCGCAGCAACCGGTGGCAACAACCGGTCAGGCGGCGACTGGTTTGCAGACTGCGACGCAATCGGCAGGCGCGACGCAGCCGAGCGCACCTTCGACTCCAGTTGCTGCCGACAGCGGAGCAGCTGGTGCCTCGCAAAAACATGTTGCTCCGCTGGCATTGAAGACGGCCAGCGGCGTGCCCACGGACCCGGTTGCGGGCAACCGCCAGAGCTCCAACAGCGAGGACACGCACACCCTGCACCTGATCGTTGGCCGTTCGCTGTTTCTGGAATTTCCCGAGCGGCTGCGGCGGGTCTATGTGAGCAATCCGGCGGTACTGGACGCGATGGCGGCGAGCCCGTATGAAGTGGTGATCACCGCCAAATCCGCCGGCGCCAGCAGCCTGGTGCTGTGGAACAACGATAGCCAGCAGATGTACACCGTGCTCTGCGACGTAGATGTCGCCGGCCTAAGGGAATCGTTGGCCAACGCGCTTCCCGGCGATCACGTGGAAGTGGAAGCACAACAGGGAAGGGTCCATCTCAGCGGCGTGGTGGATAGCGATGCTGCGGCCGAGGAGGCAGGCAAGCTGGCCAGCGTTTATTCGAAGGACATCATCAATTCGCTGGTCATCGATCCGCGGCATCTGCCGCAGGTGCAGTTGCAGGTGCGCATAGCCGAGATCGATCGCTCGAAGCTGACCGCCTTCGGCATCAACCTGCTCGGCCTGAATGGGAACAACATGGGGCAGGGAACGACAGAACAGTTTTCGCCCTTTACCTTCCAGAACAACGGCAATGGGCCGCAGGCTCTCACCTCTGATTTTCTGAACCTTTTCTACTTCAATCTGAAGAACGGGGTGGGCGCGACGATCAAGGACCTGCAGACCAAAGGCATTCTGCAAATCCTTGCCGAACCCAACCTGACGGCGCTTCATGGCAAGACAGCGCGATTCCTGGCCGGAGGCATGTTTCCCTATCCCGTGGTGCAGCCTGGCGGCGCCGGCAGCGTACCGACAGTAACGGTTTCGTTCCAACCCTACGGGGTGAAGCTGGAGTTCACGCCCTACGTGAATTCCGATGGAACCATACGGCTCAAGGTCGCGCCCGAGGTCAGCGCGCTGGACTACACCAACGAGGTGGTGATTGCCGGATACGCGCTGCCCGCGCTGTCGACACGCAAGGCGGAGACAGAAGTTGAACTGCAGGATGGGGAGACCTTCGGCATCTCCGGCATTCTCGACAACCGCATCACCGACACTCTGAGCAAGATGCCCGGCATCGGCGATATCCCGATCCTGGGTCAGTTGTTTCGCTCCAAGAATTTGAATCACTCCACCATGGAGCTGGTGGTAATCGTTACCCCCAAAATCATCGACCCCTTGAATGGTCCGGGCCTGCCGCCTCCGACAACTCCGGCGATGCCGGTGCCGTTTCTGCAGCCGCAAATGTTCGACCAGAGTCTGCCGGCCAGCGAGAAGCGATGAGGGTTGAGAGACAACAGTTGGGAGAGCGCTAAGTGAACAGCGAGGAAATGGTCGACAGCGTCAACGGTATGTGCGCTGCCACCTTGTGCGTGGATCCGAAGACGGCGGCTGCGGTCAAGCAAGCTGTCATCCGCAAGAACGGGAGCTTCGCCGGCGAGCTGCAAGACTACTCGCATTACGACAGCGATCCGCTGCTCTTGCAGAAGCTGCAGCGGGCGGAGGTTCCGGTGTGTGTTATCGACTTCGATTGCGACCGCGCTGCCGCCATCGAGGCCGCGAACGGCATGCAGCAGACGCTGCACGGTCAGGGCAGCCTGATTGCAGTTTCGGCTCAGGCTGATCCCGCGCTCATTCTGGAGGCGATGCGCTCGGGATGCGGCGAGTATCTGACCAAGCCGGTTACGGATGACCAGGTTGCCGAAGCGCTGGACCGGCTGCGCAGCCGCTTTACCACCCGCAAGAAGAGCCAGATGAAGCCTTCGGGAAGAATTCTGGCGCTGCTGGGCGCGCGCGGTGGAGCGGGAACAACGACGCTGGCCGTCCATCTGGGCAGCTTCCTGGTGCGACAGTACGGCAAGCGCACCCTGATTCTGGACGAGCATCGCCGGCTGGGACATGTTTCCTTGTATCTGGGCGAGGATGAGGCCAACTATCACTTCTACGAACTGGTGCGCAACATCGCGCGACTGGATGAGATCCTGCTTGACGGCTTTGTCATTCATCACTCCAATTGTCTGGACATCCTGCCCTCGCCCGATGTCTTCGACGATTCCGCGAATGTTTCGCTGGAAGATATTCAACGCTCGATTCGGTTTCTGGGCCAAAACTATGAATTTGTGGTGATCGACTGTCCGCACGGAGTGCACAACCTCAGCCTGGCAACCATCGACTGCTGCGACGAGCTTTACCTGATCGCCACGCCCGACGTTCCCGCGCTGCGCGATCTGTCGCGCTACATCGACCGGCTGCTGCAGAGCAACGTGCCGCCCAGCAAAATCAAGGTCGTCATCAACCGGTTTTCGTCGGAAGGCTCGCTCAGCCTGGAGCAGATCGAGAAAGCGATTCGCCAGCCCATTGCTATCACCATTCCTAACGCCTCGACGGATCTGATCCGCGCCATGAATACCGGCAGTCCCATCATGCCCGACCGCAAGTCGGAGTTTGCCCTGCAGATGAAGAAGTGGGCAGCCAGTCTGGTTCCGGACCAGCCGGCCGAGGCAGCCGAGCCGAAGCGAAGGTTCGCATTTTGGAATTAAGGGAACTGGTTTGAGGTCGCGAAGGTTAAGGAGCGTTCATGGCTGAAGCCGCTGCCATATTGACCGTAGATCACTCCAATGGCGAGGCGGCGCGCACCGCCAATCCGCTGCTGGCACGCGCCCAGCAGGAGGTGAAGTCGGCGATCCACCGCGAGCTCATCGACAAAGTGGATCTGGAAAAACTGTTGTACATGCAGGATACGCGGGGGCGGCAACAGTTGCTCGGACTGGTGCTGCAGCTGGTGGCCGAGCACGGCGTGCCCTTTAGCGGCACCGAGCGCACCCGGCTGGCCAATGAAGTGATGGATGAGGTCTTTGGGCTGGGACCGCTGGAGCCGCTGCTGCAGGATCCCACCGTCACGGACATCCTGGTCAATACGGCGAGCACGGTTTACGTCGAGCGCGGCGGGGTGCTGGAGCCGACCAATGTGGTCTTCAAGGACGAGCATCACCTGATGCACATCATCGAGAAGATTGTCTCCAAAGTCGGACGCCGGATCGACGAGTCATCGCCGATGGTGGACGCGCGGCTGTCCGATGGTTCGAGGGTGAATGCGATTATTCCGCCGCTGGCCATCGACGGCGCGATCCTGTCGATTCGCCGCTTTGGCACCGATCCGCTGACAGTTGAGGACCTGCTGTCGTATCGCGAGTTCACACCGGTGATGATTCAGGTGCTGGAAAAGGCGGTGAAGGCGCGAATGAATATTGTGGTCTCCGGCGGGACAGGCGCGGGCAAGACGACGCTGCTCAATGTGCTCTCCGGATTCATCTCGCCACGCGAGCGCATCGTCACCATCGAAGACTCTGCCGAACTGAAACTGAAACAAAAGCACGTGGTGCGGCTGGAATGCCGTCCGCCGAACGTCGAAGGCAAAGGCGGAGTGCGGCAGCGCGAGCTGCTGATCAACGCTCTGCGTATGCGGCCGGATCGCATCGTCGTCGGCGAGGTGCGCGGCGAAGAAGCGCTGGACATGCTGCAGGCGATGAACACCGGCCATGATGGATCGATTACCACGGTGCATGCCAACAGCCCGCGCGATGCGCTGGCACGCATCGAGACCATGGCGCTGATGGCCAACCTGAACCTTCCGGAGATGGCCCTGCGCCAGCAGATTGCCGCCGCAATTCAGATCATCGTGCAGGTCTCGCGTATGAGCGACGGTTCGCGGCGGGTGACCCATATTTCGGAGATCACCGGCACCAGCGAGCAGGTGGTCAGCATGCAGGACATTTTTCTCTTCCAGAAGCGCGGGTTGGGGTCGAATGGCAAAGTGCTGGGACGTTTTTATGCGACCGGCATCGTGCCCAAGTTCGCCGAAAAGCTGCAAGCGGCGGGAATTCCGCTGGACACGAATCTGCTGAATTTCTCCGAGGAGATTTAGGTTGAGGCGAAAACCTTTCACCACTGAGACACAGAGAGACAGAGGAATCCGGTTCACAGTACACAACTTGGAGAACGCTGGGGAAAAATCTCCAAGAATCACCTCGGCGGTCTTGAGGTTTTTCGCTGCCTGGGTTTTTTCTTTAGCTCCGGATCTCTGTGTCTCTGTGGTGATGCTTTTTCCTCGAGGGGAGTGGCGGTCATGTTCCTGATCGGCATGGTCTTTCTCGGGATTCTGGTGCTGGCCTTCGGCGTAGTGCTGCTGGTAACGCGGCCGACCGCGACCGAGCGCACCATCGAAGGACGCATTGCCAAGTTGAATGCCGCGCCGGCAGGCACGGCGTGGCTGGAAGATCAGAACTCGGAAATTATCAAGCATACCCGGCTGAGCGAAATACCATGGCTCGATAACATGCTTCGGCGATGCGCGATGGGGCCCAGGATTCATCTGCTGATTGAGCAGGCGGAAAGCTCCTGGAGCGTGGCCGGCGTGCTGGCCTGCAGCCTGGCGCTGGCGGTTGTGGGCGGCGCGATCGGCTATTACGAGCTGCCGCAAGTCGCCGTCGCTCTGCCGATTGCCCTGGTCTTCGCCGTCATGCCGTTTCTGGTGTTGCGTTATCAGCGGGCGCGACGCTGGAAGGAATTCAATCGTTATCTGCCGGAATCGATTGATCTGATGAGCCGCGCCCTGCGTGCCGGCCATTCGTTGGCGGCGGCTATTGAGATTGTGGGCGAAGAATCTCCGGAGCCGGTGCGCACCGAATTTCGCGAAGTCTATCGCCAGCAGAATTTCGGCTTGCCGGCGCGCGAAGCGCTGGTGCAATTGGCGCAGCGAATTCCTTTGCCCGAACTGAACTTTGTGGTCACCGCCATTCTGCTGCAAAAAGAGACCGGCGGAAATCTGGTGGAAGTTCTGGAGCGCACCACGGCGGTGATTCGCGAGCGCCTGCGCATTCAGGGCGAGATCCGGATCTATACCGCGCAAGGAAAGCTGACCGGCTGGATCCTGTCACTGCTGCCGGTGGTGATGTTCTTTCTCCTGAGCCTGGCCAACCACGGATACACCCAGGTGCTGATCGAAGATCCTCTGGGCAGGAAGCTGGTCTATATCGGCTTCGCGCTCATGGTCGTGGGCGGCTTGTTTATTCGCAAAATCGTGAGAGTGAAGATATGAGCGGCAACCCGTTGGTGATGATCAGCCTGACGGTGACGATCTTTTGCGCGCTGGCCATCGTTCCGGTGTTCCTGCTGATGCACCGGGTGGACGAAGCCAAGCGGCTGATGGATGTGGTCCGGGCGCCGCTGCGTCTGGCGGAGACGCCGGCCGATGCGGGGAACCGCGCTCTAGGCATTCTGTTGAAGGTAGTGCACTTCGTGCGCACGCGATTGGGCTTCGCGCAGAACGAAAAGCTGCGGCAGAAGCTGCTGGCAGCGGGACTGCGCGAAAGCTCTGCGGTCGATACATATTTTGGCATCCGGCTGCTGGGACCGGTAGTCGCGGTGATAGCGGGCACGTTTATTCGCGAGAACACCTTCTTCTGGATCCTCGTGCTGATGGGACTGGTCTATCTTGCGCCGGATGTGTGGGTGAGCTATCGCAGGCACGGGCGGCGCGAGCGCATCCGCCTGGGCTTGCCGGATGCCTTGGATCTGATGGTGGTGTGTGTTGATGCGGGATTGGGCATCGACCAGGCGCTGCTCCGCGCCGGGCAGGAACTGGCGCTGAGCCAGCCGGAGATCTCGGAAGAGTTCATGCAGATCAACTTCGAACAACGCGCCGGCAAACCACGCACCGAGGCTTGGGAAAGCATGGCGGAGCGGACCCAAGTCGATACCGTAAGGAGCTTTGTGCACATGCTGGCGCAGACCGATCGCTTTGGCACGCCGCTGGTGCGGGCGCTGAGGGTTTTCTCGGATGGGGTGCGACAGAAGCGGCGGCAACAGGCCGAAGAGCTGGCCGCGAAGACCACCGTGAAGCTGATTTTTCCGTTGGTGCTGTTTATCTTTCCCAGCATCTTTATTGTGCTGCTGGGGCCGGCCATCATTCTCATCGCCAAGAACATGAAAGGCATTTTTGGGTAGGGAAGAGGTCATTCATCAGGGGAAGGAGGGAGAGCAATGGATACCGTTACTGTGATTCGTGTCGTGGCCGCGGCATTAGCCGTGGTGCTTTTCGGGATTGTGGTTATGCGCCGCAAAAGGCATGCCTAGTTGCGCTGGTGTGTTCGGCAAGTAGCATCTGGATCCCGGAGGCGGAGTGGTCGTTGAATCCTCCCTTCGGGATCCTTCTTAATTGCACTCTCTCTGCAGGCGCGCTAGCCAGGGATTGGAGAACCGCAGATCCCTCGACTCCGCTGCGCTTCGCTCGGGATGACAAAACGGGGCAGGCGGCACGTGGTCCGACTTACGATAGAGGTGGCCTTCGACTCGCGGCCAAAGGCAGGCTGCTCGTTCAGGATGAGGGGTTTCAGGTCTTGCGGTGAAGGCGCTTAAGCGCCGCACCGCTCCAGGGATTGAAGAACCGCAGGTCGCTCGACTCCGCTGCGCTCCGCTCGGAATGACAAAACTGGGCCGCCGCCCAATTACTCAGGTTTGAAATAAGGAGAAAGCTCTGGTGGATTCGTATCGGGCTGAACCAGCCAGACTTGCCGATCAGGATAGTAACGAATCAGTTCGAGATTACTAGACGTATCCATCTCACGCGCCCAGATGACTTTCGAGGCATCAATGTCCGCCGCGTTGTAGACCCACTCATCCAGCGGATTATGCGCGGCAGAGTAGCGGACGATGACGAGCTGCTTTCCCGGAAATTGATTCAGCCGTCGCTCCATTTGGGCCCGCTCCGCGCCGAAATTCATTGGGCCGTACCAGCTGAAATTCCATGTCGAGGCTGGCCACTCAGGCATAGGAAGCTTAAGTGGTTTGGCAAACAATCGCACTCCAGCCAGGAGGACGCACAGCGTCACGGTGAACCGTACCAGGCCGAGTCCGACCGGCCTGCCGTCGAGGCTTGCATGCCGCAAGTGACGCATAGCCTGCAAACCGAGCGCATAAAAAATCGCGGTAAACGGCGCCAGATAAGAGGCCAGAAGGAATATCTGCAAGAGCATGCCGGCCACCATGGCTGCCATGCATAGAACCAGGAAACGGGTGCGGCGATCCAGGAGCACACGTCGAAACATCAGCAGAGCCGGAAGTAAAGCCAGGCCGGCGAAGAACAAAATCCCTCGCATCGCTTTGAGAATCGTCTGACCGGAGAAGCTGCGCAGGGTGTGAATCTGGTCAAGGGCGGCAAGTTCATTTTCATAATAGAAACGCCGCATGACTTCATGCCGGTACGCCGGTTCAGGACGCGGTGACTGCCAGAGGAAATATGGCGCCATAGCGTAGGTGCTGCGATTGACTGTGTACGGCAGGGTCAGAGGACTGCCGAAGGCGCGGTAATTGTAGTAGGCGAGCCATCCGCCTGCGGCGAAGAGCAGAAGCAGAGGCGCAGCAGTGAGGCGAAGCAGCGCCGCACCCGGCGGCCGGTTCTTGCCGAAGAAAAACCAGTGCGCCAGATAAGCCGATACAGGCAAGCAAAGAAGAAGTCCTTCGTAGGGCCGCGTGCCGGCGAGCAGAATTACTCCGACCGCGAGCACTAAGCTATAACGGAGCCGCGGAGCCTTCAGCAAACGAGGCAGCGCTCCCAGAACGAGCGCGCCGGCGAAGGCTGCGACGGCGCCGCCGGTGTGATAGGTATTCGTCCAGCAACTGAATAGTGCAATTCGGAGCACTGCCAGCATGCCGCCAAGCAACGCCCAAGTAGGCGGAAGCCAAGCCTGTAGCATCCAGCAGATTGCCGCGCACATCAGCGCGCTCATGCATAAGACGCCGAACCATGGACGCCCGGTCAGTATCTCTCCCGCGGCTAGTACCAGCCCCTGCGCGGGAAAGTACATGGACATATAGGTTGGCTGCATGGAGATGTGGATGCTCTCAAAGTGAGTCCACATCGGCGGCGTAGGGTTGGTCAATCTTCCTGAAGCAAAAGTATCGGCGGCAAGCAGAAAGCTGAAATCATCGGGCACAAAGGGATGAGGAATTGGGCAAAGAGGAAGAATCGCCACTCGCAGTAGAAGAGCGGTGAAGCCAAGGACGGCGACCGCCAACCCGCGCCTGTGCGCCAGCTTGGCGAAGGCTCTCTCCGTGCTCGAGAAAAATCGGGAGCCCAGAGTCGGCCAGCCAAAGGCCACGGCGGCCGCGATCGCGGTCAGACCGCCTTCGATCAGCATCAGTCCTGCTTTGTGACTCTGAGAATCGAGGGACAGGATCATGGCTGCAGGAGAAGCGAACGCGGCGGCCGTGCTCGACATACTCCTTCAATCATTGCATCGGCTGTTGTGAACAAGTCTTGACTATTGCCGCGTCACTCCACCCCAAGCCGGAAAGGACAACCCCCGCAGGCACACCACATTGGAGGCAGCCTCCACCAAAGGGCTATAACAACCCCTTTCCCAAGAATGTCTTAGGTGCAGTACGACTGTCGTGGAATCAAGCCGGCAGCCGGATTGATGGAGAAAAGGTCAGCTACAATGTTGCAAATTCTTGCAGCTTTCAATCGCAAAGTAACACAATTGCAAGGAGATTTTGCGGAACGTGGATTGCAATGAAGGAGTTGAAGGCCAAAATCTGCCCAAGGAATTTCCTTTGGCTGTTTGGCTGGCCGGAGCAGTAAAGAATCGGCTGCTATTGCCATAAGCCCGAAGCTGGATAGGGCAGCGGGGATCTGGGGTTATCCGGTCACAGGCAGCCGGTTTTGGGACTTTCCGTTGTCACAGCAGAAGTGGATAAGCGAGTAGCGGATTCACGAGGATGCTGGTTTTGGCAGGAACTCTGTAGCGCCACACGGAGCGATTGCCGTAAGTTTTCTGGTAACGCGGTAATTCCGTTTGGTTTGCAGTGTTGGTCCCTCAGTTGCGGTTCGGCGGCGACAATGATGAGCCGCACCGCGGATTGTTGTAACTGGCTCGTACGAGCGTGTGTTCTTGCTAAAACCATTGAGGCGTTTATCCCCTGGGAGGGAAGGGAATATGCGTAGGCTAGCGATTCTGGCGGTAATGTTGTTGGGGGCAGTGTACGCCTTCGCAGGCGCCAACAACTCGGATCAGACCGAATTTACGTTCCTTGGCTGGAACGGAGGCAATTGGCAAAACGGCTATCCGTATTACATCGCTCCAACCAACGAACCGACGAGCTTCATCGCGGTAATGTGCGATGACTACGAGCATGGCGGCGAGCCGGGCGATCAGTGGGATGCGAACATCACCGATCTGGGAAGCGGCAATATATCTCTGACTCGCTTCAACACCCTGGTTGGACCAAACGCCCTTTACCCGCTGATGCTTTACGATGAGGCGGGCTGGATTCTGCTGCAGGCTCCGACCGAGCAGCAGAACCAATGGCTGCCGATGAACTCCGCGGTGTGGACGATTTTCGATCCCAGCGCGCCTTGCGACAGCGAGTGTCAGGCGTGGCTATCGGCGGCGCAAATCAACGCCAAGCTGCATCCCCAAAACTATTACGACGATGTTTACATCGTGACGCCGGTGAACCAGCACGATACGAATGACAATGACATGCAGGAATTTCTATTCCTCGGAGGAGGTTCGGCCGGCGACCCCAGTCAGGCGACGGTGCCCGAGCCGGGCACACTCCTGCTGCTGGGGACTGGACTGCTGGGGCTTTGGGGCCGCAA
Organism: uncultured Acidobacteriaceae bacterium; assembly: GCA_963818905.1. GTDB lineage: Bacteria > Acidobacteriota > Terriglobia > Terriglobales > Acidobacteriaceae > Bog-257. The sequence goes on from CAWFUE010000066.1 coordinate 153,643, forward strand.
GTTTCTGAACTGAGTATCTGACACCGCAAGGATGACCCTCCGGTAGGTGGAAAAACGCTCCCAGTAGCAAGAGGTTCTTGCCGCTGGGAGCGTTTCCAGTCATAATTGATCGTGCACGCTTACGCGCTCCACCCTGATTGCGCCAGAACGCTGGTGCACGGGGCTCCCTCAAAAACCGAGGGAGATTCGGAGCGCAACTCCTGGAAGTACCAATCCCCAGCTCAGAGGAATCGATGTCGGCAAAGTACATCTTTGTGACCGGTGGCGTTGTGTCTTCACTCGGCAAGGGCCTGGCGGCAGCTTCGATTGGCTGCCTGATGGAGAGCCGTGGCCTTCGCGTTACGCTGCAGAAGTTCGATCCCTACCTGAACGTCGATCCGGGAACGATGTCGCCGTTCCAGCACGGCGAGGTCTTCGTCACCGATGACGGCGCCGAAACCGATCTCGACCTTGGCCATTATGAGCGGTTCACGCACAGCAAGCTGACCCGCGACAATAACTGGACCACCGGCCGCATCTACGAAACCATCATCGCCAAAGAACGCCGCGGGGATTATCTGGGTAAAACGGTGCAGGTGATTCCGCATGTCACCAACGAAATCAAGAGCGCGATGAAGAAGGTGGCGCAGGATGTCGACCTCGTGATCGTCGAAATCGGCGGTACGGTCGGTGATATCGAATCGCTGCCGTTTATCGAAGCCATTCGCCAGATGCGCCAGGAACTGGGGCGCGAGAATACGCTCTTCGTGCACGTGACCCTGGTGCCGTACATCGCAGCCGCCGGCGAGTTGAAGACCAAGCCGACGCAGCACTCGGTCAAGGAGCTGTTGAGCGTCGGAATTCAGCCGGACATTCTGCTGTGCCGCACGGACAGATTCCTGTCGAAGGATATCAAGTCGAAGATCGCGTTGTTCTGCAACGTCGAGAACGAAGCGGTGATCACTGCCAAAGATGTGGCGTCGATATACGAAGTACCATTGGTGTTCGCGCATGAGCAAGTGGACAAGCTGGCGCTGAAATATCTGCGGATCGACACGAGAGAGCCGGATCTCAGCCGATGGGAGGATCTTATTCATCGCGTGTACAACCCCAAGGACGAGGTCACGATCGGCATCGTCGGCAAGTACGTGGAATACGAGGACTCCTACAAGTCGCTGAAAGAGGCGCTGGTGCACGGTGCGCTGGCTTATAACCTGAAGCTGAATGTGAACTGGATTGAGGCCGAAGGGCTGGAGCAGAAAGATCAGAGCGTGCAGGCTCAGCTGGAACATGTCGACGGAATTCTGGTTCCCGGAGGCTTCGGCAAGCGCGGCATCGAAGGCATGCTAAAGGGCATTCAGTATGCGCGCGAGAACAAAGTGCCGTTCTTTGGAATTTGCCTTGGCATGCAGACGGCGTGCATTGAATTCGCGCGCAACGTCTGTGGGCTGGAGCAGGCGAACTCCAGCGAGTTCGATCCGGCAACGCCGCATCGCGTGATCTATAAATTGCGCGAGTTGCGTGGAGTGGAGGAGTTGGGCGGAACGATGCGTTTGGGCGCGTGGACGTGCAAGCTGGAAGCTGACACGGTCGCGCAAAGAGCCTATGGCGCAAACGAGATCAGCGAGCGCCATCGTCATCGCTACGAGTTCAATCGCGAATACGAAAGCACGCTCACCGCCGGCGGACTGCGCATCAGCGGCGCGACTCCCGACGGAACATATGTCGAGATTGTGGAGATCGAGGATCACCCGTTCTTCCTGGGATGTCAGTTCCATCCGGAGTTCAAGTCGAAGCCGTTGGAGCCGCATCCGCTGTTCTCGGCATTTGTCAAAGCGTCGTATGAGAACCGGCTGCGTCGCGAGCATGTGCGACATGAGGCAGACGTTGACATGTTCCTCAGGCCGGAGAAGGTTAAGCACTAGGGAAAACGATGGGACTGACGATGGCTCGTGTCAGGGCAATAATGTTTAGGGCTTTAGCACTTGAGAACTCAGGGGCTAAAGCCCACAAGTTCTAGAGACTGTGGCGGCACGGCTAAAGCCGTGCCCTGATACGACGCGCGACTGCCAAACACCAACTGCTGGCTGTCTGATTGTTAAATGCTAACCGCTAGCTATTTCCAAGTCGGAGATGTGAACATCGGCGGGGGCAGTCTCTTCCTCATCGCCGGACCGTGCGTTATCGAGAGTGAAGAGCATGCGCTCGAAATGGCGGAGGCGATTTCTGCTATCGCATGCCAGAAGAAACTGCCCTACATCTTTAAAGCCTCGTACGACAAGGCCAACCGCACGTCGATTCGCAGCTTTCGCGGGCCCGGTCTAGAAGAAGGGCTTCGCATCCTGTGCAAGGTTCGCGAGACCGCGAAGATTCCCGTCCTCACCGATGTGCATGAAGCCTCCGATGTGCCGCGGGTGGCCGACGCCGTCGACGTCCTGCAGATCCCCGCATTTCTCTGCCGCCAGACAGACCTTCTGATTGCGGCAGGCAAGAGCGGCGCCGCGGTGAATATCAAGAAGGGACAATTTGTTTCGCCGTGGGACATGCGGCATGCGGTCGAGAAAGTTCACGAGGCAGGCGGCGAGCGCGTGTTTCTTACCGAACGCGGCGCCAGCTTCGGCTACAACAATCTGGTGGTCGATATGCGGTCGCTGGCGATTATGCGCAAGTTCGCTCCCGTCGTCTTTGACGCGACGCACGCGGTGCAGTTGCCATCGGCCGGCGATGGCGAGGTTGCGGCGAGCGGAGGCCAGCCCGAATTCATCCCGCTGCTGGCGCGCGCGGCGGTTGCGGCGGGAGTCGATGGGGTGTTTCTCGAAGTCCACGACAATCCGGCGCAGGCGAAATCCGACGGTGCAAATGCGCTTGATCTGGAGCTGCTGCCCGCGGTGCTGGATCAGTTGATTGCGATACAGGCTGCGGTGAAAGTTGGTAGAGCCAGCCTTTAGGCTGGCGTCGAACTCGGTCCGGGTTATTCTGGGAGGCTGCGGTCATGGAACATGACCGCAGGCCTCCCGCACTCTTTTATACCGCGGAGAACGCGGTGCTGAAGCACCGCACTACCCAGGGGCTAAAGCCCAGATTTTGAAGAGGCGTTATCGGCACGACTGAACAGGCGGCTAAAACACTCTAAGCGGCAGATCCCTCACCGACTAAAGTCGGTTCGGGAGACAAAAATAAAGGCCCTGCAACGGCGCACCTAAAGGTGCGCGCCTTCGAAGCCGTGCAAAACGGAGTTTTCAGCAGCCTCTCAAGTCGTGCCCTGATACAAAGCGAACTGTGCAATGGCGCGTCAGCTTTGGTAGCTGACGTGATTTACACGATGACCTCAGCGGCTGAAGGCGGATGTCTAACGCGCTCGTAACTACACCGCTGAAGCGGTGCTCCACCCTCCAACGACCGAAGTCGACGATTTCGGTGAAGGAAATCAAATGACCAAGCTTTTTTCCAACCCACGCTTTCTCGTGATCTATTCCGGCGTGCTCACCGTTGCGTTCGCCGTCGTGGTTCTCGGTGGATTTGCCGAATCTCGGCAGAAGCAGAAGTTTGGGGAAATCGATGTAGAGCGCATCAACGTGGTCGAGCCTGACGGCACGCTGCGCATGGTGATCTCAGATAAAACCGATTTTCCCGGCATCATCATCAAGGGCAAAGAAATACCGCATCCCAACCGCAAAACCGCGGGCATGCTGTTCTTCAACGACGAAGGTACTGAGAATGGCGGTCTGATATTCGGCGGCAGCAAAGACGCGAAGGGCAATGTCAGCAGCTATGGGCATCTCAGCTTCGACCAGTACGAGCAGGACCAGGTCTTCAGCATCGACGCGGGGCAGGAGAATGGAGAGCGCACTTCGGAGCTGCGCATCATTGATGAGCCCGACTACCCAATCACCGAGGATCTCGCTGCCGCCGCGCGCATTGAGAAGCTCCCAAAAGACCAACAGGCGGCCGCCTGGAAGCAGCTTCGCTCGGGTAAGCAGCACGCCGAGCAGCGGATTATGCTGGGACGCAGCAATGATCGCTCGGTCGCACTGCGGTTGAAAGATGTTGAAGGGCGCGACCGCATCGTGATCAAAGTCGAGCCGGATGGCTCCCCGATTCTGCAGTTCTTGGATGAGCAGGGCAAAGTGACCGCGCAACTCCCGGCAACGGCGCATGGTTCATGAAGGTAAGGCTCTTTTTTAGTAATGAATTCAATGCCGATTTTGCGGGTTTAACTGGCAGAAACTCACCCTTTAGCCGTAAAATATTGGGAGTTTCCCAGTTGCTCACTATCCTCTTCGATAGGTTCCAACTGACCGCAGTATCACTGTGTCCAGCTGATGTGCTCTGAGTTGTTCCCGCCAGCGGCGGACAATAAAAGGAGTTTGCGCTTTGGCAAAGAAACGCTACCTGTTTACGTCTGAGTCCGTGACCGAAGGTCATCCCGACAAAATTGCCGACCAGATCTCGGATGCGATCCTCGACGCCTGCATCAAGGACGATCCTTATAGCCGTGTGGCTTGCGAGACCCTGACCGCGACTGGCCTGGTTGTCATCGCCGGCGAGATCACCACGAAAGCTTATGTCGATTTCCAAACTTTGGTGCGCGGCGTGGTCGCCTCCATCGGCTATGACAACGCGCTGTATGGATTCGATTCCAACACCTGCGCGGTGATCTCCAGCATCAACAAGCAGTCGGGTGATATCGCGATGGGCGTCGACACAGGTGGCGCGGGCGATCAGGGCATGATGTTCGGCTATGCGACCAACGAAAACGCCAACTACATGCCGACCCCAATCTTCCTGGCGCACAAGCTGTGCCAGCGCCTGACTGAAGTCCGCAAGAACGGCACGCTTCCTTACCTCCGGCCCGATGGCAAATCCCAGGTGACAGTGGAATACGACGAGAACCACAAGCCGGTTCGCATCGACGCGGTCGTGATCTCCAGCCAGCACTCGGAAACGGTATCGACCGAGGAGTTGCGCGCCGACATTCTGAAGCATGTGATTCAGGCTGCGCTGCCGGCGGAGATGCTGGATGAAGATACGAAGTATCACATCAATCCGACCGGGCGATTCGTGATAGGCGGACCGATGGGTGACACGGGACTGACCGGCCGCAAGATCATCGTCGACACCTACGGCGGCATGGGACGTCATGGCGGCGGCGCTTTCAGCGGCAAGGATCCGACGAAAGTCGATCGCTCGGCTTGCTACATGGCGCGTTACATCGCGAAGAACATTGTCGCTGCCGGATTGGCGGATCGCTGCGAAGTGCAGTTGGCCTATGCCATCGGCGTGGCGGAGCCGGTGAGCGTGCTGATCGATACCTTCGGCACCGCGAATATTGACGAAGGCAAGATTGCCGACCTTGTGCGCGCCAACTTCAAGCTGACGCCAAAGGGCATCATTGAGTCGCTGAACTTGCGGCGTCCCATTTATCGCAAGACTGCGGCGTATGGACATTTTGGCCGCAACGATGCGGAGTTTACGTGGGAAGCGACCGACAAGGCTGCAGCATTGCGCGATCAGGCAGGCTTAGCGGGAGCGAGCTCGCAGAAGAGCGCACAGGCCGCGAAGTAACGGGTCCGTGCGGGGCTTAACCGTTGCTATCCCACCCTTTCGCAAACGAAGGCGAAAAGGATGGGGCACCCGGCTTAACGTTGCTATCCCACCCTTTCGCAAACGAAGGCGAAAAGGATGGGGCACCCGGCAACTTTCAAAAATTTGAGGACGCGGGCCTGAAGGCCCGCTCTACCTAGGAGATTATGTCAAGCACAACCACTCGCGTCGCCGGCGACATCGCCAATCTTGCTCTTGCCGATCTTGGTAAGAAGCGCATTGACTGGGCCAACCAATCGATGAAGGTCCTGCAAATCATCCGCAAGGACTTCATCAAGAACCAGCCGCTGAAGGGAATTCGCGTTTCCGCGTGCTTGCACGTCACGGCTGAAACCGCCAACCTGGCCATCACACTGCGCGATGGCGGTGCCGACGTTGTGCTGTGCGCCTCCAATCCGCTGTCGACGCAGGATGACGTCGCGGCTTGCCTGGTTCGCGACTACAACATTCCCGTCTTCGCCATCAAGGGTGAGGACAACGACACTTATTACTCGCACATCATGTCGGCGCTGGACCACAAGCCGCATATCACGATGGATGACGGCGCGGACCTGGTGACGACTGCGCTCACCAAGCGTACCGATGTTCTCGAGGGTGTAATTGCCGGCACGGAAGAGACGACGACCGGCATCATTCGTCTGCGCGCGATGGCGAAGCAGGGCGTGCTGCGCTATCCCATCATCGCGGTGAATGACGCTGACACCAAGCACCTGTTCGACAATCGCTACGGCACCGGACAATCGACCATTGACGGCATCGTCCGCGCGACCAATTTCCTGCTTGCGGGATCGAAATTCGTTGTTGCCGGTTATGGCTGGTGCGGCCGTGGATTGGCCAGCCGCGCTCGCGGACTGGGCGCTGAGGTCATCATCACCGAAATCGATCCAACGAAAGCGATTGAAGCGGTGATGGACGGCTTCCGCGTGATGTCGATGGATGAAGCCGCGAAGATTGGCGACGTCTTCTGCACCGTTACGGGCAACAAGAGCGTGCTGCGCCAGCAACACTTCGAGATGATGAAGGACGGCGCGATCGTCTCCAACTCCGGCCACTTCAATGTCGAAATCGATATTCCGGCGCTGGAGAAAATGTCATCGTCGAAGCGCACCACGCGCAACTTTGTCGAGGAATATTCGCTGCGCGACGGCCGCAAGATCAACCTGCTGGGCGAAGGCCGCCTGATCAATCTGGCATCGGCTGAAGGTCATCCGCCGTCGGTGATGGACATGAGCTTCGCCGACCAGGCGCTCTCGCTCGAGTACCTGGTGAAGAACCATTCTTCGCTGGAGAAGAAGGTTTACGTGGTTCCGGAAGAGCTCGACAAGCGCGTTGCCAAGCTGAAGCTGGAGTCGATGGGCATCAAGATCGACAAGCTTACGCCCGAGCAGGAAGAATACCTGGCGAGCTGGAACGAAGGAACGTAAACTGGTTGCCGGTTGTCAGTTGTTAAGGTGGAACGGACCCTCAGGTCCGCGCGAGCTTTTCCGCCTTGTGTCAGGGCACGACTTCAGTCGTGCCGTAGGACCAGAACGTAGAAACGGGGCTTTAGCCCCCGTGAAAGGGCGGCAGCGATGCCGCCCCTTTTGCTTACCTGAGCCGCGAAGCTGCTCCGCATGATGCTTTCCGCATCCATCCATTCATGGAATGGGTGCGGCATCATCTCATTGGACTCGGCGTAACCATTGGCGTTTTCATTGTTGGCCCGATCATCATGGCGATCGGCCAGAAGATCATCAGCTCCCGGGTAAAGAATCCGCGCGAATATTATCGCGACCGCAAACTGCTCAGCACCTTCGTCTTCATCGCCGGAGCGGTGGCGATCATTCTGGTGTGGGCGCGGCTGGTGCCCCATCACGGCACATTTTTCGGTCTGCTCGGCGCAGGCCTGGCGATCGCCTTGAAGGAGCCGCTGCTCAGCATCGCCGGTCGCATCGCCATCTTTTCAGGACATATTTACGACGCCGGTGACCGCGTGCAGATCGGCACCAACTCCGGCGACATCATTGACGTTGGCTTCTTCTACACCCGCATTCTGGAGATCGGTAACTGGATTCACGGCGACCAGTACAGCGGACGCATTCTGCAATATCCCAATGCGCAGATCTTCGGCGCGGGCGTCTTCAACTACACGCGCGACTTCCAATACATCTGGGATGAAGTGGCGCTGAACGTAACCTACGAATCGAATCTCACTGCTGCGACCAAGATCATGTTGGAAGCGGGCAACAAATACACCCAGGATTTCCTCAGCGGAGCTCAGCAGCAACTGCATCGCATGCAGCAATATTTCCTGGTACCGGATTTCGAACTCAAGCCTCAGGTCTACGTTCATGTCACCACGAACTGGGTGGGTCTGACCATGCGATATGTAGTCGATCCCAAGAAGCGGCGCTCGGCTTCGACCTTTCTCTATAGCAGCATCTTCGACGCTGTACAGAAGCGCGACGACATCGAGATCGGCACCGACACCATGGAGATCACTTACAAGAAGAAGGCGGAGTCGGAACAACAGCGGCGACCCGCGAAGGCCGGCAATCTTGCCGAGACGGTGAATCAACAGCAACAGCGCGAAAGTGAATACGACAATCAATCGTTGCCCGGTCAAACGCCGGAGAGCGGAGAAAAAGCAGCCTGAGCCCGAGCGCGCTGTCAGCTTGCGGCTGTCGCAATGGTGACGGCAATATTCCTGCTACTCAAGAACGCCATCAGCAGCGCCAGCGCGGCGACTCCGATCAGCAGGAAGACACACGCCGGCCAGCCTCCCGCCGCCCATGTCCAGCCGGTAAGCGTCGCGCCGAGGCTGCCGCCGATGTAGTAGAAGGTCACGTACAATCCTGCTGCGGATGACCGCGCCTTTTCGGACACGATTCCGGTTTGCACCGTCCCAACAGCCTGATAGATGAAAACCCCGGAGGATGCCAGCGCTAATCCTGCGATGATCAACGATAGCGAGTGCAGGAGCGTGATCAGCAATCCGGTGGCGACAAAACCAAGCGCAATCACGGAGGTCAGCCGGATTCCGTAATGATCCAGGCATCGTCCGGAAAGCGGTGTGACGATCAGCCCCAATAGGTAAACGAAGAAGACGCTGCCCAACTGGGCGGGGTTCAGATGATACGGCGGCGCAGCCAGATAGAAGTTGGCATAGGTAAAGGCGCCCACCAGGCAAAACAAGGCAGTAAATCCCATACCGAAAACGGCCAGCAAACGAATATTGCGCAGATGCTCCCAACCTCCGGAGATGGAATGGCTGAGGCTTGCCGCGGGTACGAAATTCTTCGCCAGCGGCAGCCATCGCTGCACCATGATCGCGCCCAGCAGATTCACCAGGCCAATAGCAACGAAGGCCTCTTGCCAGGCAAAGTTGTGGGCGACAATCCCCGAGATGTAGCGTCCCAGAAATCCGCCGAGCACCGTTCCTGAGACATAAGCCGACATGGCGCGGCCCACCTGATATCGCGGGAACTCCTCGTTGATGTAGGCCATGATCACGACGATCACACCCGGAACAAAGAGGCCCTGCATGAATCGCCAAAAGACGAGCTGGTGGAGCGTATGCGAGGTTGCCGCCAATAGAGTCGGAACCGTTAATGCGTACAGCGATGGCACGATGACTTTCTTGCGCCCCAGCGATTCTGCTATGAATCCCGTGACCGGCGCGGCCAATGCCATCGCCAGAATGGTGGCGCTTACGGTCAAGCTGACGCCGATTGCCGAACTGTGAAAGATCCGCTGCAGGTAGGGAAGTAACGGCTGAGTGTCGTATACGTTGAGGAACGTGCACATGCCGGCCAACATGCACGCCGCGATTGCGACGCGTTGCGGCGCTTGAGCTGGAGTTCGCACTCCTTCGATCGCAACGGCACTGCTCATACCGGATTTGGGTGGAAGAACTTCAGGGTTGGCATGCAGAAGTCCAAGCAATGATTATAGGGCACAGCGCTCGAACGCTTTTTACAACAATCGGCGATAATTGACAGCGTGAAGCTGGAAGTCGATTGCTATTCCGGCCGCAAGGCCGACGAACGGCCGGTGCGTTTCCGCATGGAAGGCCGTCAGTACCTCGTCGAGGAGGTGCTGGATCACTGGTACGACCCCGATAGCATCTGCTACAAAGTTCGCGCCGACGACGGCAATCTCTACATCCTGCGCCAGCAGACGTCCGTGCCCGACGGAATATGGGAGCTGGTCTCCTTTCGCCAGGGAAAAGGCCGCCATTGAGTTAATTGCCGTGTGCTGCCGTGCGCTTGCCGATAGCGCCAGCAAGTGCTGGAGGCACGGCATAAGTTACCCCAGCCTTTCAAGGCTGGGTGGGCGTGAAGGAACGCGAGTCCCCGGCGGCGCCATCTTCCTGCAGTGAGATTTCTCCCCAGGTCTGCGAGAGAGCAGCCATTCGTCCAAAACCGCAGTGGAGGCGTAGAGGCGGCCGTGTTCTCCGCCAGGTACGTGATGAACCGGCAACGAGCGTTCAATCTCCCAGCGTTTGACGGTCCTTTCACCCTTACTCAATAGTCGGCGATTCGCTTCCAGGAGTCGAGGCGTGCCCCCGCATGCGGATCAGGGAACTTGCGATGCCGTGAGGAGCCAGTGGCATGAGATGGCCCTCAGTAGCCTAAGAAGGCATTTGCATCGGGGAAGAAACGCGCTGATTATACGCCTGGCCGAAGGTACGAAGAGTGTGTGTCGAGGTTGGGTAACGGCTCAGTTTCAAACTGGGACGTTGCCGTAGGCAGTAGTGCGTGTCATGCCTTCGCGTGCTTCTCCGCCTTGCGCCGGTCGCCGCACCCGCACCGCAAGAGATGCGGAGCGTCGTTCTGCCTGCGGCCGGCGCACCACAAGAATCGCTAATCAGGAATAGCCAGTTCCGAGCCTACGTACGACCGGGGGAGGCCACCCATGAAGACCCTCATTTCACAAAAGACAATCGGAATACTCATTCTGTTTTGCGTCGTAACCGTGATCAGCGCATCCGCGCAAACCCTCACCACTCTGGTAAGTTTTGACGGTACCAACGGTGCCGCTCCCTCTGCGTCCCTCATCCAAGCCAGCGACGGGAACCTCTACGGGACGACCGAGTATGGCGGGCCGGTGAGCGGCTGCGAGGGAGGCTTTAATCCCTGTGGCACCGTTTTCAAAATCACCACCAGCGGCACTCTGACCACGCTACACACCTTCGTCTACAGTGATGGCGCGTTCCCTGTGTCCCCCGTGGTGCAAGGTAGTGACGGCAACTTCTACGGGACGAACCAGGGTGAGGGGGACAGCGGCGGCTATGGCGCGATCTTCAAAATGACCCCCAGCGGCACGTTGACGGTGCTGTCCTTGACCAGCTCGCCAGCCGGGCTGGTGGAAGGCCGCGACGGGAACTTCTACGGGACAACCCCCGGCGGCGGCTATGGCACGGTCTTCAAAATAACCCCCAGCGGCACGTTGACCACTCTGCACACCTTCGACGGCACGGACGGTAAGAACCCTCAGGCGGGCTTGATACTAGGCACCGACGGGAACTTCTACGGGACAACGTACAGTGGAGGAGGCAGCACCTACTGTGGCGGCGGCTGCGGCACGGTCTTCAAGATCACCCCCAGCGGCTCACTGACCACCCTGCATAGCTTCAGCGGCACTGACGGCTACAACGTTTACGCAGGGCTGGTGGAAGGCAGCGACGGGAATTTCTACGGGACAACGTTCAATGGTGGTCCTCAGAACGTTGGCGAAGTCTACAAAATCACTCCCAGCGGCACGTTGACCGTGCTGCACACCTTCGACGGCACCGATGGCGATTACCCTAGAGCAGCGCCGATACAAGCCACCGATGGAAACTTCTACGGTACGACCTTTCAAGGCGGGGCATACGGCCAAGGCACGGTTTTCGCTATGACCCCCAGCGGCTCGCTGGCCACACTGTACAGCTTTTGTCCTCAATCTGGCTGTGCTGATGGGGACAATCCCGTTGGAGGGGTGATACAAGCCAGCGACGGCAACTTTTACGGGACGACCTCCGGCGGCGGGAGCGACAGTTCCGGTACGGTCTTCAAGCTGCAGGTCAACGAGGACACGCTAACGGTCTCGATCAGCGGCTCGGGAACCGTGACCAGCACCGATGGATTCATCAACTGTCCCGGCACCTGCACGCATTTGTATTCGCATAACGCTCCCGTCACGCTGAACGCGACTCCCGCGGGAGGCTGGACCTTCGCCGACTGGAGTGGCGCCTGTAGCGGCACTGGCTCCTGCAACCTCACCATGAGCCAGAATGAATCGGTCGCCGCTAACTTCACCCAGAACATCTACTCCTTAACCGTCTCCGTCGACGGCAGTGGAAGCGTCACCAGCACCGACGGCTACATCAACTGTCCCGGCACCTGCAGTCACAACTATCTTTCCAATACAGTCGTGAGGTTGAATGCGAATCCGGCTCTGGGATGGAGTCTCAGCGCATGGGGTGGTGCATGCAGCGGCAGCGCATCCTCCTGCAACGTCAACATGACGCAGAACGAGTCGGTCTCGGCCACCTTCATTCAGAACTATTACACCTTGACCGTCTCGGTAGCCGGCTCCGGAACGGTGACCAGTACGGACGGGTTCATCAACTGCCCCGGTACTTGCACCCACACGTATCTTTCTCTTACGCAGGTGATCCTGAACGCAACGCCTGCGTCAGGCTGGAGCTTCAGCGGCTGGACAGGAGCTTGCATGGGTGTCGGCCAATGCAACATAACCATGACGCAGAACTTCGCCCTAACTGGTGTCTTCGTGGAGCCCGGTTTTGGAATTCAACTCACTCCGGTCACGCCATGCCGCCTGGTTGACACGCGCAACGGCCAACCTATTCAGGGTGGCACGTCAGAGGACTTCATCGTGCCCCAGCTTGGCAACTGTGGCATTCCTACGAGTGCGGCGGCCTACTCACTCAACGTCACGGTAGTTCCGCGTGGGCCGCTTGGATACCTGACCATCTGGCCCACCGGCGAAGCGCAGCCTTACGTCTCCACCATGAACTCGCTCGACGGCCGTATTAAGGCGAATGCTGCCATTGTACCGGCAGGTTCGCAAGGCGCGGTCAGCGTGTTCGTCACCAATACCGCGGACGTGATTCTCGACATCGATGGCTACTTCGCAACGCCCGGGTCGTCGACCTATCAGTTCTATCCGCTCACTCCTTGTCGCCTGGTGGACACTCGCAACGGCAATGGCGGGCCGCTGCAGAAGGGCGTGGAGCGCGACTACACCATGGCCGGCCACTGTGGCATCCCCTCGACCGCAACTGCTTATTCGTTCAATGTCACGGTAGTGCCGACCAATGGCGAGTTGGATTATCTTACGGTATGGCCCAAGGGCGGGACTATGCCCTACGTCTCCACCTTGAACGACGGTACGGGAACGGTTGTGGCCAACGCTGCCATCGTGCCGGCGGGCAGCTCTAACGCAACTGCCTTCTACGCGCACGACAATCCCACCCATTTGGTTGTCGACGTCAACGGCTACTTCGCACCCGCGGGCAGCGGCGGCTATTCGATGTACCCGGTCGCGCCCTGCCGTGTGTTGGACACTCGCAACAATGGCGGGCAGCCGTTCACGGGCCCGAAAGTCGTGAACGTCGAGGGTAGTGACTGTGCCCCGCCCAGCAATGCCAAAGGATATGTCTTTAACGCGACGGTTGTTCCACCCGGCGCGATGCCGTACCTGACCTTGTGGCCGGACGGCGAGAACCAGCCGTACGTTTCCACCCTCAACGCTTATGACGGCTTCATCACGTCGAACATGGCAATCGTGCCGACCAATAACGGCTCAATCGACGCCTATGCCGCCGCGTTGACTCACCTGATCCTAGATATATTCGGCTATTTCGCGCCGTAGAAAGTCGAGTGTCCCATCAAGTCCCGGCGCGCTTTTGAAGGCAATCTTCAAGCCCGCATGCATTTTGGTGCTGTATTTTATTGACCTAATGGTGGTGCAGGTTTAGACTAAATAGTTAGGGTAGGATCCGCCTGACTCCTGGCGCTCCTGCCCTTGTTGTGTCTATGAGGGTGAGAGGACAGTCGTGAGAGGCAGTTGTCGGAAGGCGGTTGTCAGTTGCCGCTCGCCAGTCCGGGCAAGGATATTCCGGCAACTGATTGGAACTAAGGTACTTAGGAGATGTGATGAGCAAAGCTCGTGTTTTGAATACTTTGCGCCCGAGAATGTAAGTCGCTGATGACAAAGTGGTTAATCTTTATTGTAAGTGCAATGAAATCAATACTTTGATGTAAGTGCTTTGTTATGAAGGCTGAAAAAATTTGAGGTTTTTCCGATGAATGTTCCTATTTGCGAGCACTTGAACACCAGCGGCAGCCGATGCGGTTCGCCGGCTATGCGGGATCACAGCTGCTGCTTTTACCACGAACGCATGCGTCAAGCCATGCCCACAACGATGTTCTACGAAGAAAATCCGAACCGAGGCCCGCTAGAATTCCCGGTCCTGGGCTTCAACATGCCGACCCTGGATGATCTGGGGGCGATCCAGATTGCCTACATGCAATTAATTCACGGCGTGACGAGTAATCGGCTGGATGCACGCCGGGGCCGGCTGATTCTGATGTCGCTGCAGAGTGCGGCGTCGAATCTGCGGCGCATGGAGAGGGTCGCGAAGCAGGCCAAGCGTGCGCTGGAGCGCAATGCGCAATCAGTGCCGAGCGAGACGCCCATGGTTCAACCTAAGTCAGCCGTGACGGAGAAGGAATCGAAGAAGAAGCCGACGAGCGTGAGAGCCAAAGAGTCGAGGAAGAGTGCGTGAGGTTCGAACGAGAATTGTCCGAGGAAGAGTGCGCGAGAGTTCGTGCGGAAAATACCCACCCTAGCCAAAAGACGGCTAGGATGGGGCACGCATATGCACCCAATGGTTGTCGGTTGTCAGAACTCCCACCCTTCCCAAAAGAAGGGAAAGTAGGTACCCCATGATGGGGTACCCCAAAAGGAGCGGATTACGCGCCGCGGTTGGGATGCGTAACCATATCGCGAACCTGGGCCAGCACGCTGGACAGTTGCATCGCGTTCAGCTTCGAGGTGAACTCCACCAGCTCGGCGATGAACGGATCGGCCATCAGCTCGTTGATGTCATCCTCGCGCGACGGACCGCACTCCCGCAGCAGATCGGGGACGCTGACCTCCAGCGCCTGCGCCAGACGTGCCAGCGACGACAAAGTCGGGATGGCTTTCTGGTTCTCGATCTTCGAGACGTAGGTGCGAGGCACACCCATGCGCATCGCGAGTTGTCGCTGGCTCAGTCCGCTGCGATGGCGCAGATTGCGAATCGCCTTCGCCACCTGAATTTCCGACTCGGATGCTTCTTCCGGCTCAGCCAGAGCCGCCATTTCGGTGGTGAGGATCGGCTCAGGCTCGTCCTCATCCAGCGACGTGCGGCACCGACGGCAAAGATTGTTGTTGGTTCTGAACTGGACAAGATGGCAATCGTCGCATCTGACCACTTCCCGGGAATCCACGGGTGCGAGAGTCGTAGCCATTCGGGTTTTGGGAGTGCCAGAGCACGGCACAAACAACTTAGGCGTACTGTGCAGGATTCCTCTGTTAGAGTCAAGTACATTGATGGTGGAAAACGCGGCATGAATTGCGGATTTGTCATCCCCCAAAATGGCAGGAACCCAGATAAACACAGGAGAAATGTGCGATGACCCGCGCCGATGCGTGGTGTTTACTAACTGAGTTCACCCAGTCGGAAAGTTTGCGCAAACATGCTATGGCGGTGGAAGCGTGCATGCGCGCTTACGCCCGCAAGCTCGGCGGCGATGAGGAACAGTGGGCGCTGGTTGGGTTGATCCACGACTTTGACTACGAGAAATATCCTAGCGCCGAAGAACACCCTTACAAGGGCAACGAGATTTTGCAGCAGCGCGGCTGGCCCGAAGAGATGCGCCGCGCGATCATGTCGCATGCCGACTACACGGGAGTGAAGCGCGAGTCGAATCTGGAGAAGGCGTTGTTTGCCTGCGACGAGCTCGCAGGATTTATCACCGCAACCGCGCTGGTGAAACCTAATAAGTCGCTGGCCGAAGTGGATGCGAAGTCGGTGCGAAAGCGGATGAAGGACAAAGCCTTCGCGCGCTCGGTGAGTCGCGACGACATCATCAACGGCGCTGCCGATCTGGGAGTCGATCTCGACGAGCACATCACGTTCTGCATCGAGGCGATGAAAAGCGTAGCCGGCGAGTTGGGATTGGCAGGGACGTAGAAAGGCCGCTAGTCGCTGTTGGTTGTTCGCTTTTTCGCTCTTCACCTCGGCGCTGAAGCCGGATACCTCAAGGAAATCCTTATAACTGCACACCGGGAAGGCGTCCTCCACCCTACGCAAGGTTTCGAACCGGCCCCGGCGATTTCGCTATTCGCGTCTGGCCATTCGCCGTTCGCAAACGCTCCCAGTGTTTTGGTCCCAAAAGACTTTTATATGCCTTGACAGGTATATACTCCATAGAGTATACAAAGAGAGTGGAATCTGCCTTCGAAATTATTGCGGAGCCGAATCGTCGGGCGATTTTGACCCTGCTGGTCTCATCGGAGCAATCGGTGGGAGAGATCGAACGTCAACTTGGAATGCCGCAGCCGATGGTGTCCAAGCACCTGCGCGTGCTGCGCGATGCCGGTTTCGTCGAATCTACCGTGGATGCACAGCGTCGTCTCTACCGGCTGAAGCCTGAACCATTCAAAGAGATGGATTCCTGGCTGGCTCAGTTTCGCCGCTTCTGGTCCGCTTACGTAGATGCTCTGGAACGCCACCTCGACCGCATGGATCCAGCGACGCCAATCAAAACGAAAAGTAAGACCAAGAAAAGCCGCCGCGGCTCCAACCGCGAAGGCGGCAAAGGAGAAAAGAAATGAAAATTAAAATGACGAGCGTATATGTCGACGACCAGGACAAGGCTCTGCGCTTCTATACGGAGGTGCTGGGCTTCGTGAAGAAGGCCGATTTCAGTAATGGCCCGTATCGCTGGCTGACCGTGGCCTCGCCCGAGGAGCCGGAGGGAACGGAGCTGCAGCTGGCGCTCAACAACAACCCTGCGGCCCAAGCCTATCAGCAGGCAATCTTCCAGCAAAGCCAGCCCGCGGCCATGTTCTTTACCGACGATCTGCAGGCCGATTACGAGCGTATGAGAGCGCGCGGCGCCGACTTCACCATGCCGCCAACCGACGTCACCGCATCCAAGATCGCGATGCTGAAGGACACTTGCGGCAATCTTATTCAGATCACCCAGCTGATGCGCTGGTGAGGAGGAATCATGGCAAAGGTCGCGGGCGCGAAGGGGACAAAAGCAAAACAGGATGCTTCACCTGGTGAGCTGATTTCCCGCTACATAGCGAATTTGACCGACTGGCGTGGTCAGGCAATGGCGAAGATTCGTAAGTGCTTCCGTGATGCCGACCCGGGGATCGCGGAAGATTGGAAATGGATGGGCAGTCCGACGTGGTCGCACAACGGCCTGATTGCGGTAGCTAATGCTCACAAGGACAAGGTGAAAGTAACTTTCTCTCAAGGGGCGCACCTGCCCGATCGGCACAAACTTTTCAATGCCGGCCTTGGGGGTAATAAGTGGCGAGCCATTGACATCTACGACAACGACCTTGTCGACGAAGCAGCTTTAAAGGATCTTATCCGTTCTGCAGTCGCTTTCAACATGGCGGGGAGCAAGAAACGGTAAGCACCGTTTCTTATCGCCGGCAAGAGGGCGCCTCCAGCGGGGCGGCCTGGTATTCCTTGTCGCGGTCGAGGAGAAGATAGATGACCGAGCTCGAACAGTACGAACCGGGACCGGCAAGCGGGGCTCAGGTTCAAAAGGATGGGGACAAGTGGACGCTCATTCTCGTCAAGGAGCTGCGCCACTCGCCGGAAAAAGTGTGGCAGGCGCTGACCGACCCGGCGCATCTGCACGAATGGGCGCCCTTCGACACCGATGGCAGCCTGGGTAGGGTTGGGACGGTGAAGCTCACCTGGGTGGGAAACCCCAAGCCGCTCGAAACCAGAGTGACGCGAGCCGACGCTCCCAAACTTCTCGAATGTGGCGACATGCGCTGGGAGCTCGAGCCGCTGGGCAGCGGCACACGTCTGACGCTGTGGCACAAGATCGATCGCCGCTTCGTCGCGTGGGGCGCCGCAGGATGGCACATCAGCTTCGACGTGCTGGATCGGCTTCTCGCCGGTCAGCCCATTGGACGCATGGCCGGCGGCGATGTCATGTCGTTCGACGGCTGGCAGCGTTTGGTGGCGGAGTACGCAAAGCAATTTGGCGCTGAAGCGCCCAAGTGGCCGCCGAAGCAGGCTCAAAAGTCTTGAGGAGATCCAATGAACTGGAATAAATGGATTCGGCAGACCCACCGCTGGCTGTCGATTGCGTTTACGCTGGTCGTCATCATCAATGGAGTTGCCGTGGCTAGAGGACGGTATACCAACCGGCTCGGACTCCTGGCGGTTACGACGCTGGCCTTGCAGTTTTTCACCGGCCTGTATTTGTTCGTGCTGCCGTATGCCACAAAATGGCGCAGCGGGCGCATTCACGGATGAAGACTATGCCAGGAATAACTCTTTCCAGTAAACAACGTGGCGAACTACTCGCAACATTGCAAGCCCGCTTTGAGAAAAATATGAGCCGCCATGAAGGCGTCGAATGGACCAAAGTAAAAGCAAAGCTGGAAGCGAACGCCGAAAAACTTTGGTCACTCAGCGAAATGGAAAGAACTGGCGGTGAGCCGGATGTGGTTGGTCACGATAAGAAGACCGGCGAATACATTTTCTATGATTGTGCAGCGGAAAGCCCTAAAGAGCGCAGAAGTCTTTGCTACGACCATGAAGCACTGGAGTCAAGGAAAGAACATAAACCAAAAGATAGCGTTGTGAATATGGCAGCTGCGATGGGCATCGAGCTCTTAACGGAAGAGCAATATCGCGAGTTGCAGAACCTTGGAACCTTTGATACGAAAACCTCGAGCTGGGTGAAAACGCCTCCTGGTATAAGAAAACTCGGCGGCGCTCTGTTTTGCGATCGCCGCTTCGACACAGTTTTCACGTATCACAACGGCGCCGAATCGTACTATGCCGCCAGGGGGTTCCGTGGATCGCTCAGGGTCTAGATTGGGACTGAGTTTACCGCGGTCCGACAAGCCTGGAACGGCCATTTCGTGGCGGCCCTGACGAAAATCGGCAGCGAATCCGTACTGCCGCGCCAGGGGCCGACAGCCGACGCAACCGGAACGAGAAGAGCGATGATCGTCGAAATGCGTACTTATAAATTGAAGCCGGGGCTGCGTTCGCAGTTCCTGGAGATCTTCCATAGCAAGTCGATGCCCGCGCACGCCGAAATCGGAATGAAGATCGCAGGTCCCTTCCTGTCGATCGATGACCCCGACACTTTCTTCTTCATGCGCGGCTTCCCCGACCTGGAGTCGCGCGAGCCGATGAAGGCGAAGTTTTATGAAGGAGAACTCTGGAAGCAGGAGCTGGAAAACTTGCTGATGCCGATGATCGAGAAATACGACGTCGTGCTGGTCGATGACCCGGACAATCGCATTCACTGGTAAGTGGCCGAGGTCTCGCGGTGTTCGAGACCTGCATTCCGCGCGGGTTTCCCACTCATTCGCGCTTTTCGAGGCCTGTAAGTTCTATCATTGACGACTCGGGTATGGAGCGTGCGAGAGCTGAAGTATGGGAAAGCGCCGACCTCCCGCGGTCACACCTCACACTCCAGGTCTCGGAAAACGCGAGACTTCGGCGACCCAGCTTTAAGCTTACCGGCGTCTTGCCTCCTGGCCTGAGGAGAGATCGATCTGGAAGATAACACCGACGCCGTTAGCTCCGCAGGCACTCGCTGCCCCACTCGGTCGTGCCGTACAGGTTGCCGTACCTGTCCAGGACTGGTGTGGGCGTAGGTGTTTGCCCATCGGCGCCCCCGTAAAAGTGTGAATGACCGTGTAGGTCTGCGCTTGGGTCAGAACTCCCGCGGTTGTGAGTAGTGCCAGGATAAGCAAGAGATGAAACACGCGGATGGGCGCCATGCGCGCGAGATAACGGTTTTATTCCGTGACATGATTAACCTTCCTATTTGAGGCGCGGTACGACCTCGATCGGCGGTAGCTGTTGCCAATCGCCGAGTTTTCCAACTCTAGCTAGTCAGTTCCGGATCCCGGCACGCTGGCCGAGGATTTTCCGGTCGGCGTATAATGTATTGTTTTTCTTCGCCAGTACAAATGCCGTTTTAGGCTACTGAGGGCCACCTCATGCCACTGGCTCTTCATGGCACTGGAAGTCCCCCAAACTCCACGCGGCGTGCCCGCCTCGACTCGTGGAAAGAGATTGCTGACTATCTTGGCAAGGGTGAAAGAACCGTCAAACGGTGGGAGAGCGAGCGCTTGCTGCCGGTTCATCACGTGCCTGGGGGCGGACACGGCAGTGTTTATGCCTTCACGGCGGAGTTGGACAAGTGGCTGCTTAGAGGACAAATCGAGCCGCAGGAAAATGCTGTTGCCGGCGAAAGTGGAAACGGCGCGGAGGAATTGCGGAGCGAAGCGGCAAGCAGCTTCCCCGATGCGCATCCGAGCTGGCCACTAAAGCCGAGGTCGGGGAAGTTCTGGCGTATCCTTTGCGTGGCCCTTCTGTTTGTCAGCGGTGTTTTGGTTTTTGCCTACCTCCTTAATCGCCACAACACGAGCACGTCGCCATTATCTCTTCGTTTCTTGTCCGGCCACGCGAATGCTCCCGCAGTCGTTTCCGATCCGGAGAGAAAGCTTGCCCACGAGCTCTACCTCAGAGGGCGTTTCGAGTGGAACCGGAGAACACCGGAAAGCCTGGACCGCGCGTTGGACTACTTTACTCAGTCCATCGTGCATGATCCTGGCAACGCACAGGCCTATGTGGGATTGGCAGACACCTACAACTTGATGCGCGAGTACACGGTGATGCCGCAGAACGAAGCTTACAAGAGGGGCATTGCCGCCGCGAAGAAGGCGATTGAATTGGATGATTCGCTCGCCGAGGCTCATCGCACTCTTGCTTTCGACCAGGTCTGGGGGAACTGGGATTTTGCAGCGGCGGAGAAAGAGTTTCGGCGTGCCATCGAATTGAATCCGCGTGATCCCCTGGCGCGTCTCTGGTTCGCCAACGCCTTTGCCGCTCCGGGTTGGTTTGCCATTTGTCTGCGTGAAATCGACCGCGCGCAGGAATTGGATCCCGCTTCGCACGCCATCCTTGCCGACAAGGGGCTGATGTTGTTCCATGCGGGACAGACGCAGCAGGGACTCGAACTGATAAGGCAAGTGGAGGCGACCGATCCGGACTTCCTCTCACCCCACCGCTATCTTGCGGAAATCTATATGAGCCTTCGAGACTATCCGAACTTTCTCCGGGAGAGTAAAAGGGAAGCAGAGTTGAGGCACGATGAAGTGCTGAAGGAAACCACCGCGGCCGCCAGCGCCGGATTTCGCCAGGATGGAGAGCGTGGGCTGCTTCAGCAACTGTACTTGAGTCAGAGGAGGTTCTACGCCGACGCCAGAATTCCTGGAACCCTGCTTGCCATTACGTGTGCGCAGATGGGAAAAAAAGACGAAGCTCTGCGCTTTCTCCGAGAGGACTACGAGCGGCACAATGCGGTATTTCTCATGATTCGCCAGAACTTGACCTTGCTTACCTTGAACCAGGAGCCCGGCTATCAGGAACTCTTGCGCAAAATCCATTCCCCACCCCCTCAGGCCAACGCCGCAGCTGCATATTAACTTCAAGATTGTCGCCCCTGGGGCGCCGCACCCATTCGCGGTTTTCGAATGAGTGAATTCCACGGAGTTACCGCTTACGGCAAATTGGCGTGCCACGATGAGGTTGTAAGATCAGCTGCAGAGAGGATGAAGATGCCGGAGCCACCAGGAAGTCGGGCTGACGGTCCGCTGAGTGGCCGGCAGCCAACCAGCCACGAACGAATGGCGGGACGGCCCTGGGATGCGTCCTACCACGACGGTCCTGCGCCTTGGGATATTGGCGGGCCGCAGCCGGCAATCGTGCGTGTGGCATCCCAAGGCGGATTCGCCGGAGCGGTGCTCGATGCGGGCTGTGGCACCGGCGAGAACGCTCTTCACGTCGCGGCGCTGGGATTGCCGGTTCTGGGCTTTGACGTGGCTGAGACAGCACTGGCGATGGCTCGCCAGAAGGCCCGCGACCGTGGGATGGACGTTGAGTTCGTTGCCGCTGACGCGCTCCACCTGGAGCATTTGGGGCGGACGTTTCAGACGGTGCTGGACTGCGGACTGTTCCACGCCTTCGATAACGACGAGCGAGCAAGATACGCAGCGAGTCTGGCATCGACGACCGAGCACAATGGAACCCTGTATGTGTTGTGTTTCAGTGATGAGAGTCCCGACACTGTCCCGCACCCCGTCGGTCAGCAAGAGCTGAGAGCGGCATTCAACCCGGGCAGTGGATGGAATATTGTCGCTATCGAAGCGGAGCGGATCGAGACCAGAATTCACGACCACGGCGCGCCGGCCTGGCTCGCGACCATCAAACGGATCTAGATATCGGCGCTACTTGCCGGTCTTCACCTGCGCGAACGGCACATTCAATATCGGATACTGTCGCCAATCCTTATAGTCGAAGTGCCACCACTCGTCGGCATACACGGTGAATCCCTCGGCCTCCATTGCCGATTGCAGGAGTGCGCGATTGCTGCGCTCTTCCGCCGTCCCTCCCTGATAGTCGGGATGAGCGCGCTCCGACATTTCGTCGTATCCGCTGGGCATCGGCACCGCCTCACCAGTCTTGAGGCTATAGAGGGTGAGGTCCACGGCGCATCCCCGGTTATGACGCGAGCCTTGCGCCGGATCGGCGACGTAGATATGGTCAGCAGCAGGAGTCGCATCCCAGAAAATTTTGGTCACATACCACGGCCGGTACGCATCGAAGATCAGCAATCCATATCCCTGCTGGTGCAGCTGGCGATTGGCTCGCACCAGAGCTTCCGCGGCCGGTCGCTGGAGAAACGCGCGAGCTTCCTCATAGAACGGCGTGCCAAACAAGTTGTTGGAGGATGCGTAATGAATATCCAGCTTCAGCGTGGGGTCAAGCTTGATTAGCTCGACTAGATCGGGCTTCAGGAACTTGCCCTGCTCCACCGGCGGCTGGGCCTTTACAGCTTCGGCGCGAAGCTCCGGGACCGGCCGCAGAGGCTGAATCTTGAACTGCTGCTGAACTTCCTGGGCCGCTCCAACGGAGCACAGCAGCGCCAGCAAAAGAACTACGCGACGCGACGTGACGCTGAGAATCACAACCCGATGTTATCTCAATACGGCGACGAATTATTGGATTTTGTCACCACGAGCGAAGCGACGGATCTGCTTTCCGTCGCCCGATCCAGACGCAGATCCCTCGCGCCCCACGAGGGCGGTCGTGATCGCAATTGTGCTACTTCTCGCCAGTGTAGGTAGCGTCGTCGTGTCACCTTTTCGCAGTCGCCGGCTTAGGGGACCTTGCACTCGTAGGCAAAAACGAAAAGCGGCCTGCCGGGACAGGCCGCCTTTCCACTGAGCGCCCCCTCCGAGAGCTTTCAGTTCCGACGTTGCGCAAGCAGTTCCGACGTTGCGCAAGTTACTGCGCTGGAGCTTCCGGAGTTGCCGTCGACGAGCCGTTCTGCAGGCGCTCGTTGATCTGCGTGATCTCGTTCTGCCGCAGTTGCTCGGCGGTCGCTTTCTGCGCGGTGGTCAGCACCTGGTTATAGATCTGGCTCTTCAGCGATTCGCGCTGTACCGCCAGCTGCGACATGATCTGCGCTTCCTGGCTGGCGATCGACTGAATCGTGGTCTGATTGAACGCGCCGTTGGCGGTCGCGTTCAACATCTGTATATGGAGCTGCTCCAGCTGTTGGAACAACGGCTTCATGGTCGCGTGCTGTGCCTGCCGCAGGGTTTTGATCTGCTCCTTTTGCGCCGCAGTCAGGTTCAGCAGGGCCGCCATATCTCCATGTCCGTGACCACCCCAGCCGCCTGGACCTTGCGCGTACGACACGGCTCCGGTGCCGCAAAGGGTCAGAGCCAGCAGGGCAACGCCGAAAAACTTCGTCTTCATTTTCTGTATCTCCTTCTGGACAGTTCGTCTGTCAGTTGTTTGAACCCTGATCGCCGGCATTCCACGGTTAAGTCTGGTAACGGCGATGTAAAGTTTTGTGAGCGCAAAGTGCAAATACCTCCTAACCGCGACTGCCGCGATCCCCTCACTCGCTCGATTACTATTGCCGCCTGGCTGCCGAGTAGTTCCAGAAATGTCGGTAACCGGGGATTTGCGGCATCCTGCTTTGCTAACTGGCAAAACAACGCCACGGCGTGAACCGTGGCGTCAGCGTTGGCAGAGTTTGCGAAATCCAGAGTTATGTTGTGAGTACCGACTGCTTGGCAGCCGCCTTCGCAGCGTCGGAGGCGCGCTCCTTCTCGCCCACCTCGTCCAAGTGGAGATGTTTGGTCTCAGGTGAATACAGCAGACTGACGAAGGTCATGATGGCGCCGATGGTCAGAATTACCGCAGGCGATAGCCACGTGTCCTTGCCCTCGATGGCATGGATGAATGGAATCTTGTGCGCCCACAGCGTGTACAGCGGGAACCACGCGCCAAGGATCGCGCCGGCGGAGTAACCAAATCCCACTCCTGCCGCGCGACGTTTGGTGGGGAAGCGCTCGCAGAGATAGGCAGGAACGATGCCCCAAGCCAGCTTCAGCATGCCCGCCATGCAGCAGCCGAGAACGGCCTTCCAAATGTTGCGCTCAAGTGCTGCGTGATAGAGCACGTAGTAAACCGGAACCCCGAAGACTACGAGAAATACGCAGTACCACTGCGTCAGAATCTTCCGTCCCGTCTTGTCCGAAAGCCAGCCGTAGAAGTTGTATCCCAGGAAAGAGAGGAACAGCGCGAAACCATAGATCAGAGCGTATTGCGTGGTGCCAAAACCGCGGCCGTCGAGCGTGAGAATCTTGGGCAGAAAGCCGTAAACCGAATAGTCGGTCAGGAACAGGCCTGCCATAAAGAAGAAGACCTGCAGGAAGTCCCACAACTGCGGCGGCACGAACAACGATAGGAAAGGCGCCTTGAGAATTTTTCCCGCCGCCTTGGTCTTTTCGAACTCGGGGGACTCGTGGAGACTGTTCCGAATCCACAAAGCCACGAGAACAGGAAGCACACCGGTCATAAAAGCGATGCGCCAGCCATAGTGAATCAGGATCTCCTTGCCGCAGATATAGGAGATGGCGGCGAAGACCAGCGACGCCAGCACATAACCCAGGGGAAAGCCGGACTGAATGAATCCGCCGATGGCGCCACGCCTCTGCTGTGGAGCATATTCAATGGCGAAGGTGTGGCCCACGGCATACTCACCACCAAAGAAGATGCCCATGAACAAACGCAGAACACAATAGAGAACGTAGGCGAGAATACCGACCTGCGCGTAGGTGGGCAGGAAGCCGGAAAGCACCGACATCACACCCACGCCGCCGATGGTAAAGAGCAGCAGGAAGCGACGCCCAATCTTATCGGCATAGGCCCCAAAGAAGGCCGAACCGAGGGGCCGCGCGGCCATGGTAATCGAATAGCCCAGCACGACCGCAATGTATTGCCACAGCACACTGCCTTTGGGTGAGATGAAAATCTTGCCAAGGATGGGAGCCATGACGATTACCATCGCCATGTCATAGGCATCGAGCCCGAATCCCAGGAACTGGGAGATCATGGCCATCTTGGTTTGCTGGGAAAGTTGCTGCTCCGCCATAGGAAACTCCTGGAAGAAGATAAAGAAATATGGGGCGCGATGAATGCAACATTTATCACGTCCAGGCAAAAAGCTTGGCGACGTGCATCACTAACGGATGTGATCCATGAACATTGCGCGCCAGTTGGGGACCGTCTCCAGAATTATCGCCCCCGGTCCACCGGCGCGCACAAGAAAAATTGCAGGCTGCAATTCCACCAAAGTTGTAAGAGGCTCCCAACGCCTTGCAAAAAACAGTTCGAATGTCGTAAGTCTTTGTTTTGCAGCGTCTAGTCTTTTCGCAATTGCCGCGCGATCACAACCTGCTTGTGATCTTCGTCACAAATAGACGTGAGCCATGACCGCGTGCGCTTCGCCCCGCTGACCGTACATTTCCAGCCAAGGCCAATTCACGGTTGGGACGCCATCGCTCGTCCTGGTGATACCAGGCGCTTGACCTGGACCCGAATTGCGCCGATCTCTTGCGGAGGCGAGGATGCGAGATTCTTTCCGGTCATTTGCGATACTGGCTGCGGTCGTATGTCTTTTGATCCCTGCCGGCCTATGGGCTGGAGATTCAAATACGGCGACTGCGGATCCAGCAAATACGGCGGCTGCGACAACAGCCACGCCCAACGGTCCCAGCGTCGGCGCAGGGACCACCAACTCAACTTTGGTTGACCTTCTGGTGAAGAAGGGAATATTAACTCCCACCGAAGCCAACAGCCTGCGCAACACTTCAGGAACCGCAGGTATGGAGCAATTGCTGCTCCTGCTCAAGTCGAAGGGCGTCGTCAATGACGCGGACATGTCTGAGCTCAAGACGGCGGCAGCAGAAGCCGAAAGCGCTCATTCGCTCATCGATACGGAATCAGGCGGCATAGCGTCGGCGAACCTGGTCTCCGGTCAAGCCACTCAGACCAAGCCGGCGGAGCCCGTTCCGACGGTAATTCCTGGAATCGCGCCCGTGCGGGTACTTCCAGTCGACGTGCCCAGCAGAAGTCTGCTGGATACGGGCATCAAGCTCGGGTCCGGTGCGCGCATGATGCCTTACGGCTTCATCAAGTCCACCGCGGCCTACGACTCCTACGATCCCTACGGCGACGATTTCATCAAACCGCTGTTCCTGACGGGAGGCACCAATTCCGCTCCCACCGCTAGCGAATTTCACCTCAAAGCGCGTTCGACGCGTTTCGGTACCAAATTTGCCTGGCCCGATGTTTCCAAGAACATCACCATCACCGGACAGATTGAAGCTGACTTTGAAGGTAACTTCAGCGCAGTGGATAACCGCAGCGTCTCTACTATCCGCAGCAATGCGCTGCAATTGCGTTTGGCGTTTGGACGCATCGACTGGAACGCAAATCCGAATACTGACATCTTCTTCGAAGCCGGTCAGGACTGGACGATTTACGGTTCCAGCGCAATGATGAACCTGCTGGAGACCACCTTCTTCGGCGCTTACTGGGGCAATACCTACGAGCGCTCTCCACAGTTCCGCGTGGGCGGGATCCAGAAGTTGGGCGGCTCACGAAACTGGAAGCTGTCTCCCGAGTTTGCCATCATGATGCCGTCCTCGGGCGATGTTCCGGCTAATGACGTTGCCTGTGGAGCGATTACAACCCTCCCTGCCACCCCCAGTTGCGAGATCGCCGCCCTCGGCCTTGCCAACCAAATCGGATATGGCGAGCGCCAGGGTGCGGACTCGGGCCGACCGGAGCTGGAATCCAGAGTCGTACTGCAATTCCAACTGGACCAGGCTCCCGGCGTGGTCCCCGCGCAAATCCTGTGGAGCGGCTTCTACTACCGGCGGCAGGATGATGTGCTGTCCACCGGCGTTCCGACAGCCTACGCGAGTGCGTTTCCGGATGGGGTTAATGTCAGCAGCCCTGGTTATGGAAACCAGGTAGCAATTTCACTCCCAACCCGCTGGGCGACACTTGTAGCCAGCGGCTACATGGGCGCCGACCTGCGGTTCATGTTCGGTGGCCAGGCCCTGTCGTTCTACAACGCGGCCGGTGGCCTTACCGGCAAGATGGACGGCGTCGCAGCCGACTATAGCGCAGTGGTTTTTGGCACGAACGCCGCGGGCGCGGCAGTGGTGGCTCCGCAACTGCCGATCCGCGGCTACGGTGGATTCATTCAGTTGGGCCTGCCGCTCTCGCGGTGGTTTAACGCTAATCCAGAAGGCAGAAATGCCGGCTGGCAAGCCTACGTGCAATACGGCATCGATGCCGTCAACGCCAACGACTTCTACCTTGACAAAGGCATTGGCGCGGACGGCGGCGGGCCGATCAAGAGCGTTCTCAAAGGCGGGACCCTCTACTACAAGATGAATCCCTGGGTGCAGTTCGGCTTTGAAGAGAGCAATTACTCCAGCTACGCCGTTCCAGCAACGAGCGGCGCCGATGCTGGTATCTGCAACGTCACCAAGGTCGGTGGCAAGCCGACCTGCAGTGCGACCGATTGGCGCACGGAGTTCGGGCCAATCTTTACCTTCTAGAACAACAGAGTAGTAGCAGAAACAGGCGGCCGCGCGATTGCGTCGCCGCCTGTTCTGCAATCAAGCGAGTGTATTGACTCCCGGTCACCGCGTCCATACGATAGGTAACCGTTGGAATATTAGGAGGGTTTTGTTGCGCAATACGGTTCTTATCGTGACTGTTTTGGCGTTTACGGTTGGCTTACAAGCAAAATCCGCCGGTCCTGCCTCTGATCAAGCTGCGGCTTCCGAAGCGCCAACCATCACCGGTTGCTTGCAGATTACCAAAAGTGGGGATTACGCGCTCACCGACGATGATGGCCAGACTCATGATCTTTCCGGCAGCACGCGCAAACTTCGACCGTTTGTAGGCCATGAGGTGGAACTAACCGGCAAGACGGTCGTCCGGACGGTAGACAATACGCCGCCAGGGGGAGCGTCGAGCGTCCGCTATTATTCAGTGTTCGAAGTGAAGAGCGCCAAGCAGATAGCGGATCAATGTAAGTATTGAGGTATTCAACCGGCAGTCCGAATTTTTTCATGACCAGGCGGTACAGGATTGCGTTATGGGTAGCTGTCGTCACGCTAAGCTAACGCAATTCCGGGCAACTTCTGTTAGCAGGAACATGATGCAAACATCCAAAGGAGACTTCCATGTATAAAACGATCGTTCTCGCGCTGGTGGTGCTATCCTCGGCCGCTTGGCTGCAGGCGCAGGATATGGGCCAGTCCGGCAGCACGTCGAATTCGACCACGGTTCAAGGCTGCCTGCAAAATGCTGCCGGCCGCTACTCCTTAAAGGCCGACGACGGCACCATCTATCGGCTCACGGGCGCCGCCAACAAGCTCAAGGACCACGTCGGTCATGAAGTCGCAATCACCGGTACGCCGACGACGCGCACCAAATCGACCACGCAGGAAAGCACCGCGTCTACCGCGAAACAAGTGCCCGTTTTGAGGGTGACCGACATTAAGCACATTGCGGACACCTGCACCGCGGGGAAGTGAGCTGTTTGCAGTGAAGTATGGTCACAGGACCATGCTGCGACTGGAATTCGGCAAGCTGGCGCCCCATCCTTTTGCCCTGACTTGGCGAAAGGGTGGGGCAGCGCCGATGGTTCGTTTATTCTGCTAATGGCATCTAACCAGCCGCAGGCAGATATGCAACTGAATCGTCTGTGCGCAGCCGCTTTTTGGTCGCTGTCGATTTCACTCATCGCAGCGGCGCAGACTATTCCTCCCGGTACAGCCTTGCCCGTCATGCTGAATTCCACGCTTGACGCCCGTCACGACAGTCCCGGAAAAATTATCACCGGCAAGTTGATGCAAGATGTTCCTCTGCCCGACGGCGCAAGAATTCCCCAAGGCGCCAAAATCGTAGGAGAGGTTGTCAGTGCGCGTCCGGCATCGGCGGGATCGCCTTCGCAAATCACGCTGAAATTCAATCAACTCGAGTACCGCGGTAAGCGCGTGCCCATTTCAACCCACCTGCGCGCGGTAGCGTCCATGTACGAGGTGTACGAGGCCTGGATGCCGACCAATGCGATCGACGACTATGGCACCTCGCCCAGCGATTGGAATACGGTTCAGATCGGCGGCGCGGGCGTCTATCGCGGAGCCGGTAAAGTTGTGTACGACGACCAGGTCGTGGGCACGGCTACGGATTACGGCGCAACGACGGCTAAGCTGACCGCATCATCCGACCGCGGATGCAGCGGCACGAGTGAAGCCCGCCAGGCGCTCTGGACCTTCTCACCCTGGGCGTGCGGAACCTATGGGTTGCCCGATCTTAAGATCGTGCATTCCGGAAAATCCACTGGGGAAATCGAACTGCAATCCAGCAGCGATGTGCATATCAGGGGTGGAAGCGGCTGGCTGCTGAGAGTCAATCCTGGGGCAGTGGATTGAAGACGGATTAGCCGCTCGCTGCCACTTGTGCCTTCCGTCACAGCCCGATGTGACCCATCTCAGTGTCATGCTCTAACCCGTGTTCTAGATTTGATCAGGCGCGGCTCGCCGGAAATGCTTCTGCTGCGCCATGCGCCCGCCGTGCCGCTCCGCCGGCATCGAAAGGAATTATTGTGGCCGCAACCCTGCTCGCCCCTGCAGAACTGTCGTCAGAGCAAATTCAGTTAGCACTCGCCGGGCTCATCCCCAGCGACCGCGTCCTGGTCCGGCCCATCGATCTCGTGGCCTGGGCATCGGACGCCAGTTTCTATCGCCTCATCCCCAAAGCAGTCGTGCAGACGCAAAGCCTCGATGAGATCCGCGCCCTGTTTGTCTTCAGCCAGCAGACGCACATACCCGTGACCTTTCGGGCTGCTGGTACCAGCTTGTCGGGACAGGCGATCACCGATGGCCTGTTGGTCGAAGTGGCACGCAACTGGCGCGACCTGCGTGTCGAAGAAGGCGGAAAGAAAATTCGCCTGCAGCCGGGCGTCATCGGCGCGCGCGCCAACCAAATGCTGCTGGCTTACGGCGCCAAGATCGGCCCCGACCCCGCTTCCATTGCTACCTGCACTATCGGCGGAATTCTCGCTAACAATTCCAGCGGAATGTGCTGTGGCGTCGAGCAGAACGCCTATCACACGTTGCATTCCATGAAGTTCATGCTGCCGTCGGGGACGGTCATCGATACCGGCAAGCCCGATGCCGACGACGAATTTCATGCGCGTGAGCCGCAGTTGGCTCGCAGTCTGCTCGAACTCAAGTCGCGGCTGGAGCGGAATCCGGCCTTGCGCGACCGCATCCGCAGCAAGTATCGGACGAAGAACACCACGGGATACTCGCTCAATGCTTTTCTGGATTTCGATACCGCTGTCGACATTTTTCAGCATGTGCTGATCGGGTCGGAAGGTACGCTTGCGTTCATTGCCGAGGCAGTGTTGAACACGGTGCCCGACTTGCCGGTGAAATATACCGGCCTGCTCTTGTTTCCGGATTTGTATGCGGCAGCGGCTTCTATCGTTCCGTTGCGGCAGGCAGGAGCCAAGGCTCTGGAGATCATGGATCGCGCGTCGCTGCGTTCGGTCGAGGCCAAGGCCGGAATGCCGTCGTCGATTCGCTCGCTGCCGCAAAACGCTGCCGGACTGCTGGTCGAATTTCAATCGGCCAACGAGAGCGAACGCACAGAGTTGGAGCGGCTGGCTGCCGACGCCGTGGGAGGATTACAACTGAGCGAGCCGGCGCGCTTCACCCATGAGGCGAACGAGCAGGCGCAGCTCTGGCAAATCAGGGCAGGAATGTTTCCCTCGGTCGGTTCCGTGCGAAAGAGCGGCACCACCGTCATCATCGAAGATGTAGCCTTCCCCATCGAGTCGCTTGCCGACGCCGCGCAAGATCTAACAAAGCTCTTCAAGATTCACGGCTACGACGACGGAATCATCTTCGGCCACGCGAAAGACGGCAATCTGCACTTCGTCATCACCCAAAGCTTCAATGAGCAGGCCGCGATTGACCAGTACTCCTACTTCATTGACGATGTGGTCAAGCTGGTGGTGGAACGTTACGACGGTGCGCTGAAAGCCGAACACGGCACCGGACGCAATATGGCGCCCTTCGTCGAGACCGAGTGGGGACCGGAAGCGTACGACATCATGCACCGGCTGAAGGAGTTGGCCGATCCCCAGAATCTGCTGAATCCCGGCGTCATCATCAATCCCGATCGCAGCTCGCATCTCGCCAATCTGAAACAGCTGCCGCAAGTAGAGCCTGAGATCGACAAGTGCATCGAGTGCGGCTTCTGCGAGCCCAAGTGCCCCAGCCGCGATCTGACGCTTACCCCGCGGCAGCGCATTGTGGTTCGCCGTGAGATGGCTCGATTGCAGAAAGCCATCAGTGCCTCGGAGCTTTATTTAAATCTCGACCGCGAATTTCCTTACATGGTCATCGACACCTGTGCCACCGATGGCCTTTGCGCTACTGCCTGTCCGGTGGGCATCGACACGGGACAACTGGTGAAGCGCTTCCGCAATGTCCGCGCCTCGGCGGGCGCTCACACCTGGGCGGCAAGAATCGCGCGGAACTTCGCTCTCGCCGAGCGAGCTGTGCGCCTGGCGCTGCGGCTGGGACATATTACGGAGAAGGTGATCGGCATCGAGGGCATGCGCTCACTCACCCGGAAGATGAAGCGCGTTGTGGGCGAGAACCTGAGCGAATGGACGCCCGAAACTCCCTACGCTGCGGAATCAGTACCCAGGACGCAGAAGGCCCGAGCCAAAGCCGTATATTTTCCTTCCTGCATATCCCGCGTTATGGGACGGCTTCCTGGTGAGCCGGAGGACCGTTCGCTGATGGAGGTCATGGTCGACGTGGCCGGCCGAGCCGGTGTGCCGGTTTACATCCCGCGTGACGTGCAAGGTACGTGCTGCGGGACGCCCTTCTCATCCAAAGGATTCACCGCCGCGCAGGCAATTGTGATCAATGCCGCCGTCGAGCGTTTCTGGAAATGGTCGGAGCAGGGAAGACTTCCGATTGTGGTTGACACCTCGCCCTGCACCTATGCCTTCAAGAACGCGCGCTCCTATCTGACCGATGAAAATCAGGAGCTGTTTGATCGCATGACTTTTGTTGACGCTATCGAATTTGTGCACGACGAGCTGCTTCCCAGGCTGGCGATCAAATCGAAGTCGCAGTCGGTCGCGCTGCATCCCGTCTGTTCGGTGACGAAGATGGGAATTGGCAGCCAAGCTGGAGGGGATTGCCCGCGCTTGCAGCCAGTCGGTCACGGTTCCGGTCGATGCGGGTTGTTGTGCCTTTGCCGGTGATCGTGGGTTTCTGCTTCCGGAACTGACACAATCGGCAACCCGGCGCGAAGCCGCCGAAGTCAAAGCGGCTCATGTGGACGAGTGCTACTCCAGCAGCCGCACCTGCGAGATCGGAATGACCCGCGCCACCGGCCAGGTCTACCGCTCGTTCATGTATTTGCTGGAAAGGGCGACGCGATAAATCTGGGTTAGACTCAATCACGATGAAGTCCGTAGGCATCGTCGGCGGGATTGGGCCGGAATCGACGATCGACTATTATCGCGGAATTGTCGCCGGCTATCGTCAACAGAGGCCCGACGATTATCCTTCCATTCTGATCAACAGCGTCAGTATTGCCAAGCTGCTGAGTTGGATGAACTCGAATCAGCTGGGCGAGGTCATTGAATACCTCCTCGCAGCCCTGCAGCAATTGGCGGCCGCCGGCGCCAGCTTTGGCATCATCGCCGCTAACACTCCGCACATTGTTTTTGACGAGGTGCAACAACGGTCGCCTATACCGCTCATCAGCATTGTCGAAGCCACGTGCGCCGAGGCCAACAGTCGCGCCATGCGAACCGTGGCCCTCCTCGGGACGCGCTTCACCATGCAAGCTTCTTTCTATCCCAAGGTGTTTTCAGCAAAAGGCATTACATTGGTGGTCCCGCAGGCAGACGAGCAGACGTGGCTTCATGAGAAGTACGTCGGGGAACTGCTTGCTAACAAGTTTCTGCCCGAGACCCGCGAGCAAGTGCTGGCGATCGTCCAGCGCATGAAGGAGCAGCAGCAAATTCAGGGCGTGATTCTAGGCGGGACGGAGCTCCCCTTGCTTCTAACTGACGATATGGCAAGTGGGATTCCTTTGCTCGACACAACCCGGATTCACGTGCAGGCGGTGGTTGCCCAGCTGCTGGCGTAAGCAACGGCCGCGGCTTTCCTGAAGGTCACGGCGCGCCGTCGCTGAAATGTCGCTTGAGTTTGCCGCGGTTTCTGCAGTAAACTTCCGCCCACTTGCCGGGCGCGGAACTCATCCGCGCGCGCCGGATCTCACATCGCCGGACAGGAGGGCTTGTGGACAGAATCCGGTTTGTCACGCATCAAAACAAACGAATTCTGTTATTAGATTTCAGGGACTGCACCGCGGAAGAAGTAGCCGCATTATGTGATCGTGTGCCCGAGGTGGTAAGCCGCGAGCCTGAAGGTTCAGTATTGCTGGTTTCCGACTTCACCGGCGCCGAGTTCACCCGCGAGGCGGTCGAACACCTCAAGATCGCTGCCGCGCGCGACCGCCCCCACATTAAGCGCTCGGCATGGGTGGGCACCGAAAAGCTGCCCAAGGCGCTCTACGAATCCATCCGCAGCTTTTCGGCTCGCGAGCTTCCTGTCTTCGACACTTGCGAGAAGGCAATGGATTACCTGGTGAGTTGAGCGCAGAGAAGCTCCC
The DNA here is from genome assembly GCA_963818905.1 of uncultured Acidobacteriaceae bacterium. Classification (GTDB taxonomy): domain Bacteria; phylum Acidobacteriota; class Terriglobia; order Terriglobales; family Acidobacteriaceae; genus Bog-257. The sequence continues at coordinate 187,649 of CAWFUE010000066.1, forward strand.
GCTCTCCCATCTTGCTTTGGAACACCCTGCTTGGAAGGGCGGCTTCAGCCGCTGCTGATAAAGTCGATTTTGACCTGCTCTGAAGCGGCACAGCTTCAGCTGTGCCGTTGCGAGTCCTTTATTTTTGTCATCCCGAACCGACTTCAGTCGGTGAGGGATCTGCTGTTCCGACTCTTTCAGCGACCGCCGTCAAACTACGCTGCCGAATGAACTGGCTGGTTCAGCTTGTTCAGGATGCCTTCCAGCGTGGTGCAGCGGTGTCGTAGCGCGGTCCTGAATTCGTGATGATCGGCTTTGGCGATCTCGTGCAAAAGATGCTTGTGCTGTTCTTGCAGGAATTGCTGCAGCAACTCGTGTTCGTGCTCGGTCAGCCGCAGTTCCATGGTGACCTCCACCCAACCAGAGAATTAAGAGCGTTACAAATATTGTAGTCCCGCAGTCCAGCCCGCTCAAACGATGCTGTAGAGGTGCCCAACCGTGTTCTCTCATCACCTGCTGCCGAATTGCTGATCACGAGTTGCCGCTCGCCCACTACAATCGAGCCATGCTCCGCCTGAATCTGGCCGCTGCGATGTGGCTGTTCTTGGCCGCGCAGCTTTACGCATACGCGCCGGCGAATCAGGAGCTGCAGAGCGCCGCTGCCGAGGCAATGGCTGGTCGTAGCGGTACGGCGGTGGTTGTGGATGTCCGCTCCGGACGTGTGTTGGCGGCCTACCGTCTTGATGTGGCGGCACGCCGGGTTGTTTATCCCGGCTCGAGCATCAAGCCATTCACGCTGCTGGCCTTGCTGGAGTCAGGCAAAGTCGACGCCAATACGGCATTGATGTGCAAGCGAGCGGTTTCCATCGGCGGTCACAAGCTCGATTGCACTCATCCGCAAACCGCGCAGCCCCTCGATCCCGCTGCGGCACTGGCATACTCCTGCAATTCATTTTTCAGCACCGTCGCATTGCGATTGACTCCGACGCAACTGCACGACAGCTTGGTGCGGGACGGATTCACCGCGGTAACTTCCGTCACCGAAAGCGAAGTCGGAGGCCGGGTTGCTCTCGCGCAATCGCCCGAGCAGTTGCAATTGCAGGCGCTGGGCGAGTGGGGAATCGAGGTCACGCCGCTGGAACTGCTGCGCGCCTATCGCAATCTTGCGTTGCAACGACCCAGCCACGCTGCGATGCTTGATCCATTGTTCGCAGGTTTGGAGCAATCGATTTCGTACGGTATGGGACGCGCAGCGCAGCCGCCCTCGGCAATGAAGGTCGCAGGCAAGACGGGAACAGCGAACGCCGACGAAGGGCCGTGGACGCATGCCTGGTTTGCCGGCTACGCGCCTGCGGACAATCCCGAAATCGTACTGGTGGTCTTCCTGGAACGAGGACACGGCGGGACTGATGCTGCCGCCGTGGCGCGCCAGATCTTTGCCGCCTTTGCCGATTCGCAAAAGAGCGCAGCCATGCGCCCGGGAGCGGCGCGATGAAGCGGGTCGTTATCTTCCCTTGGTGGGTGTCATCACGAGCGGGCTGCAGCCCGCGAGCGATCTGCTGTCTCGTGCTCACGTTGCTGATCGCAGGCATCGCGCGTCCGGTTTCCGGCGATCCCGCAGCGAAGACAGATTCTCGCAGCAGCTTTCCTCACGCCGTTCGGGTGCGCTTTTGGTACTTGCATCCGCAGCATGCGCTGCAAGTTCGCGCCGATGCCGGCCAGGCGCAGCTCCGCAAATGTGCCACTTGCAAGGATGCGGCGATTGCTGCGTTTGCGGCGCGTGCCTCCGGGTCAACCGTCCAGATCGATGGCCAGTCTGCTGCGACGAATACCATCCGCATCAGCGGCACGTATCAGATAACCGCCGACGGCGCACCGCCCATTCACGCCGATTTTCCCATCGAAGTTCGCGCCGATACGGGTCATCTGCTGGTCACCGCACTCATGCCGATGGAGGAATACGTTGCCGCAGTGCTGGCCGGCGAGACCGGCAACTTCAAATCTGACGAAGCGCTGAAGGCAATGTCTGTGGCTGCTCGAACGTATGCGATGCACTTCGGCAGCCGGCACGCGCTCGAGGGTTTCGACTTCTGCGACTCGACCCATTGTCAGAATCTTCGCCTCGCCGGCATCGATCCCCACCTGCGCCAAATCGCTGAATCCACTGCCGGTGAAGTTCTCTGGTACGACGGCGAACCTGCGGCTACTTACTATTATGCGAACTGTGGTGGCACCACGGAAGATGGCCGTTACATCCTGGGGAAGGACGAGGCGCCGGCGCCGTATCTGCGGCAGCACTCTGACCGCTATTGCGTCCGCAACGGGAGCTCGCAATGGAGCAGCGAAATCTCGCGTGCCGAGTTACAGCGCGCCCTCGCCGACGATGGCATCGATGTCCCCGGCAAGCTGCGTGCGATCGCGATTGTGCATCGCACGCCGAGCGGCCGGAGTGACTTTCTTCGCATCACCGGCAGCGGCAGCATCATGATTTCGGGCGTGCTGTTTCGTTCCGCGGTCGGCCGACACATTGGCTGGGACCGGCTGAAGAGCAACTGGTATGACGTCCGTGTGCGGGGCGATCGCATTCTGTTTGAAGGCCACGGTTCGGGGCATGGCGTTGGACTTTGCCAGGTGGGCGCCGAGGTAATGGGTGAGGAGGGCCATACCTATCGCGAGATTCTGAGCTTCTATTATCCCGGTACCCATCTAGGAATCTCGGCGCAAGGCATCGCGTGGCAGCAGCTGGCGAATGACGACATCGAACTGCTTACCTCGCGTCCCGATCGCGATCGCGGGTTGCTACCGGTGGCCACGCGCTACATGCACGAATCGGAGGAGAGCACAGGATTACTCTATCCCGCCAAGCCGCGGCTGAAGGTCTATGCGACGGTGGCAGAATTTCGTAACTCAAGCGGCGAGCCGGGATGGATAGCAGCGTCCACACGTGGCCGCACGATTCAGATGCAGCCCTCCGATGTGTTGCGCGATGCAGGAACGCTCGATGAAACCATTCATCACGAGCTGTTGCACATGTTGATTGAGTCCTACGCGCGTCCCGGTACGCCGCAGTGGCTTCGCGAAGGCCTGGTGCTATATCTGACCGCGCCGAAGGCGACGATCGCATCCAGTGCCGCCTCGATGGACATTGCCGAGTTGGAGAAATCGCTGCGTGCTCCGCAGACGGAAGACGAGTTGCGGCGGGCTTACGCCGAGGCCCGCAGACGTGTGGCGCACCTTGCACAGCAACATGGCAAGGAGGCTTTGCTGGACTGGGTGCAGAACGGATTGCCGCCTGACGTAGCGGGCACGCCACAACGCGCCGCGGCACGCTGACATTTGGCGGCTACATCGGAAGCGGCTCGGGCAACGGATCCATGCCTGGCGTAAGGTCGGGATCGTCGCCCGGCTCCGGTTCGGGATCGGGCTTCGGCCCGGGCGCAGGATCCGGTTCGGCCGGCGGGAATTTCGCAAGCCAAGTCTCAATTGCAGGAGCGTCTGAATGAAAGCTAGACATGCAGTGTTGGATGCGGGCTCGCGGAAGTGCGCGGAGGCATGCGTGCTTTCGCTTATCATTATCGTGGGGTCACTGGCGTAACACGATCTCTTCCGGATCTTCCTTTTCTACGCGCTCGCCGACCACCAGCAACATCGAGACCCAAGCCGTAATTAGCAGCAGATAGCCCAGTGCGAAGCGCAGGCCCGCACTCCAGGCCTGCTTGGTGATCGTGCTTACGTCGGGAATCCACCAGATCAGCTTGTACGGCAGATAAGCACCGGCCAGCATCAGTATGCCAAACCACAGCCAAAACACCGGCCGCTTCAACACGCGAAGTGACCGCGCCATTCGTGTCGCCTTCAGACCACCGGCGGCGACCGTACTTGCGATGGGCAGCCAGAGAATCGGAAGCAATATCCAGATCAAGAGCCATAGCAGCCAGTCGGCGAGGTGATAAACCTGTCGCGGGCCGCCAAGATGCAAGCCTTTTTGCCAGGCCCACACCCCGAATTGCGGAGCATACTTGCGCAGAGAAAACAGCCACCACTCCAGAGCGGCAAACGGAATCGCCCACAGTGCCAGCGCAATCATGTGTCGCATGGCGTGACGAAACCCACGCCAGACAGCCGCGCTCTCGCGGAACTCTGCGAGCCGGAAGTAAGCGAACGATCCTGCGCGCAGCCACAGACCAAAGAAGATGACGACCAGTCCGAGCACCGCCGAGCCTGCCACTTGCCAGCCGTGAGCGTCGGGCAGCAGCAGCCAGAAGTACACCGCGGCAATCAGCGCGGCATTGCCGAACAGATTCAGTAGCCACAGTACGGCGACGCCTCTGTGCTTCGCGTTCATTTCACCGTCACCGTCAGCGCCTCGCTGGTTGAGAGATATTCCGGCTGATACATCGGCTGCACGCTGGTCGGGCTTACCCGGAAGACGCCCGGGTTCACGACCTTCAGCAAGTAAACGTATTCGTGCTGTCCTTGCGGGAAGTACAGGTTGAAGAAAGTGGTGCGATCGTCGCGTAATTCGCGGTCGCTATACCAGCGCGACCACCAGGTCGGCTGATCGTCTAATTCGTACAGATCGTCACGCGCAATCGATTCCGTGCCCGACGGGATCGGGTCCTCAATCATCAGGTACTTCCACGCGTTGCCGCCGACGGTGATGCGCACCGCCAGTGTGTCGCCCACCTGCACCGGCCCATTGAGCGAGTCGAGGTGATAGACAATGCGGCCGTCTTTCTGTATCGACGTCAGCTTGTAGTACTGCCGCGCCGTGCTGAGCTGGAAGGTGCCGGTGTTCACGACTTTCTTCTCAGTGGAGTAATACTCGCCGCGCGCTGACCAATACAGCCGTCCATCACCGTTCTTTACGATACGTACTTGATTGCCGATCGGCGAGAGTTGCGCTTCATTTAGAGTCACGGTGGTCGCGGGAGCAAGCGCATCTGCCGGCGTGAACTTCCTGGTCGCAACACTCTTTCCGTTCACCTGCACATCGACGCTGTAATTCGGCCTCAGCTCCTGCGTGCGCTCCAGATAATCGGTCAGGCCGTAGATGACCAACGCGGTCTGCTCGGTCGAATCCCAGTAATAACCCTCGCTGCGATGGCTGACCAAATAGACCGCGGCTTTGGGCAGTAGCGAACTGCTGGGATCAGTGCGGTTGACGAGTTTGAGCGCGTACGCGGTGGACTGCGGCGTGGAGTCGCCGTAGAAGTCCATCAGGTAATTCTGATCGCTCGGCCACCAGGCTTGCGCGTCGTCCTGCTTGGCCTCGCCTTCGAGTTGCGTGGTCAGATCTTTGGCGCGGCTGTCGTTGGCGTTGACTTGCAGCACCGCCAGGCCAAGTACAGCTTGTCCGTACGCGCTGAGGGTCGAGCGCTGCGTCCAAACCGAATCGATAATCTGCGCATTGCTTTCTGTTCCGCTGAGCACAAGTGCGTAGGCCATGTAAGCGCGCAGATCGGTCCGCACCTTCGTTGAATTGTTGAATTCGGGCAGCAGCCACGCGCGTCCCTTGTCGATGGCGTCCTGCTTGACATCGAAGCCCGCGTCCTTCGCCTGAGTTAGTCCGGCGAGCACGTAGGCAGTCATGAAGGGCTGGCTGTCATCGGTCTGCCACCAGCCCCAGCCGCCGTCATCGTGCTGATAGGTGTAGAGCCGGTCGAGCCCGGCCTGCACTTGCTTGTGCAGCGTGGCGGGATCGATATTCGATTTCACTCCCAGCTTCTGCAGCGCATCCGCGACCAGCACGTCGGGCAGGAAGCTAGACATCGTCTGTTCTGTGCAACCGTACGGATACGAGGTCAGGTAATCGAGCGCCGCGAAGACCGATCCGGCAATCGTAGGCGTGACGCTGATGGTCAGCTTGCGCGTGTTCTGCTCAGCGCCGCTGGGGAACGCAAGTTGCTGCACCGTGTCGGTGGTTCCCGCGCCGGCGATGGATCCCGATTTCGATATCGCCAGCTTCACGCCGAACGGCACGACCGGCAGCGTCAGTTCCATCGCATCGCTTTCAACATCGGTCAACGCTTTGCCCAGCACCTTCGCCGAATCCACATCCAACACCTTCACGCGATAGTCGACCTTCACCAGGCCGCGTGTCGGGACGTTGATATTCTGTTGCGCGCCCTCGAGCACTTGAAGCCCTTCGAACTGCATCGAGACCTGCGCGGTCTTGTCCGTGGGCAAATAGTTCTGCACGATGGTCGAGAGCGTGATCTCATCGCCGCGGCGGAAGAAGCGCGGGACCGCCAGCCGCACCATGATGTTTTTGCGGACGATGGTGTTCTCGACGGCACTGCCGACCTTGGTGTCCTGGGTAACGCCGCGCGTGGTAGCGCGCCAGGATGTGATGGCGTCGGGATAATCGAACTTCACAGTCGCGTGACCGTTACTGGCGGTGCGGATGTCAGCCACCCAGTACGCGGTGTCAGGGAAAGCCTTGCGGATCTTCGGCTGCACCAGTCGCTCGGGCTTGAGCTGCGCCATCGCTTTCGACGAGCGCACGCTCGCCAGTTGCATCGCGCGCTTCCCCGCCTGCCCGTTGAAGTAGTAGCTGAGCGAACTCTCCGTGCTCACCTGCGAATAGACCTTGCCGTAGAAGGCATTGACAATGCTGCCGGCGGTCTCCGGCTTGATGGCGTAGATGGCTTCGTCGACCACGCCGAGACTGAACTCCGCCGCGACCGGCTTGCCGCTGGAGTCGCTTGCCTTGATGGTGTAGCTGGCTGCTTCTCCCGGTTGATACTGCGGCTTCGACGGCAGCAGTTGCACATTGAGCAGATGTTGAGTGGGCGGGACGCTCAGGCTCTTCGAGCCTTCGTACAGCTTGTTGCCGCGAATGAAGACCGCGCCCACATAGAAATTCGGCGCGTATTCCGGCTTAATGGGCACATCGACGCTGACGCTCCCGCCCGCGCTCTTGATGACCTGTCCGGAATAGAGCGCATTGCCTTCGGCTGTAACCAGCACCGACGCCGGTTCGTTGCCGGTGACGATCAACACATGCGCCGTCTCGCCCGGCTGATACGACTTCTTGTCCGCGACAATCTGTATGCGCTCCTGCTCGGTTCCGACGTACCAGGTACTGGCGCCCGGCGCCCACAGGTAGGCAGTGGCCTCGACCTCGCGCTTCTCCGGCGTGTTTGCGGTGATGCGCACGCGAAACTCGCCGGAGTCGGGGATCGTCAGCTTCACCTGTGCTTTGCCGCTAGCATCGGTCTGCCCTTGTGCGGTCGTGACGACCGGTCCAGCGCCCTTGCGCCAATCCCAACGATTCATCTCGACGCTAAGCGCCGTCTGAATCGGCTTCTTGTCATAGTCCTGCGCCGTGACGCTGATGGTCGCCGTGCTGCCCTTGCTGTAGACATAGGAATTCGGCTCGGCAGTGAGGAAGAAGCTGCCATAGGTCGCAAGCGCAAATCCGCGCCCGGAAATTTCGCGATTCCCCGCGTCGGTGACGCGCGCCTCGATGCGATAGACCAGGTCCTGATGCTTGCTATTGACCCGCGTCGGAGCCGTGATCTGCAACTTGCCGTCGGCATCGAGCGTACCGCTGGTTTCCTGCTCCTGTTCGCCGCCGTAGGTGTCGTCATCGGCATCGGCATTGTCGCCACCTTCGCCCTCAGCTCCATTGTCCTGCGCCTGGTCCTCATCTTCACCGCGTCCCATCGGCCAATAGGGCGAGGTGTGTACCACCCACTTCACCTTGGCATTCGCCACCGGCTCACCGAAGTAATAACGCGCGTCGATCGTCGCTTTGATCGGCTGGCCCTGCAGCACGCGCGGCGTTTGCGCCGTCACCTTCACCGCGTACTCCGGCTTCTTGTAATCCTCCACGGAGAAGTTCGCGCCGTCGACATAGCGCTCGCCCGTCTGCATATTCAGGTAGTAGGAGCCAAGCTTGGCATCGGCGGGAATCACGTAGTTCCAATACGCCGTGCCCATGTCGGAGAGCTTGACGGTCTGCGTCCACATGACCTCGTAGGTCTGCGGATCGCGCATCTGCAGGCTGAGCTCTTGGCCTTGCGGAACGGTGTAGCCGCTCGGCGTCTGCGCGCGCACGATGGTCTTGAAGTGCACGGTGTCGCCGGGGCGATAAACCGGGCGATCCGTATAGGTGTAACCCTTGAGGTTGCGATTGGGATCGTCGCCCAGGTTCCACGCGCCGGGTGTGTTGATCGTGAAGTCGTCTTTGCCGGTCGCGAGCACCGCGACATTCTGCGGCTTGGCTACGGTGATTGCGGTGTCGACGAGGCCCTGCTGGTCTGTAGTCTTCGACGCGATTTCCTTTTGATCGATCCACACTTGCACCAGCATGCCGGCAACGGGATCGCCGCTGCGGCGATTGACCACGAAGCTGATCAGGCGTCCTTGTCCGGCTTTGGTGATGATGGCGACGTCGGTGATGACGACGATGGTGTACGCGCGCAGCCTGCCGTCGGTCGCTTCAACCAGATAGACACCTTTGTCGCTCACCGGCACGGTGATGTTCAAGCTTTCCCACTGCTCATGCGCCGGAACCGTCCACTTCCACACCGAGACAACCTGCTGCTGGTTGAGCACCGGCACTTGCGCGAAGCTCTCGACCTTCGCACCCTTCGGCGCTTCGCTGCTGCCGAGCTCCCACAGGCGAATCTGGTGGCGCGAGTCAGCCGAGAACTGGGCGCGGATGAAGTCGCGAATCCACGCCCAGATGCGATGCTTCCACGCGTGAAATTTCTCCAGCCAGGTGTGCGCTTGTTTGGGCAGCGCCGGTGCTTGTCCGCCGAAGTTGTGCAGCTCCTGCATCTGGCTGAAGAACTTCACCGGATTGTTCACACGATAAACGCGGAACTCGAGCTGCTTGACGTTGTGCGCGTTGACGGCGATCTCGGGCTTCTCGCCGGGAAGAAATGTTTTTTGGCTGGTGAGGGAGAACCAGGATTCGGTGTCCTGAGCGAAGGCCGCAAGCGCGGCACACTGCACCAACAACAGGACAAGGATCGCACGGCAGATAATACTGTGAATCGCTGTGCGATTTTTATGCTGGGCAGCGAAAGGAGATCCCTCGCCGGCTGAAGCAGGCTCGTAGTGACAATTTCCCTGACCCGGCACGATGCTCGCAGTTACCGAGCGGTGATGCGAATCGTGATGTTTGTCATCACGAGCGGGCCTTGGCCCGCGAGGGATCTGCTTTTCGCTGCGAAGCGCCATCATTCGTCCCCTCGCAGGATGTTCCAGCGATAGACGCCCAGGAAGGCCGGATTCGAGGCCAGCGGTCGCCAGCGTTCATCGGGATAATTCAGCAGCTGCGCAAGCGACAAGCGCTTGATCTCACCGGGCGACTTGCCGTTCGGCCCGGTGTGGTAAACGACGAACTGCTCATTGCCCGGGTCAACCTGACTGCGGCCGAGAAAGATAATGGCGTGAAACGGCATCCGCTCGCCGCCGTCCTGGCGAAAGAACAGGAGATCGCCCGGACGGGCCCGCGCGAGATCACGTCCGACAGTGAACGTATCGTGCCGCCACAGGGTTTCGGCGTCGGCGAATTCGGCGAAGGCGCCATTATGCAGATCGTAGGGCGCAAATGGGCCGCCGCGCACGCGAAACAACTCAGCTCCCAGCGGAGTGTAGGGGTATTGATACTGCTGAACGTCGCCGGAGGAAGCCGGGGCAGGCAGCGCCGCAGTGCGCGACCAGCCAGCGTCGTGTTCGCGCAGCGCCTCACGATACGAGAAGCGCAGCAGCGCGGCACAGTCGTCGATCTCCGGCAGCGGCTTGTCGCGATAGTACTGCGCTTCCGCCAGCAAAGTGAACCAGCGGCGAAACGCGAGCCGGTCGGCGGGATCGTGCAGGCGCAGGAAATCCGGAGTACCGTCGCCAACGTAATCACTAGCGATGGAGGTCGTGGTCAGCGCAATCTCTTGCGGCGCGAATCCGGGACCCGTGATACGCAGCTTCGCATCGCCGGGCATTACGCCGGAGCGCAAGAATGCAGTCGCTGAATCGCCCGCAACCGTGAGTGACTCAATCGTTACGTTGTGCGGCGTTTCGATCTGCAGCTGCAAACCGCGCAGCTCGCGTCCGTTCGGCGAGCGAATGGTCAGCTCTGTGGAAGAGAAGCCGTCGGCAGGAAGCGTGGCGCTGGAGAGTTGCGCCGTCAGCGCGACAGGAGCCAGCGCGCGATGAACCGTGAACGCACACACCACGGCAACCACCGCGAGGATGGCCGCCACTGCGAACCAGCGAGGCGCGCCGCGCAATCGGATCTCTCCTTAAACGGATGCGCGGATTATAGGAGAGCAACCAGCAACTGGCAATTAGCAATTAGCGGTCAGCACTCAGCAGTCAGCAGTCAGCACTTGGCATTTAGTAATTAGTTCTTAGCGATTAGTTTTGGATGAAGCGCCCGATCGCCACTCGGTGCCCGCGAGCGCACCTGGACGGCTGAATGTTGATTGCTGACTGCTGATTGCTGACTGCTAATCGCGCAGTTATCATGATCGTATGAACCTCGGCATGCCAGAGATGATTTTCATTCTTCTTCTGGCGTTGGTACTGGTTGGGCCGCGCAAGCTGCCTGAGGTAGGTCGCCAGTTGGGCAAATTTCTTGCCGAGTTCAAGCGCGCCAGCAATGAATTACGCAGTCAGATCGAAAGCGAAATGCTGAACATCGAACTGGGGGAGCGCGCCAGGAAGCAAATCTTCCGGCTGGGGCGCAGCTTTATATCGCGGCCACGAATACAACCGACTTTCCGCCGGGATTGCAGACGGTTTATCAGGTACTCTCGGCATCCGGTGGGACGACGGTCTTTACCATCAGCGATCCAACCTGGGGCGACGGAAGTGTCGTCAGCGACACGGGCGGGGATGTCTATCAAGTCTGGAGCGGCATCTATCAGATCCTCAGTCTCGCCGATGACCCGACAAACGGCTGGTATGTGACCTGGTTCCAGCTGGGACCGGACACGTTTGAGGATTCAACCGGTGGTA